>NZ_FPBJ01000038.1 GCF_900116635.1 Xenorhabdus koppenhoeferi | reverse complement strand
CCGCTGACGAACACGCTCGTCAGGTATTTGGCGAGCGTATCCGCCATCATGAGCAGGCGGGCAAACAGATTGTTTATCTGGATGAAAGCGGCTTTGAGCAGTCCATGCCACGTACGCATGGCTATTCGTTAAAAGGGTCCCGCTGTTTTGGTTTACATGACTGGCAGCACAAAGGCCGCATTAATGCCATTGGTGCTATCATTAAAAATACCTTTGTGACCTTAAGTTTGTTTGCCGGAACCATTAATGCGAATGTGTTTCATGCCTGGCTGACACAAGATTTGTTGCCGAAGCTCCCTAAGGGGACAGTGATTGTGATGGATAATGCCCCTTTCCATAAACGCGGTGACACGCGAAAAGCGATAACCGATCACGGATGCCAGTTAGAATGGCTTCCGCCTTACAGCCCAGATTTAAATCCTATCGAAAACAAATGGGCTGAAACAAAAACAACAAGAAGACGAGAAAGATGCTCTATTGATGAGCTGTTTACAGAGCATGTGACTTATGTCTGATTATATTGATTCTGCTATATATACACAATGGATCTCAAGTTGCATCTCGACGGCAAGAGAGCAAATCCCCGGGAGCATAGATAATTATGTGACCGGGGTGAGCGAGCGCAGCCAACAAAGAGGCAGTTTGAAAGACGAAGTGTATAGAGTTGCTGTAAGTTACCTTTTAACAGCGCAGCACGTGCTGCTTTCGGATCAATCACATGTGGATTGGAAAAACACAGTAAACGCAAGCAGGGGTTACACTTTTGAAGTGCAGACTGGTTAATTAAATGATGGGTTTGCTCGTTATAACTCAAATGCAGGGAAACGCTATCACACTCATTAAACAATTGCTTTTGCGAGACAAAGTGCAAACCATATTGTTGTTCTAATTGTGGCTTCCTACTTCGGCTGGTGTAAGTCAGTTGGCGAGCCCCCAGTGCGTACAGCTTCTCTACTAGGGCTTGACCTATATGTCCCATACCGAATATCCCTGTACACTGCTCGTGTAAGGTTTTCCAAGCTTGTTGCGGCCAATTGCTGCCTTCTCGAACGTGGTCTGCAGCAAATTTAGGGAAATGCTTAAAAGCGGTGTCATCAATATATTCTGGACCACCCAAAATATAGTCAGTAACACAGAAACCTTGAGCTAAAATAGCAGATTTACTGAGCGGCTGAGGCAGCTCAATAATTCTTGCGTACTTTTCTCCATATCGATAATATTGGCCTTTAGTTAAACTACACCCCGTCAGCAATAAGGTGGGATTGTGAGTACTTTTCATCAACTTTTATTCCAAATACGCAGCAGGCTGTGTCGTTTAAAACTTGCGCTTGGTGACAGTCTTTGCTGGTGCTTTACGTTTAACTCAATTGTGTAGCCGAATAGTGCTTGTAAACGGTATTTGAAATCGGATAACAATTTCTCTTGGTGAGCATTATTGGGGGAGCCAGTATATTGCAGTTCAACATGCGCCGGACCTTGTTGAATCAGCCTATATTCGTGTATACCCGATTTCTCATCAGTTAGCACATCGTCACAAATCGCTAGCAGCGATGCGCTGGTTAAGTATTGACCGTTAGAGGTTTGAAAAGCGTCGTCGCGTCGTCCGTGCAACGTTGACAGACGGCGAAAACTTTGCCCGCAAGAACAAGGTGTATTATCGAAACTAGCTAAGTCCCGATGATCATAGCGAATTAATGGCATGAGAAAATTACCCAAATCGCTCGCTACTACACGTCCTAGCCCTTGGCTATCTGGATCCAATATCTCTAGATATACCCCATCTTCCACGACGTGATAACTGCCATGTAGGCATTCAGTGGCCATTAAACCAATTTCTTCTGAACTGTATTCATCCAATACTGGCACGCCAAATAGGCGACTGAAGCGCTGACGTTCGGATGGACTGCTCATTTCCGAGCTACTCTCTTGCAACATGAGCGCGGCCATTTGCAAGAGAGGTGTATCTGCTTGCGAAGGTTCGTTCAATTTTGCCAAGCGGCGGATTGCCGCCAGGCCACCATCATGAGACTGGGTGTCATACACAGCCCCCATTTTTCCCTGTGTCATGTGCTATCCTCACCTAACAATCAGGTTAATTGTGCTATGCTGCCGCGTGCGGATTTTGTTTCGCTTCCAGCAAAAGTGGTAATACCAAGCTGGCATCGCTTTCTATCAACATTCTTTAGCACGCGTAGCATAAGTCTGCTTTTGCCCCATTTGTAAAGCCACTTCATAAAAATACGTATGCCAAAAATGGCGTTTACCCTGCTGTTGCGCGTTAAGCCAGACTTTTTTTAGCAAAGCACCCAACTTGTCAAAAGCTTGCATTGGTACTAATGTGTCAGTCACTCGCGCAAAATCCTTTTCCAAATAGGCCACATCGTCTTGTTCAAACAATATGATAAAATTTGGGGTCGTGTATTTAATGTGTTGAAAGCTATGATTACAGTACAACTTTACCATTAAAGTTGTACTGCAATTTATATGCATTTATCAGCATTGAATGCATACAATGAAATTCACAATACACACTTTGAATACGTAACCAAATTTTGCTATAAACTCAATCTGAATGAAGACTATTCTAATTGAATGAAGACTATTCTAATTAAATCAAGAAATAGGCTAGACTGCTATATAGAACATATTTCCATATATTAGGAATGAGTCAATCCTTGTGAAATATAGAGTTTTATTGTCTGTAAATAAATTAATTCTGTTACTTACGCTTTACTAAAATTAATTTGTGAGTACTCCTTTAAGAGTTTCAGTTTTCTACTTGTCCCCATAATCGCTGATGTACCTGGATGCTATAAAACATCAATGCAAGATATAATTCTCTTCCAGCCCACCTTCAAAGATTGAGTGCAATAAATATTAAGATAAGTAGTCTACGTATAAAGAATAAAAATGTCAATTTATGTAAATAAAATTAATTATCAATATCTTATATTTAATATAATAACATTATAAATTATAAAAAAATTAATTATTTGTATTTGATTATAATAAGAGTGATATAGTTACACTTCCTATATTAGAAAATTGAATCTCTGATGGATCTCTGAAAAAATAATTAGCCTATTGCCGGATTTAAAAATAATGTGATTCATTGCACGTTTTTTGGTTAACTTCTCAAATCAGGTTGACGGCAAACACGGGGTTTGAGGTTCTGTCGCATTAGTGGAACATCAGGTAAACTTCACGCTTTTTCAGTGAATCCAGAACATGTCCCTAATCCGAAAAGCTTTCAAACGACTGCATTACCCGATTGATATTATCGCTCAATGTGTTCGCTGGTATTTGGCCTATGCGCTGAGCCTGCGTAATATCGAGTAAATGATCGCGGAACGTGGAATTGACGTGGATCACTCCACACTTTCCCGCTGGGTTCATCGTTTGGTTCCCCTTATCGTCAAATGCTATAAACGGAGCAAACCGGCCGTCGGTGGCGAATGGACGAGACCTATATTAAAGTGAAAAGTCAGTGGAAATACCTTTACCGGGCAGTGGATTCTGACGGTAATACCGTGGAATTTCTGCTGACCGATCATCGAGATAATAAGGCTGCCCTGCGTTTCTTTAAAAAAGCCATGAGGCAACACGGTCAGCCAGAAGTGGTGATGCTCGATAAAAGTGGGGCCAATAAAGCAGCAGTGGATGAATTAAATCAAGGAAAGTCAACGGACGAAGCCATTATTATCCGACAAAATAACTATCTCAATAACCTGATTGAACAGGATCATCCTTGTGTCAAAAGACGAACCCGCCCTATTGAAGTGAACCCCTAATTGTTGGGAGTCCAACTTTCGGGGTTCCCTTCAATAGGTGGCTTTTTTTGATCTAAAGACAAACAAAAACAATAATTGAAATGAGATTCATTTTTATTTACTATTCTAGGATAACGCTTGTTGCATAAGCATGATTATTTTTATTTAGGCATGCTTATTTAATTAGTCTAAGCAGTTATCAAGTATATAAATAGTTAGAAGAGTGCTTCCATGTATGTCTGTCTCTGCAATGCGATAAGTGACAAAACGATACGTGATGCTGTGCATCAGCGACATGTTCGTTCTATCAGGGAATTAAGAAACTTTGTTCCTATAGGAAGTGATTGTGGGAAATGTATACGGCAAGCTCGTGAGATAATAAATGAGGAGATAGCCTTACTATCTCCAATGAATAATGTTGCTTAAATAGAAAACAATTTACTTGCAATTACTCTGCTAAATTAGTACTACATTATAGTAACTGGAAGCGGAGGAACTTGTTATGAAAGGTGATAAAAAAATAATTGTACATCTGAACAAACTTCTTGGTAATGAACTTGTCGCTATTAATCAGTACTTTCTTCATGCCCGGATGTTTAAAAATTGGGGATTAATGCGTTTAAATGAGGTTGAATATCACGAATCTATTGATGAGATGAAGCACGCTGATAAATTTATTGAGCGTATTCTCTTTTTAGAAGGTGTGCCAAACCTACAGGACTTGGGGAAACTTAATATCGGAGAAGATGTAGGAGAAATGCTGCAATCGGATCTGGAATTAGAATTACGTGGTGCGAAGGATCTCAGGGAAGCAATCGCATATGCTGATTCAGTCCATGATTATGTCAGCAGGGATTTGATGATAGAGGTACTCGCTGATGAAGAAAATCACATAGATTGGCTGGAAACTCAACTTGAACTCATTACTCGAATTGGAATACAGAATTATATTCAATCTCAGCTCACTGAAGAATAATAGCCATATTTTTGCCGCCCTATAATTCGATGTATATAGGGCGCTTTTCTTCTATATCCCTTCTTTTTTCTCTCTTCAATAAGTCCTTTTTTGAATAGATTTCATTCTTAATCTTGCTTTGTGAGTAAATTCACGTATAATACGCGGGATTACCTACATAGTAGGGCTGATTTATAATCAGTAATGTGTGGTGAATGCCACCATTTAAAATACTCCCGATATGGGGGTTACACATTGAACGATTACACTCCCCCGTCAATCGGAATGGGTTCGAGGAGTAATTATTTACGTTTATAAAATAGTTGGAGCTCTGGTCTCATGCAGAACCAAAGAATCCGTATCCGCCTGAAAGCATTTGATCATCGTTTGATTGATCAATCAACTGCAGAAATCGTAGAGACCGCTAAGCGCACTGGTGCGCAGGTTCGTGGTCCGATCCCGCTGCCGACTCGTAAAGAGCGTTTTACTGTTCTGATCTCTCCGCATGTTAACAAAGATGCGCGTGATCAATACGAAATTCGCACTCACAAACGTCTGGTTGACATCGTTGAGCCAACCGAGAAAACCGTTGATGCTCTGATGCGTCTGGATCTGGCTGCCGGTGTAGACGTGCAGATCAGCCTGGGTTAATCAGGTCATTGAACGATTGAACGATTGAGAGGTTGAAACAATGATTGGTTTAGTCGGTAAAAAAGTGGGTATGACTCGCATCTTCACTGAAGATGGCGTTTCAATTCCTGTAACTGTTATCGAAATCGAAAATAACCGTGTAACTCAAGTTAAAAGCAAAGAGACTGACGGTTATAGTGCAATTCAGGTAACTACTGGTAGCAAAAAAGCTAACCGTGTTAATAAATCTGAAGCAGGTCATTTCGCTAAAGCTGGTGTTGAAGCTGGCCGTATCCTGCGTGAATTCCGTCTGTCAGAAGGCAATACAGAGTTCACTGTAGGTCAAAGTATTAGCGTTGAAATTTTCGCTGACGTTAAAAACGTCGACGTTACTGGTACATCTAAAGGTAAAGGTTTCGCTGGTACTGTTAAGCGCTGGAACTTCCGTACTCAAGATGCTACCCATGGTAACTCCTTGTCTCACCGTGTCCCGGGTTCTATCGGTCAGAACCAGACTCCGGGTAAGGTATTTAAAGGCAAGAAAATGGCAGGCCAACTGGGTAATGAACGTGTAACCGTTCAGAGCTTAGATGTAGTACGTGTTGACGCTGAGCGTAACCTGCTGCTGGTCAAAGGTGCTGTTCCAGGTGCAACGAACAGTAACCTGATCGTAAAACCGGCTGTCAAGGCGTAACGTCGAGGAGATAGGAATGGAATTGGTAATGAAAGACGCGCAAAGCGCGCTGACTGTTTCCGAAACTACCTTCGGGCGTGATTTCAATGAAGCGCTTGTGCATCAAGTAGTTGTTGCGTATGCAGCTGGTGCTCGTCAAGGTACTCGTGCTCAGAAAACTCGTGCTGAAGTTTCTGGTTCAGGTAAAAAACCATGGCGTCAGAAAGGCACTGGTCGTGCGCGTTCTGGTTCTATTAAGAGTCCAATTTGGCGCTCTGGTGGTGTAACTTTCGCAGCGAAGCCACAGGACCACAGTCAAAAAGTTAATAAAAAGATGTACCGTGGTGCTCTGAAAAGCATCCTATCAGAATTGGTACGTCAAGAACGTCTGATCGTTGTCGAGAAATTCTCTGTTGAAGCACCTAAAACTAAGTTGCTGGTACAGAAATTGAAAGAAATGGCTCTGGAAGATGTGCTGATCGTCACTGGCGAAGTTGATGAGAATCTGTTCTTAGCAGCTCGTAACCTTTATAAGGTTGACGTTCGTGATACAGCAGGTATCGACCCAGTAAGTCTGATCGCCTTCGACAAAGTGGTTATGACTGCTGAAGCTGTGAAGCAAGTTGAGGAGATGCTGGCATGATCCGTGAAGAACGTCTGCTAAAAGTACTGCGCGCGCCGCACGTATCTGAAAAAGCTTCTACAGCGATGGAAAAAACCAACACCATCGTCCTCAAGGTTGCGAAAGACGCGACTAAAGCAGAGATCAAAGCTGCCGTACAGAAACTGTTTGAAGTTGAAGTTGAAGGTGTAAACACTTTGCTGGCTAAAGGTAAAGTGAAACGCCACGGTCAGCGTATTGGTCGTCGTAGCGACTGGAAAAAAGCTTACGTCACCCTGAAAGAAGGCCAGAATTTGGACTTCATTGGCGGCGCTGAGTAAGCCGGAGGAGTAAAAACAATGGCAATTGTTAAATGTAAACCTACGTCTCCGGGCCGTCGCCACGTTGTTAAAGTGGTTAACCCTGAGCTGCATAAGGGTAAGCCTTATGCTCCGTTGTTAGAAAAAAACAACAAAACCGGTGGTCGTAACAACAATGGTCGTATTACCACTCGTCATATCGGTGGCGGCCATAAACAGCACTATCGTCTGATTGACTTCAAACGTAATAAAGACGGTATCCCTGCTGTTGTTGAACGTCTGGAATATGATCCAAACCGTTCAGCGAATATCGCGCTGGTTCTGTATAAAGACGGTGAGCGTCGTTATATCCTAGCGCCTAAGGGCCTGAAGGCGGGTGATCAAATTCAGTCCGGTGCTGATTCAGCAATTAAGGCTGGTAATGCTCTACCAATGCGCAATATCCCGGTTGGTTCTACTGTTCACAACATAGAAATGAAACCAGGTAAAGGTGGCCAGCTGGCTCGTTCAGCAGGTGCTTATGCTCAGATTGTTGCACGTGATGGTTCTTATGTAACTTTGCGTCTGCGTTCTGGTGAAATGCGTAAAGTACTGTCTGACTGCCGTGCTACTTTAGGCGAAGTTGGTAACGCAGAACACATGCTGCGTGTTCTGGGTAAAGCCGGTGCAAGCCGCTGGCGTGGCATTCGTCCTACCGTTCGTGGTACGGCGATGAACCCAGTAGACCATCCACATGGTGGTGGTGAAGGTCGTAACTTTGGTAAACACCCTGTAACTCCATGGGGCATCCAGACCAAAGGTAAGAAGACCCGTAGCAACAAACGTACTGATAAATATATCGTACGTCGCCGTTCTAAAAAATAATTAGAGGATAAACCATGCCACGTTCTCTCAAGAAAGGTCCATTTATTGACCTGCACTTGCTGAAGAAGGTAGAGAAAGCGGTGGAAAGCGGAGACAAAAAGCCTATTAAGACTTGGTCCCGTCGTTCAACGATCTTTCCTAACATGATCGGTTTGACCATCGCTGTCCATAATGGTCGTCAGCATGTTCCAGTTTTTGTTTCCGACGAAATGGTTGGTCATAAACTGGGTGAATTCGCGCCGACCCGTACTTATCGCGGCCATGCGGCCGATAAAAAGGCTAAAAAGCGCTAAGGTAGGAGGAAGAGATGGAAACTATCGCTAAACATCGCCACGCTCGTTCTTCTGCTCAGAAGGTTCGTCTCGTGGCTGACCTGATCCGCGGTAAGAAAGTGTCGCAAGCTCTGGAAACTCTGACCTATACCAACAAGAAAGCTGCTGGTTTAGTGAAGAAAGTACTCGAGTCTGCTATTGCTAACGCAGAACACAACGATGGCGCTGACATCGATGATCTGAAAGTCGCGAAGATTTTCGTAGACGAAGGCCCGACCATGAAGCGTATTATGCCTCGTGCCAAAGGTCGTGCAGATCGTATCCTGAAGCGCACCAGCCACATTACTGTGGTTGTGTCCGATCGCTGAGACTCTGGAGACTAGCAATGGGTCAGAAAGTACATCCTAATGGTATTCGTCTGGGGATTGTCAAACCTTGGAACTCTACCTGGTATGCGAATACCAAAGAATTCGCTGACAATCTAGACAGCGACTTTAAAGTTCGCCAGTACTTGAATAAAGAACTGGTTAAAGCATCTATTTCACGTATTGTTATCGAACGCCCTGCGAAAAGCATCCGTGTGACCATTCACACTGCTCGCCCAGGTATTGTAATCGGTAAAAAAGGTGAAGACGTTGAAAAACTGCGTAAGGCTGTAGCGGATATCGCTGGCGTTCCTGCGCAGATTAATATTGCCGAAGTGCGTAAACCTGAACTGGACGCAAAATTGGTTGCTGACAGTATCACTTCACAGTTGGAACGCCGTGTTATGTTCCGCCGTGCGATGAAACGTGCTGTACAGAACGCGATGCGTCTGGGCGCTAAAGGTATAAAAGTGGAAGTTAGTGGTCGTTTGGGCGGTGCTGAAATTGCGCGTACTGAATGGTATCGTGAAGGTCGTGTACCTCTGCACACTCTGCGTGCAGACATCGACTACAATACTTCTGAAGCGCACACCACCTATGGTGTAATCGGCGTTAAGGTATGGATCTTCAAAGGTGAGATTCTGGGTGGTATGGCTGCAGTTGAACAGGCGGAAAAACCGGCTGCTCAACCTAAAAAGCAGCAGCGTAAAGGCCGCAAGTAAGGAGAGTCGCTGATGTTACAACCAAAGCGTACAAAATTCCGCAAAGTGCACAAAGGCCGTAACCGTGGTCTGGCTGCAGGTACGGATGTTAGCTTCGGCACTTTCGGTCTGAAGGCTGTGGGCCGTGGTCGTCTGACTGCTCGTCAGATCGAAGCGGCACGTCGTGCTATGACCCGTGCAATTAAGCGTCAAGGTAAAATCTGGATCCGTGTATTCCCAGACAAGCCTATCACCGAAAAGCCACTCGAAGTGCGTATGGGTAAAGGTAAAGGTAACGTAGAATACTGGGTTGCCTTGATCCAGCCCGGTAAAGTTCTGTATGAAATGGACGGTGTGCCTGAAGAGCTGGCTCGTGAAGCATTCAAGCTGGCAGCAGCGAAACTGCCTATCAAAACCACCTTTGTAACTAAGACGGTGATGTAATGAAAGCACAAGAGCTGCGCGAAAAAAGCGTTGAAGAGCTGAACACTGAGCTGCTGAACCTGTTACGTGAACAATTTAATCTACGTATGCAGGCGGCAAGTGGTCAGCTGCAACAGTCTCACCTGTTGAAACAAGTGCGTCGTAATATTGCACGCGTTAAGACTTTACTGACTGAGAAGGCGGGTGCGTAATGACTGATAAAATCCGTACTCTGCAAGGTCGTGTTGTAAGCGATAAAATGGAAAAATCCATTGTTGTTGCTATTGAGCGTAAGGTGAAACATCCACTGTATGGTAAATTCATCAAGCGTACGACCAAACTGCACGTACATGACGAGAACAATGAATGTGGAATTGGTGATGTAGTGGAAATCCGCGAAACCCGTCCACTGTCTAAGACTAAATCTTGGACTTTAGTTCGCGTTGTAGAAAAAGCGGTTCTATAATAGATCGCTGTATCGTATAAAATAAACGGCCCAAAAAATAACGGGGCCGTTTATTTTTCTGTCCATCGCGAAGATGTGGTGTTATAATACCGCGCCCTCGTAGTATGGGATATTGAAACGGCCTCTTTAAAATAAAGTGGCTCAGTAGTAGTTGACATTTAGCGGAGCACTAAAATGATCCAAGAACAGACTATGCTGAACGTGGCCGACAACTCCGGTGCACGTCGCGTAATGTGTATCAAGGTTCTAGGTGGCTCGCACCGTCGCTACGCACATGTCGGTGACATCATTAAAATCACTATCAAGGAAGCAATTCCTCGTGGCAAAGTGAAAAAAGGTGATGTCCTGAAAGCGGTAGTGGTGCGCACCAAGAAGGGTGTTCGTCGCCCGGACGGTTCTGTCATTCGCTTCGATAGCAACGCTTGTGTATTGTTGAACAACAATAGTGAGCAAGTTATCGGTACGCGTATTTTTGGGCCGGTAACTCGTGAACTGCGTAATGAAAAGTTCATGAAAATTATCTCTCTGGCACCTGAAGTACTCTAAGGAGCAGGCAATGGCAGCGAAAATCCGTCGTGATGACGAAATTATCGTGCTGACCGGTAAAGACAAAGGTAAGCGCGGTAAAGTAAAACAGGTTCTTTCTTCTGGTAAAGTTTTTGTTGAAGGTATCAACTTGGTTAAGAAACATCAGAAGCCAGTTCCGGCTCTGAACCAACCAGGTGGCATCGTTGAAAAAGAAGCAGCTATTAATGTTTCCAACGTTGCAATCTTTAATACAACAACTGGCAAGGCTGACCGTGTAGGTTTTAGATTCGAAGACGGCAAAAAAGTACGTTTCTTCAAATCTAATAACGAAACTATCAAGTAATTTGGAGTATACGATGGCGAAACTGCATGATTACTACAAAGACGAGGTAGTCCAGAAACTGATGACTCAGTTTGGTTACCATTCTGTCATGCAAGTCCCTCGGGTCGAGAAGATCACCCTGAACATGGGTGTTGGTGAAGCGATCGCTGACAAAAAACTGCTGGATAACGCGGCAGCTGACTTGACAGCAATCACTGGTCAGAAACCTTTGATCACCAAAGCTCGCAAATCAGTTGCAGGCTTCAAAATCCGTCAGGGCTATCCAATCGGCTGTAAAGTAACCCTGCGTGGCGAACGTATGTGGGAGTTCTTTGAGCGTCTGATTTTTATTGCTGTACCACGTATTCGTGACTTCCGTGGTTTGTCCGCTAAATCCTTCGATGGTCGTGGTAACTACAGCATGGGTGTTCGTGAGCAAATCATCTTCCCTGAAATCGATTATGAGAAAGTGGATCGTATACGTGGTCTGGATATTACTATCACCACTACTGCGAAATCTGATGATGAAGGCCGCGCACTATTGTCTGCGTTTAACTTCCCGTTCCGCAAGTAAGGCAGGGTACTCATGGCTAAGCAATCAATGAAAGCGCGTGATGTAAAACGTGCGAAATTAGCTGAGAAATTCTTCGCAAAACGCGTTGAACTGAAAGCGATCATCTCTGATGTAAACGCATCTGATGAAGACCGTTGGAATGCTGTTCTCAAGCTGCAAACACTGCCACGTGATTCTAGCCCTTGTCGCCAGCGTAACCGCTGCCGTCAGACTGGGCGTCCGCATGCATTTTTGCGGAAGTTTGGGTTGAGCCGTATTAAAGTCCGTGAAGCCGCTATGCGCGGTGAAATTCCGGGCCTTAAAAAGGCTAGCTGGTAATTGTCACCATTTGAATCACGGGAGTAAAGACAGATGAGCATGCAAGATCCGATCGCGGATATGCTGACCCGTATCCGTAACGGTCAGGCCGCGAATAAAGTTGCGGTCACCATGCCTTCCTCCAAGCTGAAAGTGGCAATCGCCAAAGTGCTGAAGGAAGAAGGTTATATTGAAGATTTTAAAATCGAAGGCGACACCAAGCCAGAACTGGAAGTAACATTAAAATACTTCCAAGGCAAGGCTGTTGTAGAAAGCATCCAGCGTGTAAGCCGCCCAAGTCTGCGCATCTATAAGAAAAAAGATGAGCTGCCAAATGTCATGGCTGGACTGGGTATCGCTGTTGTTTCTACCTCTAAAGGTGTAATGACTGATCGTGCAGCTCGCCAGGCTGGTCTGGGTGGCGAGATTCTCTGCTACGTAGCTTAATTCGGGAGGAAAGAATGTCTCGTGTTGCAAAAGCACCCGTCGTCATTCCTGTCGGCGTAGAGGTTAAACTCGACGGTCAGGTTATTTCGATTAAGGGTAAAAACGGCGAATTAAGTCGTGAAATCCACAACGCAGTTGAAGTTACACATGCGGATAACCAACTGACTTTCGCTCCATGCGAAGGCTTTGCAGATGCTTGGGCTCAGGCAGGTACAACTCGTTCTCTGCTGAATGCAATGGTTATCGGTGTTAACGAAGGTTTCACTAAGAAGCTTCAATTGGTGGGTGTTGGTTACCGTGCAGCAGTTAAAGGCAACTCAGTTAGCTTGTCTTTAGGCTTCTCGCATCCGGTCGAGCATCAACTGCCAGCAGGCATCACTGCGGAATGCCCATCACAAACTGAAATCGTACTGAAAGGTGCCGATAAGCAGATGATTGGTCAAGTTGCGGCAGATCTGCGTGCCTATCGTCGTCCTGAGCCATATAAAGGCAAGGGTGTTCGTTACGCCGATGAAGTCGTGCGTACCAAAGAGGCTAAGAAGAAGTAAGGTAACACTATGGATAAGAAAGCAGCTCGTATCCGTCGTGCGACCCGCGCACGCCGCAAGCTCCAGGAACTGGGTGCAACTCGCCTGGTGGTACATCGTACCCCTCGCCATATTTATGCGCAGGTTATCGCACCAAATGGTTCTGAAACTCTGGTGGCCGCTTCTACAACAGAAAAAGCTATCAGTGAACAACTAAAATTTACTGGAAACAAAGAAGCCGCAGCAGTAGTTGGTAAAATTGTTGCTGAACGTGCTCTGGAAAAAGGTATCATGAATGTATCCTTTGACCGTTCTGGTTTCCAATATCATGGTAGAGTCCAGGCACTGGCAGATGCTGCCCGTGAAGCTGGCCTTCAGTTCTAAGGTAGAGGTGTAAGATGGCTCACATCGAAAAACAAGCTGGCGAACTGCAGGAAAAGCTGATCGCGGTAAACCGCGTATCTAAAACCGTTAAAGGTGGCCGTATTTTCAGCTTTACCGCACTAACTGTAGTTGGTGATGGTAACGGTCGCGTAGGTTTTGGCTACGGTAAAGCACGCGAAGTTCCGGCAGCAATCCAGAAAGCGATGGAAAAAGCACGTCGCAACATGAAAATTGTCGCACTTAACAGCGGCACTCTGTACCACCCAGTGAAAGGTTCTCACACCGGTTCTCGCGTGTTCATGCAGCCTGCTCACGAAGGTACAGGTATTATCGCTGGCGGTGCGATGCGTGCTGTTCTGGAAGTGGCTGGAGTTCGTAACGTTCTAGCTAAAACCTACGGTTCCACTAACCCGATCAACGTGGTTCGTGCAACTCTGGACGCTTTGGACAGCATGAAGTCTCCAGAAATGGTCGCAGCTAAGCGTGGCAAATCCGTCGAAGAAATTCTGGGGTAATGACCATGGCTAAGACTATTAAAATCACTCAAGTTCGCAGCTCAATTGGTCGTTTGCCTAAACACAAGGCAACTCTGACTGGTTTAGGTCTGCGTCGCATTGGTCATACTGTTGAACGTGAAGATACACCAGCTATTCGCGGTATGGTCAACTTGGTTTCCTATATGGTTAAAGTTGAGGAGTAACAGATGCGCTTAAATACTCTGTCTCCGGCTGAAGGTGCCAAGCACGCATCTAAACGTGTAGGTCGTGGTATCGGCTCTGGTCTGGGTAAAACTGGCGGTCGTGGTCACAAAGGTCAGAAGTCTCGTTCTGGCGGTGGCGTTCGTCGCGGTTTCGAAGGCGGTCAGATGCCTTTGTATCGTCGTTTGCCAAAATTTGGCTTTACTTCACGTAAAGCAATGATCACTGCAGAAATTCGTCTGTCTGATTTTGCTCATGTCGAAGGCGATGTAATCGATCTGAATGCACTGAAAGCTGCTAACGTTATTGGCCCTCAAATTGAATTCGCTAAAATAATGCTTTCTGGCGAAGTTAATCGTGCAGTAACTGTGCGTGGCTTGCGTGTTACTAAAGGCGCCCGCGCTGCAATTGAAGCTGCTGGCGGTAAAATTGAGGAATAAGTAACAGATGGCTAAACAACCAGGATTAGATTTTCAAAGCGCCAAAGGCGGATTAGGCGAGTTAAAACGCAGACTTTTGTTTGTCATTGGCGCTCTAATTGTTTACCGTATTGGTTCTTTTATTCCAATCCCTGGTATTGATGCCGCTGTGCTTGCCAAATTGCTCGAACAGCAAAGAGGCACCATCATTGAAATGTTTAATATGTTCTCTGGTGGTGCTTTAAGCCGTGCTTCTATCTTTGCACTGGGTATAATGCCGTATATTTCTGCATCTATCATTATTCAGTTGCTAACCGTTGTTAATCCTCGTTTAGCAGAGATTAAGAAGGAAGGGGAAGCTGGTCGTCGTAAGATTAGTCAGTACACCCGTTATGGTACATTAGTGCTGGCAATATTCCAGTCAATTGGCATTGCTACTGGGTTGCCGAATATGCCTGGAATGCAAGGGTTAGTTATTAATCCTGGTTTTGCATTCTATTTCACGGCTGTTGTAAGTCTGGTCACGGGAACTATGTTCTTGATGTGGCTAGGTGAGCAGATTACTGAGCGAGGTATCGGAAACGGTATTTCAATCATAATATTTGCTGGTATCGTTGCGGGTCTACCACCTGCAATTGGTCACACTATCGAGCAAACTCGGCAAGGCGATCTGCACTTCCTCCTGTTGCTGTTGGTTGCAGTATTAGTGTTTGCAGTGACTTTCTTCGTTGTTTTCATGGAGCGTGGTCAACGTCGTATCGTTGTTAACTATGCTAAACGTCAACAAGGTCGTAAAGTTTTCGCTGCGCAAAGTACACATTTACCGTTGAAAGTGAATATGGCTGGGGTTATCCCCGCAATTTTTGCTTCCAGTATTATTTTGTTCCCTGGTACCATAGCCTCTTGGTTTGGTGGAGGTACAGGCTGGAACTGGTTGACAACTATTTCTATGTATTTGCAGCCAGGTCAACCGCTTTATGTGTTATTATACGCATCTGCAATCATCTTCTTCTGTTTCTTCTATACGGCTTTAGTATTCAATCCAAGAGAAACAGCAGATAACCTGAAGAAGTCCGGTGCATTCGTACCAGGAATTCGTCCGGGAGAGCAAACGGCTAGGTATATCGATAAAGTGATGACTCGTCTAACCTTAGTTGGTGCGTTATATATTACTTTTATCTGCTTAATCCCGGAGTTCATGCGTGACGCGATGAAAGTTCCATTCTATTTTGGTGGTACTTCCCTACTGATTGTAGTGGTCGTTATCATGGACTTTATGGCTCAAGTGCAAACTCTGATGATGTCGAGTCAGTATGAGTCTGCATTGAAAAAGGCAAACCTGAAAGGATATAACCGCTAATGGTTTGCTTGAGAAGTTACGGAGAGTAAAAATGAAAGTTCGTGCTTCCGTCAAGAAATTATGCCGCAACTGCAAAATCGTTAAACGTAACGGTATCGTTCGTGTAATTTGCAGTGCAGAGCCTAAGCATAAACAGCGCCAAGGCTAATTAATCGCATATTTTTCTTGCAAAGTTGGTTTGAGCTGGCTAAATTAGCCAGCCAATCTTTTTATCTGACAGCAACATTATTTGAGTATCCTGAAAACGGGCTTTTCAGAATGGTGTTGCGGTGAATAAATATTGTAGGAGTGCATAGTGGCCCGTATAGCAGGCATTAACATTCCTGATCAGAAACATACCGTAATCGCGTTAACCTCGATCTACGGTATCGGCAAAACCCGTTCACAGGCTATCTGTGAAGCAACAGGTATTGCTGAAAATGTTAAGATCAGTGAGCTGTCTGAAGAGCAAATTGACAAGCTGCGTGACGAAGTTGCTAAATACGTTATAGAAGGTGATTTGCGTCGTGAAGTAACCCTGAGTATCAAACGTCTGATGGATCTTGGTTGCTATCGTGGTTTGCGTCACCGTCGTGGTCTGCCAGTTCGCGGTCAGCGTACTAAGACCAATGCACGTACCCGTAAGGGTCCGCGTAAACCGATCAAGAAATAATCGGGGTATTGAATAATGGCAAAAGCACCTATTCGTGCACGTAAGCGTGTAAGAAAACAAGTCTCTGACGGTGTGGCTCATATCCATGCTTCTTTCAACAACACCATCGTTACTATTACTGATCGTCAGGGTAATGCGCTGGGTTGGGCAACTGCCGGTGGTTCCGGTTTCCGTGGTTCTCGTAAATCTACTCCGTTCGCGGCTCAGGTTGCAGCAGAACGCTGTGCTGAAGCAGTAAAAGAATACGGAATTAAGAACCTGGAAGTTATGGTTAAAGGACCTGGTCCTGGCCGTGAGTCGACTATCCGCGCATTAAATGCGGCTGGTTTCCGCATCACTAATATTACTGATGTGACTCCGATCCCTCATAACGGTTGTCGCCCACCGAAAAAACGTC
This sequence comes from Xenorhabdus koppenhoeferi, assembly GCF_900116635.1. Lineage (GTDB taxonomy): Bacteria > Pseudomonadota > Gammaproteobacteria > Enterobacterales > Enterobacteriaceae > Xenorhabdus > Xenorhabdus koppenhoeferi. The sequence goes on along the minus strand of NZ_FPBJ01000038.1, from coordinate 12,870 downwards.
GCGTTTAATACGTTTTCGTTTTTAGGATTGTTGGAGAAAGAAAATGGCAAGATATTTGGGTCCTAAGCTCAAGCTGAGCCGTCGCGAGGGTACAGACCTTTTCCTGAAGTCTGGTGTTCGCGCGATTGACACCAAGTGTAAATTAGAACAAGCACCAGGACAGCATGGCGCACGCAAACCGCGTCTGTCTGATTACGGTGTACAGTTACGTGAAAAACAAAAAGTTCGTCGTATTTACGGTGTTCTGGAACGTCAATTCCGTAACTATTATAAAGAAGCGACTCGTCTGAAAGGCAACACAGGTGAAAATCTGCTGAATTTGCTGGAAAGTCGCTTGGATAACGTCGTTTATCGTATGGGCTTTGGCGCGACTCGTGCTGAATCGCGTCAAATGGTAAGCCATAAGGCTATCATGGTAAATGGTCGCGTTGTTAACATCGCTTCTTATCAGGTATCCCCGAATGATGTCGTCAGCGTTCGTGAAAAAGCGAAGAAGCAGGCTCGCATTAAAGCAGCCTTAGAGCTGGCTGAGCAGCGTGAGAAACCAACTTGGTTGGAAGTTGATGCTGCGAAGATGGAAGGTATGTTCAAGCGTATTCCTGAACGTACTGATCTATCCGCTGACATTAATGAACACCTGATCGTCGAGCTTTACTCTAAGTAAAGCTTAGCACTAAAGAGAGGACACAATGCAGGGTTCTGTGACAGAGTTTCTAAAACCGCGCCTGGTAGATATCGAGCAAGTCAGTTCGACGCATGCCAAGGTGACCCTTGAGCCATTAGAGCGTGGCTTTGGCCATACTCTTGGCAACGCACTGCGCCGTATTCTGCTTTCGTCTATGCCGGGTTGTGCGGTGACTGAGGTTGAGATTGATGGTGTACTGCATGAGTACAGCACCAAAGAAGGTGTACAGGAAGATATCCTGGAGATTCTCCTCAATCTGAAAGGGCTGGCGGTGAAAGTTCAGGGTAAAGATGAAGTTATCCTTACCTTGAATAAATCTGGCATTGGCCCTGTGACTGCAGCCGACATCATCCATGATGGTGATGTCGAAATCGTCAAGCCGCAGCACGTAATCTGCCATCTGACTGACGAGAGCGCTTCCATTAGCATGCGTATTAAAGTTCAGCGCGGTCGAGGTTATGTGCCGGCTTCTGCCCGAATTCATTCGGAAGAAGATGAGCGTCCTATCGGTCGTTTGTTAGTAGATGCTTGCTATAGCCCAGTAGAGCGTATTGCCTACAATGTTGAAGCAGCTCGTGTAGAACAGCGTACTGACTTGGATAAGCTGGTTATCGAGATGGAGACTAACGGTACAATCGATCCTGAAGAGGCGATTCGCCGTGCAGCTACCATTCTGGCTGAACAACTGGAAGCTTTCGTTGATTTACGTGACGTACGTCAACCGGAAGTTAAAGAAGAGAAGCCAGAGTTTGATCCGATCCTGCTGCGCCCTGTTGACGATCTGGAATTGACTGTCCGCTCTGCTAACTGCCTTAAAGCAGAAGCTATCCACTACATCGGTGATTTAGTACAGCGTACCGAAGTTGAGTTGCTTAAGACACCTAACTTGGGTAAAAAATCTCTTACTGAGATTAAAGACGTACTGGCTTCACGTGGACTTTCTCTGGGCATGCGTCTGGAAAACTGGCCACCGGCAAGTATTGCTGATGAATAACTAGATCACAGGTTAAGGTTTTACTGAGAAGGATAAGGTCATGCGCCATCGTAAGAGTGGTCGTCAATTGAACCGCAACAGCAGCCATCGCCAAGCTATGTTCCGCAACATGGCAGGTTCTTTGGTTCGTCATGAAATCATCAAGACGACTCTGCCTAAAGCGAAAGAACTGCGTCGCGTCGTTGAGCCGCTGATTACTCTTGCCAAGACCGACAGCATAGCTAATCGTCGTCTGGCATTCGCCCGTACTCGTGATAACGAGATCGTGGCAAAACTGTTTAATGAACTGGGTCCGCGTTTTGCGAGTCGCGCAGGTGGTTACACTCGTATTCTGAAGTGTGGCTTCCGTGCTGGTGATAATGCACCGATGGCATACATCGAGCTTGTTGACCGCGCAGCTGAGTCTCAGACTGAAGCAGCATCTGCAGAGTAATTTGTAGAAGCGTAAAAAACCGGGTGTTATCCCGGTTTTTTATTGCCTTTTGCTTTTATATTAATAGCCACCATTTCATTTCTCATCTACTTTTTTGTGAATTTTTCCTGCGTGGGTGATCTCTTAATCTATTCTGGTAGTATTGTCCTTATTTTATCCTCCAGTTTTTATTTCCTATTTGATAGGAGTTTCTCTTATGTATCGTATTGGTCAGTTAGCTAAATTAGCAAGTGTCACACCTGACACTATCCGATTTTATGAAAAACAGGGCTTGATGGAACATGAAGAAAGGACAGAAGGTGGTTATAGATTATATAAAGAGCAAGATTTACAGAGACTACGCTTTATTCGTTATGCGAAACAATTAGGTTTTACACTAGAAGCAATTGTAGAATTGCTATCAATCCGTGTAGACCCAGAGCATCATACATGCCAAGAATCGAAGCTGATTGTTGACTCTAGATTGAAAGAAATAGAAGAAAAGCTGTTGGAAATGCAAAGAATGCACGATTCTTTGACGATGTTGAGTGATGCATGTTGTGGTAGTACACATATAAGCACATATTGCTCTATCTTGGAGATCTTGGAAGAAGGTGCTGGGAATAAATAATTTTTCTTTATTATCCGGAAAGCTAGGAGTATAATTGTGTTTTTTTTAAACAGATACTTAGTTTACTTATTAACAAGGTGGTCAAATACCAATAACTTGCATATAATAACGAGATGAAAAAAGATACTCGTCAGCTCTCACCAGAGATACAGCAATATAACCGCCACCTCGTGATAAAAATGCATCAAGAGGGAATTTCCCGCAAAATCATCTCGACAACACTTGGCATCAGTTATAACACCATTTGTATTTGGATCAGAACCTGGCAAAAAGGGGGCGACGGTGCCTTGATTCAGGGAAAACGTGGGTGCCGGGAAAGGGAAGCTCGTCTGTTGACGCCCCCTCAGGAAGCTAAACTCCAGCAAATCCTCCTCGAATTAAATGGCCATCACAAATGGGATTGCCTTATGCACTTTGGTCGCGCAACGCGATTCAGGCGCTTATTTGGCAAATGTGGCGCATAAAAATTGCGAAAAGAACACTCACTGACTATCTAAAGCGTTGGGGATTTACGCCACAAAAACCACTCAAAAGAGCCTATGAACAAAATCCTCAAGCCGTCGAAAAGTGGCATAAAGAGACCTATCCGGCGATAAAAAAGAAAGCCGCAGAAGAAGGGGCGGAAATTTGGTGGGGAGATGAAACGGGAATAAAAAATACCTGCCAGCATAGCCGGGGCTTTGCGCCCAGAGGAAAAACGCCCGTTGTTGATATTTGTGCAACGCGCTTTTCTATCAATATGATATCGGCGATTAATAATCGGGGCAGTGTGCGATTTATGCTGTATCACGACACGATGACGGCCCGAAGGCTGCTGCATTTTTTTCAACGCTTGATAAAAGAGGCCGCTCGTAAGGTCTATGTGATACTGGATAATTTGCGTGTCCACCATGCCCGGCTTGTCAAAAAGTGGTTGGAGAAACACAAAAACCGAATTGAAGTGTTTTATTTGCCTGCCTATTCACCCGAATTAAACCCGGATGAGTACCTTAATGGTGATTTGAAAAATGCTATCCGGGCCTCTTCACCGGCAAGAAGTCCGCAAGAATTAGTCAAAAAGACTCGAAGTCATATGATGAGGCTCCAGAAAAGATCTGAACATGTTGCTCGTTATTTCCAGCATCGCTGTATCCGATATGCTGCATAACAAATAATAGATATTTGTACACCGGGTTAATAAATTACTATCAATAACCCCGATTTTTAATAAATCTAATGTCTAATAAGTCATAGTCATAGTCATAGTTAGAGGTTATGATGACAACATATAACCATAAAAAAGGCGTCATTAAAGATAATGCCTTAGAAGCTTTACTACACGATCCTTTGTTTAGGCAAAGAGTAGAAAAAAATAAAAAAGGTAAAGGAAGTTACAATCGTAAAGAAGAACGTGGTAAATACAATAGTTGGGAGGCCAATAATAATAATTTTTTCAAGTCATTATTATTGGCCTTCTAATTTCTTAAGTCAAAAAATATTAATCTATAGAACTGAAAATAATATTTTCAAAGAAAGAAAGGGCTTGGCTGGAACAATTTTTCCACTTCAGGAACGAATTTTTTATCAGTAATAAACATGATCACATGGTTACCTTGCTCAATGATGCTGTAATCATTAGCAATGATGACCTCTTCATCGCGCACAATAGCGCCAATTGTTGTTCCTGGAGGTAGTTTTATATCACCTATTTTGCGCCCAACTACTTTTGATGTATGTTCGTCACCGTGAGCTATAGCTTCGATAGCTTCAGCGACTCCCCGCCTTAATGAAAACACACTGACAATATCCGCTTTACGAACATGACCAAGTAATGCTGATACCGTAGCTTGCTGCGGGGAAATGGCAATATCAATGACTCCACCTTGTACTAAATCGACATATGCACTACGTTGAATAAGAACCATTGCTTTTTTGGCTCCCATTCGCTTTGCAAGCATGGCTGACATAATATTGGCTTCATCGTCATTTGTTAATGCAATAAAAACATCAACTTGTTCAATATGTTCTTCAGCGAGTAATTCTTGGTCTGAAGCATCCCCATAAAAGACAATGGTATCGTGCAATATTTCTGCTAGTTCTATAGCCCTTTCTTGGTTGTGCTCAATTAGCTTGACACTATAATCCTGCTCAAGCCGTAAGGCTAAGCCAGCTCCAACATTGCCCCCACCAACTATCATTATGCGCTTATACGGTTTTTCAAGCCGTTGTAATTCACTCATTACAGCCCTGATATGTTGTGATGCTGCAACAAAGAATACTTCGTCTCCAGCTTCAATAACTGTTGAACCTTGTGGCCTGATTGGGCGATCTTGACGAAAGATTGCTGCAACCTTGCTATCAATATGCGGCATATGTTCTCGGAGAGAAGATAAAGCATTACCCACTAAAGAGCCGCCATAATAGGCCTTGACTGCCACAATACTGACACGATCTTCTGCAAAATTAACGACTTGCAATGCACCAGGGTATTGAATCAATTTATATATATAGTCAATTACCAATTGCTCAGGAGATATTAGATAATCAATAGGAATATCATCAGGCTGAAACAATTTTTCTGACTCTCGAATATATTCTGACGACCGTATCCTAGCAACTTTATTGGGTGTATTAAATAAAGAGTAAGCAATTTGACATGCAATCATATTGGTTTCATCTGAGTTTGTGACAGCTACCAGCATATCGGCATCCTCAGCCCCTGCTTCCCTTAATACTCTGGGATGGGAGCCATGACCATTTACAACTCTGAGATCGAATTTATCCTGTAATTGTCGTAAACGATCTGTATCGGTATCAACGATAGTTATATCATTGTTTTCATCAACCAAATTCTCGGCTAATGTTCCACCAACTTGGCCTGCCCCCAGAATAATTATCTTCATAGCATTCTCTTCTTGATTTGCAGCCGTCTTCCTAATCTTGCTATTTTAGCAAAATTATCAAATCATTCCGCTCATTTGGAACGAGAGAGGAGTATTATTGCTTAGTTAGTCGAGCATAAAAGAAACCATCCCCACCTGCTGCTTCTGGGATAATTTGTGTTCCTGATTTTTCCTGAATTTTTGTTTCTGATAATTTAGCATCAGCATGACACTCCAAAAACGATTGAATTTGCTCGCTATTTTCTTGAGGTAAAATTGAACAAGTTGCATAAACCAGAGTGCCATTTTTCTTTAAATATGGCCATACAGCATCAAGAATTTCAGATTGTAATGTCACTAATTGATCAATATCCTCATTGTGGCGTAGCCATTTTATATCAGGATGGCGGCGAATAACTCCTGTGGCAGAACATGGTGCATCTAAGAGAATACGATCAAATTGCTTACCTGTAGCCCATTCATGTGGAAGACGACCATCACCTGTTTTTACAACAGCATGTAAATTGAGTCGTTGTAAATTTTCTTTTACTCGTTTAATTCGTTGTTCATCAATATCTATGGCGAGAACCTTAGATTTTGGCGCTATTTCGAGAATATGAGTAGTTTTTCCACCAGGTGCAGCACAAAGATCTAATATAGATTCTCCGTTACATGGACTTAATAGTTCAGCACATCCCTGAGCAGATCGATCCTGAATAGTTACCCATCCTTGCTCAAACCCAGGTAGATAACTTACGGGACAGGGACTTAGCAAACGAATAGCACTAGGATGATCTGTATCCAGTTCTGCTTCTATGTTAGCGTTTTCTAATAAAGCAAAATATTCATTAGTTGTATGATGAAGTTGGTTTACTCGTAACCACATGGGCGGTTTTTGGTTATTTGCATCGACTATAGTTTGCCAGTTTTGCGGATAAGTCTTTTGAATACGTTCTAGCAGCCACTTAGGATGTAAGTATTGACTGATATGACTATTTGCGCGTTCGACTAATTCTTGCTGTTGACGTTGAAATTGGCGAAGAACACCATTGATTAACCCTTTTAACTGTGGTTGTTTTAAGTTAATTGCTCCATTAACAGTTTCCGCAAGTGCCGCATGCGCAGGTATGCGAGTATAAATAAGCTGATATATTCCAACCATGATCAGGTAGTGGAAAATACGTTGTTTTCCTTTTAATGGTTTTGTCATTAATTGACTAATAAACCACTCAAGCTGAGGTAATACTCTCATAACGCCAAAACAGAGTTCTTGGAGTAGAGCTTTATCTTTGCCAGAAACTTTTTGTTGGAGTTCTGGGATAACGGTGCTGAGAGATTGCCCTCGCTCCAGCACTTGAGTGATCGCTTTTGCAGCGATGCTTCGCAAGTTATATGTGTTTTTCATGGTATGGTCAAAAAGGCTGATTGTTACCTGTAGAATTAAAATGGGAAGAAGCCGTATGCTAAAAGCATATGGACAAAATTAATATCAGTTAATTTTGCTACCAGATGTAAACCATTCACGCTTGGAGTTTAAGAAGTCAGCTGCTGACATTGCTTTTTTGCCAGGCGGTTGTAACTGAGTAATATTTAATATTCCATCTACAGTTGCAACTTGAATACCTTTTTTATCTGCGCTGATAATTGTTCCGGGAGCTTGAGTTGTTTGCTCTGTGATAACTACGGCTTGCCAAATTTTAATAGGTTGATCATCGATTAAGAAGAAACTCATGGGCCAAGGATTGAAAGCTCGAATGCAACGTTCAAGTTGAATCGCTGGCAAATTCCAATCGACTTTTGCTTCATCCTTGCTTAGTTTTTCAGCGTAGGTTGCAAGAGTGTTATCCTGAATTTCAGGCTTATATTCTCCCGATATGATTAAATTTAAGGTATTTAGTAAAGCTTCAGGGCCAATATCAGCAAGTTTTTCGTACAAACTGGCGCTGGTATCTTCTTTTGTAATTGGACAAACCGCCTTCAGTAACATATCACCAGTATCAAGCCCCGCATTCATTTGCATGATTGTGATACCAGTTTCTTGGTCTCCAGCCCAAATTGAGCGTTGAATAGGCGCAGCTCCACGCCAGCGAGGTAGCAAAGAGCCGTGAACATTCAGGCATCCCAGACGTGGTATATCTAAAATAGCTTGGGGAAGAATCAATCCATATGCAACAACGATCATAATATCGGCTTGTTGCTCCATGAACCACCGTTGACTTTCTTCTGTTCGTAAGGTTTTTGGCTGAAAAACCGGAATGTTTTGTTCTTCAGCCAATACCTTTACGTGACTTGGTGTCAGTTTTTTACCTCTTCCTGCCGGTTTGTCTGGTAAAGTGAGAACTCCGACAACGTTGTGTTGAGAGTTTAATAGAGCAGCCAAATGGTGAGCTGCGAAATCAGGGGTTCCGGCAAAAATAATACGTAAAGAATCAGACACTGTTATTTCCTGCAATGATAAAATTTATTTGTTCTTGGCTCTTAGTCGGTCAATTTTTTCAACTTTCTGGCGGATACGTTGGCGTTTCAACGGCGATAAATAATCGACAAAAAGTTTACCAACCAAGTGATCCATTTCATGTTGAATACAAATTGCGAGCAGACCATCGGCTTCCAATTCAAATAGCTGGCCATGATAATTCAACGCCTTAATTTTGACTTGTTCAAAACGAGGTACAAACCCACGTTGTTCAGGAACAGATAGGCAACCTTCTTCTATTCCTGTTTCACCAGATTCATTGACCAATTCTGGGTTAATCATCACAAGACGCTGTTCGCGATTTTCAGAGACATCAATGACAATAATTCTTTGATGAATGTCGACTTGTGTTGCTGCTAAGCCAATGCCTTCTTCTGCATACATCGTTTCAAACATATCATCAATGATACGCTGGATTTTTGCATCGACTTTTTCTACTGGCTTTGCAATAGTGCGAAGTCGCTCGTCTGGATAATGTAATACTTGTAAAACTGACATATATGTTTAGAACTGCATCCAAAAAGTGAGTGATAATGAGTGCCTATTCTAGACATTTCCAGTTTAGATTGACAGTATTGAACACAAATTAATCATGCTTGTGTTACTCTAAATCAGGTCAGGATGACGATTATGGAAGCGATGGAAATATGGTTGAGAATGAGAATGGTTTCTCACCTTTCAGTAGTAAAGGCAATTCCTATTATGGAGCGTTTGTTGCAAACGAACAATTGTAGCGCAGCCTTTCTTAAAGAATGCGGTCTTTCACCTACTCAATGTCTGCAATTTATTAAGGCTAATCCTTCCACGCTAATTTCGTGTTTAAATTGGTTAGGACGGCCGGATAATCATTTACTGACTTTTTCTCATCCCGCATATCCCCCTTTATTAAAGCAAATACATTCTCCGCCTCTTCTGCTTTTTGTTGAAGGTGACATATCAGTTCTGTCCCAAAAACAGATATCAATGGTTGGTAGCAGGGCTGCGACTTTCTATGGTGAAAAATGGGGAAAGATATTTGCTGGGGAGTTGTCTAAGAATAATTTGATAATAACTAGTGGGTTGGCAGTTGGTATTGATGGTATTTGTCATCAGGCTGCACTGGATTCAGGAGGAAAAACCATCGCCGTACTTGGAAGTGGTCTTGAAAATATTTATCCCAGTCGGCACCAGTCTTTGTCCCAGCGTATTAAAGAAAGTGGTGCGTTGGTTTCTGAGTTTTTTCCTGACACACCGCCTAAAGCTAAAAATTTCCCAAGACGAAATCGAATTATTAGTGGATTGAGCCTGGCTACTCTTATTGTAGAGGCCCATAAGAATAGCGGATCACTGATTACGGCCCGCTGTGCCCTTGAACAAGGAAGAGATATCTTTGTTCTACCGGGACCATTAGGTGTTCCTTCGAATGAAGGTAATCATTGGTTAATTAAGCAAGGTGCTTATTTGGCAACAAATGTGATGGATATAATGGAACACATTAATATTTCTTTTCAATGGGTTAATATCGAAGAAAAAAGAAAAGAAGAAGAGGATAAACAATTTGAACAAACAGAGTTGCCATTTACAGACGTGCTGGTTAACGTAAGTAACGAAGTGACTTCTATTGATGTGATAGCCCAGCGTTCTTCCCTTCCTGTTGCAGAAGTAATGACCAGACTATTAGAGTTGGAACTTATGGGAAAAGTTGCGGCTGTTGCTGGTGGATATGTTTTAATTAATTGATAATAAATATTTATTATTTTAATGATATCAATCTTATAGTGGTTGATATTCTGTGGGTGAGATATGTTTAAGAAAGTTCCCTTTACTATAAAAGAAACAGAGTATTGTCCTGAGTGTGGCTCTGAGTTAGTGATCCGCAATGGAACTCATGGCCCATTCTCCGCATGTTCCAGTTACCCATCCTGCCATTATCTTCGTCCTTTAAAAGCTCAGAATGATGGATATGTGGTTAAGGAATTGGATGGGAAAATATGCCCTAAATGTGGTTTTACTCTGGTTTTACGGCAGGGGCGTTATGGTATGTTCATTAGCTGTAGCCAGTATCCTGAATGTGGACACACAGAATTGATTGATAAACCTGACGATATATCAATTAGTTGTCCTCAATGCCAGAAGGGAAAATTACTTCAGCGTAAGTCTCGTTTTGGTAAAACATTCCATTCTTGCAATCGCTACCCAGAGTGTCAGTTTACACTCAATAATAAACCAATTTCGGGAGAATGTATGTTTTGTCACTACCCGTTATTAATAGAAAAGCGCACTTCCCAAGGTGTAAAATTAATTTGTGCCAGTAAATTGTGTAGCAAGCAGCAATTCCATGAAATTGAGAGTAAAAATGAGTAACGACATCGCACCTGTATTTGATTCAATTGTCACGGCTTTGAAAAAAGAAAAAGTCATTGCCTATCCGACAGAAGCTGTTTTTGGATTGGGATGTGACCCTGATAGTGAAAATGCTGTACAAGAATTATTAACATTGAAAAATAGGTCTTGGGAAAAAGGATTAATCCTTATTGCTGATAATTATGGGCGGTTATGTCCTTATATTGATGCAGAGCAGCTGAGTGATGAACAGAAAGAAACCATATTTTCATTTTGGCCGGGGCCTGTGACATGGGTAATTCCAGCCAAAAAAACGACACCGAAATGGCTGACGGGTAAGTTTTCAACTTTGGCAGTTCGAGTTACGGATCATCCTTTAGTTAATCAACTATGTTCCCTGTATAAAAAACCTCTTGTTTCTACTAGTGCGAATTTAAGTGGATTAGAACCATGCCGGAGTATTGAAGAAGTGCGTCAGCAATTTGGGAGCCGTATTCCAGTTCTGGAGGGAGAAGTAGGAGGGCGTGAAAATCCATCAGAAATCAGAGATGCTTTGACTGGTGAATTATATCGGCAAGGATAGAAAATAATGGATAAATTCGCGGTTTTTGGTAACCCAATCTCCCACAGTAAATCTCCTTATATTCATCGATTATTTGCTGAACAAACGGGAATCGATCATCAATACGGGCGGATACTTGCTCCGATCGAGTGTTTTGAACAGACTTTAGGCTGTTTTTTTGAGCAAGGGGGATTAGGTGCAAATATTACTGTTCCCTTCAAAGAAAGAGCCTATCAGATCTCTGATGAATTGACTGAACGAGCAAGGATTAGTGGAGCAGTTAATACTTTAAAGCGGATTGAGGGAAATCGGCTTCTTGGCGATAATACAGACGGTATAGGTTTGTTGGTGGATTTACAGGGACTTGATTTCCTCTCTCAGGGAAAAAATATTTTAATAATTGGAGCTGGGGGAGCGACAAAAGGGGTAATATCTCCTTTGTTGTCATTAGGTTGTTCAATCACTATAACTAACCGTACCTTTGAGCGAGCACAAATCATCTCGAATAAATTTTCTCAACTAGGCAATATCTGGGCGATTGAAATCGCGTCCCTTATTTCTCCAGATTTTGACGTTATCATTAATGCAACAGCCTCCGGTATTAATGGACAAGTTCCTGAAATATCACCGTTGGTTTTTCAAAACAATAGCGTCTGTTATGACATGTATTATCAACAAGGACTTACCCCTTTCCTTAATTTTGCTCATAAAAATGGCGCTTCTCGTTTAGCCGATGGTTTAGGCATGTTAGTCGGGCAGGCTGCGTATGCTTTTGAATTGTGGCATGGTGTATTTCCTGAAATAGAGCCTGTTTTATCTGTCTTAAGGAGAGAGTTACACGTATGAACCAATCAATTCAGTTTCCTGACCGTGAAGAGTGGAATGAAATAGAAAGTAAGGTGATATTTCCTGCAATGGTCGATGGTTTGCTGGTGGAGTGTATGATCAGCGCTGATACAATTATTATACGATATGGTAAATCAAACCACCCACTCGAGCTGTTTCGTCAACATCGCTGGGATCTGGAGGAGGAATTCGAAACAGTTATTTTGAGTGGGAATGATGATCAGCAAGGACATTATTATTTGTCTTCAGATTGCGCCGATAAATAATTATCTTTCCAGCGAGCGTAATTATTGGCGGAATAAAGTAGCTCTTCCAATTCTTCAGGTTTAAGTTTCCTTAACTGTTTGGCTGGGCTGCCTACATAAAGGTAGCCACTTTCTAATTTTTTCCTTGGAGGAATAAGACTGCCAGCTCCGATGACAACATCATCTTCAACAATTACACCATCAAGTAAAATAGAACCCATACCAACTAATACTCGATTTCCAATTGTACATCCATGCAACATCGCTTTATGGCCTACTGTGACATTTTCACCAATTATGAGAGGAAAACCATTTGGATTATCATGGGATTTATGAGTTACGTGCAAAACAGAGCTATCTTGAATGTTTGTGTGCGAACCAATTGATACATAATTTACATCTCCCCGGATTACTACAAGGGGCCAGATACTGACATCATCTGCCAATTTGACATCACCGATCACTACAGAAGAAGGGTCTAAAAAAACTTTTTGGCCAATTTGAGGATAAAAGTCTAGATATTGGCGTAATACAGTGGACATAAAAACCTCAACAGTAAAAATAAGTAGCAGTTAACGGAGATGTTATTGAGGAAAAGATCGCCATGCAATGAAAAAAGTTTGTTTCAATATTAGTCTATTCAGATGGTTTTTATATCGATTAGTGCGAAAAGCGTTCTCTTGAAAATAAAATTAAAAAAACTATTGTCAGCGCCGAAAAACTCCCTATAATGCGCCACCGCTGACCGACGCTGCGCTGAGACATGCCGCGGCGGGAAGTCGGAAAAGAGCGACAATAAACGCTTGACTCCGGAGGCAAAAAGCGTAAGATACGCC
>NZ_FPBJ01000061.1 GCF_900116635.1 Xenorhabdus koppenhoeferi | reverse complement strand
TATAGGCCATAGCGCATTTTCCTTTGGCGAGAAAGATGCCTACTATAGCAACTGACCGCCTTTCTTAGAAATTGCACTTATTAGGCGAATCCAAGTTTAATATTTAATTTTTTTCTAAATAGTAGTAGGAAAACTCAGGGATACCAGTATCGTAAATATAATTAACCTGAGCTCGGGATAAGCAGAATAAAAAAGAAGGGAACTAAAAGCGGGTTCGGTGATCAGATCTTTTGACCAAAAAAGAAACTTTTCACTCAGGAACCCGCTATGCATAATTTAGTCAACTTATTTTGTCATGTCGATGATTTTTGCCAGAACTTCATGCCCCAATGGCAAAAATATTTGATTGAAAGTGGTGAACGTCAACGGTTACGCCAAGGACGGATGACACCCAGTGAAATCATGACGATTATCATTGCCTTCCATATGTCTCATCAACGTGATTTCAAGCATTTTTATATTGGATTTATGATGGTATATCATAAAAAAGATTTTCCAACGATGCTCAGTTATACCCGTTTCCTTGAGGTGATGCCCACGGTATTGGCGCCATTGAGCGCATTTTTCACCCATCTTAAAGGCAAATCGACAGGTATGGAATTTATTGATTCTACAAGCATTAAAGTGTGTCACAACCTCAGAATACCCGGGCATCAAGTGTTTAAAGAGACGGCGGCAAGAGGAAAAGGCACGATGGGATGGTTCTACGGTTTTAAGCTTCACATGATTATTAATCATCAGGGGGAAATCGTTGCAGTAAAACTGACACCCGCCAATATTGATGATAGGGCCCCCGTCAAAGAACTCTCCAAAGGACTTTTAGATAAACTTTATGCAGACAAAGGTTACATCAGCAAAGCCTTGGCAGAAGACTTAGAAGCAGAAGGGATAACGTTGGTGACAGGGCAACGAAAAAATATGAAGCCCAAACTGCTAGCCGCTTGGGATAGGGCCATGTTAGCAAAACGATTTATTATTGAAACAATCAATGATCAACTCAAAAATATTACCCAAATTGAGCATTCACGTCACCGCAGTTTGCACGGTTTTATGCTGAATTTACTGGGCGGGTTAATTGCCTATTGCCTGAAACCGAAAAAGCCATCACTAAATATCACCCATGCTGAAAAAACAGGCCTTCAGGTGATGGCTTAAACCGATCTCAGGTTAATTAAATAACGCATTTATAAAATAAATAATAGGTGGAATATAAATCACTTTTCATAATAGTGCTCCACTCATTTTTTGTATTCCGGGCTTTTGCTGCGATGAAAACGATCGTAAAAAGACATCGACGTGATTGAGTAATTGCCACATAAATTGACAACAATGATTCCGAGTCACGGTTTCATGAAGTGATTGCCATAACCGTTCTATTTTATTCAACCAGGGAGAATAAACCGGTAAAAATAACAGTGTGAACTTGCCATGTTGTGCCAGCCAGTTTTTGACTTTGTGACTTTTATGAATGCAGTAATTATCTAAGATTAACGTGATAGTTTCCGCATGGGGATGACGGGCATTTAGTTCATCTAACATTTTGATAAACAAATCAGAATTCTTTTTTTCTCCTTTTACGTAAGTGACTTCTTTGGTTTGCGCATTGAGGCAGCCTGCCAGATAATATTTTTCGTTTTTTCCCGGTGTGACTATGCGTTTTTGCTGGCCTTTGAAATACCAATCTGCCCCAATTTTAGGGTTTAAATGGATTAACACCCATCGAAGCCTATACGGGGCGCACATTGCACTTATTGTGTTAATCCAGCCTTCCAATCCATATAACCTAAACCCTTTAACCCAGCGATTGACAGAAGAGCGGGCGGCATGAAGGATTTTAGCGACTTTTGTCACAGTAACACCTTCATTTAACAGCAGTAATGCAGTTAATCGGCGGGCATAGTCCTTGTCGCGAGTTTTATGGATAAGTTTTTTCATTTTTTGGCATTTATCGTGGGGGATAGATGTTATTATTGGCATCACTCAGTCCGGGTTGTGGTTTGGGATTTTTTGCAATTGATCAGATCGCAAAAATCGGACTGAGTTCCCTTCAAGGGATCTACTATTTTGAAAATTTATTTATAATTCATTATATAAAAGTATAAGCGAGCTTACTTTCATATTAAAAAAATCGCTTTTATTATTGCATGAATTCATCATTAATAGTAAATGATGGATTCCCGATTAAAAACAAATTTGATCATTAGGAGATAATTTTGATCCACGTAAAAATTGGCCAAGGTAGATCTATTAATTATGAGATCGGAGCCTCTTGTTTATTTTATGATAAGTTATTACTAATCTTTTCATTTCCTGATGGGAAAATCATCGAAACCTCTCTACTACCTAATAGAATCTCTTTTTCAAAGAATAAAAAATTAATTTATGATAAAATATCTTTATTTGAAAAAAGATTCAACGAAAAAATCATCATAAGCAATCCTAATAAGATCTTATTTATAGGGTTTATTTTTTTCTATTCATGTTTGATTTTAAAAAATTTAATAACTAAATTTTTCATGCCAAACCAATGGATCATAGCATACCGAAAATCTGGAAATTCTAATTGGATAAAATTAAAATACAAAAAAAACGAACTGATGGCAGACCCTTTTATTTATTATTACGATAATAAATATTATGTATTCTATGAGGCATTAAATTACAATGTAAATAGAGGATATATTGCCGTAGGCGAATTAGATACAAATAAAAATAAACTCATAAATGTAAAAACGATAATTGATGAGAGTTATCATCTATCTTTTCCTTATATATTTAAAATTAATGATGAGTTATACATAATTCCTGAATCATCAGAAAATAATACTATTGATCTCTATAAATGTATTGAATTTCCACATCGTTGGAATAAGGTAAAAACTCTTATCGATAATATTCAGGCAGTTGATACTATTTTGGTTGAAAAAGAAGGTATATGGTATTTATTCACAAGCGAAAAAGTACCCGGTGCTTCTTACGGAGATGAACTGAGCATATTCACTACAGAAGATCCATTGACATTACCATTTAAAAAAATATCAGATATTCCATTTGTCAATGACATTTCTTTAGCACGTAATGCTGGTGCTATTTATATGGATAAAATGGGGGGAGTATATAGAGTATCTCAAGATTGTTCTCGCCGATATGGATATAAAGTTAATATAATGAAAATTAATGAATTATCCCGAAATGTCTATTGTGAAGAACTTGTATCAAAATTAGATTTGCCTAAAAATGCTATAGCAATGCACACATACAATACTTCCAACGGAATAGAAATTACAGACCTAAAAATAATCAATAAAGATCTCTATTCATTAATAATAAATGCATTTAGAGTTTTAAAAAGAATATTCAGAAAACGTTAACATGAATAGAACAATTACAATAAATGGCATATATAAACTAGTTTTGAATTTATTTAGATTCACTCTGCCAGCATTAATTATACCCTATATATATCGTACACTATCTCCAGATAATATTGGTGCAGTTAATTATGCAGAAAGTATTTATGCATATATAAATTCCATAGCAGTATTAGGACTTTCTTATTACGCTATTAGGGAACTTGGCAAGATAAGGAATGATAAAGAAAAAGCCTCTGAACTATTTTCAAATATATATTTAATAAATATATTTACTGTTTTATTATCTTTGATAATATATTTATTTATCATTTTATTTTTTATAACCAATCAAAAAGTACATGTAATATCACTTATACTAATATTTAAAATACTACTTCTTGCTTTAGATATTGAATGGGTAAATGAGGCCTATGAAGAATATAAATTCATATCATTAAAAACAATGTGCTGCAGAGCAGTTTCGTTAGTATTAATGTATTTATTGGTAACTGCAAAAGAAGACTATATTATATATGTTTGGTTAAATATTCTTTTTGATGCAACTAACGCATTAATTTCATTTTTATATATTTTATTATATAAAAAAAATGTTTACTTCTCTATAAAGCTAATAAAAATCGGTTTTTTAAAAAAACATTTTATAAAGGTATTGTCAACATTATTTATTATCGATATAGGATTTTTCTTTTTTAGTTTTGATAAAATAATGCTAGGTTCATATTCTTCAATTGAGGAAGTTGCTTTCTATAGCCTAGTAGAAAAGATAATATTAATTATTGTTGTTTTTTCTTCAACTCTGACTCAAGTAACTTTACCTAGATTATCCATACTTGCAAACTCTGATAAAAAAGAATTTATTGAATTGGTGCAACGTATTTTCACAGCATTAATGATGCTAATAATACCTTCTTTATTTGGTGTTTTATTTTTATCTAAAGAAATCCTCTATATATTTGGTGCTGCTGAATATACAAACGCTACTCCTGTAATAAAGATTTTTGTTTTTTATATATTAATTTTTTCCATACTAAAGATATTAGGAAGTCAAATTTTATTTTCTTTAAACAAAGAACATTTTTTCATAAAGTTATTAATAATTTTTAGCCTTATAAATATATGCATAAAATTATATATCAAAGAACACTTGACAGCCGAAAATAGTATATTGATAACAATGATACTTCTTTCTATTTTATGCTTTTTTCTTTATATCCATATATATTATATAGAAAAAATAAAATTTAAAATTTTTAATAGAAGTGTTGTTATTTATATTTTAGCTTCTTTACCAATAATGATTATACCTTTTATTCGCAAATATTTTGATAGCATTCCTACTTTTACTGTATTAAGTGTAATATATTCTTCTATTCTCTATGCTATAATTCTTATCTTCACAAAAGAACATATTTCACAAGGATTAATAAAAAAGATATTCAAAAAAACACAATGATTACTTTAATAAATATATAAATCGTTTTATCTGTAAAGAAGGTATAAAAATGATCAAAATAATAGGTGGCTCAGGATTTATAGGTTCTCGCCTTGCAGCTCAATTAGAAATTTACAATATTCCATTTCAAATAATAGATAAAAATAAAAGTGATATTTTCCCTAATAAATGGGAATATGGTGATGTTACTAAACCAGAAACCTTATATAAATCTTTAGAAAAGGCATCAATCATAATTAACTTAGCCGCAGAGCACAAAGATAATGTTAATCCAATCAAACTGTATTATGACGTAAATGTTGATGGAGCAAAAAATGTTTGTAAGGTGGCAGAACAGTTGAACATAAAGCATATTATTTTCACTTCTTCTGTGGCAGTTTACGGTTTTGTAGAAAAAGAAACTGATGAGAATGGTGAGTTTAATGCTTTTAATCACTACGGAAAATCAAAACTAGAAGCAGAATATGTATATGATGCTTGGCAAGTAAAAGAAATAGATAGAACTTTAGTGACAATTCGCCCAACTGTAGTTTTTGGCGAGAATAACAGAGGTAATGTTTATAACTTATTTAAACAAATTGCCTCTGGTCGATTCTTAATGATAGGCTCAGGAAATAATAAAAAATCAATGGCATATGTTGAAAACGTTGCTGCGTTCTTAAAATTCTCAACGAGTTTTAAATCGGGTCATCATGTTTTTAACTATGTTGATAAACCTGATTTCACAATGAATCAATTGACAGAAGTTATTTGTAGTTCTCTGGAAAAACCCAAATCTAATATCCGTATACCGTATCCAATCGGAATATTAGGAGGCTATTTCTTTGATATTTTATCTAAGATTACAGGCAAAGAATTTCCAATCAGTAGCATTCGTGTGAAAAAGTTTTGTGCCCGTACGCAATTCAAATCCAGTAGTATTTTTGAAACAGGATTTGTGCCACCTGTTACACTTGAACAAGGAATAGCCAATACAGTTAAGACTGAATTTAAAAATTCATAAATAGCCTGTTAAATTTTCTATTATATTTATTCGGACAGACAGTATCCAAGTCTTTAATGTGCTGTCCGCAAATATATAATTTACTTTAGGTAAAGTATAGTGTTAATGCAAGTGAATAATAAACTGTCAGCAAATTTCTATGGATTATTCTCTGGGGTATTTTGGGGATTAAGTGGTGTTCTTTTAGCTTTGTTATTAAAAGATAATACACTTGCTTCCTGTTTTCTTATTCCTATAATTATTGCGTGCCTAAATGATTTAATTTCATTCGTATACATGTTTTTTTATCTCTTATATCAAAAAAAACATCAAGAAATATTATCTATTTTAAAAAATAAAAACTATTTAATTATTACTATAGCTGCCATATTTGGTGGTCCTATGGGAATGTCTTTTTACATTTTAGCTATAAAGTATATTGGTATAGGCTATACTGCCACTATTTCTGCATTGTATCCAGCTATTGGCACTTTAATATCATTTTTTTTATTGAAAGATAGAATTCACCGAATAGGATTATTAGGTTTGTTGTTGTCTATAATTTGCACAATGATTTTAGGTTATTCAGCTTCTACTCAAGTTGTATCTGGTTGGATAGGTTTTCTTTTTGCTTTCTTGTGTGCATTAGGGTGGGGTTCTGAGGTTGTAATCAGTTCTTACGGTATGAATAAAAATATTCCTTCAGATATTGCTTATTTTATAAGACAATTATCATCTTCATTAGGTTATATTATTCTTATTGTGGTATTCGTTCATTCTTTCCCTAGTGTACTTCATATTTTATCAGATATAAAATTAACTACCTTATTACTTACAACTTCTTTAATGGCTACTATTTCCTATCTTTTTTATTATCGAGCTATAGAAAGTTTACTTCCTATTAGAGCTATGGCTTTAAATATCACTTATTCTGTATGGGCTGTTGTCTTCGCATATCTAATTATAGATGAACCAATATCTATAAATTTATTACTTATATGCACTGGTGTTTCTGTAGGCTCTTTTTTAACAGCAGTTAATCCTCATAATATCAATAAATTAGTATTTTTCCTTAAATAAAAAACAAATTCAAATGTTGATTTAGGCTCCTGATTTAAAGATACTTGGATTCGCCTAATAAGTGCAATTTCTAAGAAAGGCGGTCAGTTGCTATAGTAGGCATCTTTCTCGCCAAAGGAAAATGCGCTATGGCCTATA
>NZ_FPBJ01000023.1 GCF_900116635.1 Xenorhabdus koppenhoeferi | reverse complement strand
GGCGGCGGTATGCAGGCGTGCTCATGGTTAGTTCACTCTGTTTATGGAATGCAAATCTTATTATCGCACAAAATAATTTATGACGACATTATCTAGTACTACAGTCGTAAAATTCATAAAATCAATGCGTTGCCCAGTAAACAATAAGCAGCGGGTTTGCATAATTTCAATCTCTTATATGAAGCAAGTTCTCATCAGAATTGCTACAGCCGTAACCGTATTTTCATGAAAAAATGTTATGGGCTATCAGGCCACAAGGGAACATACGGCTGCAGTACTAAAATAAAACGCCCGATGAAGTCCATTATCAGGCGTTAAGTAAAAATAGTGTCAACGTATATCAGGACTAGACTCGGTTATCATTCCCAATGTTTACTTATCATCTCATTTATATGACGAAACGAAATAACAGAAGTGACAAAAAATACTGAAAGGTGCTAAATGAGATGGTAGAATCCATTTTTAAGCAACCGAGTGAAATTTTGAAATGGGTAAGAACGTTGTCGTATTGGGCACCCAATGGGGTGACGAGGGCAAGGGTAAAATCGTCGACTTGCTGACTGAACGAGCTAAATATGTAGTTCGTTATCAAGGGGGCCATAATGCGGGCCATACACTAGTCATCAACGGTGAAAAAACCGTTCTCCATTTAATCCCATCTGGGATCTTACGTGAAAATGTCATTAGCATTATTGCAAATGGGGTCGTTTTAGCACCAGATGCTTTGATGAAAGAGATGAGAGAGCTTGAATCACGTGGGATTCCTGTACGTGAACGCTTACTGATTTCTGAAGCCTGTCCGCTGATCCTGCCTTATCATGTTGCACTGGATAATGCCCGCGAAAAAGCGCGCGGAGCCAAGGCAATTGGCACTACTGGTCGTGGCATCGGCCCGGCATACGAAGATAAAGTTGCCCGCCGTGGTCTTCGTGTTGGTGATCTGTTTGATAAAGAAGCCTTCGCTGCCAAACTGAAAGAAATCATTGATTATCACAATTTCCAACTGGTTAACTACTACAAAGAACCGGCTGTTGATTATCAGAAGACGCTGGACGATATTCTGGCTGTTGCCGATATCCTGACTGGCATGGTAGTTGACGTTTCTGACCTGCTCTATAAAGCAACTCAGAAAGGTGAGCTAGTGATGTTCGAGGGTGCACAAGGTACACTGTTGGATATTGACCACGGTACTTACCCTTATGTGACTTCTTCCAATACCACTGCGGGCGGTGTTGCAACTGGTTCCGGTCTGGGTCCACGTTATGTTGACTATGTTCTGGGTATCATCAAGGCTTACTCTACCCGTGTTGGTGCAGGCCCATTCCCAACCGAACTGTTTGATGAAACTGGTGAATACCTGCGTCAGAAAGGTCAGGAATTTGGTGCGACTACAGGCCGTAGTCGTCGTACCGGATGGCTGGATATCATTGCTATTCGTCGTGCGATCCAAATCAACTCCTTGTCAGGCTTCTGCATGACCAAACTGGATGTGCTGGATGGCTTGAAAGAAGTGAAAATCTGCGTTGGCTATCGCCGGCCTGATGGCTCCGTAATTGACATTACGCCATTGGCGGCAGAAAACTGGGAAGGTCTGGAAGCCGTTTATGAAACGCTGCCAGGTTGGGATGAAAGTACCTTCGGTGTGAAAGATCACAGTCAGTTGCCACAAGCAGCATTGAACTACATCAAACGTGTAGAAGAGCTGACTGGTGTTCCTGTTGATATTATTTCTACAGGCCCAGATCGTGCAGAAACGATGATCCTTCGTGATCCATTTGATGCTTAATTGATAGTTTAATCTTTTCGGTATACATAACCGAGCTTAATGCTCGGTTTTTGTTTTTTTAAGAAATCAAGAAGCAAGCCACTCTGTTTTGCTTAATTTTAAAAATACCCACATAATGATGAACAACTAACGAAAACCAATATACAGAACAGACATTTTTTGGTTCCAAATAAATCCCCGTTATATTCAGTCTCCCAGAGGTGAGTGTGCAGTTAACCAGTTTTACCGATTATGGATTACGTGCTTTGATTTATATGGCTTCTTTACCAGCAGGTCAAATGACGAGTATTACAGAGGTAACTGAAGCTTATGGTGTCTCACGTAACCATATGGTAAAGATTATCAACCAACTTAGTTAGTTAGGGTTGGTGAAGGCTGTCAGAGGAAAAAATGGTGGCATTAGTCTGGGTAAACCTGCCAGCGAGATCAAAATTGGTAATGTGGTTAGCTCATTAGAGCCACTTGCATTGATTAACTGTAGTGCTTGTCAAATCACGCCTGCATGTTGCTTCAAATCAGTCTTGAATCAAGCAGTAGAGAATTTTTTGGAAGAGTTGGATAAACATACTTTGACCGATATGGTTAAAGACAATCGTCCCCTTTATCAGTTGCTTCTGGCTAGTGAAGTAAGGGGATAAACAGCTTGCTGATGACAACAGAGGAATGACGATGTCAAAAGATCCTTTTCAGGAACGAGAGGCTGAAAAATACGAATCTCCAATTCCAAGCCGTGAATACATCTTGGATATCATTTCTAAACACACCGCTCCGGTAAACCGTCAGGAATTAGCACAAGAACTTCAATTAACCAGTGCAGATGCACAGGAAGCATTGCGCCGCCGTTTGCGGGCAATGGAACGTGATGGACAGTTAGTTTTTACCCGTCGTCAATGTTACGCGCTGCCAGAGCGTTTAGATTTATTGAAAGGAATGGTGATCGGTCACCGTGATGGCTATGGTTTCCTGCGGGTAGAAGGCCACAAAGAAGATTTCTATCTATCTGCCGAACAGATGAAAATGGCTATCCACGGTGATGTTGTACTGGCACAACCTTTGCGACCAGACAGAAAAGGCCGCATTGAAGTCCGTATCGTACGAGTACTGGAGCCGAAAAACAGCCAAATAGTTGGCCGATATTTCATAGATGCAGGCATGGGGTTTGTCGTTCCTGATGATAGCCGCCTGTGTTTTGATATCTTGATCCCGAAAGAGGAAGTTTGCGGAGCAAGAATGGGGAACGTCGTGGTGGTTGAATTAACAAATCGCTCGACTCGCCGTACCAAAGCCATAGGCAAAATTGTTGAAGTATTGGGTGAAACGATGGGAACGAGCATGGCGGTTGACATTGCGCTTCGTACCCATGAAATCCCACATAGTTGGCCACCCCTGGTAGAAAAACAGGTGGCTGATTTAGATGAGAATGTTCCTGAATCCGCCAAACAAGGCCGTGTTGATTTACGTGAATTGCCGTTAGTAACAATTGATGGCGAAGATGCCCGTGACTTTGATGACGCGGTATATTGCGAAAGAAAACGTGGTGGTGGTTGGCGTTTGTGGGTTGCGATTGCTGATGTGAGTTACTACGTTCGTCCACAAACAGCTTTGGATACAGAAGCACGCAGCCGTGGTAATTCGGTCTATTTTCCGTCCCAAGTTGTACCAATGCTGCCAGAAGTGCTGTCGAATGGATTGTGCTCCCTCAATCCAGACGTTGATCGCCTGTGTATGGTGTGTGAAATGACCATTTCTGCCCAAGGCAAATTATCTTCCTATAAGTTTTACGAAGCGGTGATGAATTCACATGCGCGTTTGACCTATACGAAAGTTTGGAAGATTTTGCAGGGTGATCAAGAACTGCGTGAACATTACAAGCCGCTGGTGAAGCATATTGAGCACCTGCATGAACTTTATCAGGCATTGGAGCAGGCACGCGAACAGCGTGGAGCGATTTCGTTTGAATCTGAAGAAGCCAAATTCATCTTCAACGCAGAGCGTCGTATTGAACGTATTGAGCCGGTTGTACGCAATGATGCCCACAAACTCATCGAAGAGTGCATGATTCTGGCTAACATTGCCGCTGCCCGTTTTGTTGAAAAGCACAATGAACCGGCATTGTATCGTATTCATGATCGCCCGAGAGAAGAGAGCATCCTGAATCTTCGTTCGGTCTTCAATGAACTGGGGTTGAGTTTATTGGGTGGCCTGAAGCCAGAACCGAAAGATTACGCTCAATTGATGAAGGCTGTTGCAGATAGGCCAGATCACGAGCTACTGCAAACCATGCTGCTGCGCTCCATGAAACAGGCAATTTATGAGCCTGAAAATCGGGGGCACTTTGGTCTGGCGTTGCGTGCTTATTCTCATTTTACTTCACCGATCCGCCGCTATCCTGATTTGGCATTGCACCGTGCTATCAAATATTTATTGGCGCAAGAAAACGGTGTTGTTGAGCATCGCGAGACGCCAACAGGTGGCTGGCACAACGATATGGAACACATGCTGCAATTGGGCGACCACTGTTCCATGAGCGAACGTCGTGCAGATGAAGCGACAAGAGATGTAGCTGACTGGCTGAAATGTGATTTCATGCAAGATCAGGTGGGTAATATTTTCACCGGACTTATTACCAGTGTGACTGGTTTCGGTTTTTTTGTCCGCTTGAATGATCTGTTCATTGATGGTTTAGTCCACGTTTCGACTCTGGATAATGATTATTACAGATACGATAATGTCGGCCAGCGCTTGATTGGTGAGTCTTCCGGGCAAACATATCGCCTTGGTGATGAAGTTGAGATCCGTGTGGAAGCCGTACATATGGATGAGCGTAATATTAATTTCACTTTGCTTTCCTCGACACGTAAAGCGCGTAACCAAGGTAAAACAGCGCGTGATAAGACGAAAAAAGGCAATTCAAATTCAGAACGTAAGAATGGTAAAAAAGGCCGGGATTATAAAAAAACAGCTAATTTTGAGCCAGATAGCGAAGTTCGTAAAAAGAAAAGTACGGAAAAACCTAAATCACCTAAGCAAAGCAAGAAAAAACAATCAGACATAACCAAAAAAATTACGGCAAAATTGAAAGCAAAGCGTGCAAAGAAAAGCATGAATTAATTGTCCATAAAAACAGTCAGTAAAAATAGTTAATCAGTGAGTCAGGTATCAGCCAGTCATGAGTGAAATTATTTACGGTATCCATGCCGTTAAAGCCCTGTTGGAACGTGATCCACAGCGATTCATGGAAGTTTATGTATTAAAAGGGCGTGAAGATCGTCGTTTGACTCCATTGTTGCAGGAACTGGAAAGTATCGGCATTGCGGTGCAACTGGCTAATCGCCAATGGTTGGATGCCCAGACAGAAAGTGCCGTACATCAAGGAATCATTGCCCGGGTCAAACCGAGTCGTCAGTATCAAGAAAATGATTTGCCGGATTTGTTATCCCGGATGGATCGCCCATTTCTGTTGATACTGGACGGTGTTACTGATCCCCATAATTTGGGGGCTTGCCTGCGTACTGCTGATGCTGCGGGAGTTGATGCGGTTATCGTTCCCCGTGATCGCTCAGCACAATTGAATGCGACAGCTAAAAAAGTTGCCTGTGGTGCCGCAGAAAACGTGCCACTGATCCGAGTGACCAACCTTGCCCGTACTTTACGTTTGCTGCAAGAACACAATATCTGGATTGTCGGGACGGCGGGTGAAGCCACTCATGCGTTATACGAGAGCAAATTAACTGGCCCGATGGCCTTGGTTATGGGGGCGGAAGGCGAAGGAATGCGTCGTCTGACCCGTGAACATTGCGATGAATTGATCCGTATTCCAATGGCAGGCTCAGTTTCTTCCCTGAATGTATCGGTTGCAACAGGGGTATGCTTGTTTGAAATCGTACGTCAGAGAAGCACCCAGTAATTTTTACTTATTTCAAATCGTTTGAAAGAAGAATAAACGCGTTTTTCTCCTGCCCGTACCTTGAGTTTTTTGTATTGTACGGGTATAGTGACGCGTCGATTTTTCAGCCGTACTAAACACGTTCCTTGCCTCCATGGGCCACGGCTGACCCTGACAGGAGGCTGAATAATCCGTAAGGAGCAATGCTAATGCGTCATTACGAAATCGTTTTTATGGTCCATCCTGATCAAAGCGAACAGGTTCCGGGCATGATCGAGCGTTACAGTGCGACTATCACTAACGCGCAAGGTCAGATCCACCGTTTGGAAGACTGGGGTCGTCGTCAATTGGCTTACCCAATCAACAAACTGCACAAGGCTCACTACGTTCTGATGAACGTTGAAGCGCCACAGGAAGCGATTGATGAACTGGAAACTAACTTCCGCTTCAACGACGCCGTTATCCGCAGCATGGTTATGCGCGTTAAGCACGCAGTAACTGAAGCATCACCAATGGTTAAGGCTAAAGACGAACGTCGTAGCCGTGATCTGGCTCTGGAAGAAGACCTGGTTGATGATGCTGATGAAGCTGGGGATTCTGAAGAGTAATTACCGTGACAACCAATCGTTTGGTGCTTTCTGGCACAGTGTGCAAGGCACCGATACGAAAAGTCAGTCCATCCGGTATTCCACATTGTCAGTTTGTGCTTGAACATCGTTCACAGCAACAGGAAGCCGGATTCAGCAGGCAGTCATGGTGCAGAATGCCCGTTATTGCCAGCGGACAGTTGTTACAGGAATATACTCACAGTATAACGGTCGGCAATCGAATAACTGTTTCAGGATTCATTAACTCCCATTATGGGCGCAATGGTCTGAGTAAACTGGTTCTTCATGCCGAGCAGATTGAATTGATAGATTCTGGAGACTAGCCAAATGGCACGTTATTTCCGTCGTCGCAAGTTCTGCCGCTTCACAGCGGAAGGCGTACAAGAGATCGATTATAAAGACATTGTTACGCTGAAAAACTACATTACCGAAAGCGGTAAAATTGTACCGAGCCGTATTACCGGCACTCGTGCAAAATACCAGCGCCAGCTCGCTCGTGCTATCAAGCGTGCTCGCTACCTGTCTCTGTTGCCTTATACTGATTGTCATCAGTAATAGGCTCAGTCCATTAACGACTTTGAGAGGATAAGGTAATGCAAGTTATTCTGCTTGATAAAGTAGCGAACCTGGGTAGCCTGGGTGACCAAGTTAACGTTAAATCGGGTTATGCCCGTAACTTCTTAGTGCCACAGGGCAAAGCTGTTCCTGCAACTAAGAAAAACATCGAATTCTTCGAAGCTCGCCGTGTTGAACTGGAAGCCAAACTGGCTGACGTTCTGACAGCAGCGCAAGCTCGTGCAGAGAAAATCAACGCACTGGGTTCTGTTACCATCGCTTCTAAAGCGGGTGACGAAGGCAAACTGTTCGGTTCTATCGGTACTCGTGACATCGCTGATGCAGTAACTGCTGCTGGTGTTGAAGTATCTAAGAGCGAAGTTCGCCTGCCTAACGGCGTTCTGCGTACTGTTGGTGAGCACGAAGTTCACTTCCAGGTACACAGCGATGTATTCGCACAGTTGAATGTTAACATCGTTCCAGAAGCTTAATCTTTGATTAAGTTTACGAACATGTGACAAAAAACGCTGGCAATGCCCGGCGTTTTTTTCTATTAAACCCCATTAACTCTTTTCACGCGTTTACCCATCTGTATAGTGCTGTTATGCTTGAGTCTTCACTTATTTAATAACAGGTATTTTCATGACAAAACCTTCTTTTGACTCTATTGAAGCACGTGCAAGTTATGGTATTGGCTTGCAAGTTGGTCAACAATTACAGGAGTCTGGTTTGCAGGGTCTGGAGCCAGAAGCGCTTTTGGCGGGATTGTGTGACGCGCTGGAAAGCCGCACTCCTGCTATTCCTGTAGAAGAACTGCATCGTGCTCTGCGCGAAATACATGAACGTGCTGACAGCGTTCGCCGTGAACGCCAGCAGACGATGGCAGAAGAAGGCAACAAATTCCTGACAGAAAATGCCCAGCGTGAAGGGGTTAACAGCACTGAATCTGGGCTGCAATTTTCTGTCCTGACACAAGGTGAAGGGGCAATCCCGGCTCGTACTGATCGTGTTAGTGTTCACTATACTGGTCGCCTGATTGATGGCACTGTATTTGATAGCTCAGTACAGCGTGGTACACCAGCAGAATTTCCTGTAAGTGGCGTGATCCCAGGCTGGATTGAAGCGCTGACTCTGATGCCAGTAGGTTCTAAGTGGGAACTTTATATTCCTCACAACTTGGCTTATGGTGAGCGTGGTGCGGGCGCATCCATCCCTCCTTACAGTACACTTATCTTTGAAGTAGAATTACTGGAAATTTTATAATTCTATTTCAATGGAATAGCCGGTTAACCGGCTATTTTTTTGCGTGAATTTAGCTGTGATCGGTAAATAAAGTATTCGCCATTACAGTAAAAAGTGCGCTAAAAATGTAGTTTCTTTCACGTGATATATACCCAATAGATTTCAAGTTGCGGCATGGCGATAAGGAAGTGAATCCTCGACATAGATAACAGCCATTCAAGTAGCAATTTGAAAGCAGTAAGGGGATAGCTGAACAAAGAATGCAGAGGTGTATGATGCTACAACAAGTCTGCCAATTGGCACGGGAAGCGGGTGCAGCGATCATGGAGGTCTATCTGTCTGAACAACCGTTGCAAATAGAGCACAAGATGGACAATTCACCTGTTACAGCTGCGGATATTGCAGCACATAAAATTATCAAAGCTGGATTGTTGCGGATTGCCCCTGATATCCCCTTGTTATCAGAAGAAGATCCTCCTATATGGGAAGAACGGCAAAGCTGGCAGCGTTACTGGTTGGTTGATCCACTGGATGGTACAAAAGAGTTTATTCGCCGGAATGGTGAGTTTACTGTCAATATCGCATTAATTGAGGATGGCATACCTGTTATGGGTGTCGTTTATGTCCCTGCACAGAATATTCTGTATTCGGGGCAGGGACGTCAGGCGTGGAAGGAAGCCAATGGACAGACACTTCCGATTAAAGTTGTGCCTGCAACACTGCCAATTGTGGTAGTTGTTAGCCGTTCTCAGCGAGATGATGAAGAATTAAATGATTATCTTGCTCAATTAGGGGTTCACGACATACTATCGGTTGGGTCTTCACTTAAGTTTTGCATGGTTGCGGAAGGAAAAGCCCAGCTTTATCCACGCTTTGGACCAACGAATATCTGGGATACGGGTGCCGGACATGCTGTTGCAATTGCCGCAGGTGCACATGTTACCGATTGGGAAGGAAAAACATTGAATTACTTCCCGCGTGAGTCTTTCCTGAACCCGGGCTTTAGAGTCAGCATCTTTTAATGCTCAGGTGATAATGGCCCACTGCCGTGGAACCATTATCACTGAACTATTATGAAAAGATTATCGTTATTTAGAATCCGATTGGGATGAAAGTTATTTTTTCAGTTCTTCTTCAATAAGGCTGATAACGTGCGTGATTTCTTCATTACTCAACTTGCCGTCTTTGACAAATTTCACGTTACCATTTTTATCCAGCACAATAATTGCTGAACTCTTCGGTTCCAGTCCCCATGCTTTTTTGGCCAGTCCATTGCTGTCGACAATAAATTGTGACCACGGAAACTGTTTTTTGCTGTCTTCAAGGTTATTACGAACGAAGACGCTGGTGCCAAAAATAGCATCGTCGGTATTTACGATACTGGTTGTTTGATATTTATCTTTTGGTAAGCCGGCATTTTTTAATGCTTGAATCAGAGGGTCATTCATCTCTTTTGCGGAACTACGGCCAGCAATGTGCTGGATAGTTCTTACTTTTCCCGGCAGTTCAGTACTGTCCCAATTTTGGTAGCTGAACTTGCCATCGTTGAATAACAGCTCACCTTTATCGGTCACACTGACCGCAGGAACTTGCTGTTCTGGTGTGATGTTATGGGCGAAAGCAAATATTGGCATCAAACTCAATATTGCAGATAATGCAATGTTTTTTATCATATTTATTCCTCATTTGGCATAGTGTGGCATGTTATCAGGGAACGTCATATTCAGCATAGCGCTTGTTGACTGGTCTGTCCTCATTAAAAGCAACAATTTGGTAACATTTAGCGTGAAATATAAGCAAATCAGGGAGTGATAATCATTAATTATATTTTATTTCAACATGTTATGTGAGATTAGTGATTGAATCTTAGGGATCGGGGAACAAATTTCCATATATGTAGTCTATACATCTGACATGATAGTGATATATCTTCTGATTCACTGAGTAGTGATGCAGTAGAATGATACCGTAAGAAGCATGGGAGGAAAAAAACAGAGATGAAAATCTTTCACCATTATAACCCACAGAAAATTGCTCTCTACGTAAAAACCTTATTTCGTGGGCGTTTATATATCAAGGATATGGGCGCTTTTGAATTTAACTATGGGAAAATCTTACCACCGAAGATAAAAGATAAACGTCATTTTCATGTAATGAGCGAAGTCAATCAGCAAGTATTGCGCTTACAAACCGAAATGGGATAATTTTTCTGCAATAACCTATTTACTGATAAATATGTGCCATTATCGATAACATATTATTAGTATAATAAACGGCCTATTGGCCGTTTTTAGTTTAATTCTCTATGGTTACGCTTCTTCACGCTTCATACGACTGCTCAGTGCTGGATTGATTGATCTGTCCAGTAGTATCGACTATTTTCGTTACCAGCAATTGATCGATTTCAACCAGCCATGAATTTTCGTCACGCACAACAATTTGCTCTTCTTGCCCCTGACCAATTAAATCACCCATTAAGGTGGTCATGACATCATTATTAGTTAGCCCAATGCTTATAACATTGGGCTAACTAAATCGACTAGTTTTTGTGCGTTGGAGGGAAACAGATCCCAATACCACCTAATCCACAATATCCCTCAGGGTTTTTGTAGAGATACTGCTGATGATAATCTTCTGCAAAGTAGAATGGCCCTGCTTCGCGGATTTCTGTTGTGATAGTCCGTTTATCACCATTTTGCGCCATCGCTTGCTGAAATTGGTCGCGGCTGACCAATGCCTGTTCATTTTGTTGTGGTGAAATGGTGTAAAGGGCGGAACGGTATTGTGTACCGATATCACCATGCTGACGCATGCCTTGGGCAGGATCGTGATTTTCCCAGAACAGCGCCAGTAATTGGGTATAAGTGATTTTCGCCGGATCAAACACTATCCTGACCACTTCGGCATGTCCGGTTAAGCCAGTACAAACTTCTTCATAGTTTGGATTTGGCGTCGTGCCGCCACTGTAACCTACAGAGGTGGTATAGATGCCTTCTTGTTGCCAGAAAAGGCGCTCAACACCCCAGAAACATCCCATTCCGACATAGGCGATCTGCATATTTTCTGGAATGTTATCTATCGAATGCTGTGTGATGACATGATAGGGTGATACAGTTAATGCGGTAGCTCTGCCAGATAAGGTATTCTGCAGGGAAACATGTTGGCTTTCATTAGTTGAATTTGGCAAGATTCTCTCCTTGTTATTCACGGATTTTATGATTATGTGTTGCTTGTATATCTTTAAAACTTTACCAGAATTAATTTATTGCCGCATTTTTATATTGTTAGAATTTATCCTACCGATATAGATAAATATTAGGAGTTCGAGTGTCACGATATCCCCTCATATGTACTCTTTTTGTATCTATCGCAATTCCATCGGCTTATAGTGCAAATTTACGGTTGAAAGTAGAAGGACTTTCTGGCGAATTGGAAAAAAATGCCAGGGTACAACTTTCAAATATTAGTACCGAAGAAGTTTCCCCTGATGGTCGTTTTCGTGCTCGCGTAGAAAAAGCAATACGGCAGGGGCTTCGTCCATTGGGATATTATGATCCCACTGTTGAATTTACCTATCAGGAGAATACGCCGCCAGCCCGTCCTGTTTTGACTGCAAAGGTAACACTCGGTGATCCTGTGCGTGTCGTTAAAGTGAATGTTGATTTGGAAGGCGGCGCAAAAACAGATAAAGATTATGCTGCCCTGATTAAAAAAAATATGCCGAAAGAAAAAGAAATTCTTAATCATGGCGAATATGAAAGTTTTAAGGGTGCATTGACGAATCTGGCTGTCAAAAAGGGATATTTTGACGCGGCGGTGAAGAAAAGTGAATTGGGGGTATCAAAAGAGCTGCATGAGTCCATTTGGGATTTTGATTTTGACAGCGGGCACCGTTATCGTTTCGGCTCTGTGCAATTCCGCGGTTCGCAAATTCGAGAATCCTATTTGGATAACCTTGTTCCCTTTAAATCGGGGGAATATTACTCTTCAGAACAATTGGCTGAATTTAATCGGCGTTTGGTGGATACCGGATGGTTTAATTCTGCGGTTGTCGTACCTGATTTCAAAGCAGGACGTGAGAATAAGGATAAGTTGCTACCATTGAATGCTTCTTTAGTTCCTCGTTCTGCTAACTATGTTGAATTGGGTGGCGGCTATGCAACAGATATCGGTCCCCGAGTTCAGGTCAAATGGAAAAAGCCATGGCTCAATTCCCGTGGGCATAGTCTGAGTTCCAGTATTAATGTCTCTTCACGAGAGCAATTCATTAATGCTTCTTACAAAATGCCGCTTAAAGTCAATCCACTCGAGGAATATTACGAACTGCAAACGGGTTATAAGCGAAAAGATATTAACGATACAATCTTAGATACAGCAACACTGAACCTTGTTCGTAATTGGGATCTTTCTACTGGTTGGCAATACGGTGTCAATCTTCGCTGGAGCCTCAGCCACTTTACACAAGCTAATACGACAAACACTACAATGCTGCTTTATCCGGGGGCAAATATCAGCCGTATTCGCCAGCGTGGTGGCACCATGCCTTATTGGGGAGATAGCCAGCGTTATTCGATTGATATTTCGGATACGACGTGGCGATCCAATGTGGATTTTCTCGTATTGCAGGCTCATCATGTCTGGGTCAGAACTTATCAGGAGAACCACCGTTTTGTAGTGCGCGCGGATTTAGGCTGGATAGAAACTAATAATTTCAATCAGGTACCACCTGACCTTCGTTTCTTTGCTGGGGGCGATCGCAGCATTCGGGGTTATAAGTACCAGACCGTTTCACCAAAAGACAGTAAAGGTAAATTAGTCGGGGCATCAAAGCTGGCAGTTGGTTCGTTGGAATATCAATATAATATTTATGGAAATTGGTGGAGTGCCTTGTTTATAGATTCGGGTGAAGCGGTGGACGATATTAAAAGGAGTAATTTTAAAGTAGGTGCGGGTATTGGTGTGCGTTGGGCTTCACCTGTTGGGCCGATAAAATTTGATTTGGCGACTCCAGTCAGGGATCGAAATAGTCATAATGTTGAATTTTATATCGGTTTAGGGACTGAATTATGAAGTGGGTAAAAAGGATCAGTATTGTTTTCCTGCTGATTGTGAGCTTGGTACTGATGACAATTGTGGGATTAGTTTGCACGCAAACGGGCCTGCATTTTATGATTAACAGTGCGGCACGTTGGATTCCTGGGTTGGATATTGCCAGTGTTAGTGGAGACTGGCGCGATTTAACGCTAAGAGGCGTGAAATATCAGATGCCGGGAGTCAATGTCAGTGCTGATAATTTACATCTCTCATTACAACTTTCTTGCTTGAAGCATAGTCATGTGTGTGTCAATGCACTGACGACTGAAGGAGTTGCTGTTTCAGTGAATACAGCTGAACTTCCATCTTCAGAACCTTCTCCTCAATCAGAACCACTGACTGAATTAAAAACACCGTATCCTATCTCACTGGATCTGCTTTCTTTGAAAAATATCCACGTCAAAATAGATGATATCGTCATTGATTTAGATGAATTTAAATCTGGTGCCCAATGGCGGGAAAAACAGCTGATATTAAAACCAACGGAAATCCGTCATTTGTTGGTTGCATTGCCAAAGACACCACCTGAGCCTGAGCAAAAAATCACAGCGCAGGCCGACCCTGATAAATCATTGGGTGAAACGTTGAAAGCGTTGTTTGCTAAGCCTCTTTTGTCTGAATTGCCTTATGTCCCTATTCCCCTTGATATCACTGTAGAAAGTATTCATGGTAATCAGCTTCGTCTGACTGGTGATACTGATGTCACTGTGCATGATTTGCGGTTGCAAGCTCATAATCAAGGGCAGCAAGTTGATGTAAAAACCTTGAGCGTACAAGCGCAGGAAGGTTTACTGGCGGTACAGGGAGCAGTAAAACTCGCCGAACAGTGGCCAGTCAAACTGGTAATGAAAGGTCATGTTGATAATTTAAATAATGTAAATCTGGATAAGCTGAAAGGGCAGGAGATTGATTTAACACTGAATGGGTCTTTGTTGCAGCAGCTTGATCTCGCATTACATCTTTCCGGGCCACTTGCCGCCAGTTTAGATGCTAAGGTCGGATTAGCAAAAGCAGGTTTGCCTATTCGTCTTACTTTGCAAAGTAAACAACTTCAATGGCCATTAAAAGGTAAACCAGAATACCAGTTTAATAGTGTTAAATTACGCCTGAATGGTGAAGCCAGCCGTTATGATCTTTCTCTTCGTTCTGATATTAAGGGTAATGATATTCCTCCTGCATCGCTGATGTTGGATGCAAAAGGGAATGAAGAATTGCTCAGACTAACCCGCTTGCGTCTGATTGCACTACAGGGCAAAGCGGATATCACAGGTGTTGTTGATTGGAGTAAAGCGATTAGCTGGAATGCCCAATTAGTTCTGGATGGCATTGATACAGCTAAACAGTGGCCGGAATGGCCCGCCAAAATGGACGGTAAAATAGCAATACGCGGTAGCCTGTATGGTGGAAGCTGGCAGCTCCGGATCCCTGAAATTACCCTTGATGGTAATGTGAAACAGAATGTAGTGAAAGCGCATGGAAAGGCATCGGGTAATGCGGCTGGGCAGTGGGATATTCCGCAATTCGATTTAGTGTTTGGCCGCAATACGCTAAATGTTCAGGGACAGCTTACAAATGAAGTCTGGAAACTGGATGGAGAAATTAATGCGCCTCAGTTGAATGGGCTATTACCGGGATTGGCTGGCCTGATTACTGGCAATGTCAAATTACGCGGCAATATGAAAGTTCCGCAAATCGCGGTGGATTTGAGCGCTCGTGGGGTACGCTGGCAGGACGAGCTACGGGTGGATAGCGCTAAGATTAAGGGAGATATACGCTCAGCGGAACAAATTCAAGGGCAGCTATCAGTTGTTGTTCGCCAATTAAAACAAGCGAATTTAACCATCAATAATTTGGTGCTTGATGCCAAAGGCACAGAAAAGCAGCATGACTTGCAATTGAAAATTGAGGGGAATCCGGTGTCAGGCCAGTTGGTGCTCAATGGTAGCTTTGACCGTCAACAGGAACGCTGGAAAGGCAGTATCAACAATACTTACTTTGATACACCTGTCGGTGAGTGGCGTTTAAGCAAGGCGATATCCATTGATTATCTGAACTTACAACAAAAAGTTACACTCGGAACTCACTGCTGGCTCAACCCAAATGCCCGGCTTTGTATCGTAAAACCGATTGAAGCGGGAAGTCACGGTCATGCACAAATTGCTCTTGAACGATTTGATTTAGCTATGTTCCAGCCATTCATTGATAAAAGTACTCAACTTAAGGGCATATTCAGTGGTAACGCTGATGTCAAATGGACAGCAGACCAAAGTTTGCCACAAGCAAAAGTTGCATTGCAAGGGAGTGGCGTTCGAATCCGTCAGGTTGTAGAAGGCATTGCGTTACCGATTGATTTTGAAATGCTCACTTTGAATGCAGGGCTGGAAAATGGCAAAGCAAACCTGGCATGGTTATTCAAATTGGCTGGGAATGGTCAGGTGAATGGTAATGTTCAGGTAGCTGATTTAGAAAATAGCCGTAAATTATCAGGTAATGTAGATCTCCAAAATCTTTCCTTGAATTTGATTAAACCTATTTTGGGGAAAGGTGAAAAAGTGAAAGGGGGAATGAATGCAAATTTGCGCCTCGGAGGTAACGTCAAAAATCCACTGTTATTTGGTTTACTAAAAGCAGATAACCTGCAAATAAGCAGTCATTGGTTGCCATTTGATATCTCTCAAGGTCAGTTAGTTGCCCATTTTGATGGGGTTCAGTCTGATTTGAATGGGATGATTAAAACCCCCAAAGGGCAATTAAATCTTAATGGTCGTGCTGATTGGCGTAATTTGGATGCGTGGTATGCCAGAATAGCAGCTAATGGTGATAAATTACGTATCACTGTCCCGCCAATGGTAAAAATTGATGTTAGTCCTGAGTTGGTGCTGGAAGCGACACCAAATTTACTGAAACTCGACGGTAATGTGGATATTCCGTGGGCACGTATTACGGTACAGGAATTGCCAGAGTCAGCAGTAAGTGTTTCTTCTGATGAAGTTATGCTGGATAAAAATTTGCACCCGATAGAGAAGAAAAAATCATCTATTCAGATTCAAAGTAACTTAAATATTCATATTGGTGATGATGTCCATTTGAGTGCTTTCGGTTTGACGGCGCAGCTAAAAGGGATTTTGAAAGTTCTTCAGGATCAACAAGGATTAGAGCTGAATGGTCAAATTGACATTCCAGAAGGGCGTTTTAATGCTTACGGGCAAGATTTGCAGGTACGCAGAGGAACAATTATTTTCTCCGGCCCGCCGGATCAGCCACTGTTGAACATTGAAGCTATCCGTAATCCAGAATCAACGGCGAATGGTGTTATCGCGGGTGTCAGAGTGACAGGATTGGCGGATAAACCCAAAGTAGAAGTTTTCTCTGATCCTGCCAAATCACAGCAGGAAGCATTGTCTTACCTTTTGCATGGGCAAGGTTTAGAAAAAAAGGGGGACTCTGACAACTCTCAGATGGCAGCTATGCTGATAGGCTTAGGAGTGGCCCAGAGTGGTCAGCTGGTGGGTAAAATCGGGGAAACTTTTGGTGTCTCTGATTTGGCTTTAGATACTCAAGGTGTTGGTGATAAATCTCAGGTTGTTGTTAGTGGTAGAATAACCAAAGACTTACAAGTGAAGTATGGTGTAGGTATTTTTGATTCTTTGGCAACCCTGACTTTACGTTACCGGGTTATGCCAAGATTGTATCTGGAGGCAGTATCTGGTATTGATCAAGCTTTAGATTTGCTCTATGAGTTTGAGTTTTAAAAATGCGAGTGATTGTTTATGGCAGCCTGAGGCGCAAACAAGCTAATCATCACTGGATGACAGATGCTCAACTGTTAGGAGAACACAGTTTAGAAGGTTATGAAATTTATGACCTTGGGCATTATCCGGCGGTGATCCGTGGCGAAGGGATAATTGAATGTGAAGTATATCGCATTACGCCATCTATTCTGACTGAGCTGGATGATTTGAAAAAAAATGCTCAGGAATATCGAAGGGAACTTATTGAAACACCTTATGGTAAAGCATGGATTTATCTATATAAATTGTCTGTTGGAGGTCTGTGTCGGATAACAAGCGGCGATTGGCTTAAACGCCACGGAGAAGAATAAAATCAGCGATTTGTTGTTTGTCAATAAAATCAAGCATCAAACAAAAACCTCTGCTCTTATAAAGGACAGAGGTTTTTTTGATTTAAAACCCGCTGTTATCCATCAGGATTATTTTTTTGCAGCGCGTTCGAAAGAGGACATAATTTCAGCTTTAGCTGCTGCGGCATTATCCCAGCCGTCAACTTTAACCCACTTGCCTTTTTCCAGGTCTTTATAATGCTCGAAGAAGTGAGTGATTTGAGCGCGCAGCAGTTCTGGCAGATCGTCCACATCTTTGATGTGATCGTACTCTTTGCTCAGTTTAGTATGAGGAACAGCAACCAATTTTGCGTCTTCGCCAGATTCATCGGTCATTTTCAGAACACCAACTGGACGGCAACGAATAACTGAACCTGGTTGCAATGGATATGGCGTTGGAACCAATACATCAACAGGGTCACCGTCAAGGGACAGGGTGTTGTTGATATAGCCGTAGTTACATGGATAGAACATTGCTGTGGACATGAAACGGTCTACAAACAGGGCGCCGGATTCTTTGTCTACTTCGTACTTGATCGGATCAGCGTTAGCTGGGATCTCAATGATGACATAGATATCTTCAGGCAGTTCTTTACCTGCTGGTACGTTGTTCAGGCTCATAAAAGGGTTCCTTCAATTTCAAACCAAAATGGAGTGCGGGGTATTATAGCCAAAACAGGTTTAAAGTCCTTGGATTTTTGACCAACTTGTCGGTACTAAAAAACACAGCCCCAATCATTATTGAGACTGTGCTTCTCTTTCTTCATCCTTACCAAACGGGGAAAATTTGCTTGATTTAGAAAGTTTACATATTAATCTTCCCTGAGTGGCTCGTTTCCTTTCTTCATCTATTTCCAAAGTGTATAATTCCCTTCTGCTATAATCAAATGCCTTATAACTCTTAGATACTGAGTCCCAGAGCTTAAGGAGTGTATGGTCATTGCTAGATGTATCGGGGAAAATAACAAAGTCTGGGAAATGCTCTTTGTCATACTCACGATCGAATGAGTTTTCGGTAAGAAGAGCGTCAGTCGCGCCAATGTCTGATGTTGACACACTTATCACCGTACTAGTTGAATGACCATAAATGTACTGAGACCTAAGATTGAAGCAAGCTGGACCGCCGATAATGTCGATTTCATCAGAAAATGTTGGGGTAAATATATACTGTTGGGGGTTGAAAGTATAAACGTAGGCCGACTTTTCGCCTGTTTCTTCATTTGTTACCCGAGCTGTAACGGTTGTCGTTCCTTTTTCTCGTATGTTGAAGGTTTCAACAGGGAATGTTATCTGACCTTCGTCATTTACTTTCACCATATTTTCATTAGAAGACTTAAATTCGACTTTATGCGAGTTATCCTTACCCGAAATTATCTTGTTGTCATCCGGTGTTAGCAGCGTCACTATTAGGTTCTTATGGACGTTGTGAGGCTTCTCCTGTTGCTGGAAGTCCTTCGTAGAGGAGGTGCCTTTTGTATTCATCCGTATATGTGCTAATTGTGGTTGAGGTTCAATCTCCACAGAAACGGATTTCTCCTTATCTGCACTTAAAGTTGCCGTGATAATTACGTTCTTAACCCCTTTTGTACTTGTCAAAAAGGCAGTCAAATAACCCTGTTCATCTGTGGTTTGATCCTCAGGAACGCGGAG
Source organism: Xenorhabdus koppenhoeferi (assembly GCF_900116635.1). Taxonomy (GTDB): domain Bacteria; phylum Pseudomonadota; class Gammaproteobacteria; order Enterobacterales; family Enterobacteriaceae; genus Xenorhabdus; species Xenorhabdus koppenhoeferi. The sequence continues at coordinate 37,967 of NZ_FPBJ01000023.1, read as the reverse complement.
CTTAACATCGTTAGGAAATTTATTGTCTTTTATACCCCATGTTACACCTGAAATGCTTTGGTTTGGCATGGCACTACCATTGTTAGTATTATCAACGAGTTGCACCTTAAAGGGATACTCTGTTTTTCCATCACCTATCATTGTCCCGGTTGGTGGAATAATATTCCCGTCGAGTGAAGCGTCCAGATTGCTGGGGGCGATAAATATGAAAGGATCAGATTCGACCTGATCTCCTCCATTAACAGACAATCCGACTTTAGCATTTTTTATCGCTCGGGTGCTGGTTAAAGTAGCTTGGATCTTGCCATTCTGGTCTGTTGTGAAAGTTCCTTCTGCTGGATCAATCTTGAACCCTGCTAGTTTTTCAGGCATTGCGAACCACTGTACGTTCACTTTTTTCCCTTGCCTAAGATCATTATCATTTTCGTCGGTTAATTGCGCATATACAGTGATCTTGTGACTTGCCGTTGCTGCGTAAGGTTGTTGGGGTGGATTAAACGTAATATCTTTGATCTTAACTGGTTGATTGGCATCATCCTCAAAACTAACTTTTGTAAACTCATGACTCGGACCATCCTTAATAGAAAGTGTTACGGTGATCTCCTGGGCTTTGGTACTGTGCAAGCTCGCAATCAATTGCCCCTGATCGTTGGTGGTGCCGTTGGTGATATCTTTTAGTGTCACACTATCGTTGGGCGTTGTAGTCCAAGAGGCTTGAATCTTTTCTTTCCGCAGTGGATTCCCTTTTTGGTCCAATATCGTGGCCTTAAAGGTATAAATATCTTCTGCGTGATGGATTGAGAGTGGGCCTGTAGGTTCAACTAACTGCGTGGTGATCTGGTATCTGGAATTTACACTCGTAAAAGTGAGTCGTTTGTCACCTGTTATCTCCATTTTTGGCATACCATCCATTTCCAGATAAACCTTGGTATTATTTGAGAGCGGCTCTGTACTGACTAACGTTGCGGTTAATTGACCTTGGTCATTAGTTGTTCCTGATTTATCCCAACTTAATTCTGCCTTGGGGTTTTCTGGCTCAATGCTCCATTTTACGTCCGGTATAGCTCTGGCTCTGATAGAGTCGTTATTCTTATTGCCATAGGTGATGGTTGCAGCCAGATGATAAGGAGACTTGCCATCAGCAAGCACGGGGTCTGTTCCATCTGATGTAATGCTCTGGGCTTTAATGACAAAAGGTTCAACGTCAATATTCATTTGAGCTGTCTTGGATTTACCACCTTCTTCTTCAGCGGTAGCAGACAGGGTATATCTGTTTATTCCGTTGTTAACATATTTCGGCAATACTAATTCAGCTTGTTCATCTTGGTTACCACGGTCTAAGAGAATTCCTTTGTTTTCATAGAATCTTTTATCGGCTTGCCAATTAACCTTCTTCAGTGGTTTGCTGGAGAGAATTTTGGCGCTAGTTATAACGGTTTGGCTACTGTACCCGCTTAAGGTATCTGGCAGGGTAATGGCTAACTCCGGCTTTTTCTTGTAGTCCAGTACGATGTTGTTATTTCTTTCTACCAGATCATAACGGCTGCCGGCCAGTGTGCGCATGGACGCCACGCTGTCAGGAGCTATCTGGACGCTGAAAGGCGTGCCGAAACGGTAGTTCAGGTTAGCCTGAAAGAGGGTTTCGCTGTGTCCGCTTCCCCCGAACTTATAATCGACACCCATGGTCACCAGCGGAATAGGGGTATAACTCAGGCCCAGTCTGGCCAGGCTGGGGTTTTTCTGAGTGGAATCCCGATTGAACAGGGCGACGTTATCACCGAAGTACTGCTCATAACTTAATTTGCTGCCCAGATTCGGATAGGCGGGCAAGAAGAATTCACTGTTGAGGTCAAAGCCGTTGGCCGGGCGTTCTTCGTAGTCCTTGTCGTGGAGTGCATCATGCCATTTGCTTAAGCGCCAATAGGTATTGGCCGACAGCTTGACGTAATCCGTCCAGGCTTCTCCGCCCAGCCCCAACCGTTTGTTATTCCCGGTGACATCATGGTCAAAGAATGTGTTGAGACCATACATCCAGCCGGGGGTAAAATAACGGCCGCCAAACCCGAGGTTGACCGTGTGGCGGCTGTCTTTATTGCGATAACCCAGTTGGGAGAAAAACAGCCAGTCTGCGTTATTGTCGTAGAGGGGGACCAGCAGGTCTAAGGCACCGTTATCGAGCTTTCCCTTTCTGTCAAAGGCAAAATTAATTCTGGCGGTGCCGAACTGGGCCAGCCATTTTTGGGTTTCTGTGGCTATCGTATTATTGACTTTCCCCAGAGCGTAGGATTTAGCCTGTTCAGCCAACTGGGTGGGGGAGGATGAGAGCAGGTTGCTGACCCGCATCACATTTTGGGCAATGACCCCGGCGTTATCATCGTGCACATTCTTGGTGCTATTTTCATTCCCCGCTTGCTGTAACCCTGTTCTTTCTGTTTTATTTCCGTCAATTCTTTCACTTACCGAAAAAGCACTCATCGGCGTAAAAGGTAAAAAGAGGGAATACGCGAGAACAGATAGCCGGAAAATTTTATGATTAAAATACGAGTCCATATATGAATACCTCATACAATATGGGCTGTTGCCAGCGCTTCAGAATGATACCTTTGATGTTTAAAGTTACTGGATATAGGAAAATATCCATGAATATTAAAGAGAATCATATTCCCCACACCTACATACATTAGGAAAGTTTTTATTGTTCTGCGTAATGAATAATTGTTATCAGCTGATAACCCAGAGTGTTTGGTTGATTAAAAGTGATGATGGTTATTTTCAGCAGAAAATAGTATTTATAATAATGCACAGTGGATCTGACAAATATATAGGGTTTCTCTATTTAATGTTCTCGGAAAAATTAAAAGAGGCGATATTTCGCCTCTTTTAATTTAGGTTTGAAAATAGTTTTCTTACCGTTTCACAGCCCCTTAATATCCCTTATTTCTCTAAATAGTCTATACCTGTCGTCTTTCAAGTTGCAGCTTTGTTGGCTGCGCTCACTCACTCCGGTCACATAGTTAGCTATGCTCTTGGGGGGCCATTCCCTTGCCGTCGCGCCGCATCTTGAAATCCATTGGGTATATTCATAATAGTGATATATTCAATTTATGAAGATCCTTACTCCTCGCGTAGCGAGGAGTAAGGAGGCCATCTACAATTTTGACTTGCTATTTAGTCCTAATTATATTATTCATCCCTGTAACATAACAACACACCTTCATCATCATCGTTGGAAGAAATAACTTGTCTTGTGTCAATATCGTAAAAAGCAAAACCGTCTACAGTTTTGATTTTAATTTTACGTGTTGTGTCGTTCCTAAGAGGGGCAATTCCAAGGTTCTTGAAGTCATTGTTAAAATCGTAATTATATGAGGTATTCGGAACTGCGGCTCCAGATTCTATAATATCTGTCCCTAAGACCAGCGTTTTGGCCTTGAAAGGGGAAGAGTTGTCGGCAGGAAGGTCTTCGCATGTCATATCGTCCTTAAGTTTAGCGTACCTCAGAGCCTTGTCAGAGGTTTTTGGAGGATAGACATATCTTTGAGGGTTGAGTGTATAAGAATATAGCTCTTTTCTACCTGTTTCCTTATCTGTGTAAATTTTTGAAAATGTTATAGGCCCTGGGCTAAAATACTTAGTGTTGAAGCGCATATTATCGTACGCATCCCTATATATTACACTTTCTTTATCGCTGGGATAAACTGTTGTTAGCCAATCGCCCCTACTGCTTGTTGGATACTTACCACCCTTCGAATACCCCAGATATTCGTTTTTACCGTCTATCGTTTGCATCAACTCAAGATAAACATCTTCATGCACATAGCGGATTCCTTCTGGTTGTGAACTTGGAATAACTTTTTGTACTCCACTGTTATAATCGGCTTTTACGAAAAGCCCTACTGATTTTTGTGCTTCAGGCAGGAACTGCACAACAGGTTCTGATTGTTTCTCAGTATCTCCTAAGGATACAGATACTGTAACGTTATCATAACCCTCTTTACTTTTCAGTTTAGCGGTTAAATAACCTTCATTATTGGTGGTTGAATTATCAGTCACATCAAGTGTAAAGTCGCCCAGCGCTTTTTCTGGCTTATTCACTTTCCATTTTACGTCAGAAATGCTTTGGTTTTTCAATGCATTGCCGGATTTTTTTTCAATAACTTTTACTTTATAAATGAACTCATCTTTTTCATTTCCCCGTATTGGCTTGGATGATAAAGGCTCAACTTTTCCTTCTAGTACAGCCCCTAAATCCTGTGAATTAGGTGCAACAAAATTGAATTCTTCAGATTCGAGCAAAGGCCCATCATCAACTGATAAAATGATTTTCGCACCTTCGATACTTCGCGTACTGGAAATAAGCGCATGAGCTTTACCTCCCGCGTCTGGGGTGTTATCAGTTTCCTTGATAGTAAATTCTGCCAATTTTGGTTCCAGTGACCATTTCAACTTCAATGGCTTATTATTATTGAGAGCTTTTCCTCCCTGAGTTAGGTGGGCAGTCACTTTATATTCTTTATCTGATATGGCGGTTAAATGATTTTTTTCATCCGTACCATCAATAGTAAATGTGACCTCAATGTCACTTTTGACAAACTCGACCTCATTAAATGATGCTTTAGCACCCTTCTCAAGGGAAAGTGTAACCCTGATCTTCTGCGGGGTGTTACTACGCAGGGTTGCCGTAAGCACGCCGTGGGCATTAGTCTTGTAATTATCAATCGACTTTATTTCTACCTCTTTATTACTATTATCTTGCAGGGAAATCGCCTGCCATTTGGCATTGACTTTCTGATCCTGTAGCGGGTTCCCGTTTTTATCTAATATCTTGGCCGTAAAGATATACACATTATTGACATCATTAGTGGTAAGCGTGCCATCTGGTTTAACCTGAGTATCGGTAATCTGATACTCATCGTACATATTGACAAAATTGAGGAGGGAGTCCGTGTCGTTTATCAACTCTTTCGGCATACCGGCGATAGACAGATAGACTTTTGTCTTCGGGTCAAGTGGTGTTGTACTCCCCAGAGTGGCAGTTAATTGACCCTGCTCATTGAGCGGTTGGCTGTCATTCCAGTGTAATCTGGCATCATCATTTGGTGGATCAAGGGTCCATTTCACATCTGGGATCATCGTATCCTTCTTGAGCGGTTTATTATTTTTATCGCCGTAAGTGACGGTTGCCAACAGATCATAAGCCGGGCTACCATCCGCTACGGCAGCGCCTTTTCCACGAGCCTTGATGCTTTTCTCTTTGATGACAAAAGGTTCAACAATCACTTTCATGTGCGCGGTTTTCGGTTTACCGTGTTCCCCTTCTGCAGTGACAGCCAGATCATAGTTGTTGAGTCCGGCGGATCCGTCTTTGGCATACTTATAGACAGGCAGTAAGATTGAGGTCTCTTTCGCGGTTTCATCAGCAATGGCCCCGCCATTGGCCTTGAACTGTTGGCTGAATGACCAGCGAATATTTTTTACGGGCTTTGAGGAGGTGACCATCGCGGTGAGCGGAATGTTCTGAGTCCCGTACCCGCTTAGGGTATTTGGCAGGTCCACGGTCAGGTCTGATTTTTGCCGATAATCCAGCACGATATTGTTATTTCTTTCCACCAGATCATAACGGCTGCCGGCCAGTGTGCGCATGGACGCCACGCTGTCAGGAGCTATCTGGACGCTGAAAGGCGTGCCGAAACGGTAGTTCAGGTTAGCCTGAAAGAGGGTTTCGCTGTGTCCGCTTCCCCCGAACTTATAATCGACGCCCATGGTCACTAGCGGAATAGGGGTATAACTCAGGCCCAGTCTGGCCAGGCTGGGGTTTTTCTGAGTGGAATCCCGATTGAACAGGGCGACGTTATCACCGAAGTACTGCTCATAACTTAATTTGCTGCCCAGATTCGGATAGGCGGGCAAGAAGAATTCACTGTTGAGGTCAAAGCCGTTGGCCGGGCGTTCTTCGTAGTCCTTGTCGTGGAGTGCATCATGCCATTTGCTTAAGCGCCAATAGGTATTGGCCGACAGCTTGACGTAATCCGTCCAGGCTTCTCCGCCCAGCCCCAACCGTTTGTTATTCCCGGTGACATCATGGTCAAAGAATGTGTTGAGACCATACATCCAGCCGGGGGTAAAATAACGGCCGCCAAACCCGAGGTTGACCGTGTGGCGGCTGTCTTTATTGCGATAACCCAGTTGGGAGAAAAACAGCCAGTCTGCGTTATTGTCGTAGAGGGGGACCAGCAGGTCTAAGGCACCGTTATCGAGCTTTCCCTTTCTGTCAAAGGCAAAATTAATTCTGGCGGTGCCGAACTGGGCCAGCCATTTTTGGGTTTCTGTGGCTATCGTATTATTGACTTTCCCCAGAGCGTAGGATTTAGCCTGTTCAGCCAACTGGGTGGGGGAGGATGAGAGCAGGTTGCTGACCCGCATCACATTTTGGGCAATGACCCCGGCGTTATCATCGTGCACATTCTTGGTGCTATTTTCATTCCCCGCTTGCTGTAACCCTGTTCTTTCTGTTTTATTTCCGTCAATTCTTTCACTTACCGAAAAAGCACTCATCGGCGTAAAAGGTAAAAAGAGGGAATACGCGAGAACAGATAGCCGGAAAATTTTATGATTAAAATACGAGTCCATATATGAATACCTCATACAATATGGGCTGTTGCCAGCGTTTCAGAATTGATACCTTTGATGTTTAAGGTTACTGGATATAGGGAAATATCCATGAATATAAAAAGAATAATATTTCCCACACCTACATACATTAGGAAAGTTTTTATTGTTCTGCGTAATGAATAATTGTTATCAGCTGATAACCCAGAGTGTTTGGTTGATTAAAAGTGATGATGGTTATTTTCAGCAGAAAATAGTATTTACGATATTACGGTGGAGTCCGCAAAAATACTAAGGATACTCTCTAATTATAATGAGATGTTGACTGTGAGGTGTTGTGTCATAAGTGTTGTGTCATAAATGCAGAAAATAACGCGGAAGCTAAAATGGGTATTAATATTCAAGGGAACATTAAAAGAGGTAAAATATCGCCTCTTTTAATTTGTCGCTTAATATACACTTCGTCTTTCAAACTGCCTCTTTGTTGGCTGCGCTCGCTCACCCCGGTCACATAGTTATCTATGCTCCCGGGGATTTGCTCTCTTGCCGTCGCGATGCAACTTGAAATCCATTGTGTATAAAACCGCTTATTCGTCTGGGAACTCAGCCATGAAACTTTCTGCTTTTTCCACCATTGATCTTGTACCTACAAAGAAAGGGACACGCTGGTGCAGTTCGCTGGGTACGATATCCAGAATGCGGTTTGTGCCATCACTGGCTTTTCCACCTGCTTGTTCAGCCAAGAATGCAATTGGGTTGCATTCGTATAGTAGGCGTAGTTTGCCTGTTGGATGGTTTGCTGTGCTCGGATAAATATAGATACCTCCTTTCAGCAAGTTGCGATGGAAATCAGCAACCAGAGAACCGATGTAGCGGGTAGTGTAAGGGCGTTGAGTCTCTTCATCCTGTTCCTGACAATATTTGATGTACTTTTTCACACCCAACGGGAATTTGATGTAGTTTCCTTCGTTGATAGAGTACATATTGCCTTTTTCTGGGAATTGGACTTTTTCATGAGTCAGGCAGAAAACGCCAAGAGAAGGATCGTAAGTGAAAGTATGAACACCGCAACCTGTGGTGTACACCAGCATGGTGGATGAACCATAAACCACATAACCGGCTGCAACCTGACGATCCCCCGGTTGCAGAAAATCTTCTTCGGTTACAGGTTGCCCGATTGGTGTAATTCGGTGATAAATAGAGAAAATAGTCCCAACGGAAACGTTTACATCAATATTCGAAGAACCATCCAGTGGATCCATCAAAACAACATATTTTGCAGTTTCTGCACGATCGCCATCGAAAATAACGATCTCATCTTCTTCCTCGGAGGCAATACCAGCAACTTCACCGCGTGCTTTCAGCGCTGCTTTGAGTTTTTCATTGGCGTACAGGTCCAGTTTCATCTGAACTTCACCTTGGACATTGGATACGCCACTTGTACCTAAAATATCAACCAAGCCAGCTTTGTTGATGTCTCGATGAATAATTTTGGCCCCTAATTTGATGGCAGACAGCAGTGCGGTTAGTTCACCTGTAGCATGAGGAAAGTCTTGCTGTTTTTCGACGATGAATTCGCCTAATGTTTTCATGACAAAGGCCTTGAATTTGATTGTGGTTTTAGGAAGCGTGCTTCACTTTCGTGTTGCACTCATGCGCGGGCAGTTTAGCTAAAGAATCAAATGATTCATAGGTTATTGCATTTCTAATATCTGATTTGATGGTTAGAATAGTGATACAGTTCATGATATCGGATAGAAATAAATGCGTATTCATATTCTTGGCATTTGCGGTACTTTCATGGGAGGGTTAGCGATCCTCGCTCGTTCACTGGGCCATGAAGTCACTGGCGCTGATGCCAATGTGTATCCACCAATGAGCACTTTACTGGAAAAACAGGGCATTGAGCTGATTCAAGGATACGATCCTGCACAACTCGATCTTGTGCCCGATATTGTGATCATCGGTAATGCAATGACACGCGGCAACCCCTGTGTGGAAGCTGTTCTGGATCGTGGAATTCCTTACACCTCTGGTCCACAGTGGCTGCATGATCACGTATTGCCGGAGCGTTGGGTATTAGCAGTGGCCGGCACTCACGGGAAAACAACAACGGCGGGTATGCTTACATGGATTCTGGAAGCCTGTGATTATAAACCGGGATTCTTGATTGGCGGTGTGCCGGGGAATTTTACTGTTTCAGCGCAAATCGGTGAAAGTCCGTTTTTTGTCGTTGAAGCGGATGAATATGACAGTGCTTTTTTTGATAAGCGTTCGAAATTTGTTCATTACAGTCCACGTACACTGATCATGAACAACCTTGAGTTTGATCACGCAGATATTTTCGAAAATCTGGCCGCCATTCAAAAACAATTCCATCACCTTGTCAGAGTTGTGCCAAGCTCAGGTAAAATCATTGTTCCCGATAATGATAGCAATCTGAAGCATGTTCTCTCTATGGGATGCTGGAGTGAGCAGGACCAGCTCGGTGACGGCGGAAACTGGCAGGCAAAGAAACTCAGTCAGGATAGTAGCAACTACCAAGTATTCCATCATGGTGAATGGGTAGGTGAAGTTAATTGGTCATTAGTGGGTGAACACAATATGCACAATGGATTGATAGCGATTGCGGCAGCCCACCATATTGGCATTCAGCCTGCGGATGCCTGTCAGGCATTGGATCGCTTTATCAATGCCCGTCGTCGCCTTGAATTGCGTGGTAAAGTCAATGGTATCTCGGTTTATGACGATTTTGCTCATCACCCAACAGCTATTTTAGCGACACTGGAAGCGTTGCGAAGTAAAGTTGGTGGAATGACGCGTATTCTGGCCGTGCTGGAGCCGCGTTCTAATACCATGAAAATGGGAATGAGCAAAAATGATATTGCACCTTCAATGGGGCGTGCTGATGAAGTTTTCCTCTATCAGCCAGCCAATATGCCGTGGCAGGTTATTGAAATTGCAGAACAGTGTATTCAGCCCGCTCGCTGGAGTGCGGATATTGATACTTTGGTTCGGATGATTGTCGAAACGGCAAAACCGGAGGATCATATCCTTATTATGAGCAACGGCGGATTTGATGGTATCCACGAGAAATTACTGGCTGAGTTAGCTAAGAAAGCAGATACAGTTTAATTGAAAGATCTTCGGAGTAAGGGGGGCGCACTGATTGGGCGATCCTCTCTTCATCTAAATATATTCAGTGTGTGTCTGCCGCATACATTAATTAGCTTTCTTGGTATACGGCAGAGATAGATTAAAGTTCCTGCTCAAATAGATTGAGGATCGCCTCATAGAGCTGCTTTGTCGTAAAGTTTTGGGCTGGCGTGGTAAAAATAGTGTCATCACCCGCAATGCTGCCAAGAATTCCTTCAGCTTTACCCAATGAATCCAACAGGCGTGCAATTAGCTGTGCTGCACCCGGGCTTGTGCGTGTAACCACAACACTATGATTATAATCGACATCTAATACCAGATTCTTTAGCGGACTGGTAGTTGTGGGTACACCTAATTCTGCTGGCAGACAGTAGACCGTTTCCATTTTTGCATTACGGGTTCGCACGGCACCAAATTTTGTCAGCATCCGGGAAACTTTAGATTGGTTGATATTTTCAAACCCCTCTTCCTGAAGTGCTGAAACAATTTCACCTTGAGAGCTGAATTTTTCTTCTTTCAATAATGCCTTGAAAGCTTTTACCAAATCGTTCTGTTTCGAAGGAACACGCATATTTCACCATCGTTAAATCCGTTATAAGACTGACATTATGCAAAAGAGTGAATTTTCATTCAAGAAAGAGAAGGGAAAACCAAGATATATACACAATGGATTTCAAGTTGCATCGCGACGGCAAGAGAGCAAATCCACGGGAACATAGATAACTATGTGACCGGGGTGAGCGAGCGCAGCCAACAAAGCTGCAACTTGAAAGACGACGGGTATAGAGCCTAATTGTATATTCTTTCCCATATTACCTTATTTATAATCAGGGTATTGAACATTTTATTTTTGCTTATTTTCATTTTTATAGAGTGAGCATGGTAAATGTATTGTTAATTAAATGGTGTTGTTTGATGCGGAAGGAGAGTGTAAGGTGATCGGTCTATTAATTAATAGAAAATTATCAAAAAAGTGCCCGTTATCTCATTAACAGATAAACCTTTTGTCTAGAATAAAACAACTATTATGTTCCATCCGCAGGTCATTAGGTGGATAATTTAGCTGTTAACAGATTGTTTTAATACGTAGTGATGAGTGGAGGAGAGTCTTCCTTATCATTATTGTAATGATGGGTAAAATGAAAGCGCTCTCTTAACCAGACAAGTTTAAGTTTTTTACAGCACTATTTTAAGGAGTATCAGGATGAAAGTTGCAGTTCTCGGGGCAGCCGGTGGCATTGGTCAGGCACTTGCTCTTCTACTCAAGACCCAACTTCCTTCAGGTTCAGAACTTTCCTTGTATGATATTGCTCCGGTGACCCCGGGTGTGGCAGCCGATCTGAGTCATATCCCAACGGAAGTTAAAGTCACTGGTTTTGCTGGTGAAGATGCAACCCCCGCACTGGCAGGTGCAGATGTGGTATTGATTTCTGCGGGTGTCGCTCGTAAGCCTGGTATGGATCGTTCCGACCTATTTAATATCAATGCAGGGATCATTCGTAATCTGGTACAGCAGATTGCCAAAACTTGTCCAAAGGCATTAATCGGAATTATTACTAACCCTGTCAACACCACTGTGGCGATTGCGGCTGAGGTTCTGAAAAAAGAAGGTGTTTACGATAAAAACCGTCTGTTCGGTGTAACAACTCTGGATATTATCCGTTCCAACACTTTTATTGCTGAATTGAAAGGCAAAAAACCAGAAGAGCTGGAAGTTCCAGTTATCGGTGGGCACTCAGGTGTGACTATTTTGCCTCTGCTGTCTCAAATTCCTGATGTTAGCTTCACTGACGAAGAAATTGAAGCATTGACCAAACGTATCCAGAATGCGGGAACTGAAGTGGTTGAAGCAAAAGCGGGTGGCGGATCTGCAACTCTGTCTATGGGACAGGCTGCTGCACGCATGGGGCTGTCTATGATCCGTGCATTGCAAGGCGAAAGCAATGTTATCGAATGCAGCTATGTTGAGGGTGATGGCAAATATGCGCGTTTCTTTGCTCAACCAGTTCGCTTGGGTAAAAATGGTATTGAAGAACATTTAGATATTGGCAAGCTGAGCGATTTTGAACAGAAATCATTAGATAACATGCTGGAAGTTTTGAATACAGATATCAAATTAGGCGAAAAATTTATTAATGATTAATTTATTTAATTTGTAATTTATTAATATACAAATTAATTTAAATATATTAGTTAACTGAAACCGCTAGTTTAAAAATAACTAGCGGTTTTTCTATGAATAATTAAATTAATAGTTAATTATTCTTTTTATCTCGAACTTTTCTTTCTAATAGTTCTCCTGTATTGCGATCGAAATAACGACTTGGCCATATTTCAGACGGATGCAATTCTAAGTAATTTGCTATTATCCATTCTCCCTTGGGCCATGGGCGAGAAAGTGTATTCGCCAAAGTTGATGAACTTAGCCCCGCTTCACGAGAAACGGCTGCCAGAGTCGTTCCACGTTTACGTAAAGCGGCAATAATATCAGCAGGATGCCAATCCGATTTCATAGAAATCATTTTTTTAATCCTTTCCTATTAAATTTGAAGCCACATTAGTGGTATAACTAAAGCGTTAGTGTGAAATTAATAACGAACACGAATCTGTTATTAAGAAAATAAAATAACATTATTTTTTCTAAAAATATTTCTAATTTTTTCTTAATAACTTCTTTTTTGAACTTGGTTACAAAAATAGAGAAACATTATGAAAAAAGAGTGGTATACGGCAATGGAGTTGACCGGTGTAGGCGAGTTACCTAGATCACCACAAGGAGTTAATGCCAAAGCAAAACGTGAAGAATGGTTGAGGCAAAAACGAACAGGTGTTCAAGGCAGAGCAATTGAATATCACTATTCTTGTTTTCCTGAATCAACATTATCTTCTCTCGAACTTAATGAAACATCACCAGAATATCAGGTTCAGAAACAAGATCCTTTATCCATTTGGGTAAGCGCATTTAATTTACTCACTGAAGAAGAAAAGGAGGTAATAACCGACGTGATATTACGAGATGGTATAAGAAGTTTTTTGGAAAAAATTATAGCTACCTGAGGCTGTTTTTGAAAAAGCCAAATGTTTAAAATTTGGCTTTATCTTCACTGCCCTGGTACAACGCGAGGAAAAAGAGATGAAAAAAGAATGGTATTCTGCAAAGGAACTCATCGGCCTCGCAGGGCTGCCATCATCTCCTCAGGGAGTGAATCTGATGGCAAGACGCGAGGGCTGGGAACAACGCCGTAAGCGTGGAGTGCAGGGAAAAGCTCTCGAATACAATGTCAACAGTTTGCCCGAAGAAGTTTTAAGTATACTGACTGTCAGTGAAAACTCGGTCGAGTATTATCGGAACAAGCGACAGGATCCGTTTATGATTTGGGTGGAAGCTTATTATCAGCTGACCAAGTCTGAAAGAGAACGGATAGTTAAGTTTATTTTGAGAAAAGGATTGGCTGGCCTTGTTCAATTTGTCGGCATTCAAGAGATTGATAGTACAGCTAAAGACAGTATCCCAGATTGAACAACCAGGGATACTGATTGAATCAGCTCAAGAAAGTCGCTGTACGGCGACATGGGCTAATCCCACAAGAGCCGCCTTATACGGAGAGTCATCAAGTACTTGTAATACTGAAATAGCCTTATCTGCTTCTTCCTCAGCCCGTTGGCGAGTATATTTGAGTGAATCACACTGTTTCATTGTTGCGAGTACAGTATCCAGCAAATGGCGGCCATTTCCTTGTTTAATAGCATTACGTATCACTAAAGATTGCTCTGGTGTTCCATGATTCATGGCGTGCAGTAGGGGCAATGTTGGTTTGCCTTCATTCAGGTCGTCTCCCGTATTCTTACCGAGCGTGCTGTTATCTGAATCGTAATCCAGCAGGTCATCGATTAATTGGAATGCGGTGCCAAGATAACGGCCATAATCACGTAGCGCCATTTCTTGCTCAGACGTTGCGTTAGCCAGAATGGCGGCAGAATGCGCAGCAACTTCAAACAGACGGGCGGTTTTACTATAAATAACGCGCATATAGTCATCTTCTGAGATATCAGGATTATTACAGTTCATTAACTGCATCACCTCGCCTTCAGCAATGACATTGGTAGCATTAGACATCAATTTCAATACACGCATGGAATCAAGGTCGGTCATCATCTGAAATGAGCGCGTATAGATAAAATCTCCCACGAGGACACTGGCTGCGTTGCCATAAATGGCGTTGGCCGTTGCCTTGCCGCGTCGCATGTCAGATTCATCAACGACATCATCATGCAGCAATGTCGCGGTATGAATAAACTCAATCAGGGCCGCAACTTTGATGTGTTTTTCATCTTCTTCGCAATGAAGCGCTTTACCAGTCAGTACTGCAATCATTGGGCGAATTCGTTTGCCTCCGCCGCTGATAATGTAGTAACCAAGTTGGTTGATCAGCGCAACATCAGAATTTAATTGGTCAAGAATGGTGTCATTGACCGCTGCCATATCATCTGTAGTAAGTTTTATTATCGATTCTAAATTCATGTTTTGGCTTTGGACTCTGATTCAGAGCTGTGCTCATTAATTAGCGTATTAACAGATATTACGATGTATCGGCCGCACTTGTAAAACAGCTCAAATAAATGGCAATCGAAAAAGTCCATTTTTTTCTCATCTGTTCTAATTCTGCACTTGTCTTCCAAGCGGTTTTTGCGTAGAATTCGCGCCCTATTGTGAATATTTTATAGCGCACTCTGGAAAGCATTTTTAGGGGGGGCGCGGAAAGCGGAGTTTATATGTACGCAGTTTTCCAAAGTGGTGGTAAACAACACCGAGTAAGCGAAGGTCAGACTATTCGCTTGGAAAAGCTGGACATCGCAACAGGTGAAACTGTTGAGTTTGACCAGGTGCTGATGGTCGCTAATGGTGAAGACATCAAAATCGGTGCTCCAGTAGTTGAAGGCGTTAAAATTAAAGCTGAAGTTGTTGCGCATGGCCGTGGCGAGAAAATTAAAATCGTTAAATTTCGTCGTCGTAAACACAGCCGTAAACAACAGGGCCACCGTCAGTGGTTCACTGATGTTAAAATCACTGGCATTGCTTAAGATTTTAGGAGAGCAGATAAATGGCACACAAAAAGGCTGGCGGCTCGACTCGTAACGGTCGCGATTCTGAAAGCAAACGTCTGGGTGTAAAACGTTTTGGTGGTGAGTCTGTTTTGGCAGGCAGCATCATCGTTCGTCAACGTGGTACTAAGTTCCACGCAGGCAACAACGTAGGTTGTGGCCGTGATCACACCCTGTTCGCATTAGCTAACGGAAAAATTAAATTCGAAATTAAAGGTCCAAAAAACCGTAAATTCATCAGCATTGAAGCTGAATAAGTTTTTTGAATTTTAATCGGATCGGAAGCCCTGCAATGTGTGTTGCGGGGCTTTTTATTATTCTGGATTACGCCATCTCTGGGTACTAGCTGCCATCCAGCTTTACAGTGGCTATCCTACGGAGAAAGATTATGAAATTTGTAGATGAGGCCAGAATACTGGTTGTAGCGGGAGATGGTGGCAATGGTTGCGTCAGCTTCCGTCGTGAGAAATATATTCCAAAAGGTGGGCCGGACGGCGGAGATGGGGGTGACGGCGGAGATGTCTATCTACTGGCTGATGAAAACCTCAATACGCTGATTGACTACCGTTTTGAAAAATCCTTCCGCGCTGAGCGTGGTCAAAATGGACAAAGCCGCGATTGCACTGGTAAACGCGGTCAGGATATTACCATCAAGGTTCCGGTCGGAACGCGTGTACGTGACGTTGCCACAGGCGAAGTTCTCGGAGATATGTTGCGCCATGAACAACGTTTTATGGTTGCAAAAGGGGGGTTCCACGGCCTTGGTAACACCCGATTTAAATCTTCTGTGAATCGTGCTCCTCGCCAAAGAACAATGGGAACACCGGGAGAAAGCCGCGAGCTGATGCTGGAGCTGATGTTGCTGGCAGATGTAGGTATGCTGGGAATGCCAAATGCGGGGAAATCCACCTTTATCCGGGCCGTTTCAGCAGCAAAACCTAAAGTAGCCGATTATCCATTTACAACATTGGTGCCAAGCCTTGGTGTTGTGCGCATGGATAACGAGCAAAGCTTTGTGGTCGCAGATATCCCTGGTTTGATTGAAGGAGCATCAGACGGTGCTGGTTTAGGCATTCGCTTCCTGAAGCACCTGGAGCGTTGCCGTGTATTGTTACATTTGATTGATCTCTGCCCGATCGATGAATCTGATCCGGTTGAAAATGCCCGAATTATCATCAAAGAGCTACACAAATACAGTGAAAAACTGGCAGAAAAACCGCGTTGGTTGGTATTCAATAAAGTTGATCTGACCGATCCAGAAGAAGCTAAACAGCTAGCCAAAACTATTGCTGATGAACTTGGTTGGGAAGGCGACTATTACATGATTTCAGCAGTGAACCGTCAGGGTGTGAAAGCGCTTTGCTGGGACATTATGGAGTTCATGAATATGCAGCCCCGTAGTGTGGAAGCGACGGAAGAAGTTAAACCTGAAAAAGTTGAGTTCATGTGGGATGACTATCATCAGGAACAGTTGCAGAAATCATCCTCGTCTGATGATGATTTGGATGATGATGGCTGGGATGAAGAAGACGATGAAGGCATTGAGTTTATTTATAAACACTAGTCGGTATAGAAACCCAACATGATAAAAGGGCGCTATTTTTTAGCGCCTTTTTTTTCGTTAAATCGTTTTTAATTAATGATTCTTATATAGCGATTTATATAAGTAATTTTCGAAACGTGCCAGGGGAATACGACGGGTTCGTTGATCTTCAGGAGAAACTGAATACGAAGAGATAAATTGGATGAAAGCGATTTGCTGTCCGCTGGCGGCAGTTAAAAAACCTGCCAGATTATAAACCCCTTGTAATGCTCCCGTTTTGGCAAATACCTTACCATCAACACCTGCTTGATGCAGTCCGGGGCGATAAGCCAGAGTACCATCATATCCCGCTTTAGGTAGCATTGAGATAAAGTCTAATTCATTATCGCGCTGGGCAATAAACTGTAATATTTCCATCATAGTTGCGGGTGAAATCAAATTGTGGCGCGAAAGGCCGGAACCATCTACCATGACGGCATTACCTAAATTAATACCTGTTTTTTGTTTCAAAATCTGACGAACCGCATCAGAACCTGCATGCCATGTTCCGGGAACATTAAAATACCGATGGCCCAGAGTACGAAAGATTGTATCTGCAATCATGTTATCTGACTTTTTCAACATAATTTTTAGCATATCATGCAGCGGTGCTGATTGATTCAGGGCGAGGATTTTTTCTGGATGCTGAGGGGTCGATTGGCGCCGTATATAACCTTTTAATTCAATGCCTGCAATATTCAACTCATTTTTCAGGAGCTTGCCCGCATAACTAGCTCCATTTTGGATGGCAAAAGTCAGTGGTAGCGGCTCATCACGCTTAGTCATACAACCCGTTAAGATATATCGATTTAATTCACCTGCCGTGACATCAAGTTCACAGTATTTTGCTTCTGGTGAGCCTTTGGGTAATATTTTTACTTCACTCAGTACACTGACAGGGTAAAAAGAGGGAACCTGAACAGATGCCAGTTCGCCGGATTGTCCTGAGCTGTAAAGTGAAACTGAAAAGCAGTTTTTATCTATGATTGCAGCGGCTGGAGGAGAACTGAAACATTGAGTCATGTCATTCCATACCCATCCTGGAGCTTTATCGTGGCTGGCGAAAATAGAAATATCTATGATGAGATCGCCATCGATCTGTTTTATGCCAGACTGTTTTAATGCTTCAACCATACTACGCAATTGTGAACGCGTTAGCATCGGGTTACCGACAAAACGTGCTGTCAGATGACCTTTTAATATGCCGTCTGAGATATTAGCATCACTTTCCAGTGTTGTTACAAAACGGTAATCCTTACCAAGCTGTAGTAAGGCGGCTAATGCCGTTACAATTTTCTGCGTACTGGCAGGTAATGCCAGTTGTTGTCCGTGATAATCAATTAAAGGAGTTTTTGAGCCGACTTTTTGGGCGATAAATGAAAAATGAGTTCCCGCAGGCAAATATTGAGTGCCTTCCTCAATTGCAGAGGCATTTGCACTGAAAATACTCAGGCTTAGACTGAACATACAAGCTATTCTGCTGGTAATTTTTAAAAGAGTCATAGATCTCGCATATGAAGATAGGTTTGTTTCAACAAGGTTTATATTAATGATACTAATGTGCAATTCAGAGAAAAGTAAACGATGATCCATTATCAACTCTACGTTAGAATGATAGATTAGCAGGTGAAATATGTATGTGAATTCCAGATTATGCTGGTTTTACATTCCTTTTATTGTCTGGAGGCCCGCCTGATAAGGTGTGCTCATTGTGCTGTTATTTGCAAAAATCAGGAAGATGTTGTTTGGGCTTAGGATTGATTTAGAGGTTTGATAAATGAAACAAATTCCGATGACGGTACGTGGCGCGGATAAATTGCGCGAAGAATTAGAATATTTGAAAAATGTACGTCGCCCTCAAATTATTGTCGCAATTGCTGATGCGCGTGAGCACGGTGATTTGAAAGAGAATGCAGAATATCATGCCGCTCGTGAGCAGCAGGGCTTCTGTGAAGGCCGTATTCAGGAAATTGAGGCCAAACTTTCTAATGCACAAGTGATTGATATAACGAAGATAACTAATAACGGTCGTGTGATTTTTGGGGCAACGGTAACGGTATTGAATGTGGACTCTGATGAAGAGCAAACCTATCGTATCGTGGGTGATGATGAGGCGAATATCAAAGAAAATCTTCTTTCTGTGAATTCACCGATTGCTCGTGGCCTGGTTGGTAAAGAAGTGGATGATGTTGTTGTGATCACTACGCCAGGCGGCCAAGTTGAATACGAAGTTTTGAACGTGGATTATCTCTGATAAATATCATGGATTGGCTAAAATATAAGATGCTGATAGAGAAAAAAGGCCAGATCTGGCCTTTTTTCTCTTATGGTAGATACATATGGCACTTTTGTATAAATATACTGTGATTATTTAGGTAGACTAATCTTGCGCTCTTTTGATGGTCGGTAGAGAACTAATATTTTTCCAATGATTTGCACATTATGTGCACCAGTTTCACGAACAATAGCTTCAGCGATCAAAGTTTTGATTTCACGCTCTTCGCCTGCAACTTTGACTTTGATAAGCTCGTGATGCAAAAGAGTCTGTTCGATTTCAGCCAATACGCCTTCAGTCAGTCCGTTGTTGCCAATCATAACGACAGGCTTTAATGAATGAGCGAGGCTTTTCAGGTATTGAACTTGTTTCTTGTTAAGAGTCATTGTTTTTTGCTTAGTTGGGATTGAAAACGACATATTCTACCGCCATCTGATATCTATCACCATAAAAGTGTGGTGTGGTTTGATAAGAGATCGCAAAAAATAAGGCTCTCTATTAGTATAGTTGGAAAAAACAATGGCCAATAAAAAACGTTCAGCAAGCTCAAGTCGCTGGTTACAAGAACATTTTAGTGATAAATATGTTCTTCAGGCGCAGAAAAAGGGGCTTCGCTCTCGCGCTTGGTTTAAACTTGATGAGATACAGCAAAGCGACAAAATCTTTAAACCGGGCATGACCGTTGTTGATTTAGGTGCTGCCCCGGGCGGGTGGTCTCAATATGTAGTTAGTCAGATTGGTAATAGCGGGCGGATTATTGCTTGCGATCTTTTACCGATGGATCCGATAGTTGGGGTCGATTTCCTTCAAGGAGATTTTCGTGATGAACTTGTATTGAAAACATTGCTTGAGAGAGTTGGCAATAATAAAGTCCAGGTCGTCATGTCGGATATGGCTCCCAATATGAGTGGAACCCCCGCGGTCGATATTCCCCGATCCATGTATCTGATTGAGTTAGCATTGGATATGTGTCGTGATGTGCTGGCCCCTGGGGGGAGTTTTATTGTCAAAGTGTTTCAGGGAGAGGGCTTTGATGAATACCTGAGGGAAATACGCTCCCTTTTTACGAAGATAAAAATTCGTAAGCCAGAAGCTTCGCGGGCACGATCACGTGAAGTATACATTGTAGCGACAGGGCGGAAAGTATAGTACCCTGACTACTATTTGTTAACACAGTTGTAATATGAGGTTAATCCCTTGAGTGACATGGCGAAAAACCTGATTCTCTGGTTAGTCATCGCAGTTGTCTTGATGTTATTGTTCCAGAGTTTTGGTCCCAGCGATTCTAGCGGTCGTAGGGTGGATTACTCTAACTTCATCAATGAGATATCACAGAATCAAGTAAGCGAAGTACGTATTTCGGGTCGTGACATTGATTTCACTAAGAAAGACAACGGTGGAAAATACAGCACTTATATGCCAATTCAGGATGAGAAGCTGCTGGATACCCTACTCAATAAACAGGTAAAAGTTGTCGGTGAACCACCAGAACAACAAGGCCTGTTGGCGACCCTCTTTATTTCATGGTTCCCAATGCTACTGCTGATTGGTGTCTGGATCTTTTTTATGCGCCAAATGCAAGGTGGTGGCGGTAAAGGGGCGATGTCTTTTGGCAAAAGTAAAGCTCGTATGTTGACAGAAGATCAGATCAAAACCACTTTTGCTGATGTTGCTGGTTGTGACGAAGCAAAAGAAGAAGTAGGTGAATTGGTTGAGTATCTGCGTGAGCCAGGCCGTTTCCAAAAACTGGGCGGTAAGATCCCGAAAGGTATCTTGATGGTTGGTCCTCCAGGTACAGGTAAAACGCTCCTGGCGAAAGCCATCGCTGGTGAAGCGAAAGTGCCTTTCTTCACTATCTCTGGTTCTGACTTTGTTGAAATGTTTGTTGGTGTGGGTGCTTCCCGTGTTCGTGACATGTTTGAACAGGCGAAAAAAGCAGCTCCTTGCATCATCTTTATTGACGAAATAGATGCGGTAGGTCGCCAGCGTGGTGCCGGTCTGGGTGGTGGGCACGATGAACGTGAACAAACACTGAACCAGATGCTGGTTGAAATGGATGGCTTTGAAGGTAACGAAGGTATTATCGTTATCGCAGCAACTAACCGGCCTGATGTTTTGGACCCTGCATTGCTACGTCCTGGTCGTTTTGACCGTCAAGTTGTGGTTGGTTTGCCTGACGTTCGTGGTCGTGAGCAAATTCTGAAAGTCCATATGCGCCGTATTCCGCTGGATACGGACATTGATGCATCTATCATCGCTCGTGGTACACCTGGTTTCTCTGGTGCCGATTTGGCAAACCTTGTGAATGAAGCTGCTTTGTTTGCAGCTCGTGGTAACAAGCGTGTTGTCTCTATGGTTGAGTTTGAAAAAGCCAAAGATAAGATCATGATGGGTGCGGAACGTCGTTCAATGGTTATGACGGAGGAACAGAAAGAAGCCACCGCATATCATGAAGCTGGGCATGCCATTATTGGTCGTCTGGTGCCAGAACACGATCCTGTTCATAAAGTTACTATTATTCCTCGCGGTCGTGCGTTGGGTGTAACTTTCTTCTTGCCAGAAGGGGATCAGATCAGTGCAAGTCGTCAGAAATTGGAAAGCCAGATTTCAACTTTGTACGGCGGGCGCTTAGCTGAAGAAATTATCTATGGTGTAGACAGTGTTTCTACAGGTGCGTCCAATGATATTAAGGTGGCAACATCTATTGCACGCAACATGGTGACACAGTGGGGCTTCTCAGAAAAACTGGGACCATTGCTGTATGCGGAAGAAGAAGGTGAAGTTTTCCTCGGTCGCTCCGTTGCTAAAGCGAAACATATGTCTGAAGACACCGCGCGTTTAATTGATCAGGAAGTGAAAGCTATCGTTGATCGTAATTATATACGCGCACGTCAGATTCTGATGGATAATCTGGATATTCTTCATTCTATGAAAGATGCGTTGATGAAATATGAAACTATCGATGCACCTCAGATTGATGACCTGATGAATCGAACAAACGTACGTCCACCAGCAGGTTGGGAAGGTGATAATAATGGTAGCAATAACCACCATACTCCATCATCTCCACAACAAACAGCGAAACCTGCAGATGATAATCCGACTGCATAACGTGGTTAAAAGTTTATCAAGCCAAAGGTAATAACGAATTATTGCCCTTGGATTTGGTCGATTGTACTTCTTAAACCCCAGGCTCACCTGGGGTTTTGACATTAAGGCTCCCTAGCGATGAAATTGACAGCCAGAGGCAGTGTCCTCGACCTTTCCTGCCCACAAGTAATGGGAATTCTGAATGTTACTCCCGATTCTTTCTCTGATGGTGGAACACATGATACTTTTGATATGGCATTGGAACATGCCGTGAAGATGATCGAGGAAGGTGCAACTATTATTGATGTGGGAGGAGAGTCGACACGTCCTGGTGCGGATGAGGTAAGTGAACAGGAAGAGCTGGATCGCGTTATTCCTGTAATTGAGGCTTTGACTGAGCGTTTTGATGTTTGGATCTCTGTAGATACCTCAAAAGCTGTCGTAATGCGCGAATCAGCAAAGGTCGGAGTTCATATTATCAACGACATTCGAGCCTTGCAGGAGCCAGGGGCACTTGATGCAGCACTACAAACTGGCTTGCCTGTGTGTTTGATGCACATGCAGGGACAGCCTCGCACAATGCAAACAGAGCCTCAGTATGAAGATGTCGTATCAGAAGTGAAATCATTCCTGAGACGGCAAATTGAGCTTTGTGTTGCGGCAGGTATCGCAAAAAATAACCTGATCCTTGATCCCGGTTTCGGTTTTGGTAAGAACTTATCGCATAATTATCAGTTATTGGCTCACTTGCAAGAACTCCATCATTTAGGCTTGCCAATTTTGGCGGGTATGTCACGTAAGTCTTTGATTGGCCAATTACTTCATGTATCTCCGGAAGAACGTGTAACAGGAAGTGTTGTTTGTGCTGTAATAGCGGCCATGAAGGGTGCCCAGATTATCCGTGTGCATGATGTAAAAGAAACCGTTCAGGCAATGAAAATTGTTCAGGCAACGCTATCTACAATCAACTGATATCCGAAAAGAAACACGCTATGAGCAAAGAATATGTTCAGCAAAGGAAAAGAAATTTATGAGCAACCGTAAATATTTTGGTACTGATGGTATCCGTGGCAGAGTAGGTAATACCCCAATTACTCCTGACTTTGTATTGAAATTGGGTTGGGCTGCGGGAAAAGTACTGGCTCGTCATGGTTCTCGAAAAATTATCATTGGTAAAGATACCCGAATCTCAGGTTATATGCTGGAATCTGCACTTGAAGCCGGATTGGCTGCCGCAGGGTTATCCGCATCCTTTACTGGCCCAATGCCGACGCCTGCTGTGGCCTATCTGACGCGTACTTTCCGCGCAGAAGCTGGCATTGTCATCTCAGCTTCCCACAATCCTTACTACGATAACGGCATTAAATTCTTCTCTATTGATGGTACTAAATTGCCTGATGATGTTGAAGAAGCCATTGAAGCAGAAATGAATAAGCCATTGACCTGTGTGGAATCTGCCGAATTGGGTCGAGCAAATCGAATTGTTGATGCAGCGGGCCGCTACATTGAATTTTGCAAAGGTACATTCCCCAGTGAACAAAGCTTAAATGGATTAAAAATTGTACTGGATTGTGCCAACGGCGCTACTTACCATATCGCTCCGAATGTTCTCAGAGAGCTGGGCGCAGAAGTTATTACCATTGGTTGCGAGCCGAATGGTATTAATATCAACGAAGAGTGTGGTGCAACAGATGTTCGTCTATTGCAGAAGCGTGTACTGGAAGAACAGGCAAATGTTGGTCTGGCATTTGATGGTGACGGCGATCGTATCATTATGGTTGATCATCTGGGTCACAAAGTTGATGGTGATCAAATCCTTTATATCATTGCGCGTGAAGCACTGAGACACGGCCAGTTGCGTGGTGGAGCTGTGGGTACGTTGATGAGTAATATGGGTCTGGAACTGGCACTGAAGCAGCTTGGTATTCCGTTTGAACGAGCAAAAGTCGGTGATCGCTATGTATTGGAGAAGTTGCAGGAAAAAGGCTGGCGCTTAGGGGCAGAAAATTCAGGTCATGTGATTTTATTGGATAAAACCACGACCGGTGATGGTATTGTTGCTGGATTGCAAGTCCTGAGTGCAATGGTGCGCAACAATATGAATCTGCATGATCTGTGCAGTGGAATGAAGCTGTTACCTCAAATTTTGGTTAATGTTCGTTTTGCAGGTGATACCGATCCTCTGCAATCAGAATCTGTACTTGAAGTTGTTAAATCAGTAGAAATTGAGTTGAATGGTCGCGGTCGTGTTCTGCTGCGTAAATCGGGCACGGAGCCACTGATCCGAGTAATGTTAGAAGGTGAAGATGAAGAACAAGTCACAACATTGGCGCATCGTATTGCTGATGCCGTGAAAAAAATGGGATAATTTGTTGGTTTTTTCTTCGAATAGTATCAGTGTTTGAAATTAATCTTGCTTGTCTGAAAGGCTTTGGTTAGTATTCACACCCGCTCAATAAGTTAATTTTTCTAATTCTGAGCGGGTGATGCACTGTAAGGTCGCGACAAAATAGTACGAAAATAATAGTACGAAATAGTGGTAAATCCCACGAGGAAATGGGTACAACATATGTATGAAGCTCTTTTAGGTATATTCTTGCTGGTTGGTATCGGGCTAATTGCTCTGGTTCTGCTACAGCAAGGGAAAGGTGCTGATATGGGTGCTTCTTTCGGTGCGGGTGCATCTAATACACTGTTTGGTTCATCGGGCTCTGGTAACTTTATGACCCGTATGACAGCTATTCTGGCGACGTCGTTTATTGTTATCAGCTTGATTCTTGGTAACATGACCAACAACAAAACTGGTTCCAGCAGCAAATGGGATAATTTGGCTGAACCAGCGAATATTCCGGTAGCGCCAGTAAAGTCAAATAGTGAGATCCCTCAGTAAATTTCAGTAACAGAATTGAAGTAGAATTGTTAGTTTAAGTAGCTAGTATAAAAAACTATTAAAATAACAGTTCTATAAAAAATCAGTGCCGAGGTGGTGAAATTGGTATACACGCTACCTTGAGGTGGTAGTGCCTAAACAACGGGCGTACGGGTTCAAGTCCCGTCCTCGGCACCATTAATCTAGAAACTTGCGTTTTTAGTATTATCAGCGTAATATCTGCCACGTTTTCGAACGCGGGATGGAGCAGCATGGTAGCTCGTCGGGCTCATAACCCGAAGGTCGTCGGTTCAAATCCGGCTCCCGCAACCACTTCTTAACAATATATATCTTTTCCAGAGTAGTTATTCAGCAGCCGTTAAGATATCGATCATAATTTGCAAGGTTGCTTTGAAAGGTATGAAAAGAAGTTGGTTGAGACCGTTGGCAGTAAATAGGGTCCAGTTACATAAAGCCCCGAGTATCGGGGTTTTTTGTTATTTGACAGCAGAACTACTGGGCTAATATAGCCCTTTTTTTATGTCTTGGGGGTGGGCTTGTCCACATTAGAGCAAAAATTAACAGAGATGATTTTAGCACCAGTTGAAGCTTTGGGTTTTGAATTAGTGGGCCTGGAGTTTATTCGCGCACGAGTATCAACGCTGCGGGTCTATATCGATAGTGAAGAGGGCATCACTGTTGATAATTGTGCTGATGTTAGCCACCAGGTCAGTGCAGTGCTTGATGTTGAAGATCCGATCTCGGTGCTTTATAACCTGGAAATATCTTCGCCGGGGCTTGAGCGTCCGCTATTTAAAGCTGAGCATTATCAGCGTTTCTTAGGGGAAGAAGTCAATTTGGTTTTACGCATGGCAATGCAGAACCGCCGCAGATGGCAAGGTATCATTAAGGCTGTTGATGGTGAAATGATAACGGTTACGGTGGATGGAAAAGGCGAAGTGTTCGCACTGAGCAACATCCAGAAAGCGAACCTGGTACCCCACTTTTAAAGTTCGGATGAGGCAACTAGGATGAATAAAGAAATTCTGGCTGTTGTGGAAGCGGTTTCTAATGAAAAATCTCTCCCTCGTGAAAAAATCTTCGAAGCATTAGAGATTGCACTGGCGACAGCCACCAAGAAAAAGTATGAGCAGGAAATTGATGTTCGCGTTTGCATCGATCGTAAATCTGGCGATTTTGATACCTTCCGCCGTTGGTTAGTTGTTGAAGAAGTCACTCTGCCGACTCGTGAAATTACGCTGGACGCTGCAAAATATGAAGATCCAGAAATTGATCTGGGTGGTTATATTGAAGATCAAATTGAATCAGTAACTTTTGACCGTATCACAACCCAGACAGCAAAACAGGTTATCGTACAGAAAGTACGTGAAGCTGAACGTGCAATGGTAGTTGATCAATTCCGTGAGCAGCAAGGTGAAATCGTGACTGCTCAGGTCAAAAAAGTGAATCGTGAGAACATTACCCTGGATTTGGGTAATAATGCTGAAGCGGTTATTTTACGTGAAGACATGTTACCACGGGAAAATTTCCGCCCGGGTGACCGCGTGCGTGGTGTTCTGTATGATGTTCGTCCAGAAGCACGCGGTGCACAGCTTTTCATCACTCGTTCTCGTCCAGAGATGTTGGTTGAACTGTTCCGCATCGAAGTACCTGAAATTGGCGAAGAGATCATTGAGATCAAAGCTGCTGCCCGTGATCCGGGTTCCCGTGCGAAGATTGCAGTAAAAACCAACGACAAGCGCATTGACCCGGTTGGTGCCTGCGTAGGTATGCGTGGTGCGAGGGTACAAGCTGTTTCCAGCGAGCTGGGTGGTGAAAGAATTGACATTGTGTTGTGGGACGATAACCCTGCACAGTTCGTCATTAATGCAATGGCTCCGGCAGATGTTGCATCTATTGTTGTTGATGAAGACAACTGTACAATGGATGTTGCCGTCGAAAACAGCAATCTGGCTCAGGCGATCGGCCGTAATGGTCAAAACGTTCGTCTGGCAGCTCAGTTGTTGAAAAAGCATCGTGGTGATGACAAGTGGGAACTGAATGTCATGACTGCGGAAGAGCTACAAGCGAAGCATCAGGCAGAAGCACATGCTTCTATTGATACATTTACTAAGCATCTCGACATTGATGAAGATTTCGCTACCGTATTGGTCCAGGAAGGCTTCTCTACATTGGAAGAATTGGTTTACGTACCAATCAATGAGCTTCTGGCAGTAGAGGGTCTTGATGAAGAAACCGTTGAAGTTCTTCGTGAACGTGCAAAAGCGGCCTTGACAACGCTGGAACTGGCTCAGAAAGAGAGTCTTGGTGATCAGCAACCTGCTGAAGATTTATTGAATCTGTCTGGCATGGATCGTACTTTGGCGTTTAACCTGGCTGTCCGTGGCATCTGTACTCTGGAAGATCTTGCCGAGCAGGGTATCGACGACTTATTTGATATCGAAGGACTGAATGATGAGAAAGCAGGAGAACTCATTATGGCAGCCCGTAATATCTGTTGGTTTGGCGATGATGCATAAATAAACTGTAGCAGGAAGGAACAGAATGACAGAGGTAACCGTAAAACTACTGGCAGAAGAGATCCAGACATCGGTAGAGCGTCTAATCCAGCAATTTTCTGACGCTGGCATTCAGAAAACCGCAACTGACTCTGTTTCCCAGAAAGAAAAAGAATCTTTGCTGGCCCATTTGAACCGTGAACAAGGCGGTTCTGGCGGTCAGCCAGGTAAATTAACACTACAGCGTAAAACGCGTAGTACACTAAACGTTCCTGGCACCGGTGGCAAAAGTAAATCGGTAGCGATTGAAGTCCGCAAAAAACGCACATATGTAAACCGCGATGCAGTTGAACAAACTACAGCGGAAGAACAGGCGAAGCGTGAAGCGGAAGAGCAAGCTCGGCGCGAGGTAGAAGAGAAGGCGCGGCTTGAAGTTGAAGCGAAAGAATTCGCGGAAGAGCAAGCTAAACGTGAAGCAGAAGAAAAAGCCAAGCGTGAAGAGACTGAATTGCCTCAACGTGAGGCGGCGGAAAAAGAAAAAGTGACTAAGCAACATACCGAAAATAAACAAAAATCAGTTCAGACTGAATCTGCCGCGCAAAATGAAAAAGCGCGTCGTGAAGCTGAAGCAGCGGATTTAAAACGCAAAGCTGAAGAAGAAGTGCGCCGTAAGGTTGAAGAGGAAGCTAAACGTGTTGCAGAAGAAGCACGTCGAATGGCAGAAGAAAATAAAGACAAATGGTCTAATGACTCTGAGGCTAGTGACAGCAGTGACTACCATGTAACAACTTCCCGTTACGCCCGTGACGCGGAAGATGAAAATGACGCCAAAGTTGAAGGCGATCGCCGTTCCCGCACTCGTAGTGGCAAAGCTGCCCGCCAGAAGAAAAATAATAAGCATTCTGAATCGAAAGCTGATCGAGAAGAAGCCCGCGCAGTAGGCCGTAATAAAGGCAAACAGCGTAAGCCGAGTACCTTACAGCAAAGCTTCACCAAACCTGTCGTAGCCGTTAACCGTGATGTCGTGATTGGTGAGACAATCACTGTCGCTGAACTGGCTAACAAAATGGCGGTTAAAGGTTCCCAAGTCATTAAAACGATGATGAAGATGGGTGCTATGGTGACCATCAACCAAGTCATTGATCAGGAGACTGCACAAGTAGTTGCCGAAGAAATGGGGCATAAAGTTATCTTGCGCCGTGAAAACGAGCTGGAAGAAGCGCTGATGAGTGATCGTGATACTGGCGAGACACAGGCTGAATCTCGTGCGCCAGTTGTCACCATCATGGGTCACGTTGACCACGGTAAAACCTCCCTGCTGGACTATATCCGTTCCACTAAAGTGGCTTCCGGAGAAGCGGGTGGCATTACCCAGCACATTGGTGCGTATCATGTGAAAACTGAAAAAGGCATGATTACCTTCCTGGATACTCCAGGCCATGCTGCTTTTACTTCCATGCGTGCTCGTGGTGCTAAAGCAACAGATATCGTAGTTCTGGTTGTGGCTGCGGATGATGGCGTGATGCCTCAGACTATAGAAGCTATTCAGCATGCTAAAGCGGCCAGCGTTCCTGTTGTTGTTGCAGTGAACAAAATCGATAAGCCAGAGGCAGATCCTGATCGCGTTAAGAATGAACTTTCACAGTACGGCATCATTTCTGAAGAATGGGGCGGTGAAACTCAGTTCATCAACGTTTCTGCTAAAGCAGGTATTGGCATTGATGAACTGCTGGAGGCAATTCTGCTTCAGGCTGAGGTTCTTGAACTGCAAGCCGTATGTACCGGTATGGCAAATGGTGTGGTTATCGAATCCTTCTTGGATAAAGGCCGTGGCCCAGTTGCGACCATTCTGGTTCAGTCTGGTACCCTGAACAAGGGTGACATTGTCTTGTGCGGCTTCGAATATGGCCGTATCCGCGCGATGCGTAACGAACTTGGTCGTGAAGTGGCATCTGCTGGTCCATCTATGCCAGTGGAAATCTTGGGCTTGTCCAATGTTCCGTCTGCGGGTGATGAAGCGACTGTTGTTCGTGACGAGAAAAAAGCACGTGAAGTGGCTCTGTACCGTCAGGGTAAATTCCGTGAAGTGAAATTGGCTCGTCAGCAGAAATCTAAGCTGGAAAACATGTTTGCTAACATGGAAGAAGGCAAGGCATCTGAACTGAATATCGTTCTGAAAACTGACGTTCAGGGTACATGCGAAGCAATTTGTGACTCATTGCTGAAACTGTCTACTGATGAAGTGAAAGTGAAAATCATCGGTTCTGGCGTGGGCGGCATTACTGAAACTGATGCAACTCTGGCAGCAGCTTCTAATGCAATTATTCTGGGCTTCAATGTTCGTGCTGATGCTTCTGCACGTCGCATTATTGAAAATGAAAGCTTGGATCTACGTTATTACTCCGTTATCTATAGTTTGATTGATGAAATCAAACAGGCGATGAGCGGTATGCTGGCTCCAGAATTCAAACAGCAGATCATGGGTCTTGCCGAAGTTCGTGACGTATTTAAGTCACCGAAATTTGGTGCAATCGCTGGTTGTATGGTGACCGAAGGTATCATCAAACGTAATAACCCGATCCGTGTCCTGCGTGACAACGTGGTGATTTACGAAGGTGAGTTGGAATCCCTGCGTCGCTTTAAGGATGACGTTAACGAAGTCCGTAATGGTATGGAATGTGGTATTGGCGTGAAGAACTACAATGATGTCCGCGTTGGTGACATGATTGAAGTCTTTGAAGTGATTGAAGTAAAACGCTCCATCGATTAATACCGTTATCTATACCCAATAGATTCATTCCATTCTTGGGGGGCTTAATGCCCCCCAAAATGTCAGGAGATATAACAATGGCAAGAGAATTCAGTCGTACTCAGCGCGTTGCACAGGAAATGCAAAAAGAGATTGCCATCATTTTACAGCGCGAAGTCAAAGATCCCCGTATCGGAATGGCAACCGTTTCTGGTGTTGAAGTTTCCCGTGATCTGGCTTATGCCAAAGTATTTGTGACCTTTCTGAATGTATTGGTAGATGGACATGATTCAGATCGAGTCAAAGAGGGTATCAAAGCGTTGAACGAAGCTTCTGGTTTTATTCGTTCTTTGCTGGGTAAGGCAATGCGCCTGCGGGTCATCCCTGAATTGACTTTTTCTTATGACAGTTCTCTGGTGGAAGGGATGCGCATGTCGAACTTGGTCAGCAACGTTGTGAAAAATGATGAACAGCGTCGTGCATCTACGGATCACAACGAGGAAAAGTGATGGGCCGCCGTCGTAGAGGCCGTGCAATACACGGTGTACTGTTGCTGGATAAGCCGCAGGATATTTCCTCCAATGATGCGTTACAGAAAGTAAGGCGGATTTTCAATGCCAGCAAGGCAGGGCACACTGGTGCACTGGATCCGCTGGCAACAGGTATGCTGCCGATTTGCCTTGGCGAAGCGACCAAATTTTCCCAATTCTTGCTGGATTCTGACAAACGCTATCGTGTGGTTGCCCGCTTGGGGCAGCGTACGGATACTTCGGATTCACATGGTACCATCATTAGTGAGCGTGCAGTGCAGATCACCCAATCTCAGCTTGATGCTGCATTGGACACGTTCCGCGGTGATACCATGCAGATTCCTTCTATGTATTCTGCATTGAAGTATCAGGGAAAACCGCTGTACGAATATGCCCGTCAGGGAATTGAAGTTGATCGGGAAGCGCGTCCTATTACTGTTTATGAATTGCAATTCATTCGCTGGGAAGAGAATGAGTTGGAATTAGAAATACACTGTTCCAAAGGAACATACATCCGTACTATTACTGATGATTTAGGTGAACTTTTGGGCTGTGGCGCTCATGTAATTTACCTGCGTCGTTTGCAGGTTGCTAATTACCCTAATCAGAGAATGGTAACGCTGGAACAGTTATATGAGTTGAAACAACAGGCTGAAGATCAAGAGATTGAAGCTGGGAAACTGCTTGATCCATTGCTGCTGCCAATGGATACCACAGTTGTTCATTTTCCGGTGATCCATTTAGCATCTGTGGTTGCGTCTTATTTTAAGCAGGGGCAGCCTGTTCGAAGCAAGCACAATTTGGCTTCGGGTGAATGGGTGCGTATCACTGAAGGAGATGAAAATAAATTCATCGGCATTGCGGTGATTGATGATGATGGGCTGGTAGCCCCGCGCCGTCTGGTTGTTGAAGCTGAAATTGAATAAGGATCGTAACTGACAAGGAATTTAAAGCAGGTAACAGGTAAGCAGGTAAATTGTGTAAAAGTAATGGATGGCAATGAATGTGCTGTCTTGCGCTTCACCTATTTGCAGCGTAGAATACCGCGTCTATATATGAGTTGCTGAATTAGAGATCGGCACTCGTCATTTTAAATTACACATTTGGAGTTATACTATGTCTCTAAGTACTGCTGCAAAAGCGCAAATTATCGCTGAATTTGGCCGTGGCGCTAACGACAGTGGTTCCAGCGAAGTTCAGATCGCACTGCTGACTAAAGATATCAATCATCTGCAAGGCCACTTTTCCGAACACAAAAAAGATCATCATAGTCGTCGTGGTCTGTTGAGAAAGGTTGCACAGCGTCGTAAGCTACTGAACTACCTGAAGCGTAAAGATTTAGCTAGCTATACAGCGCTGATTGAGCGTCTGGGTCTGCGTCGCTAATCGATGAGTTTCAGAGAAAAGGGGCCTAATCGGGCCCCTTTTCTTCTAGAAAACCGAATTAACAGACGTCATATTCGTTTCTAAAGTTTGAACTTCTTCCGCTGCAGTGACTCGCGCGGCTAATGAGAGTCCTTAAAAGAGTAAGAACTGTCATTAGTCGTGAGGGTGTAGCAAGAAGAGACAATCCATTGTTGCTGGCTTAAAGCCCGGCAACACTAACAAAGGAAAATTATTTTGCTGAATCCGATTGTTCGTAAATTCCAGTATGGTCAGCACAGTGTGACCATCGAAACCGGCATGATGGCTCGTCAGGCGACGGCAGCTGTTATGGTAAATATGGATGACACTGCGGTATTCGTTACCGTTGTTGGCCAGAAAAAAGTAAAAGCAGGACAGGATTTCTTCCCCCTGACTGTCAACTATCAGGAGCGTACTTACGCTGCTGGTCGTATCCCAGGAAGTTTCTTCCGTCGTGAAGGTCGTCCGGGCGAAGGTGAAACTTTGGTTGCCCGCCTGATTGACCGCCCTCTGCGTCCTCTGTTCCCAGAAGGTTTCCTGAACGAAGTCCAAATCATTGCGACCGTAGTTTCTGTTAACCCACAGGTTAACCCTGATATCGTTGCAATGATTGGTGCATCTGCTGCTCTGGCACTGTCTGGCATTCCATTCAATGGCCCAATTGGTGCTGCGCGCGTTGGTTATACCAATGGTCAGTATGTATTGAACCCAACTAGCGACGAATTGAAAAGCAGTAGTCTGGATCTTGTTGTTGCGGGTACAGAAAGTGCAGTATTGATGGTTGAATCCGAAGCGGATTTACTGACCGAAGAGCAAATGCTGGGTGCGGTTGTATTTGGTCATGAGCAGCAGCAGATTGTTATTGATAACATCAATGCAATGGTTGCTGAAGTTGGTAAAGAAAAATGGGATTGGGCTCCAGAGCCTACCAACCAGCCTCTGCATGAGCGCGTAGTAGAGTTGGCTGAGAGCCGTCTGGGTGATGCCTACCGCATTACTGAGAAACAGGAACGTTACGCTCAGGTTAATACCATCAAAGAAGATGTCTCTGCAATCATCTTAGCTGAATCTGCGGAGAAAGGTGTTGAACTGGAAGAATCAGAAATTCTTGACGTACTCGCTATTCTGGAGAAAAACGTTGTTCGTGGTCGTGTCCTGCGTGGTGAGCCACGTATTGACGGTCGTGAAAAAGACATGGTTCGTGCTCTGGATGTTCGTACTGGCGTACTACCACGTACTCATGGTTCATCCCTGTTCACCCGTGGTGAAACGCAGGCACTGGTTGCTGCGACTCTGGGTACAGAGCGTGATGCCCAAATTATTGATGAACTGATGGGTGAGCGCACAGACCGCTTCCTGTTCCATTATAACTTCCCTCCATATTCTGTAGGTGAAACAGGTATGGTTGGTTCACCCAAACGTCGTGAAATTGGTCACGGTCGTCTGGCGAAACGTGGCGTATTAGCTGTGATGCCAAGTGCCAATGAATTCCCATATACCGTTCGCGTAGTGTCTGAAATCACTGAATCCAACGGTTCTTCTTCTATGGCTTCTGTCTGTGGTGCTTCATTAGCACTGATGGATGCAGGTGTGCCAATTAAGGCAGCTGTTGCAGGCATCGCGATGGGTCTGGTGAAAGAAGGAGAAAACTTTGTTGTTCTGTCTGATATTCTGGGTGATGAAGATCATCTGGGCGATATGGACTTTAAAGTTGCGGGTAGCCGTGATGGTATCAGCGCATTGCAGATGGATATCAAAATTGAAGGCATTACCCGTGAGATCATGCAGGTTGCGCTGAATCAGGCTAAAGGCGCACGTTTGCACATTCTGAACGTGATGGAGCAGGCAATCGAGGGTCCACGCAATGACATCTCTGAGTTTGCACCACGTATTCATACCATTAAGATCAATCCAGACAAGATCAAAGATGTAATTGGTAAAGGCGGTTCTGTTATCCGTGCATTAACAGAAGAAACCGGCACTACTATTGAAATTGAAGATGATGGTACTGTGAAGATTGCGGCAACTGATG
The DNA here is from genome assembly GCF_900116635.1 of Xenorhabdus koppenhoeferi. Taxonomy (GTDB): domain Bacteria; phylum Pseudomonadota; class Gammaproteobacteria; order Enterobacterales; family Enterobacteriaceae; genus Xenorhabdus; species Xenorhabdus koppenhoeferi. The sequence continues at coordinate 4,049 of NZ_FPBJ01000023.1, read as the reverse complement.
GTGACAAAGCGCATCATGCTATCAGACGCATCGAAGAGATCACCGCTGAAGTTGAAGTTAGCCGTATTTATTCTGGTAAAGTGACTCGTATTGTTGATTTTGGTGCATTTGTTGCCATCGGTGGTGGTAAAGAAGGCCTAGTACATATTTCTCAGATCGCGGACAAACGTGTAGAGAAAGTCACTGATTATCTGCAAATCGGGCAAGAAGTTCCTGTGAAAGTGCTGGAAATTGACCGTCAAGGTCGTATTCGACTCAGCATGAAAGAAGCAGTAACCACTACTGAAGCGCAACAATCACCGGAATCATCAGTAGAATAAATTTGACGTAAAGAGCGGCGTACTGTAAAAAGGGCGCCGTTTATCCCAATATATTTCAAATTGTGGCCAATAATGTTGCAATTTGAAATATATTGGGACAATAGAGTTTTAGGCAGGAGGCCTGAAATATACAATGTGGGTGGAGTAACAGGGCATTCTGATTAGTGTCTGACTTCGGGAGTGGAAAATGAATTCTTTTCTGCGCTGGTGCTATGTTGCAGCTATTTTTCTCCTTATGGGATGCAGCAGTACTGGGTGGCGTAAAAATGAAGTTATTGCTATTCCATTACAACCAACATTGCAACAAGAGGTTATTCTGGCTCGCATGGAACAAATCCTTGCAAGCCGGTCACTTACGGAAGATGAGTATGCACAGCTTTTATATGAACGAGGTGTGCTGTATGATAGCCTCGGGCTGAGGGCACTGGCACAGAATGATTTTTCAGTTGCTTTGTCTATCCGCCCTGATATTCCTGAAATTTTTAATTATCTAGGAATTTATTTTACGCAGGCAGGTAATTTTGATTCTGCCTATGAAGCGTTTGATTCTGTTTTAGAGCTTGATCCAACTTACAACTACGCGCGAATGAATCGCGGAATTGCACTGTATTACGGTGGCCGCTATCGATTGGCGCAGGATGATCTGCAGGCGTTTTATCAAGACGATCCAAATGATCCCTTCCGTTCGTTGTGGTTGTACCTTGTGGAAGCGAAAATTGATCCTAAGGTTGCAATGACTAATTTGTCGAACTGTTTTGACAAAGCGAACCGGGGGCTATGGGGCTGGAATATTGTTGAATTCTATTTGGGCAAAATCAGTGAGAAAACATTGATGAGGCGTTTGCAACAGAATTCAGCGGATAACACTTCGCTCGCTGAGCATCTCAGTGAAACTGACTTCTATTTAGGTAAATATTACCTAAGTCTGGGGGATGAGAATAACGCAGCTGCGTTATTCAAGCTGACGGTAGCTAACAATGTCCATAACTTTGTTGAACACCGCTACGCATTGTTGGAATTGGCTCTACTAGGCCAAAGACAAGATGATTTATCGGAATCGAACCAACAATAGCTGACGAACATTTTCACGACAGATTTTAAAGTCCACATCTTGAGAGGTGAGGACTTGTTTGTTCGTTTAATAACATAATTTGAGCCAGTTCACATTTTAAATGAAAATGACAGAAATTTTTTTCACTGTGTTATGTAGACTGGCCGCCACAATTAATGAGGCACCATTACATGACCAATGAGACTGAAATCTCTTTTGCTGATTTAGGTTTATCGGCACCTATTCTTTCTGCACTGGGAGACCTGGGCTATGAAAAGCCTTCTCCTATTCAACAACAATGTATTCCTCACCTACTGAACGGTCGAGATGTGCTGGGAATGGCACAAACTGGCAGTGGTAAAACTGCGGCATTCAGCTTGCCTTTGCTGAACAACATTGATGCGGATCTAAAAGCTCCACAGATCCTTGTGTTGGCACCAACCCGTGAACTGGCGGTACAGGTCGCTGAAGCATGTTCAGATTTTTCCAAACATATGCGCAATGTGAATGTAGTTGCGCTCTATGGTGGACAACGTTACGACGTTCAATTACGCGCATTGCGCCAGGGACCACAAGTTGTGGTAGGAACGCCGGGTCGTCTGCTTGACCATCTGAAACGTGGAACTTTGGACCTGTCCAACCTGAAAGGTTTGGTACTGGATGAAGCCGACGAAATGTTGCGTATGGGCTTTATCGAAGATGTTGAAAACATCATGAGCCAGATCCCTGCTGAGCATCAAACTGCGTTGTTCTCTGCGACTATGCCAGAAGCGATTCGTCGTATTACCCGTCGCTTTATGAACGATCCTCAGGAAGTTCGTATTCAGAGCAGTGTGACAAACCGTCCTGACATCAGCCAAAGCTATTGGTCTGTCTACGGTGTGCGCAAAAATGAAGCACTGGTGCGTTTCCTTGAAGCTGAAGATTTTGATGCTGCGATTATTTTTGTGCGCACCAAAAATGCAACGCTGGAAGTAGCAGAAGCGCTAGAGCGCAGCGGTTACAACTCTGCGGCGCTTAATGGTGACATGAATCAGGCGCTGCGTGAGCAGACTCTTGAGCGTTTGAAAGATGGCCGCTTGGACATTCTGATTGCGACCGATGTTGCTGCTCGTGGCTTGGATGTTGAGCGTATCAGCCTGGTTGTTAACTACGATATTCCAATGGACGCTGAGTCTTATGTACACCGTATCGGTCGAACTGGCCGTGCGGGTCGTGCGGGTCGTGCTCTGTTGTTTGTTGAAAACCGCGAACGTCGTCTGCTGCGTAACATTGAACGCACTATGAAACTGACGATCCCAGAAGTTGAGCTGCCAAATGCAGACCTTCTGAGTCAGCGTCGTCTGGAGAAATTCGCAGCTATCGTTCAGCAGCAACTGGAAAGCAGCGATTTGGATCAATATCGTGCGCTGTTGTCTAGGCTGGGTACTAATGAAGAGCTGGACATGGAAACATTGGCCTCAGCCTTGCTGAAAATGGCACAAGGTGAGCGCCCACTTATTCTGCCACCAGATCCAGTTCGTCGTCCTCGTCGTGAATTCAACGACCGTGATGACCGCCGTCGCAATAGCAGTAGCTTTGGTGATCGTGACCGCGGCGACAGAGGTGACAGAGGTGACCGCGGCGACCGAGGTGATCGTCCTCGTCGTGAACGTCGTGACGTGGGTGATATGGAACTGTACCGCATTGAAGTGGGTCGTGATGATGGCGTTGAAGTTCGTCACATCGTGGGCGCAATTGCAAACGAAGGCGATATCAGTAGCCGTTATATCGGTAATATCAAACTGTTCGCTACTCACTCTACGATTGAGCTGCCAAAAGGAATGCCAGGGGAATTACTGTCGCACTTTACCCGCACTCGCATCCTGAACAAGCCTCTGAATATGCAGTTGATGGGGGATGCGCAACCATTCGAACGCCGTGAGCGTCGTGGTGGTGGTCGTGGTGGAAACGGCAACGGCGGCAATGGCCAACGTGGTGATAATGCTGGCAATAGCAACAATGGCGGTCGTCGTTTTAACAACGAACGTCGTAGCGGTGGTGGCGAGAGAAGTTCTTTCCGTGGCCGCAGCAACGATGATTTCAATGGCGGTGCGCCTCGTCGCCGTCAGCAACAAAGCAATGGTAACGTATAAACATACGTCAACGTCTTATTGGCTTGATTTTATTAGGGTCTGTTGATGTTTTATGTTCACAAATCAATCAAACCACATAGGTAGCCAGACAATGATAAACGCCAGTGCTAACATGCTGGCATAATTTCGTTCTAACTTATCGTATCTCGTTGCTATAGCACGAAAATGCTTGAAGGAATGATGGGGGTTGCCTTTTTTTGCGCGACCCTCTTTCTTAAGAGTTCACTGTCATAACCTTTATCTGCAATCACAAAATCTGATCCCGGGGAATGATTCACAAGGCTTTCCGCATGCTTAATGTCATGTGTTTGTCCCCCTGACAGCTTAAAATGGACAGGAAAACCCTGACTGTCTACAGCCAAATTTCACTTAAACGAAAACATACTATCCAAAGAAAACTTCTACCTCCTCATAGCTTAAGCATCTCTTATCTCGGTGACTTCTCACGGCCCTATCGGGCGATGCTTCTTATTTCGTTAGCCGTTGCTCGATAGTATCGAGACTGACGCAGCTTCCATAAGCAGAGACGACCGTCCAGCCGCC
>NZ_FPBJ01000017.1 GCF_900116635.1 Xenorhabdus koppenhoeferi | reverse complement strand
GCGTCTCTGCTTATGGAAGCTGCGTCAGTCTCGATACTATCGAGCAACGGCTAACGAAATAAGAAGCATCGCCCGATAGGGCGGTGAGAAGTCACGCAAGAATTGGTATCTGCAAGGTAAAATCGAAAACAAGATGAACAGTTTTCATGATTTTATTGATGCGACCAAGACGCTGATTGCTGACGGCTATGGTGATAGCAAGCGCGTTTATGCAGAAGGCGGCAGTGCGGGCGGTTTATTAATGGGGGCAGTCATTAATCAGGCACCAGAATTATATCGTGGTGTTATTGCGAAAGTGCCTTTTGTGGATACACTGACAACCATGCTTGATTCATCCATTCCTCTGACTACGGGGGAATATGAAGAGTGGGGTAATCCGAATAATAAAGAAGATTACCTGCGTATTAAATCTTATAGCCCTTATGACAATATTAAACATCAGTGTTATCCACACTTGCTGGTTACAACAGGTTTGCATGATTCTCAGGTGCAATATTGGGAGCCTGCAAAATGGATAGCGAAATTAAGGGAAATGAAACAGGGTAATAGTCTTTTATTATTGGAGACGAATATGGATACCGGGCATGGTGGAAAACCCGGACGTTTTAACCGTATTAATGATATCGCTTTTGATTATAGTTTCTTATTGATGTTAGATAGCGCTAAAACATATTTTCCAGAATTAAAAGATTAAAAAAATATATTTATAACCTATGGTACTGGTAATTATTTATCAGTTCCATAGAGTTCTATTGCGTAAATTTACGAAGCAATGTGAGCAACAATAAATATTCTCTTATTTAGGGTAAGGTTAATGAAAATTGTAGCAAAAATAGCTGGAGCCAGCGTAATGCTGATTGGGCTTCAGGGAATCGCTTATGCTGAAAACACAGATGACAATAAAAAAGAAAAAGTCATGAGATTTAACAGACTGAAAGTTTCAGGGGCTCAGGATAATAAAAATTCTCCGCATATTGAAGCAATGGAAAAACCCGGTGCTTATATAGCAGAATCATATTAATATGGCATAATATCTCAATTCAAATGACAGGGGATAAAGCGAGATGGGATACAGTTTGGATTTTCGAAAGCGAGTACTGGCATATAAAGACAAGCATTCGTTGACGTTCGAACAAACGAGTGCCCACTTTGAAGTCGCTATCCGCACCCTGTTTCGGTGGAGCGACAACATAGAACCCTGTGTAAGGCGTAATAAACCACCGACTAAAATCAGTGATGAAACGCGCCTTATCGATGTCCAAAATTATCCTGATGACTATCAATGGGAAAGGGCAAAACGTCTGGGGGTTACACAGTCCGCTATCCATTACGCCTTGAAACGGCTGAATATCACCGTCAAAAAAAACGCTAAAACATCCCGACGCTGACGGTGAGCGCCGTCAGGCATTTGTCGAGCGTATCCGTCACTATGAACAAGCGGGTAAACAGATTGTTTATCTGGATGAAAGCGGTTTTGCCCAGTCGATGCCCCGCACACACGGTTATTCAGCAAAAGGGCGGCGCTGTTTCGGCACACATGACTGGCAGGCCAAAGGTCGCCTTAATGCCCTCGGCGCCATTTTGAAAAGAACCTTTGTCACCTTAAGCTTATTTGCTGGAAACATTAACGCGGATGTTTTTCATGCCTGGATGACACAAGATTTGCTGCCAATGCTTCCAGACGGTGTCGTGATTGTCATGGATAATGCCCCATTCCATAAACGACAAGACACGATACAAGCCATCGTAAACCACGGATGCCTGTTAGAATGGTTACCCCCTTACAGCCCAGACTTGAATCCTATCGAACCCAAATGGGCTGAAGTCAAAGCGATAAGAAGACGTGAAAGATGTTCAATTGAGGAATTGTTTATAACGCACGTGAACTATGCCTAATTATATTGATTTATCTATAGATGTCCCTTTTCATTCTTAATCAAAGAAATAAGGAGTAAGTTAATGGTAAATACTAAAGATATTATCTTCTTTCCTGAGCCTGATCCTAATGAAAATCCTTGGGTACATGGTAAACCTGCTGAAGAGGTGATTGACGTTGTAGCATACAACCCTGAATGGTTGGCTACATGGCAAAAACTTGCTTCAGTTATCAAAGAAACACTTGGCAACGTTGTTTTGAATATTGAGCACGTTGGGTCAACGGCAGTTCCTGGAATGGTTGCTAAACCTGTTATTGATATTGATCTCATTGTGGAAGATCCAACTCAAGAAGAAAAATATGTACCAGCATTGGAGCGGCTTGGTTATGATTTAACGGTGCGTGAACCGAATTTTTATCAACATCGATGCCTTCGCTTGGCAAAACCTAGAGTGAATCTTCATGTTTTTGGCCTTGATTGCCCTGAACACATCCGACATATTTGGTTTCGTGATTGGCTTAGAGAACATCCTGAAGATTGTGAACAATATATAGCTGCGAAGGTAACTGCTAAAAATAATGTTAAACAGGTAATGGACTATAATAAGAGAAAAGAACAAGTAGTACATGAAATTTATCAACGTATATTTCAAAGTAAGGGATTGCTGTAATAATGTTTGATAATTATTGTGCGGATACAAATTTGTTTTGACTGTCAACTGACAGGGGAGTGTTGGAAATTCTGTGTCATTCCAGTCACATGAACCAAAAAGGAATGACAAATGACTCAACCCTTCGATTTTAATAAAGCGTTAAAAGCACTTCAGGAAGGTCAGGCTCTGACAGGTAAAGATGGCATCCTGATCCCACTCATTAAACAGCTGACGGAAGCCGCTTTAGCCGCTGAACTTGACGCCCATCTGGCTCAGGATATTGAGGTCAACCGGCGGAACGGTTCCACCAAAAAGACGATCAAAGCGCCAACCGACCATTTTGAACTGGCTACCCCCGGGATCGTAACGGCACTTTTGAACCCCAGTTGGTGAAGAAGCACCAGACCACGCTCTCAAACGAAATTGAGCAAAAGATTATCCGGTTGTTTTCCCTCGGAATGAGCTACAACGATATCAGCCGGGAAATCGAAGACCTGTACGCTTTCAGCGTCTCCAGCGCCACGATTAGCGCAGTGACTGACAAGGTTATCCCTGAGCTTAAACAGTGGCAACAGCGACCATTGGACGCCATTTACCCCTTCGTCTGGCTGGATGCCATCCACTACAAAATCCGTGAGGATGGGCGCTATGTGAGTAAAGCGGTCTATACCGTATTGGCGCTCAATCTTGAAGGTAAAAAAGAGGTTCTCGGTCTGTATCTCTCTGAAATTGAAGGCGCTAACTTCTGGTTATCCGTGCTGACTGACCTGCAAAATCGTGGGCTGAAAGATATCCTCATCGCCTGTGTTGATGGCCTGACGGGCTTCCCGGAAGCGATCAACAGCATTTACCCACAAACCGAGGTTCAGTTGTGCATCATTCACCAAATCCGCAACTCGCTCAAGTATGTGGCCTCAAAGCACCATAAGGCCTTCATGGCTGACCTGAAGCCAGTCTATCGGGCGGTCTCAAAGGAGGCGGCAGAAAGCGCACTGGACGAGTTGGATATGAAATGGGGCCAACACTATCCGGTTGTCATCCAGAGCTGGCGTCGTAAATGGGTTAATCTGTCGGCGTACTTCCGCTACCCGTCAGCTATTCGCAAGGTTATTTACACGACGAACGCTATCGAGTCGGTACACCGCCAGTTCAGAAAGCTGACGAAAACAAAAGGCGCGTTCCCGAATGAAAACAGCTTGCTCAAACTGCTTTATCTGGGGCTTCTCAATGCCCAGGAAAAATGGACGATGCCAATCCAAAGCTGGAACCTGACGCTGTCTCAGCTGTGTATTTATTTTGAAGGGCGTCTGGATAATGTGATAACGTTATAATGGCTAAATTATCGTGACACAGAATACTGAACGCCCTCATTAGATTACTGAAAAAGCGTGCAGAGTGTTTCATTTTCCTTGGCTAAAACTGTGCTTATTTCACCAGCACTGACCAGACAAGGAAGTAACATAGATAAAATGATTACAATGGATAAGGAGTTCGTAACCTTTTTCTCTAGTCTCGATGTTTGTAATTGCTTTATAAATGGGGGTACCGATAGGGAAACGGTACCCCAAATGTGATTTGTATCACAATTTTCCAATCCGTCATCGCAAAGACACGTGACGATCAACTAAATAGTTTATGTGTGAGATGTGTGAGATGTGTGAGATGTGTGAGATTGCAACTCTATACCTGGAATCACATTAATTCTGCCCAGTGAATTAATGTCAATACCTTCTTCTGAGTAAAAATAATTTTTAGGTTTCATACTATCCCAGTCATCGCCAATTTTACCCTGTCTAAGCTCTATATCAGCCTCAAGGCCTAATACCGAGGTACAGCGACCGCGGGCAATTGCGTGGATACCATCCTCTACTACATCATACCCGTATGTATCAATCATATTATGAGCTTTTACCTCACGGAGAACTGTCTCAATTGGAATGAACCACAAAGCATGCTTTTCAGGAGCACCCCAATCGATAAAATCGTTAAATCGCACTGCAACATATCCTCGAAGCAAAGCCTGCATTCGCCATTCTGTTTCGTAGTGGTTATATAAACTTTTCACACGCATTATCACTTTTGAGTTCGGTGGGACTTTGACGGGTAACTTTGATGTTACTGTTTCTTTTGTTGTAATATCTTTACCTTGTGTCGATGAAAGATTTACTTCGGCGCTTAGACTGACTTCCCCTCCAATAAGTGGGACTTTAAGTCCTGTTTTTATGGATACTCCTATTTTCAAGCCCTCTGTTATTGACCATTTAAAAATTTTTTGTTTTTCGTAGACCACATCAAACCCGAGTGTTTGTTCAAGATCGGTTGTATTAGTATGTGAAATGTTTTGAGTTGTGCCCGCGTCATCCGCTGTTTTTATATTTTCTCCATAATAAAGAGAATTTTCAATTGCCTCTGCACTAACTTGATATTTTTGATATCTATCCAAATGCCAGTTGTTGGAATAATCGGTACTTGCAGTGAAGTGTAATGAAGTGTGAAGTTGTTTTGCTTTCATATTACCCCAATAATCGGTAATTTCTTGTAACGTTTTGGTAACCATATCAAATTACTCCTCATGTTATTTTCAAGTTACTTATTATCGGAACCGATACTAAACATAATGCCTTTTTCGATAATTTACTCAATATCAAAATAAGTAATAAGTAATAAGTAATAAGCAATAAGTGCTCAAGAAAGATTAATTACAAATTGATCGCCATAACCTTCCAATAAAGTATTTATAGAAGAATCATATTAATATGGCATAATATCTCAATTCAAATGACAGGGGATAAAGCGAGATGGGATACAGTCTGGATTTTCGAAAGCGAGTACTGGCATACAAAGACAAGCATTCGTTGACATTCGAACAAACGAGTGCCCACTTTGAAATCGCTATCCGCACCCTGTTTCGGTGGAGCGACAACATAGAACCTTGTGTAACGCGTAATAAACCACCGACTAAAATCAGTGATGAAACGCGCCTTATCGATGTCCAAAATTATCCTGATGACTATCAATGGGAAAGGGCAAAACGTCTGGGGGTTACACAGTCCGCTATCCATTACGCCTTGAAACGGCTGAATATCACCGTCAAAAAAAACGCTAAAACATCCCAACGCTGACGGTGAGCGCCGTCAGGCATTTGTCGAGCGTATCCGTCACTATGAACAAGCGGGTAAACAGATTGTTTATCTGGATGAAAGCGGTTTTGCCCAGTCGATGCCCCGCACACACGGTTATTCAGCAAAAGGGCGGCGCTGTTTCGGCACACATGACTGGCAGGCCAAAGGTCGCCTTAATGCCCTCGGCGCCATTTTGAAAAGAACCTTTGTCACCTTAAGCTTATTTGCTGGAAACATTAACGCGGATGTTTTTCATGCCTGGATGACACAAGATTTGCTGCCAATGCTTCCAGACGGTGTCGTGATTGTCATGGATAATGCCCCATTCCATAAACGACAAGACACGATACAAGCCATCGTAAACCACGGATGCCTGTTAGAATGGTTACCCCCTTACAGCCCAGACTTGAATCCTATCGAACCCAAATGGGCTGAAGTCAAAGCGATAAGAAGACGTGAAAGATGTTCAATTGAGGAATTGTTTATAACGCACGTGAACTATGCCTAATTATATTGATTTATCTATATGTCGGGCGCAACGATGAGCAGATTAAATTGCGGGGCCATCGGATAGAACCAAGGGAAATAGAAGTCATACTCACTGATATTTCCGGTGTGAAACAGGTGGTGGTTTTACTTTATGGTTCAGGATCAGAGGCGGCACTGCATGCGGTATATGTTGCGGATATACCTATTGAAACCAGCTATCTTCAGCATATGGCCCGACAGAGATTGCCGGATTGGATGGTTCCTGATTTTTGGCATGTTATCGGTTCGTTGCCATTGACACCAAACCAGAAGATAGACAGAACACAGGTGAACATTTGGTTGACTCAGCAAATGGCTTCACTATTTTCAAACGAAGTTTCAGAGGATACCTCTTCTGTTGTCGATACCCTTGTGATTCAACAAACTGTGGTTCAACGAACATTGCATCAATTATGGTGTCGTGTTCTTTCTGTAACGAAATTCAACCCCAAGGTTGGTTTTTTTGAAAATGGTGGAAACTCGTGGTTAGTTAATCGGTTGTATGCTGAGATTAAACAGCATTTCCCTCATGCTTCAATCCGTGTAGTTGACTTATTTACCCACCCGCTGTTTGACAGACAGGTAGAACTGCTCACGCAACCACCAGCAAATCCACCAGCAAATAATCAACTTTCTGTCGGTCTTACCGACACACCTTCCACCCGTGAAACAGCCACATTCAGTCGACGTGATTTACGTAAAGCTCACAAACAGCGCATAGCACAAAATAATAAAATGGGAGTTTCCAATGTTGAATAACAAAATAGCGATTATTGGTTTGTCCTGCCGTTATGGTGCTGCTCGTAATGGTGAAGATTTTTGGGCAATGATCAAAGATGGACGTAGTGTTGTTCGCCGTTATTCAGCTGAGGAAATGTCAGCAATGGGCCATACCAGACAGAGGATAGAAAATCCTCAGTTTGTCCCGGTCGGCTCAATCATCGAAGGTGCGACCCAATTTGATAATGAGTTTTTCGGTTTTAGTCCACTGCATGCTGAACTGCTTGATCCACAACAACGCCTGCTGCTTGAAGGTGCCTGGCATGCAATGGAAGATGCGGGGTATGTCCCTGAACGATGTGACTACCCGGTGAGTGTATACGTATCGGTCGGGCAAAACACATTGTACACACCTGTCACTCTGGCCGATCTCGATGCCCCCGGATTTTTCCGTTTTACGGGCAATGACAAAGACTTTGCTGCAACACGTATCAGTTACAAACTAGGATTCACAGGCCCCAGCCTGTCGGTTCAGACCGCGTGCTCCAGTTCGCTGGTAGCAACCCATCTGGCATGTGAAAGTTTGATTAATGAAGAAAGCGATATGGCTTTAGTTGGTGCGGCTTCCTTACATTTTCCTGCTGCCGGATATATCTTTAGCCGCGACTTAATTCTCAGTCAGGGAGGCGTGTGCCGACCATTTTCTGATGATGCTGATGGTACAGTTTTTGGGCATGGCATGGGGTGGGTTGTATTGAAACGTCTTGATGATGCTATACAAGATAACGATATGATTTATGCAGTTATCTGTGGCTCTGCGGTCAATAATGATGGCTCTCACAAGAACGATTATTATGCACCCTCCGCAGTCGGGCAGCGCAATGTTATCGAAGACGCATTAGCTGTTGCAGGGCTTACAGCAGAGGATATCGGTTATGTTGAAACCCATGGTACGGGTACTAAAATGGGAGATCCCATAGAGATAGCAGGTCTGAACAGTGTGTTTTCCCATACTAAGAATCAGAAGGTTTATCTGGGAGCCGTGAAAGCGAATATTGGTCACTGTAATACAGCTGCCGGAATGGCGGGGTTGCTCAAAGGTGCACTGATGCTGAAGTATAAAACGATTCCACCGCAGATCAATGTTGGCACTGTTAATCAGAATATCGATTTGTCAGTAACACCTTTTGCCATATCGGAGTCAGGCCAGCCGTGGCAATTGAATGAAAAAGACATTCGTCGTATGGGCATTAGTTCATTCGGGATAGGTGGTACTAATGCTCATGTCATTTTGGAAGAACCACCCAAACGGCAACTGCCATCAAATGCTTCTGTGACTCAACTTTTATTTCCTTTTAGTGCCAGAAATGAACAACAACTCACACAACTTCTTCAGCAATTCCTGGCATTTGTACGCCGTTCGGATTTACGTTGTGTAGATATTGCTTACTCTCTCCAGCATGGGCGGGCGGCTTTTGAACACCGTATCATTTTCATGGCTTCAGGATTAAAAGAGCTGTGTATAAATATGAGCCATTATCTCCAGCATAACGTCCTGAAAAATGTTTGGCATTCCGCCGGTTTTACGCCAAATCCGTCCATGAAGCTGACAGTGGCACAACAACAAAGTTATTGGCAACAACAGTGTTGGGATGAACTCGCTAAGGTGTGGTGTTCAGGCTTTGATATTGACTGGGATCACATGCCCGGAATAGGGGGGCAGCATATTACGTTACCAGGATATCCTTTTGCTCCGGTGGAATGGCCTTTGCCGGTACAGAGCGATTCACAGACTATTTTACCTGATTTGCCAGACCTCGTTGCAGTACAGGATGAAACACAGATAAGCCAAAATTATACTTTAGCAATAAACGATATCTTACTGATGCAGCATCGGGTAGGAGAGAGAGCAAAGAAAAACGATCTTTGCATATTACAACGTGTGTGTGCGATGCCTCTATTCACACGACAGATGCTTGGTTAGCAGCTAGTGGTAGTCAGGAATCGTTATTATATATAGACAGTCATAACGGTTGGTGGCGTAACAGTCTGGTTACACAACCATTACCGTTGCTGCCTGAGTTAAGTCTCTCTGTATCAGGATGCTATGTCATCACGGGGGGATTGGGAGGGCTGGGGCGGATCCTTGCGCGTCAGTTGTTATGTCAGCCTGATACCGAAGTGATTGTACTGGGTAGACAATCACCGGCGGATGCCATTGATACTATTAACGAGATGACATCATTTGCTAAAGAACATCATTCTCATTGGCGGTATTTGTCGGTCAATATTACCGATGAAGTCGCAGTGGCAATAGAATTGCTGCCATATTTATCACGATTGAAAGGTGTTTTTCATCTGGCCGGCGCATTGCAGGATAGTTATTTAGTTCGCAAACCACTGGATGGCGCGTATGACCTGATTCGGAGCAAAGTGCTCGGTGCTTATGTATTAGATCGGGTAACACGAAAGGCAAATATGGAATTATTCTGTTGTTTTTCTTCTATCTCTGCAACATTTGGTAATGCAGGCCAAAGTGATTATGCGTTCGCAAACGGATTTTTAAATGGCTTCTGCGAGCAGCGAACGGCAGAAGGTGCACCGGGAAAGAGCCTTTCAGTATCCTGGCCTTGGTGGCGTGATGGAGGAATGCTTGTGGCTGAGGAAGAACAAATCATATTGTCACAGCTCGGTATGAAACCCTTGGAAAGCAAAACCGGCATAGCAATATTGTCCACTTTACTGGCAAAAAATACGGAAAGTAGTGTTGCGATATTGCAGGGAGAAGAAGAAAAACTGAGGCAATCCTTTTCATTGGAACAGACGGGGTCTCAGCAACCTGAATCGGCAAAACAACAGGAGACAGACTCCTCGCTATTCACAGATAAGTCTGATCCCATATCTGGTGCCACAGAAGAGATGAAACGTTACCTCATGGCGTTATTTGTCAAAGAAACCCGGCGAATTCCGGGCACTTTTACTGAAAATGACGAATTTGGCGCATTAGGTATCGATTCTTTAATCGTGATCCAAATCAGTGATCATCTCGAAAAGGCTTTAGGCAAAATTTCAAAAACTCTATTGTTTGAAAACAATACCATTGCTGAATTGGCGTCAGCGATTGTTGAAGAGTATGGCCCACTTCCGGGAGGTAAGAAAGATATTGCTGCGCAGGAAAATAAACAACTGGGTGAACATCAGACAAGTAACACAATAATAACGGAAGAGAAAAAGCCTCTTTCTGCTTCACAGGATATTGCGATTATTGGATTAAGCGGACGTTTTCCACAAGCTGATTCGTTAGATGAGTTTTGGCAGAATCTGTGTGACGGGAAAGATTGTATTGAAGAAATCCCGTCTGAACGTTGGGATAGAATGAGATTTTTTGATCAAGACAGGCAGCGTCTGGATACAACCTTTACCCGTTGGGGAGGATTTTTACGTAATGTCACCCATTTTGATGCTCAGGCTTTCAATATATCCCCACGTGAAGCCAGTATTATCGATCCGCAGGCCAGATTATTTCTGGAAACCACATGGCATGCCATTGAAGATGCCGGTTATTCCCCCAAAAATTTGATACGCGGAACAGAGACAGACAGAGATATTGGCGTTTTTGTGGGTGTCATGTATGGAGAATATCAGCTTCATGAAGCTGAAGAACGTCTCAGAGGGATGCCAATACTTGCTAACAGCAGTTATTGGTCCATTGCGAACCGGGTTTCCTATTTTTTTGATTTTCAGGGCCCCAGTATGGCTATTGATACTGCCTGTTCTTCTTCTCTGACAGCCTTACATGTTGCTTGTGAATCATTGCTCAATGGTAGCTGTCAGGTTGCCATCGCTGGTGGAGTTAATGTTTCAATTCACCCTAATAAATATTTTATGTTGGCACAAGGGCGTTTTGCGTCTGGTGATGGTCGGTGCCGCAGTTTTGGAGAAGGTGGCTATGGTTATGTTGCGGGTGAGGGGGTTGGTGCAGTTTTGCTTAAGCCTCTGGATGCTGCGATACGTGACGGTGACCATATTTATGCAGTGATTAAGGGGAGTGCTGTTAATCATGGCGGAAAAACTAACGGCTACACTGTCCCTAATCCCCGGGCACAAGCGAATCTAAAATAATGATTATTTATACATCAAGGAAGCCTAATGCAGAATACTGACTCCGTATTAATTGAGGCGAAACATCTCACCTTACAGTTTCCTGGAGAGTCTGTTCCATTATTTTCAGGAATCAATATGTTTTTGACGACTGGCCAGCAAGCATTGGTAGGTCGCAACGGTATTGGTAAATCTTGTCTTGCTGCAATATTGGCCGGAAAAATGATGCCGTCTGAAGGTTATGTACATCGCTTTTGTGATGTAGGTTATCTTTCCCAGAAGGAAGCTCAGTTACCGGGAACGGGTGCCGATGTATTAGGGATAAATATTATCCGGCAGGTTAATGAACGAATCCTGACAGGGAAAGGAACACCAGACGACTTCAATTTCATGGAAGGCCAATGGAATTGGGAGTCAGAAACAAAAGTATTTTTGGAAGAGGGGGGATTATCTTCTGATGTACTGGATCGTGCTTTCGTTTCTCTCAGTGGTGGGGAGCAAACTAGATTACGATTATTGGCACTTAAGAAGCAAGGATATGATTTTATTGTTCTGGATGAACCAAGTAATCATTTGGATAGAAACGGACGTATTTGGTTGGCACAGTGGCTATCTGCATTTAACGGAGGAAGTCTGCTTGTTACTCATGATACTTATTTACTGGAAAAAGTATCATCAATTTACGAACTAAACAGCATCGGGATTGAACATAGTCAGGGAGGTTGGCAACCTTGGCTCGAAAGTCGGGAACAGTTGCGTTTAGGGATACAGAGAGAGTCTGAATTATCAAAAAAATATTTGCAACGGGTACAACGCGACAAACAGAAAACACGAGAAAAAGCTGAAAAGCGCCAAAATCAGGGAAAGTCACGACGTTCAAACGCAAATCAGAGCAAAATCATTCTTGATCGAGAACAAGGACGTTCTGAGGCAACCCAATCTAGAAATGCGAAATTGTATGATGAGAGAATACAAAGAGCGGCCGTTAATGCTATGCAGGCTAAATCAATATAATTAGACATAATCCACATGCGCCATAAACAGTTCATCAATAGAGCATCTTTCCCGTCTTCTTGGGGTTGTAAGCCGGACATGATGCTTGATATGCTGGCCGCCGTTGCCCGGAAAGACTACGAGGACAGACGCCGCCGTCAGGCTCAGGGTGTAAAGAAAGCCAGGCAGGAAGGTAAATACAAAGGGCGTCCAGTAGACAAAAAATTGCATCAAAAAATAGAAGGACTTCTCAGAGAGAAGACAGACCGCTGACAAACCTCGTTGAAAGTAACGGGGTTTGTCGCATTCATTATCAATTATTATCTTCCGATTTTTCCTTATTGATCCCCGATACGCCTTTTTCCTGCACAGGATTGGCTTTCTGCCCCAATACATTCACGGGTAAACCACAGATAAAACCAATAAAGTGCCGCCACCAGTAAAGCTATCTTCTTGATATTTTGTGCTGTTGCCGCCAACAGGCACTGTATCTGAACTTTCCGCAACCCACGAAAATGGGCATAACGATGCCCGTGATGCTGTTTCGCATCCGCAAAACTGCGCTCTATCGTTTCTTTTCGCCGCTTGTGCACCTTTTTACCCCACGGACTCAAACGGATTTCTCTGGCCTTTTCTTTGTCCGTTTCCCAGATATGCCGTGTGATGGTTTTTCCCTTTTTCGCCCGGGTATAGGCCGCCCGCAGCGGGCAATTCTGGCAAATCCCCGCGGCCGTCCGGTAATAACGGTATCCCTGACGGCCGGTGGTGGTATAAATCCGCTTTTCGCCCTGCGGGCAGACATAGCAATCTTGTTGTGGGTCATAAATAAACTGTTTCTTTTGAAAGGTATTTAGCCCTTTGTTGGGGCGTCGATAACTGATGACCGGGGTCAGACCCAGCGCCAGGGTCAGGTGGCAAACCGGGGCTGTAAAATAGCCTGCATCCAGAACGAGAGCGATGGGATTAAGCGAAAAACGCGCCAGCTGACGCTTCAGACGCCCTATCAAGGGCTGGCTGTCGTGAACATTGCCCGCCGTGGCATAAGTGTCCAGAATAATATTGGCTTTCCCGTCCACGGTACGGTGATCGAGATAGAAAAAACCTTTCGGTTTGTTCGTCCGGTGCATAAATCCGCTTTCCGGGTCAGTGGTGCTGACTTTAGTCTTTCTTTGCCGTTCCTTATGGGCTGGCTTCAGGCTTTTTTTTCCGGACTGAGCCCGGTCTTCATTCACCGCTTTTTCCAACTCGTCCAGATAAGCACCCGGCGGAACGGGACGCAGAATATTCTCGGCTTTATGGGGATTCGCACTGGCTTTCAGATGCGTGCTGTCCGTATAAAGCGCCCGGCCGCCGACAAAACCTTTATCGATAGCCTGTTCGACAATATGGTCGAAAATCTGTTGGAACACGTCGGAATGGTTGAACCGGCGGCGTCGGTTCTGACTGAGGGTTGACGCATCCGGGACTTTGTCGGTCAGCCCCAGTCGCAAAAACCAGCGGTAAGCCATATTGACCTGAATTTCCTGAACCAGCCGGCGTTCACTGGGCACGCCAAATAAATAGCCCAGCAACATCATTTTAATCAGCATCACCGGGTCTATTGCGGGGCGGCCATTATTGTGGCAATACAACGGGGCGACTAAGTCACGGATAAATTCAAAATCCAGCGCCGCATCCACTTTACGAACCAGATGATTCTTGGGCACGAGGTCATCGAGTGAGAGTGTTTCGGGAGGAAACGTCGGGGGAAGGGGCATTCTTAACATGGCGGCAAGCTCCGTCGGGTAAACGGAATTTGATTAAAGCAAAGTGCCGGATAAAAAACCAGCACTTTGTCAATAATCTGAGCGGTGAATATTCACCGCTATTTTTATAACGCATTGTGATTCTTTTTTATATTTTTTTCTTGTTTACTTTTGTCACCTGTGTCACCTGACTCTCAACCCAACCATCCTGTAACCGTGTTTTCAGCCTATCTCCAACTTTCACCTGCTTAACCTGCTTCAACAACTTTCCATCAGATGCTTCACTGATACTGTAACCGCGGCTCAACGTTGCCAATGGGCTGACTGCTTCCATCCGTGAACAAGAAACAGCGAATTTTTCACGATAACGCCCTAATTGCCGCTCAATAGCTTGTTTTAAACGAAAATCAAGTTGTTGGATAGATTGACTGTAATATTGGATTTCCCGTTCAGGATGAATGTGTAACAGCCGTTGATTCCACTTTTCATATGAGATTGAATGTTGTTTCAGACAACATAAAAAACTATCAATCAACTTTTGGCGTAACTCAGCTAAATGATTCTGCTGACGAGCCAACCGCAAATCAGGGCGTTGTTGTTGTAGCCGATGTTGCAATCCATTAAACACGCGTTGTTTTTGAGCAAAAAAGTAATCCATCGCCATTTCAAGGCGTTGTTGCAGAGATTGAATTTGCCGTAATAATTCTATTTGATTACGGCTGACTAACTCTGCTGCGGCGGAAGGTGTCGGCGCACGTAGATCAGAGACAAAATCCGCAATGGTCACATCTGTTTCATGCCCGACTGCACTGGCGATAGGAATATGGCTTTGAAATATTGCCCGTGCAACTTGCTCATCATTAAAGCACCATAAATCTTCCAGTGATCCGCCACCCCGTCCGACAATCAATACATCACACTCTTGCCGAGCATTAGCCAGTTCAATTGCCCGAATAATCTGCAATGGCGCTTCTGCACCCTGAACAGCGGTAGGGTAAATAATAATAGGCAGGGAAGGATCACGGCGCTTCAAGATATTCAGAATATCGTGCAATGCTGCGCCGCTGGCAGAAGTAATCACACCAAGGCGTTTTGCAGGTGAGGGCAGAGTTTTTTTATGGAACTGTTCAAATAATCCCTCTGCGGAGAGTTTCTGTTTCAATGCTTCAAATTGTTGTTGTAGCAGCCCATCACCGGCAGGTTGGATACTTTCCACAATCAGTTGATAATCACCCCGGGGTTCATACAGGGTAATTTGTGCCCGAACCAACACCTGTTGACCATTTTGTGGGCGGAAAGTTGCCCTTATGTTTTGACTTCGGAACATGGCAGCACGAATTTGTGCGCGTTCATCCTTTAATGTGAAGTACCAGTGTCCTGATGATGGCTGAGAAAAATTGGACATTTCGGCAGAAATCCAGATTCTGCCCATTTCCATCTCCAATAGCTGACGAACCGTCTGATTCAGGCGGCTAACAGAAAAAATTCCGGTATTGGTTGGTAGCGACATGTGATCCAGATCAAACTTTAAAGCAAGGGCTTAATTAAATGATATTAATCTCCTCTCAGGACTAATCAAGAATTTTTTCAAAAAATGCTGGAGGCAACCGATTTCGGCCTGTATAATGCCGCGGCAATATTTTATCCCTCTTATTGCCCATTGCTTGGTGAGATATTGCCCATGTTACGAATTAAAAAAGAAGCATTAACTTTCGACGATGTTTTATTAGTTCCTGCCCATTCTACAGTTCTGCCTAACACAGCAGATCTGTCCACTCAATTAACTTCTGTCATTCGCCTAAACGTTCCTATGCTTTCTGCTGCTATGGATACTGTAACGGAATCTTCACTAGCAATCGCACTGGCACAGGAAGGGGGCATTGGCTTCATTCATAAAAATATGTCAATCGAGCGTCAGGCTGAAGAAGTCAGCCGCGTGAAGAAGCACGAAAGTGGTGTTGTTACTGATCCTGTTACTGTAACGCTACAAACGACTCTGCGTGAAGTCCACGAACTGACTGAACGAAATGGTTTTGCTGGTTATCCGGTTGTGACCGAAGCGAATGAACTGGTCGGTATTATTACTGGTCGTGATGTGCGTTTCGTGACCGATCTGGATCAGCCGGTCACTGCGGTAATGACCCCGAAGGAGCGTCTGGTAACGGTAAAAGAAGGCGAAGCCCGTGAAGTGGTTTTGCAAAAAATGCACGAACAACGTGTTGAGAAAGCGCTGGTTGTTGATGATAATTTCCATCTGCTTGGCATGATTACGGTAAAAGATTTCCAAAAAGCAGAACGTAAGCCAAATGCATGTAAAGATGAGCAAGGTCGTCTGCGTGTTGGTGCTGCGGTTGGAGCAGGTACTGGTAACGAAGAGCGTGTTGATGCATTGGTTGCTGCGGGAGTAGATGTGCTGCTGATCGACTCTTCCCACGGCCATTCTGAAGGCGTTTTGCAACGTATTCGTGAAACCCGTGCTAAATACCCTGATTTGCAAATCATTGGTGGTAATGTAGCAACTGGTGCAGGTGCCAAGGCGCTGGTAGATGCTGGTGTGAACGCAGTTAAAGTCGGTATCGGCCCTGGCTCTATTTGTACGACTCGTATCGTGACGGGTGTAGGTGTTCCTCAAATCACTGCGATCGCAGATGCGGTTGACGCATTAGAAGGTACGGGTATTCCAGTGATTGCGGATGGTGGCATCCGTTTCTCAGGTGATATCGCCAAAGCGATTGCTGCGGGTGCGGCGTGTGTCATGGTCGGTTCAATGCTGGCGGGCACAGAAGAATCTCCGGGTGAAATTGAACTGTACCAAGGCCGTTCGTTCAAATCTTATCGCGGCATGGGTTCTCTGGGGGCGATGTCCAAAGGCTCATCTGATCGTTATTTCCAGACCGATAACGCAGCAGACAAACTGGTTCCAGAAGGTATCGAAGGTCGGGTTGCTTACAAGGGCTTACTGAAAAGCATCGTTCACCAACAAATGGGTGGATTACGTTCCTGTATGGGACTGACGGGTTGTGCAACCATTGATGAACTGAGAACTAAAGCAGAATTTGTTCGTATCAGTGGTGCTGGAATTCAGGAAAGTCACGTTCATGACGTGACGATTACCAAAGAATCACCAAACTATCGTCTGGGACTGTAATTTATTTAGAGTGGCCCGCAAATCGGGCCACTGACTTTTTTATCTTTTAATTGCCACTTGTTTTGGGAATTCACAAATGACAACTAATATTCATCAGCATCGTATTCTGATCCTTGACTTTGGTTCGCAATATACACAGCTTATTGCCCGCCGTATTCGTGAAATTGGTGTTTATTGTGAACTTTGGACATGGAATGTCACTGAAGAGCAAATCCGCGAATTTAATCCGAACGGTATTATCCTTTCTGGTGGCCCTGAGAGCACAACTGAAAACAATAGTCCTCGTGCACCGGAATATGTTTTCAACGCAGGTGTACCGGTATTGGGAATTTGCTATGGCATGCAAACTATGTCCATGCAATTGGGTGGTCAGGTTTCTAATTCTGATGAGCGTGAATTCGGTTATGCTCAGGTTGAGATCAAAAATAACTGCGAATTGTTCCGCGATATTCAAGATGCCCTGAGCGAAGACGGTAAACCTTTGCTGGATGTATGGATGAGTCATGGTGACAAAGTGACTGCTATTCCAGCTGATTTTACAACAGTTGCCAGCACTGATACTTGCCCGTTTGCCATCATAGCCAATGATGAAAAACGTTTTTATGGTGTGCAATTCCACCCAGAAGTAACACACACTCATCAGGGACAAAATATTCTGAAACGCTTCGTGCTGGATATCTGTCAATGTGAAGCGCTGTGGACCCCTGCTTCTATTATTGACGATATCGTAGAGCGTTTGCGTGCGCAGATTGGTGATGACCAAGTTATTCTGGCGTTGTCTGGTGGTGTCGATTCCTCTGTTACTGCATTGTTGCTGAACCGTGCGATTGGTAAGCGCTTGACCTGTGTCTTCGTGGATAACGGTTTATTGCGTCTGAATGAAGCAGATCAGGTCATGGAGATGTTTGAAGGTAAATTTGACCTGAATATCATCCATGTTAAAGCGGAAGATCGCTTCCTGTCCGCACTGGCGGGCATTGATGAGCCAGAAGCTAAACGTAAAGCTATCGGCCACGTCTTTATTGATGTATTTGATGAAGAAGCATCAAAACAAACTCAGGTTAATTGGCTGGCACAGGGCACGATTTATCCAGACGTGATCGAATCTGCTGCATCTGCAACCGGTAATGCTCATGTTATTAAATCTCACCACAATGTGGGCGGACTGCCGGAAGATATGAAACTGGGTCTGGTTGAACCGCTGAAAGAGCTGTTCAAAGACGAAGTTCGTCGTATCGGTCTGGAGCTGGGTCTGCCATATGACATGCTGTATCGTCATCCATTCCCGGGACCGGGTCTTGGTGTTCGCGTATTGGGCGAAGTGAAGAAAGAGTATTGTGACCTGCTGCGCCGTGCGGACGTTATCTTCATTGAAGAACTGCATAAAGCGGATTTATACAATAAAGTCAGCCAGGCATTTACGGTATTCCTGCCAGTCCGTTCTGTAGGTGTTATGGGCGATGGCCGTAAATACGACTGGGTTGTTTCCCTGCGTGCGGTAGAAACAATCGACTTTATGACTGCTCATTGGGCACATCTGCCATATGATTTCTTGGGCCGTGTATCGAACAGAATCATCAATGAAGTCGATGGTATTTCGCGGGTAGTTTATGACATCAGCGGTAAACCGCCGGCAACAATTGAGTGGGAATAATCTAAAGCCTTCCCAAGCCTCACCAAATCATCATGATTTTTTAATTAAGACCCTGATTTAAGGGTCTTTTCATCTCTATACCGTTATTTTGAACGAGGTTTGTCAGCACCTTCATTCGGGGTTGTTTTCATTGAGTCAGTGCAATAAACCCTGCTTCCAGTCCGTGGATCTCCATACCTTCCGGCATAGCCTCTCCGACAGTTACCTGCCGGTACACTGCCTGATGTTTTAAATTTGGGCGCCAGATTACTGATAACTGCCCGTCGCTATCACGAGTTAATGTTTTTTCTGGTACAACAAGCCCTTGTTCATTACGATAAATAACAATATTGACTTTGGCACTCATACCGGACCTGATGGGATAATTTCGATTCATGGATGAAGTCACTTTAATCACAACATCATAATAAATCGCCGATCCGAGTTTATCGTTATTTGCGCTTTGCATAGCAATGGTTTCAATTTCTCCACCCAGAGGGTGATCAGAAAATCCCTCCCCGCTGATTTTGACTGACTGCCCCTCCTTAAGTTTGGCAAGATCAGCTTCTTCAACTTGTGCCAATACCTGATACTGTGTTGTATCCATAATTTCCAGTAAAGGTGTTCCTTCAGTAACCCGGACACCGGTCTGAATCGTTAAGGACTTTCCTTTTTCTCCTTGCGTTGCTCTGAGTACGACACCTGAAAATGGGGCTTTGATTTCTTTGTGAGAGTATTGTTCCTGTAGTGCCTGGTAACGGCTTGTCGCATTCTGAAGTTCCATCTCTGCAACCCGTACGTTATTAACACTCCCTTTTTGTCGGGTAGAGACTAGATCGTCCTGTGCTGATGCGGACTCTGTGAGCTGCCGACGAAGTTGCTGCTCAAGGGTTTCTACTTCCATTCGTGGAACAATGCCCCGTGAAAAAAGCGCCTGTGTTTTGGCGAGATTATTTTTTAATTCCATCACCATATGGTTCGCATTTTCGACGTTCCTTCTGGCTCGGATAACTTCCTGACTGTTTTCCCAGTCATGTAATTGGTCAACAACTGATGAGGCCTTAATCATATCGGCCTGCGCCTGCCGAAGTTCGATATCAATTTTTCGGGTATCAAGTATTACTAATATCTGATCCGCATTCACCCGCTGCCCTTCTTTAACCAGAACTTGCTTGATAATACCCTCAAATGGCGCAGGTATGGTTTCAAGGCGTCTGGATTGCAGTTTGCCGACTAAACCCAGTTGTTTTTCTATAAGGCCGGGGTTGACTTCAATCCATTGCACTGGTTGATCTGAGGATTTTCCTGAGAACACTTGCCCTGCGGAAAAAAAGGCTAAAAAACAAATTGTCATAACAAATATGCCAGCTATAACCCATCGATAACGTTTAATCATTGAACGTGTCAGTATTAAATGTTTATTCATTAATCGTTATTTCCCAGCTTTCCAGCGTTGTGCCCAGAATTTGATCCAGCTCAGCCTGCGCATTGAGATACTGGATAAGTGTATTCAAGCGGGCATTTTCGGCATTTCTTAGGTCGGTTTCAAAACTCAGTACCTGAAAGTTGCTGGATAGTCCTGCCTGTAATTTTTCCTGTTCAATGTCGAGTTTCTTTTGAGAAAGTGAACTGGCTTTTATCGCTAACTGATATTCCTGCCAGCGGGATTCGGTATCACGGATGGCATTAATGACATTCTGTTCCAGATTTATTCTGGCCTCTTCCAGATGTAATGCCTGCTTCTGAACATCAACTCTGGCCTGAACTTCCGCTTGTTTCTGTGTCATATCCCCGATTGGGATCTCCAGCTGCATACCCACATAATTTTCCCAGTTGCGGGTGTCAGAAGAGGATGAACGATAATGGGACGTTCTTCCAACCAGTGATAAATCCCAGAGCCGGTTATCTCTGGCCTGTAATAGTTGAATATCTGCGGTTTTTGCGGAAAGTAGCTGGATAAGATAAACTGGTTGTTGAGCCTGCGCTTTTTTTATCGATTGTTCAATATTCAGACTGACGTGAGTTCCTTCCGGCGTATCGGCTGCACGGATAGGCGTTTTGAGATTCAGGGCGAGTAACTTAAGTAATGCCAGTTTTGTGGTATGCACATTATTTTCAGCCTCTTTCGCTGAAAGTTCTTGCATGGCGAGATCAGCCTGAGTTTGTATGATATCTGTTTGGGCCATTCTGCCGGCATCAATCAGTTCCTTATTTGTCTCTACTAATTTTTGCATACGTTTAAGGGAAGCGACAGATAATGCCTGTTGCTCCTGAGCACGGAGTAACGCATGGTAGGCCAGAATGATTTGTGTGATTGAATCAGAAAGCGTTGCTTTTAGATTCAGTCGGTTGGTCTGTTCCCGGAGTTTTGCCAATAAGGCCGGGGCATTATTAACATCGGTTCCAGCTCCCCGCAAAAGAGGCTGGATTACCGTAATACTTGCACCATCATTGTGAAAATGGTTTATCCCCGATTTATTGTTTTCACGTGTCCATGAAAGCGTGAAACGTGTTCCCAACGGAGTCAGTAATGTGGCATCAGGAGAAAGGTTGGTTTTCCTGAAATTTGCATCCTGATTTTTACCCGTAATGTAACGTCCGCTTAGCTGTAGTTTGGGTGTAAACCGGTCTTCGGCCACCCGCAAATCGAATTTCTGCGCGATGCGATCCAGATAAACACTGCGAATTGCATAGTTGTTTCTTAAACCCAACGAGATCGCGTCACTCAATGACAGGCCTATTACTTTTTTTGAGGTTTCCCGATGCAGGCTATGATCAGGTTCTGATAAAGCTGATTGTTTCTGTTCAGACGCAGCAATTCCTGTCTGGGGAAAACAGAAGAACAGAGTCAGGGAACTATAAAAGAAATATTTTTTAATCATCACGTAATGCCTGTACGGGTTCCATTTGTGAAGCTTTATGTGCGGGATAAACGCCGGAGATAAGTCCCGCCACAATTGAACTCCCGATCCCTAAAGGAATAGACAAGGGAGCCAGAGAAAATGACCAGCCGGAATACAGAACAAAAAGGAAAGAAACGATGACACCAACCAGCGCCCCAAGTATTGCGCCCGCAAAAGTCAGTGCTGCAGTTTCATACAAAAACAGATGTCGTATATCCTGAATTCTTGCGCCTAAGGCCATACGTAATCCGATTTCTTTGCGGCGGGCTGAGATGTTCATCAGCATGACATTGGAAATGGCAATGCCGCCGGTGAGTAATGAAATGCCTGCTAATCCTATCAACATAAAAGAAAAGGTTTTGCTTTGTTCTGTCTGCCCTTGCAGTAGTTGCTGAGCAATCCGAACTTCAATTTCAACTGTTGGGAACTTATTCTTAAAGAATGCCAATAAGTTCTTTGCATCGGTTTCTGTAGTGGAGGTTGTTATTGTGCGGGAAATAATGCCATTCAGATTAGTACTGGATGATATTTTACGCATAGTATCAATAGGAACAACAATTACCGAATCCAGAGAAAAAGGAAAAATGGGGTTTTGCCCTTTTACGTCGAAAATACCAATCACTGTGTATAAATAAGTGCCAAGCTGAATCTGTCTGCCAAGTATTCGGGATGCATCCCCTTCACCGAGGGTAACAGCTATTTCATTGCCAATAACCAGATAAGGAGAGCGTTGGTCATAATCAGAAATAAATCGGCCATGACGAATTTGCAATCGCATGACTTTTTCAAGTTCTGCGGAAGAACCTATCACGATAAATGTTTTTGTTTTCCCGTTATAGCGCACAGGAGAAGAGTAATAGATCCACGGGGCAGCTGACGACAAACCGGGAACAGCCGTTTTCAGATCATCCACTTTAATTGATTCAGCATCTACCCCATTATGATAGGAATAAAAATTTGTTGTAATGACATTGATATCAAGCCCGCTGAACATCTTTAATGCAGCAAGAGTAGCGTTATGCCCGGTATTCACAAAAGCCACAACAGACGCACAGCCAATAGCAATACCTGATAAAGCAAGCAGGGTACTTCTCCCTGTTGCTATTAAATTACGCCAGGCTTCTCTCCACATCATTAATGCCGACATGCCATAGCTGCCGAACTGACTCTTATCATACATGAATTGCCACACCTCTGGTTTCATGCAACTGACCGTCAACCATAACTAATTCACGCTGCATATGGTTTGCAACCATAGAATCATGGGTTATTACGACCAGCGTCATCGCATTGTCTGTGTGAAGGGATGAAAGCAGCAACAAAATTTCTTCTGCCGTTTGTTGATCAAGATTTCCGGTGGGTTCATCCGCCAGCAGTAATGAAGGTTCTCCGACTAATGCCCTGGCAAGTGCCACCCGCTGCCGCTGACCGCCGGATAAATCTGCCGGAAAATGCATGGCACGGTGTGAAAGCCCCACCAAATGTAGTTTTTCTCTGGCAATTTTATGGGCAAGTGAGGCAGAAACACCGCGGTAAAGAAGTGGCAGAGCAACGTTTTCTGTTGCTGTCATTCCGGCCAATAAATGAAAACTTTGAAAAACAAAACCAATTTCTTTATTGCGCATTCTGGCACGAAGTTCAGCATTGGCTGTTGACATATCAACGCCGCAAAGAAAATATTCCCCGGAAGTAGGTTTATCCAGCAGACCGAGAATATTCAGTAACGTACTTTTACCCGAACCTGATGTGCCAACAATCGCGCAACTCTGACCGGCAAAAATTTGTGCTGTGATACCGTTCAGAATCGGTATTGGGTTCTTTTCACCATGTTGATAAATCCGGGTCAGTTGCTGCATATTGATAACAGGTGATATCAATGATGTTGGCTGAATAGAATTTACAGGCGCCATTATGTTTTATAGTGTCCTATACCTTAATGTCTATACCCAATGGATTTCAAGTTGCCTCTTTGTTGGCTGCGCTCACTCACCCCAGTCACATAGTTAGCTATGCTCTTGGGGGGTCATTCCCTTGTCGTCGCGCTGCATCTTGAAATCCATTGGGTATACATTGATATTTATTAAAATAACAGAATTCGGATAACAATAAGAAATTAACAGTTAAGTAATAATTAATGCACTTGACTGTATATTATTTAATTCAATAAGGTCGTAATTATAAATAAATTATTTTCACTAGGTGAATAATATAAATGTCACTACCTATTATAAATTATAACAATCTAAATTAGTTTTCTAATCCAGAATGAATGTATGGTCGTTTTCTAAATTTTAAAATTGCAACATCGGCAGATGATAATTTATATTTACGTGCGTTATCAAAAATAACTTTATAAGTAATATATTTAAGTTTTAAATTCTAAAACTATGACAGGAGAATATTTATGTTCAAGAAATTATTGACAGTTGGAGCATTGGCCGCGGGTGTTTTGTTGAGCAGTAATGCAGTGGCACTAAATAATTGTCAGGTTGAAAACGTACCAAAACATCTTACCGGTAACCTTTATGAAATGTATGTTGTTAACCCTACAAATAATTTCGCAAATACTTTCACAAGGTATGGTATTACATGGTATTTTAAGGGAAAGATTGGTAATGGAGAGTGTAAATATAATACTGGAAATAAAGCCTATCAAGCTTATTATCAAGGAAGAAAATACTAATTCTTCAGAGAAAATTATCATCATGGCAAGTTTATGATGCAGATGAACCCCGTTTAAAATGACGGGGTTTTCATTATAAATAATAATATTTCTATTTTTCCTTGTTAAGTTATTTGAATGCCTTTAAAAAACCATTTACTGTGTTCATATAAAATATTTATTGTGAAATAATAGTGATTGCGATTAATTGCGTTGAAATTATTATGAAAAACCACGAAAAACTTGGTTATATAAACAATGGCAGTGTCATAAATTATGGTAATAGATATTGAATTTTTAATCCAGAATTAAATATACGTATTATTTCCAAATTTTGACATAGTAAAATTATTTTGTGATGTTTTACAGTTAGCACATCTTGTCAAAGATGACTTGATAAGTAATAAATTTATATCACAAGTTATAAAACTGTTAAAGGAAGATTTTTATGTTTAAGAAATTATTACTGGGCGGGGCATTGGCAGCAGGTATTACACTAATTTTAGGCATTGGGACTGCATCGGCAAACGTAGATATTCCCTGGAACAACTGCTATTCCTCTCCTGTAAAATATCAAAATAATTTATATACTAAATATCTTGTTAAAGATGGTATTGTTTTTCTCGATGTGCGTAATGAAGATGGCATCAAATGGCATTTAAAAGGCTTTAAAAAATTATATTCCTGTGGAATGAGTGTGTATGTTGGTAAATATGAAGGCATAAAGTCATAGGAAAATTATACCGAAAGCCACATTATCCCTGGGTTTCAGTAAGTTAATAAACCTCGTTAAAATAACGGGGTTTTTAGCTTTATTATGAATAGTAATATTCAATCATTTTATTTATTGTTCTGACATTATTTTATAATACCAGTTAAAGTCTCAATATAAGAAATATATACCTTTTACAAATTTTGAAATGGTAAAAATATCTTGTGATGATTTACATTTAGCGCATCTTATCAAATATAAAAAGTGAATTTCGTGTTTTTTATTTGAGTTTGTCAGTATATGGCAATATTGTTTTATCCACAAAGAATGCGATTCCTTTCACGCTTTGCGTTCGAACAGAACAA
The DNA here is from genome assembly GCF_900116635.1 of Xenorhabdus koppenhoeferi. Taxonomy (GTDB): domain Bacteria; phylum Pseudomonadota; class Gammaproteobacteria; order Enterobacterales; family Enterobacteriaceae; genus Xenorhabdus; species Xenorhabdus koppenhoeferi. Next base: position 42,968 of record NZ_FPBJ01000017.1, on the reverse strand, counting down.
AACTAAGAAATATTTCTGGTTCATCTAAGAGAATAGCTCAAGCCAATCTTATCTCAATTTTTTAAACTACTGTACAATAACAATATCTACGAATACTTTCGCTGTCTTGCGATTTGCCTTTTTATTTTCATCTGCACCAAAAAGGCTTCTTTTCTCGTGGTTATTTAGGAATATCCATATGATTAAAATTCTAGAACAAATTCGTAAGCCGACGCTGGATCTTCCAGTGGAAGTACGCCGAAAAATGTGGTTTAAGCCATTTATGCAATCGTACCTAGTGATTTTTATTGGCTATATGGCCATGTATCTGGTACGGAAAAACTTTAATATAGCTCAAAATGATATGATTTCGACGTATGGTTTGTCGATGACGCAATTGGGCTTAATCGGATTAGGGTTTTCTATCACTTACGGAATTGGTAAAACCGTTGTTGCTTATTATGCAGATGGTAAAAATACCAAACAATTCCTGCCGTTCATGTTGATTTTATCTGGCCTTGCCATGTTGGGTTTCAGTATGAGCATGGGGCATTCCAGCATGAGTGTTTTTCTGATGGTGGCATTTTATGCATTGAGTGGTTTTTTCCAAAGTATAGGCGGGCCTGCCAGCTATTCTACCATTACCAAATGGACACCCCGTAATAAGCGTGGTACCTATCTTGGTCTGTGGAATATGTCACATAACGTAGGTGGTGCTGGTGCAGCAGGGGTTGCACTATTTGGTGCCAATTATTTCTTTGATGGTCATGTGATAGGGATGTTCATTTTTCCTTCTATTATTGCGTTGATTATTGGCTTTATCGGATTGCGTTATGGTAGCGATTCACCAGAAAGTTACGGTATGGGTAAGGTTGAAGAGTTATTTAATGAGCCTGTGAGTGAAGAAGATAACGCCGCAGAAGAAAAACAGATGACCAAACGTGAGATCTTTGTTGAATATATATTAAAGAACAAAGTGATTTGGTTACTTTGCCTTGCAAATATCTTCCTTTATATCGTGCGCATTGGCATTGACCAATGGTCAACAGTGTATGCTTATCAGGAATTGGGGCAATCAAAAGAAACGGCTATCACAGGTTTTACCATGTTCGAAGTTGGAGCATTAGTAGGAACGTTGATGTGGGGGTATCTATCAGATTTGGCAAATGGTCGCCGTGCTTTGGTTGCCTGTGTCTCGTTGGCTCTGATTATTGTCTGCCTCGAATTTTATCAACATGCTACCAGTGAATTCATGTATCTGGGTACCCTGTTTATTCTTGGTTTTTTGGTATTTGGCCCACAATTGTTAATTGGTGTGGCTGCTGTTGGTTTTGTTCCAAAAAAAGCGATCAGTGTTGCTGATGGAGTTAAAGGGACTTTTGCCTATTTAATCGGTGACAGTTTTGCCAAACTTGGTTTGGGTATGATTGCGGATGGGGTTCCTATATTTGGTTTGACTGGTTGGAAAGGAACATTTGTTGCTCTTGATGCTTCAGCATTTATCTGCCTCAGCTTGCTTGCTTTTGTAGCTATCGCAGAAGAGAGAAAAATCCGAAAAAATAAGAAAACCAGGTAAATCATACTGAAAAAATATACTGATTTCTGTCTGTGCAGTAATGAGAGGCCTGTTATTGCTTCCATTCCTGCAAGCTCAGTTTCCTAGACAAAAATTACAACACTGATGTAATAAAATGGGTATAGATTATTTATATTATCTGTCATATTTTCCTGAAACATATTCTTTCTCTTCCACTTTTTTCTCTTCCACTTAACAGGAGCATAGAACACATGGGATCAAAAAAACATGGGTCCAAAAACATGGACCCAAAAACATGGTATAGTACACCCCTGGTTTTTTCCTACCCCATCGGAATGTTATGTCTTACCAATGTCCTTTATGTCATTTACCATTACTGTTTGTTCACCGTCAGTGGCGCTGCGAAAACAACCACCAGTTTGATTGCACAAAAGAAGGGTATGTTAATTTACTACCTGTTCAGCATAAGCGCTCGAAAGAGCCGGGTGATAGTATAGAGATGATGCAGGCGAGAAGGGCATTTTTGCATTCTGGTCATTATCGTGCATTACAACAAAAATCTATTGCTCTACTTAATGAGTATCTACCGGAAGATGCGGAAATGTTACTGGATATTGGTTGTGGTGAAGGTTATTACACGGCTGCGGTACAGGAACAGTTAAATTTTCATCGAAAGCTGGTGGTGTATGGATTAGATGTGGCAAAAGTTGCTGTTCGTTATGGTGCTAAACGGTACCCTAATGTTAATTTCTGTGTGGCATCCAGCTATCGCCTGCCATTTGCTGATAACTCCCTGGATGGTGTTTTACGGATTTATGCTCCCTGTAAAGCAACAGAATTAGCTCGTGTTGTGAAACCGCATGGGATCGTTTTGATGGTGACACCAGGCTCACGTCATTTGTATCAATTGAAAGAACTGATTTATCAGGAAGTACATCTGCATCCTGATAATTGTGAACAATGGGATGGATTCGAATTAATTTCTACGGAAACATTAGCTTATGAAATGTCATTAAATGGCGAACAAGCCCATGATTTATTGCAGATGACTCCATTTGCCTGGCGGGCATCAGAAGAAGTTAAAACGCATTTGATATTGAAAAAGCAATTTAATTGCGAAGCAGATTTTACGTTGAAGATGTATCGACGTATTTGATAGTAGTAAGCTTGTAATTAGATTATTAAACAATAAATCTGGAGTAGATTAATTATTGGCTTACTCCAGAGTGGGATAGAAATATGAACCTCTCCAAGTTTATTTGGGGATAAAATTATTGTGCATACATAAATAGTTCGAGATGCTCAAATAATATATTGAAACCTATAATAATTAATATCAATCCACCCATTAATTCAGCTCTTTTACCCAACAGAGGGCCAATGTAACGGCCGATTAACATTCCTAATGTAGCCATGACCATTGTCATTAGGCCGATCGTCATTGCGGTATGTAAAATATTTACTTGCAGAAAGGCAAGGCCGACACCAATTGCCATAGCATCCAGACTGGTAGCAATAGCTGTGAGAACTAATATTACCGAGCTATGTCGCTGAGGAGAAATTTTCTGAGGAACATCTGGCTCATTCCTGAAACTCTCGATAATCATCCGACAGCCAAGAATAAATAATAATGAAAAGGCAATCCAGTGATCCCATTCCATAATATATTGGCTGGCATATAATCCTAATGACCAACCGATTAGCGGGGTGCAGGCTTCAACCAAACCAAAGATAATACCTGTGCGAATGGCTTCCCGAAAATGTGGGCGGTGAAGAGTAGCGCCTTTGCTTACTGCAGCAGCAAAAGCATCCATAGAAAGTGCCAGTGCGAGAATGAGTGTAGCATATAAATTCATCAAAACAGTCTCGGTTGGGTGATTCCATATACACATAACTTACCCCCCAACCTAATGGTATTGTTATGTGTCTATGGTCTTGCCAACCGATTTAGAGCCTCTATACCTGTCGTCTTTCAAGTTGCAGCTTTGTTGGCTGCGCTCACTCACCCCGGTCACATAGTTATCTATGCTCCCGGGGATTCGTTCCTTGCCGCCGCGCTGCATCTTGAAATCCAATGGGTATATATCTATATCCGTTGTCTTTCAGGTTACAGCTTTGTTAGCTACGCTGTAATTAGAAATTTATTGGATATACATTAATTAGACTCTTCAGGTATTCGTACCACGTTTTATTTTAAAACGAGTATGTTGATACGAATTTTCCAGAAATTTTCTGGAACAGGCTACTCCCCAATGACTGAATCGGACTCTACCATATTCAGAGTGAAAGGCAAAAAACATTTGTTATATTTCTTACATGAAATTGATAATGGTTATCATTATCTGTTATTTATGAGAAATTGATAGATTCTCTCTAAATCATCCAGTTTTATTACGGAGATATATATTTTATGATGTTCTAATTCCATCATAAGAATACCATCTTCAGATAAATTCATTGCTTTGATATTGTCATACGAAAAAAAACGATTGGCATGGTAAAAACCGTATTTTTTGAAAAGTAATTTTGGTGAGCGAATATAACCCAGATATAATGTTATCAAAATAATAAATGATAACAAATAGGTAGTGAACTGACTGCCGTGTGATGAAACGTTATTGTAAATAATAATTGCGATTAAAATAATAAAAATTAATGCATCAGTTCGCTGCTTTCTTTTCAATTTTATATTTAACAGCGTCTTCCCTTTGAGCTGGATGATAATAAATTCATCATAAATCGCAAAAGCGAGCATTAATGCAATTAAAATTAATAAGATGAAATCATTCGAACTCATTTTTAATCCCTATTTTAATAGTATATGGATGCTTTATCATACTTTTGTTGTAATAGTTGGGGAGAAAAAACCTCCCCAATTATTTGAGTTATGCTGGAAAATCAGATTTAGCCGAGGAAACCAAAACGGAAACCAACAATTCCAAGGATGAAAAAGCCTACGATTATCCAGAGAGGGTTGACTTTCTTACGCAACAACCACATGCAACCGAATGTGAGCAATAATGGCATCAAGCCGGGCATTAATTGATCCAAAATGGTTTGAACTGTAGTCACTTTCATTTCGCCTGTGATTGGATCAGGGACTTCAGAAACTACCAGCGGGATATTTACCTTGGTCCATTTATTGACCAAAGCTCCCATGACAAACAGGCCGAGAATTGACGCTCCTTCTGTCATTTTCTGCAAGAAGCCACCCCCCATATCTTTAACGATATCCAATCCTTTTTTATAGCCATATGCTACACCAAAGTAACGGGTGAGTAATCGCACTAAATTAAACAAGACGAAAAACATGATAGGTCCCATTGGGCTACCACTCATGGCGATTCCGGCACCAAGGGCAGCAAATACTGGGCGTACCGTTCCCCAGAATATTGGATCGCCGACACCCGCTAAAGGGCCCATTAAACCAACTTTGATACCGTTGATTGCTCCGTCATCAATGTCGGCTCCGTTGGCACGTTGTTCTTCCATTGCCATCGTGACACCGAGAATAGGTGCTGCAACATAAGGATGAGTATTAAAGAACTCCATATGTCGTTTCAGTGCCTGTTTTCTTTCTTCTGTATTTTCAGGATACAGGCGGCGAATGGCTGGTATCATTGAGAAACAGAAACCAAGCGCCTGCATACGTTCAAAGTTCCATGATCCTTGAAATAGGTTGGAGCGGAGGAAAACACCACGGATATCACTTTGTGTCAGTTTTTTCTGACCGATCTTTGTTGTCTCTGACATGTTGTTCATCCTCTTAATCTAATTCATTATCAAGGTTGTTTGAGGTATTGCCAGCAGTAGCGGCTGTCTGTGATTGGTTGTATTTAGGGCTAAGCTGGATATACAGAATTGCCATAACGATACCAATGACACCTAATGCAACGAGGTTGAAATCGGTGAAAGCGGCAGTTACGAAGCCAAGGTAGAAGAATGGCATCAGATAACCTGCGCGCATCATATTAATCACCATTGCATAACCAACAACCACGATCATGCCACCAGCGATATTTAGGCCGCTGGTAACAACTTGTGGAATGGAATTCAACATGTGCTGAACTTCTGAAGTTCCTACAGAAATAGCAACAATCAGTGCAGGGATGGCAATTCGCATAGCCTGTAGCATTAGGGCTGCAATATGAATGGCACTGATCGCCCAAAGATTACCGTTTTCTGCCGCCTTATCCGCTGCATGCTGGAAACCAACGGTTAGGGTACGGACGATAATGGTCAGAACCTGACCGGCAGCAGCCAGAGGGATAGCCAGAGCGATACCCGCGCCAACGTCTTGCCCGCCAGCGATCACCAGAATGGTTGAAATGATAGAAGCCAACGCAGCATCGGGGGCGATTGCGGCGCCGATATTCATCCAGCCAAGCGCAATCATTTCCAGTGTACCACCAATGATGATACCGGTTTTCATATCACCAAGTACCAAACCGATGAATGTACAAGCAACTAATGGACGGTGAAATTGAAATTCATCAAGAATGGAACCCATACCTGCGATACAGGCAACGATGAATATCAACACAAGTTGGACAACGGTAATTTCCATTGTTTTTCTCCTGTAACCAAATGTAATTTGGTAAGAATTTTGTTATTGAGTCATGGTTAATAAAAAATAGTATCTATTTTTTTAAGCTTTTTTGAGTAGATCCATCATGTTCAGACGAGTATCGCTGGCGACTTTGCGAGCTTCAAGTTCTATACCACGAGAATTTAGTTTTCCGAAGGCTTCAATATCAGAATTGTCAACGGAAATAGCATTGTTAATCTGGGTTTTTCCTTGGCGGAAAGCCATGCCACCGATATTCACAGATTCGAGAGTAACTCCACCTTCTACAATACGCAGAACATCTGTTGGATTGGTGAACAACAACATGACCCGTTCACCCGCATATTTAGGGTTGTTGTAAACGCGAATGCATTTAGCAACGTCTACAACGTGCGCACTGACACCAGGAGGTGCAACCTGTTTTAACAGAGTAGAACGCACGGTATCTTGAGCAACTTCATCACTGACTACAATAATGCGTCTGACGTTCGTTTCTTTTGTCCAGCGGGTAGCAACCTGGCCGTGTATAAGGCGATCATCTATGCGTGCAAGGGCTATCTTCATATGGCCGCCCGCAGAAGGGGCTGAGATAGGTGCGGTGGCAGGTGTTGCTGGTTTGAGCGGTTCTGGTTTTATCGGTTCTTCGGCTTGCTCCGTTTTCAGGGCACGGATACCTTCTTTGCCTGCTTCTAATGCGACTGAAACCAGTTCTTTCATGGATGGATCATCGTCACGACACATAAAGGCTTCAACCAGCATCGGGACGTTTACACCAGTAATAATCTCGTAGTTATCTTTGTCAACTGCGATACGGTTTGCAGCATTGAATGGGCTACCACCCCAAGTATCAACGAAAAACAAAACCCCTTGATCTGTATCAAGCAATTCCAGTTTTTTGTTGTACTTATCAAATAATGTATCAGCATTTTCACCGGGTACGAAGTCGATGTAAGAAACGTTCTCTTGTTCCCCAATCAACATTTCTGCGGTATAAAGCAATTGTTCTGCCGCAGCCCCATGTGTGCCAATCATAATGGCTATACTCACTTGTTTTCCCCTTTTTATAACAATTGAATTCAGGCTTACTGCAAGATCATGCTCAATATTTCATTCCTCATGATTTGATGTTTCGTTACATAAGAAAATATGTCGTTAGATTATCATTTGAAGCGTTCAAGAAAATTGCTATCAGTCAGAAAAATTAAGTCAAGCTATTTTGAGAGGTTAAAACGAGATCTAAAACCGTTGATTAATCAATAATTGATTTATTATGTTTTATTTTTTGGTTTATTGGGTTCTTTAAACTGTTTTCGGTAATATTTCCTTAATTTTTATATAAAAAAATATCCCTCCTGAGTGGGAGAGATATTTTTTCAGATAAGATTTGGTGTAGTAAAAATAGGTAACAGTATCACTCATTATAGTGAGAGTGAATGATAGCTAATATTAGTCACATTGGACTTTTATCGCCAAACCACCGCGTGAAGTTTCACGGTATTTCGCATTCATATCCTTACCTGTTTCATACATGGTCTCAATCACTTTATCGAGAGAAACACGCGGTTCGCTGGTACGGCGAAGTGCCATGCGAGATGCGTTGATCGCTTTGACTGAAGCAATTGCGTTACGCTCAATGCATGGAACCTGTACTTGACCTGCAACAGGGTCACAAGTCAGGCCGAGATTGTGTTCCATGCCAATTTCTGCGGCGATACAAACCTGTTCAGGGCTTGCGCCAAGTAATTCAGCAAGACCTGCGGCTGCCATTGAACAGGCAACACCAACTTCACCCTGACAGCCGACTTCTGCACCAGAAATAGAGGCATTCATCTTATACAAGATGCCGATAGCACCAGAAGCCAGAAAATAGCGAATGTATAATTCCGGTGTTACTGGCTCGATACAGTGATTGTAATAAGCCAAAACAGCAGGAACGATACCACATGCACCATTGGTCGGTGCTGTAACAACACGACCACCGGCAGCATTCTCTTCATTGACGGCTAATGCAAACATGTTGATTAAATCAACAACATTCATTGGATCATTGGATAAATTGCTGGATGATGTCAGCATACGGTGTAATGCTGCTGCACGGCGGGGAACACGCAATGGACCTGGCAATACACCTTCTGTGTTCAGGCCACGCTCAATACAAGCTTGCATGGTTGCCCACACATCTTCAAAATACTCAGCAATTTCTTCGTTGCTGTGTAAATCCAGCTCGTTTTTCATCATCAGGCCAGAAATGGATAAACCTGTTTTTTTACAGTTCATCAGTAGCTCAGCAGCGGAGCTATATGGATAAGATACAGGTTTGGTATTTTGGGATGGTTTGCCAAAATGTTCTTCATCAACAATAAAACCACCGCCGATAGAGTAGTAAGTTTTACTGTAAATTTTTTCGTCACCTGCGAATGCATGAATTTGCATACCATTTTCGTGCAGTGACAGATTATCGCTACGGAAGTTCATACCACCATCGCGAGGAAAATCGACTTCATGTAAACCATTTGCCAGCGACAAACGTTGAGTGTGCTCAACATCACGAATAAAACCTGGGATTGAATCGATATCAACAGTAGCTGGCATATTACCCGCCAGACCCATGATAATAGCGATATCCGTATGGTGACCTTTCCCGGTTAATGAAAGTGAGCCGTATACATCAACAGCTACACGCGTGATAGAGGACATTACTCCCTGGTTTACAAGATCATCGACAAATTGTTTGCCTGCTTTCATAGGACCAACAGTATGAGAGCTGGATGGGCCAATACCCACCTTAAACATGTCGAAAACGCTAATCACGCCAGACTCCTTTAAGAGAAAGAAATATAGTTATTTATATTAAAGCGCGCTACTTTACTGTTATTTAGTCGTGTTGATAAAGGAGTTTACAGTTTTTTTTTAATTATAATAGCAATTGATATGATCTTGAATAATTAATAATCATATTTGTGTTGTTTTACACCCAATCTAGGGCGATTTTTGAACTTGTTGTGCCAGCTGATAAATAATCTCTGCGGTTAATCCCCAGATCATTTGTTCTTGATGCCAGTAAAAATAGATCCGATGCTGCTGGTTACGACGTTTTATATCTAGATAGCGATAATGGCGGAGGGAGAGTGCATCAAACAGTGGGACTTCAAAAATTCTGGCTACCTCTGTCGGATTTGTCTGAAAAGGTATTAGAGGCGGAATCAGACCAATGATCGGCGTGACACGATAACCCCCACTGCTATCCAAAGGGGCTAATTGCCCCAGAATTTGTACTTTGTCTTGTGGGATATTGACTTCTTCTTCTGCCTCACGCAGTGCCGTGGCAATCAATGAGTTATCGTCAGGATCAGTGACTCCGCCCGGAAAAGCAATTTGACCAGCATGAGAGCGGAGGCTTTGAGAACGTTGTGTCAGCAGCAGCGACGGCTCTGGCTTACATATAATCGGCAGTAATACTGCTGCATTCCGCTGATTGCTCGCCAAACTTGTTGGTTGTGCAGGAAGCTGCAATTGAAACCGATGAATGAAGTCAGAAAGTGATGTCATTGTGTATGAAGTTCCCCTAATAGAGGTAAGATTCGCCCGAGTTTATCAAATGTTTCCTGATACTCTTTCTCAGCAATGCTATCTGCAACGATACCACCTCCCGCCCAACAGTAAATTTTTCCTTTTTCTGTCAGTAAAGTGCGGATGGTGATGTTGCTGTCCATTGTACCGCAGAAACTAATATAGCCAATAGACCCGCAATAGCCATGTCTGCGATGGGGTTCTAATTCTTCAATAATTTCCATGGCGCGAATTTTGGGTGCCCCAGTGATTGAACCGCCGGGAAAACAGGCGCGAAGTAAATCAGCGGCATGATATTTATCAGGTAAGGTTGCTGTAATGGTACTGACTAGATGGTGTACGGCTGGAAACGGTTCCACGACAAATAATTCAGGAACTTTAACAGAACCCGGCGCGGCAACCCGGCCAATGTCATTTCTTAACAGGTCAACAATCATCAGATTCTCAGCGCGATCTTTGCGGGAATTTGCTAATTTTTCTGCCTGCAATTGATCTTCTATAGGATCTTGCAGCCGGGGAAGTGTTCCTTTGATTGGACGGGTCTGGAGTTGCTGATCTTCCAGCAGAATAAAGCGTTCAGGTGAAACACTGATAATGCAGTGTTCAGGTAAACGGATAAAGGCAGAAAAGGGTGCTCGATTACTTTCATTGAGCTGGGTAAACGCCTGCCATTCATCTCCCTGATAATCAGCTTGAAAACGCTGTGCCAGATTAATTTGATAACAGTCACCATCCCGAAGATAACGATGGATCTGAGCGATTTTTTCGTGATATTGCTGTTCTGTCATGTTGGATTGCCACTGATTTTTCAGGGAAAAGTCTTTTTTATTATTTTCCCGCAGTGACTCTAACCATGTCAGTCTTTCATCAATATTTTGATAGCTCAGCAAGGTGGCCTTTTGTTGCTGGTGGTCAATAACTAGTCCCCAGTCGTAAATTCCGATAGCCATATCAGGAAAGTCCAGCCCATTTGCAGCTATTTGGGGTAATTTTTCAATCCGTCTTCCGAGATCGTAGCCCCATATACCTAATGCTCCTCCCTGAAAAGGCAGTTCGGAATCAAATTGCGGATTAATATCAAAGTCATGAAGATACTTTTTCAATAGCAGAAAAGGATCTTCATGAGAAAGATACGTATCATCACCATGATGAATCTCGGTCGATTCGCCACAAGTAACAAGCGTTGTTATAGGATCGGCGACCAGAATATCAAATCGGTTATGCGGGTGATTTGCGGCACCGGAGTGCAATAACATTGCCCAGGAAAAAGTAGAAATAGGGGCAAAATATTGGGTAGCAAGATCAGGTGAATAAGGGAGCTGTTTTTTCTGTAATGCAATATTCATGATGGAATCAGTGTTGGCGTTTGGCAGTTCGCAGTAAATAATGTATCTCTGCGTGGAGATTAACATATACCTGTCGTCTTTCAAGTTGCAGCTTTGTTGGCTGCGCTCACTCACCCCGGTCACATAGTTATCTATGCTCCCGGGGATTCGTTCCTTGCCGTCGCGCTGCATCTTGAAATCCAATGGGTATAGAATCTCACTCCTGACTTAAGATAAAAAATACTATAATCGCAGCCTGCCATTAAATTATTGCATTTGAGGTTATAACTATGTTTTCAGGTATGCCAGCATTATCCCATGAAGAACAGCAACTTGCTGTAGAAAGGATTCATCAGCTCATTTCAGAAGGAATGGGAAGTGGAGAAGCTATTGCTATCGTTGCTCAAGAATTACGTGAAAAACACCGGGATAATGAGCATATCCATGTTTTATTTGAGGATGATGAAAAATAGTTGTAACGTATTTTTAACAGACTCACATAATTACTTTCTACTTACATGTTAATTTATCGCGACTTAAAATCCATATGGTTACAATGTCGCTGTTGATTGTCAAAAAGAAACTATTAGTTATAGTGAAGTAAAGTAAATAGCTTGTCATATTATCTTTAAATATGTACGGGATACCAGGAAGTATCCCGTTTTGTTTAAACTGTGAGAGGGCTTTATGACGGAACAACGGAAACTTTATCCTGCTTATGATGCGTATCAAACAGGGTATTTAGATACAGAGGATGGGCACCAGATTTATTGGGAATTATGTGGTAATCCAAAAGGTAAGCCTGCGGTATTCATTCATGGTGGCCCCGGCGGTGGTATTTCAAGTTATCATCGGCAATTATTCGATCCTGAACGTTATCATATTATGTTGTTCGATCAGCGTGGCTGTGGACAATCTAAACCTCATGCTAGTCTGGAAAACAATACGACTTGGCATCTGGTAGATGATATTGAGCGGTTGCGTAATCTAATGGGCGTTGAAAAGTGGTTGGTTTTTGGCGGCTCCTGGGGTTCGACACTCTCTTTGGTTTATGCTGAAAAACATCCTGAGCGTGTCTCTGAATTAGTGTTAAGGGGGATCTTTCTGCTTCGGCCACAAGAGTTACATTGGTATTATCAGGAAGGGGCTTCCCATTTTTTTCCAGAGAAATGGGAACGTACGCTATCTATCCTCTCTGAAGAAGAACGCAAAGATGTGATCTCGGCTTATAACAAACGGCTGACAAGTGATGATCTACAAATACAGTTGGAAGCTGCACGTTTATGGAGTCTTTGGGAAGGTGAAACGGTAACCTTACTGCCTTCTGATAATGCGGATTCATTTGCAGAAGATAAATTTGCTTTAGCATTTGCCCGCATAGAAAATCATTACTTTATCAATAACGGTTTTATGGATGAAACTCAGCAATTATTGGATCATATTGACGTTATCAGACATATTCCTGCCGTTATTATACATGGTCGCTATGATATGGCATGTCTGGTACAGAATGCGTGGGATCTGGCAAAGGCGTGGCCGGAGGCTGAATTGCATGTTGTGGAAGGTGCAGGCCATTCTTTCGATGAAGCGGGTATTTTACATCAGTTAATTAAGGCAACGGACAAATTTGTTGGAAAATAGCTGAGATAACCACCATTGGGTGGTGGTTATCTTTTCCATTATTTCCTCAACGACTTCTGGGTTCATAAGGCAAGCGCGACATAAATCGTGATTGCTGGCGATAGTGTTGCAAGCGCTGCCGGAAATATTCTCGCAAATGTTGCGGTTGTGATTGCTCTACAGTATCAGGAATGACAGGCATGTTATAGCGTTCTTTAAAAGCAACACCGGATGCTGCTAAATCAACATTGACCTTATCCATCTCATTTTTAGATAGCTCGGCTAAATTATGTCCCATTTATGGCCTCTCTGAAAACTTACTTCTCAAAGGAGAAAATTAATCAACTCTTTTTTGTTTAGCAAGTGATTTAAAAAAGTTTTAAAAAAACATTGGGTAAACATAAATAATATCAATTATCATTTTTATTAAAAGGCTTTTTTAATGGAGAGTTAAATAAATAAAATTGATTCTTGTTTACTTATATTTAATGAGATTTATTCTTGTTGTCTTATTTAATAAAACCATTAATTATCAATTAATTAGATATTATTATTTTATTTTTGTCTTATATGTTTTTAATTGGCATAATAGTCGGAGTTTAATGAATTATTAGGAGGGTTGGCTGATGTTAAAAAAAGAAATGATCAAAAAATTGAATGAGCAATTAAATTTGGAATTTTACTCTGCTAATTTATATCTGCAAATGAGTGCATGGTGCAGTGATAAAGGGTATGAAGGTGCAGCTGCATTTTTAAAAACGCATTCTCAGGAAGAAATGCAGCATATGCAGCGTTTGTTTGATTATTTGGGTGATACTGGTTCAATGCCTGTCCTGGGAGCTATTCAAGCTCCTCCTGTTGAGTTTAACTCTATTTCTGACGTATTCAATCAAACTTATGAACATGAAAAATTGATCACAGAAGAGATCAATAAACTTGCTCATGTAGCGATGATGACTCAGGATTATTCTACATTTAATTTCTTGCAATGGTATGTCGCTGAACAACATGAAGAAGAAAAACTGTTCAAATCTATTCTGGATAAATTGGGTATGGTGGGAGAAGGTGGCAAGGCGTTGTTCTTACTTGATAAAGATCTGAAAAGTTTATCTATGGCATCGGCACGTGCCTGATAAATAGCCAATTAAGTTAATTGGCACTGCTTTTTAACCGTAATTCTTGTTTTACGTATATCGTTGAAGCAAGAATTACGGTTCTTTTCATTTTTTGTCCCCATTTTTGCGTAGTGCCTCACAGGTCAAAACATTGTTCATCAATGATCGCAGATTAAAGCGATTTTTTGATATAGAATCCCCTCCGTGTAAATATAAAAATTCATCTACATATTAAAGGGTTATCTATATGTCTATTCTTAACATCCGTTCATTCTGGACCAAATTATCTACTCTTGTGGTTCTGTTTGTCGGTATGTCCTGTCAACAGGCTTTGGCTCATGCACATTTGAAAGATCAGATTCCTGCAGAAAACGCAACTGTTGAAGCCGTTCCACAAGCTATAACCCTAAGTTTTTCAGAACGCATTGAACTTGGATTCAGTAAGATAAAATTAATTGGTCCAGAAAAGGCAGAGGTTAAAACCGGTAAGCTGGAACTTGATCCTGAAACCAAAACTAAATTAATCCTGCCAGTTGAAGGTAAACTCACTGCCGGAGAATATAGAGTTGACTTGAGTGTACTTTCTGTTGATGGCCATAAAACCAAAGGTGTTTACAACTTTACTGTAAAATAATGATCTCTTTAGAAGCTCTATACCTATTTTGCCGTTTCTCTCATTTTGTCGTTGTCATGTTGATGTTTGGCCTTAGTTTATTCACGGTGATGCTTGTTTCAGGCCATTTTTCAACGCTGATGAGGGAGCGGTTAAAAGTTGTTATTTTAATCAGCACTGTGTTGGCTTTAATAACTTCAATCGTCTGGTTTATCGTTCAAGCTGGGCTGATGGGAGATGGCTGGCAGGATATTTATATGCCTGAAATTTGGTTGGCTGTATTGAATACCTCTTTTGGGCAGGTTTGGCAATGGCAGCTATTGGTTGCAATACTTGCTGCTGGGGCGTTGTTCCTATCCAATATCAGAATCAAAAATCTCTTGTTGCTGAGTTGTTCGGTCATTTTATTATCCAGCCATGCTTTTATCGGCCATGCAGCTATGCATGAAGGTAATTTAGGGTTACTACTGCAAGCTAATCAGATTGTTCATTTGCTGAGTGCGGGTTATTGGTTTGGTGGACTATGGCCGTTTTTACTGTGTCTACAGTTTTTTCGTATTAAAAAGGCATCAGAACCCGATCAATACCGTAATGGTGTATATGCAGACAGGACAAGCGCAGGGAATGCAGATAATAGTGAGAATATCGCTGCTGATCAATATTCGGAAACTAGCTTATATTCGGAAAGTATTGCGGCGATGAGAAAGTTTTCTTTTTATGGGCATTTCGCTGTTTTTCTGGTGATAATAACAGGAATTGTCAGTAGTGTTGTCTTAATTCCCGGATGGCCGACTTTCAGTCGTGCCCTTTCTGAATATCAATCCATGTTATGGCTGAAGATAGTATTGGTCGCTGGTATGGTACTTTTAGCACTGCTCAACCGCTACATGTTAGTTCCTAAATTGAGGCAGCAAAGGTGTTACCAGTTATTAATAATCAATAGTTGGCTGGAAATTATCTTAGGAACATCGGCACTATTATGTGTGGCTATTTTTGCGACACAATCTCCTGCGTGATTCTTGAATGATTGATGTAAATCTGGGTATATAAGCAGATGAATTAGCGATAAAATTACAGCATGTGTTTATCAGGGGGAATGGTAATGAAACGAGTATTGTGGGCTCTGCCTTTTTTTCTTCTTTCTTTTCAGGGGATTGCTGCCCCGATACAAACTGTCAGTAAATTACAATTTGGTAAACAATGGGCATTCACCCGTGAAGAAGTTATGCTTGATTGTCGTTCGGGTGGGGCATTGTTTGTTATAAATCCTAGTACATTGATGCAATACCCATTGAATGATCGGGCAACGCAACTGATGAAATTTAATAAAGTTATTGCAACATCACTAGATACGATCCTCTTAGACAATCCTGAACAACCAGCTGAAAAGATGAGTATTGAGCCATTTCAGAAAGCAGCATTAGCTTTATGTGATCAATCAAACGATAAAAAGTAATGCTTGGTTGATTCAATTGCTGTAAAGAAGAGCAGTCACTACCTCATAAGAGTAAAAATTTGGTAGATCATAGTATGTCAACTACTCTTTAATTGGTAAGTTGTTCTACGTCTCAATGACAATTTTTAGCGTAAGTCTCTTTGAATAAGAGTCATTTTCCCTGGGCCGAGTAGAGGAGTGAACTCGGCCTTTTTTTGTTTGTTACGAGGAAGAGACATCTTTACTCTTTTTTAATAAATTATCTTATTTTCTTATACATATAATGATGCGATTAAAATGATCATTCAGAATGCTAAATAGCATTCCAAAATTGTAGAGCGCTTCCTTACTCCTCGGTCGACAAGAAGTAAGGAAGCCTTATCATTTGAATGTATTACGATTACGAAAACCTATTTAGTGAGGTTGTTATACCTGTCGTTTTTCAAGTTGCAGCTTTGTTGGCTGCGCTCACTCACCCCGGTCACATAGTTATCTATGTTCCAGGGGATTCGTTCCTTGCCGTCGCGCTGCATCTTGAAATCCAATGGGTATAGAACAAAAGTATGAACAAAAGCACATTTATGGCTGCAAATCAGACTAATTTTGAATATAACCTGTGATGTATCCCCGAATTTTATCAGAGAATACTGGTAAAAATAATTAAAGAAAATTTAAATTCAGACAAATAGACGATATCCTGAAAGAGTTTAATTATAGTGGTAAATTCTTTTCGGAAAGAGGTGTCAAAGAGAGTAATAATCTTTTATGTGAGCTTTTTGTTTAAATTGTGTTAAATTTTAATCTGCCGCATAGGGGCGTATGGACAAGAATGAATTTTATCAAGAGTTAGAGAATAGTTTGATTGCACTGTTGTCAGGTGAATACGACTTTATCGCTACTCTTGCCAATACAAGCGCATTGTTATATGAACGTTTAGATACTGTTAATTGGGTTGGATTTTATTTAATGATAGCCTGTGATGCTGCCAGCAATGCTGAGATTGTTCTTCCTTTGGAAATCAATGGAAAAATCATTGGTGTTTTGGATATAGATAGTACGGTTTTTGGCCGGTTTGATGAAAATGATGAAAACGGCTTGAAAGCCCTATTTATCAGGCTTTGTGAGCATTTAAGACAATGTGTTGTGTCAAAATATCTACAACAGAACGTAACTTAACATACGTATAACGTGGCATTTATCAGTAAGGCTATTATAATGTCGCCTGTTCATGCCTGCGCTGGTTGGCAAAACCGTTGTAATCAGGAAATTTCATGGAAAATCAACCTAAGTTGAACAGTAGTAAAGAAGTCATTGCTTTCTTGGCTGAGCGTTTCCCGCTTTGTTTCGTAGCAGAAGGTGAAGCACGTCCTTTGAAGATTGGTATCTTCCAGGATATCGTTGAACGTATTCAGAATGAAGAGGGTTTAAGTAAAACGCAACTTCGTTCTGCTCTGCGCTTGTATACTTCCAGTTGGCGTTACCTATATGGTGTCAAAGAAGGGGCTCAGCGTGTTGACCTTGATGGAAATATATGTGGTGAGCTGGAAGTTGAACATATTGAACATGCACGCCAGCAATTAGCAGAGGCAAAAGTGCGAGTACAAGCTCAACGTGCTAAGAAACGTGAAACTGAAAATGTATCTGACAAGAAAAGTGAGCGCCCTGTAAGTAAAAAAGCGGCTCTTCGCCGTCAAGCATCAGGTGATGGCGCAAAACGTCCATCTCGTTCGCAAAACCGTCTGCAACAATCGCCTAAATCAGCAGATAAAACCACAAAGAAAATTGCACAACCTGAGTTGAACTCAGTCACAGACGTATCCTCTTTGAAAGTCGGGCAGACAATCAAAGTAAATGTAGGAAAAAGCATAATGGATGCTTCTGTGCTAGAAATTGCCAAAGATGGTGTAAGAGTGCAGTTACCTACTGGTTTGGCAATGATTGTACGCGCAGAACACTTAAAGTTCTGATACGGAGGCCAACTCGGGCATGAACAAACTCATTATTTTGGCTTTCGTTTTAGGACTATCATTTTCTAGTACAGGGTATGCTGACACTGTCAGTGGCAAGTCGGTCAGTAATGGTACTGCCATTAGTGACAGTGTTGTTAATGGTAACAATACAGCTACTATTAATCTGAATCAGCTGCCAGATTTAAAACCGGAACCACAACATTCCACAGTGAGTAAGCGGATTGTTTCCCGCTTTCTTCGTTCTCACTACCGCCAACTTTATCTGAATGCAGATTTTTCAGGGAAAATTTTTGATCGTTATCTGAATCAGCTGGATTATGGACATAATGTTTTTCTGGCATCAGATATTGCACAGTTTTCAGATCAAAAGGGCGTATTAGGAAAAGAGCTTGAAGAGGGTGATTTAAAGCTTCCTTATGCCCTGTTTAATTTAATGCAAAAGCGTCGTTTTGAGCGCTATCAATATGTTCTCTCTTGTTTAGAGCAGCCCATCGATTTGAATAGTCATGACACGATTGAAACAGATCGTTCTAAGGTGCCGTGGCCAACGAGTGTTGAAGAACTAAATAACCTTTGGAGCGCTAAGATTAAATTTGATTGGATAAATCTCAAATTATCAGGCAAAAATGATAAAGAAATCCAAGAAACACTGACTAAACGTTATCGGATGTTACTGAAACGTCTCACACAGAGCAAGAGTGAGGATGTTTTTCAAACGATCATGATGTCTTTTGCTCGTGAAATAGATCCTCATACTAGTTATCTATCCCCTCGTGATACAGAACAGTTTAACTCAGAAATGAGCCTATCTCTCGAAGGTATTGGTGCTGTTTTACAATATGAAGATGAATATGTCACCATTCGCTCATTACTTGCTGGTGGCCCTGCTGCTAAGAGTAATTTGCTGAAAGTTGGAGATAAAATCATAGGTGTTGGTCAGGTCGGCAAGCCTATAGTAGATGTTGTAGGGTGGCGTCTGGAAGATGTTGTCACTCGTATCAAAGGGCCAAAAGGCAGCAAAGTCCGTCTTGAAATCATTCCGAGTACGAAAGGGGCAAAAAATCACATTGTGACCTTGACTCGTGAAAACATCCGTCTTGAAGACAATGCGGTCAAAATGTCGGTAAAAACGGTCGGCAAGGAAAAAGTGGGTGTTCTTGACATACCGAGTTTCTATGTTGGTCTGACTAATGATGTAAAAGTACAATTACAGAAGCTCACTAAACAAGGAATTTCCGCGATTGTCATCGATTTGCGCAGTAATGGTGGTGGTGCATTAACAGAGGCTGTATCACTATCCGGCCTATTTATCTCTACTGGTTCAATTGTTCAGATCCGGGATAATACTGGTCGAGTTAAAGAAGAATCAGATACGGATGAAGCCGTATATTATAAAGGCCCATTAATTGTTTTAGTTGATAATAGAAGTGCATCAGCGTCTGAAATTTTTGCTGCTGCAATGCAAGATTATGGTCGTGGATTAATTGTCGGTGAACCTACTTTTGGTAAAGGTACAGTTCAGCAATATCGGTTTCTGAATCGAATATATGATCAGATGCTAAGGCCTGATTGGCCGGAGATTGGTTCTGTACAATACACTATTCAGAAGTTTTATCGGGTGAATGGCGGCAGTACTCAGCTCAAAGGTGTAACGCCTGATATCATCATGCCGACAGGGGAAGATACTTCTGAAATAGGTGAGAGCCAAGAAGACAATGCGTTACCATGGGACAGTATTCAACCTGCGCATTATACTTCCTCAAAAGTGATTTCAACATTAGTTCCATTACTGACTAAGTTGCATAATCAACGCACGGTTAATGATCCTGAATTTAAATATATTAAACAAGATATTGCTTACTACAAAGTTATCAAAGATCGTAAAGGAGTTTACTCTTTGAATTATGCTCAAAGAGAGAAAGAAAATAAGGAATACGAGACAATTAAGTTGAATCGTATGAATGAGCGTTTTAAACGTGAAGGAAAAAAACAGCTCAAGTCTCTTGATGATTTACCAAAAGACTATAAAGGGCCAGACCCTTATTTAGATGAATCAGTAAAAATTGCGCTGGATCTTGCGCATCAGCCTGCTGAAGCGGCTATAACGAAATAGTTTTTAAACTTCGTTATTAATAGAGGGTCAGCTTGATAGCTGGCCTTTTTTTGTTATATTGTAAAGTTATGTTGATTCTATCGTTTAACATCTTAAAAAACTTGAATAATATGGGATAAATCCCCATTTTATGGCTTAATTATTAATTGAACTGTTTGATAATTAAAGGAAGCAAATTTATATGATGAGAATAGCCTTGTTTCTTCTCACTAACCTTGCTGTCATGGTAGTGTTTGGAATAATACTTTCACTTACCGGAGTTCAGCGGAGTAGTGTTACTGGCCTTATGATTATGGCTGGTTTGTTTGGTTTTGGTGGTGCATTCATTTCTTTATTAATGTCAAAATGGATGGCTTTGCGTTCTGTTGGTGGTCAAGTTATCGAGAAACCTTCCAATGAAACTGAAGCTTGGTTGATGGGAATAGTACGTCGTCAGGCTGATCAGGTTGGAATTACGATGCCACAAGTGGCTATCTATGATGCTCTTGATATTAATGCATTTGCCACAGGAGCACGCCGTAATGCTTCTCTGGTTGCTGTTAGTACCGGGCTACTGAATAATATGAGTTGTGATGAAGCGGAAGCTGTTATTGCTCATGAGATTAGTCACATTGCTAATGGTGATATGGTAACGATGACCTTATTGCAGGGCATTGTGAATACATTCGTTATCTTCATTTCACGTATTATTGCGCAGGCTGCTGCAAGCTTCCTTTCCAGTAATGATGATGAAAGCGAAAGCAACAGCAATGGTAATCCAATTGTTTATATGGTGCTTTCCATGGTACTGGAGATAGTATTTGGTATTCTGGCAAGTATTATTACTATGTGGTTCTCTCGTCACCGTGAATTCCATGCGGATGCTGGATCAGCGAAACTAGTTGGTCGTGAAAAGATGATAGCAGCATTGCAGCGTCTTAAAACCAGTTATGAACCTCAGGAAGAGGGGCGTATGATGGCATTTTGTATTAATGGTAAATCTAAAAGCTTCAGCGAATTATTCTTATCTCATCCACCATTGGATAAGCGTATTGAAGCTCTGCGTAGTGGTGAATATATAAAATAATGCATAGTCTTCTTAGTAAGAGAAGCTTGAACTGCCGTCGGTTATTTTATTAGAGAGTGGGGAAAAACCGGAACTCATAATGGGTTCCGGTTTTTTTTGACTGATTTTAATTCGTCCTCCTTTGTTATGTATAGTTCAAAGGAGGGCATATTCTATCTCGTCAAATTAAGCTTGTTTTAATTCCACATCTTCATCTTATTCAAATATGTCTTTATTGGTTTTACCCATTAATTGGCTAGTGACTGTACCGGCAGTCATTGCACCATTGACGTTTAATGCTGTGCGACCCATATCAATGAGTGGTTCAACAGAAATTAATAGTGCAACTAAGGTTACAGGCAGACCCATCGCTGGTAAAACGATTAGTGCTGCAAATGTTGCACCACCTCCAACACCAGCAACACCCGCAGAGCTGATAGTGACAATTCCGACGAGGGTAGCAATCCATAAAGGATTGAAGGGGTCAATACCTACAGTTGGAGCAACCATCACTGCCAACATGGCTGGATAAATACCTGCACAGCCATTTTGTCCAATAGTGGCACCGAAAGAAGCGGAGAAGCTGGCAATCGATTCTGGTACACCGAGACGACGAGTTTGTGTTTCAACATTCAGCGGAATACTTGCTGCACTCGAACGGCTGGTAAATGCAAATGTCAGTACAGGGCCAGCTTTTTTGAAAAATTTCAGTGGATTAATGCCAGTAAAAGCCAAAATACAGCCATGTACAACAAACATCAAACCAAGAGCAATATAAGAAGCAACGACAAAATTACCTAATTGCGTAATATCGTGAATATTCGAGCTGGCTACAACTTTAGTCATCAGAGCCATGACACCGTATGGTGTTAGGAGCATAACTAGTCTAACTAGTTTCATTGCCCATGCTTGTAGAGTATCAATGGCGACCAGAGCTCGTTCACCGCGTTCATGGTCATCTTTAAGCATTTTCAATGCAGCAACGCCTAAAAATGCTGCAAAAATCACAACACTGATAATGGAAGTCGGGTTTGCTCCAGTCAGATCAGCAAAGGGGTTTTTCGGGATAAATGAGAGAATAATTTGGGGTACACTCATATCTGCAACTTTACCAATATAGTTGGTTTCAATAGTTGATAAACGAGCTGTTTCTTGAGTACCTTGAATTAATCCTGCTGCACTTAGTCCAAATAGATTAGCAATTATGATACCGATTAAAGCGGAAATTGCAGTAGTGAACAATAACGTACCAATTGTCAGGAAGCTGATTTTTCCTAAAGAAGATGCTTTATGTAAACGCGCGACTGCACTTAGAATAGAGGCAAAAACCAATGGCATGATAACCATTTGCAATAACTGTACATAACCATTACCAACGATATTGAACCAGTTAATTGATTCTTTTACTGTAAGATTATCTGTGCCATAAATGATATTCAATGCTAGCCCAAAAATGATACCTACGACTAGAGCCACGAGAACCTTTTTGGACAAGCTCCATTTATCTGAACTTGTTTTTGCTAATAAGATGAGCAGTGCTACAAAAACGAGCATGTTAATGATGAGTGGTAGATTCATCCCTAGTCTCCAAAATGTTTATACCTTCATTTTTCAAATTGTTGCTTTTTTTGCTGAATTACAACTTGTAATCAATTAGGTATACCAATATCTGTATGAAATATATTTATTATTCATGGTTTGTATTGAGATAAGTGATGATAGCAGTTTCAAACTACCCACTTATTGATTGTGCTATCGCTCAAAAATCTATCAGATACAGGCCATGAAAAGCTATAAGATAGAATTTTATCAGTATAAAAATTTACTTTCTTATAATTAAATGGAATTTAATATAATTATTTTCCACTAGTTAGTGAAATTGGTTATATGCCCTAATCTATGTCGACTTTACTTTCTATACCCAATGGATTTCAAGTTGCATCGCGACGGCAAGGGAGCAAATCCCCGGGAGCATAGATAACTATGTGACCGGGGTGAGCAAGCGCAGCCAACAAAGAGGCAGTTTGAAAGACGAAGTGTATGTACGATAAGTCAGCTACTTGTAGAGATTTTTTAGCTTATCAATTGATAATTGATCGAACGGTAACTTATCTAAGTAATGCGTGAATGAAAAATCAATGTACTGTGGAAGAATAATAGCAATCACTAGTACCAAAACAGCAATAAATCGTTCAGCTTTTTTGCGTTCTTTTCCTCTAAGAATTGGGATACAAAAGCGTGTTCTCAGTGGCCATAAAAGTGGAATACCGGCAGGAGTGAGCATATCGGCAATCAGATGGCTGATATAACCGACAACCATCGCGTGGATGAAGTCGGTTGGAATGGGCCAATTGGAGGGGATTTCCGTCTGGAAGAGAGTCATTCCCACCATTAGCGCTAATAAACTATGTGTGAATCCACGATGGCCACATAATTTTGCGATTGGAATGGATATAAAACGGAATAACCTGCCTAAAGTGGAGCTTGGGTGGTCAATGTCAGGTAATAGTGAAGCCAGAAGTACACCGGGAAGCATATGTAACCAATCTCCCTGTGCGATTTCTGGTGTGATTTCTAACTGGTGAGCCAATACAAGG
Organism: Xenorhabdus koppenhoeferi; assembly: GCF_900116635.1. GTDB lineage: Bacteria > Pseudomonadota > Gammaproteobacteria > Enterobacterales > Enterobacteriaceae > Xenorhabdus > Xenorhabdus koppenhoeferi. The sequence goes on along the minus strand of NZ_FPBJ01000017.1, from coordinate 19,482 downwards.
CTGGCGACGGAAAAAAGAAGATGCCCTTCTGCTGTCATAACGATTTATGCTAATTATTTATGCTGTTTATACATACAGTTGGCAGTATAGAGGTTTTTGCATAAGGATGATAGAGGGTAAACAAGAATAATCTTTTATACCCGTCGTCTTTCAAGTTGCAGCTTTGTTGGCTGCGCTTGCTCACCCCGGTCACATAGTTAGCTATGCTCCCGGGGATTTGCTCTCTTGCCGTCGCGCTGCATCTTGAAATCCATTGGGTATATTTATTGATATATAACACCAATATTTAATCTATTTTTACCTATATCAGCCAGGGATATAACAGGGTGTTTGATTTTTGCACTGCCAGATGCATGGAGCACATGTATGCAGCATGGCAGCACGGTAACCATCAGGTAATATTCTCTATTGTTAATTTTTCCAGTGAATTCAATTTAATGTCAGCCAGTGACCAGCGAGGATCATCAAAATGATGGGCGGCAGGAACAACAATTGAACGCATTCTTGCAGCCTTGGCTGCTATCATGCCATTAAATGAATCTTCTAACGTAACGCATTGAATCGGGTTAACGTCAAGTTGATTGGCGGCTTGTAAGTAAACTTCTGGGTGGGGTTTGCTATAAGGTAAGTCTGCGGCAGAAATGACAGCATCAAAGTAGTGCCGTATATTAAATAATTCAAGTACCTGTTCAAGCATCCCATAGGGAGATGCAGAGGCCAGACCGATTTTTAATCCACGTTCGTGGCAGAGGTTTAAAGCATATTCTACGCCTGGTAATAAGGGGCGGTTTTCTTTTACTAATCGAACTACATAATTGATGATGCGTTGTGCAACTTCATTTTTAGAAGTACCTTGCCACGGTGCAGCCTGATACCACAGTTCAACAACCTGATCTATCCGTAATCCTAATGTATCAGGCAGTTTTTCTGCTAAAGTCAAATCCAATCCTAATTCACCGAATATATGTTTTTCTCCTTGTTCCCAATAAGGCTCAGAATCAATGAGCAATCCGTCCATATCAAAAATGGCGGCTTCTATAGGTAAAAAAAATGACATGATTGTTTCTCTCCGCAATGATGATAGCGATTAATAAAATTTGATTGTAGCAATCTCAGTGAGTTAAATCTCTCTGTAGGTAGATAACAAAGAAAGAAATCGTTTTTTAGGAAAAATAAGAGCATTACTCTACAAATGGAGTTAAAGTAAGCTTCTTATAAACTATTATATATAGAAATGCATAATTATCTTTAAATAGCGTGATTCTGATTGATATCATTACAGAAGAGTAAAATAAAAATATTAAATTATTATTATCAATATGATTATTAATAAATGTCATATTAATATAATTAAAATATATTGCATTGTGGCAAATTTGATTCCAGTAATGCTAATTTATAATGTTTTTATTTTGTTTTTCTTTGGTATGGTGGTGCTGTAAGCAGCTTACTAATTAAATATGGGCCAGTTGTTATTTTGGTTTATGTATAAAAAATAATAATACCATTAACTAATGAGGGTACTATAATGGCTGATATTAATATGTCAATTGCCTTAGATTTGAAAAACATCGTAGCATTAAATTCTTTGTCTAAAAATGTTAGTCAAACCGTAAAATTAAATAGTAGATATGTTCATTTGTTGGCTTTAAATGATGATGATTCATTCAAAGATTATTCCGGAAAAATTGCGACAATTCCCAAGGCTAAGGTAGGTGATAATGCCAATTTGGTTGTAGTTAATTATTCTGAATATGATTCTGTATTATCTGCAGTACTAATTAAATATGAAGTGGTAAATTCCAGAGATTCTGTTGATAACATTCATGTAGTGTCAGATTCTGTTAAAAGACTAGCTATTGATGATACTGTAAATATGGATAATAATGAAGAATTCATAGACGTACAACTTTATTATTGGACTTCCCGTATTGAAAAATTAAATGTTACTGAAAAATATAATGGATTATTAAAAATATATTCAGGGGAAGATTTCTTAGGATATGCATCTTTTGAACAATCAATTAAATACACGGGATAATTTTTAAAACTAATCAGTTCAGAATGTAGCTCATATTTTAGTTAATTATTTCAAGGCCTCGCACTCGCGGGGCTTTTTTGTATCTATTGGGTTGGTAATGTAACAAAATAATAACTGTGCCAGAATGTTCTATGCAGCTTTTAACATATAATGTTATTTGATTTGTTAAAATATATTGATGAAATTGGTGTATGTAAATCATAAATATTGAGAAATGACATTGAATGTGATTTAAAAACCACATGTTAACCCTTATTGTTAAGGAGAATTGATTCAGAGTTAACAATAATCGTTTTGTGTTCATATATCATGTTGATGAGTATTTTTCATGATTATTCAGGTAAGATCTTATCAATAATATTTTGCACTACGATAAAGTTATCACCGCCAAAAAGGTTACATCGGTTCAGCAAATAATAGAGTTGGTAAATAGGTTGGCGATCAATAAAGTCATGAGGCAATGGCCAAATACTCTGGTAACCATCAAAAATTTGTAAAGGAAGATCTGGATAGAGAGGCAGCATCGCTAAATCACATTCACGATCACCCCAATAACAGGCGGGATCAAAGGTAACAGCACACTCGTTGTTCAATGATGCACAGTTTGTGGGCCATAAATCGCCATGAAGGAGAGAAGGTTGCGGGTGATGAGAGTGTAGTTTGTTACTGACTATCTCAACAATCTGGTTGATATCTCCAAATACCATGCCATTATCAGCTGCAAGTTGTAATTGCCAGCCAATACGTTTTTCTGCGTAAAATTGATTCCAGCGTTTCTGCCACCCATTAGGCTGTATGGTGGTGGCAAGCATGTTATCAAAATCAAAACCAAACTTAGGTTGCTCACTCCATTGATGCAGTTTGGCAAGATGTTGACCGAAACAGTATGCACTATGGGCATTAAATGACTTTATAGGCAAATATTCCAGCAAAAGGAAACTATAGTCACGATCGTGTCCTACACCGTACACTTTGGGTACACGGGTTGTTTTGCTGCGAGCCAATAATTCTAACTGTTCTGCTTCTGCTTTAAAAACCAGCAGCATTTCTTTCACGTTGGATTTGACAAAAATATGTTGTTCACCATATTCAATACACCAAGAACGATGTATATCACCTCCTGATAATTCCGTTTTATCGTGAATCTCAGCGTCACCAAAATGCTCACTTAATAGACGGTTCACGGTTTGCCACATGATTTACCTCATTAAGTTGACAATTGCTACATTCATATTACAGATAGATGCAGCATTTGAACAGGTTAAAAAGGACTTTAATGGCAATTAATAATGCCATATCCAAAATTGAATATGGCACTCTCTCTTGGTCAGTGTGATTTTTCTGGAATTGGCAGTGGTTGGGATGAAGTTTTTTCGGACGAACTCTTGTTCACTTTTTTGCAGGCCAATTTTATTTGGTTATAAATAAGTGCAGCTATGAAAATAATAGCTTGAATAATTACAATACATGGCCCCGTTTCACCATCAATATGGAAACTGACGATTGTGCCGAGTATGCTGGATGATACTGATGCAATCATTGCAACCACAAGCATACGATCAAAACTCCGGCAGAGAATGAAAGCGATAATGCCGGGTGAGATCAGCATGGCAATAACCAGAATGATACCGACCGCTTGCAGTGACGCAACAATTGTCAGGGCCAATAGAGACAATAAGCCATAATGAAGTAGCCTCACTGGCAAGCCGACTACTCTGGCCTGATTAGGGTCAAAGCAATAGAGCATAAAATCTTTTCGCTTCAGTAAGACAATGGTCAGTGTCACTCCGGCGATGCATAGTGTTTGGATCAATTCATTCTTAGTAATACCAAGTATGCTGCCGAATAAGATGTGTGTCAGGTGCTGGTCTGTATCTATCCGGGTAAACAACACTAAACCGAAGGCAAACATGCCAGAAAAAACGATACCCATGACAGTATCTTCTTTGATTCTGCTGTGTTCTTTCAAATATCCAGTGGCAAAAGCACAAAATATACCGGAAAGAAAGGCACCTATTGCAAGTGGTATACCTGCAACAAAGGCTAGTACTATACCCGGTAGAACAGCATGTGAAATGGCATCGCCCATTAACGACCAGCCCTTTAAGACTAGATAGCAGGAGAGCACAGCACAGACTGCACCTACTATGATAGCTGCAAAGATGGCACGCTGCATGAAATCATGCATGAAAGGTTCAGTGATTAATTCAATAAACGTATTCATGAGTGTCCTTTTTGAGTCAAGGCCAGAGATTCCTTTCTGGCTCGTTTGCGGGAAGCTAACATGCCGTGTTTGGGAGCAAAGAAAAACACCAGCAAGAAAATGACGGTTTGCATTGTAACAATTACTCCGCCAGTTGCTCCATTCAGAAAATAACTCAGATATGCGCCAAAACCACTGGTAAATGAACCAATAGCGACAGCAATGATTAGGAGATGTTTGAATCTATCTGTCAATAAGTAAGCTGTTGCCCCAGGAGTGACAACCATTGCTATCACCAAAATTGCTCCTACTGTCTGTAATGCAGCAACGGTGCAGGCACTTAATAATGTGAAAAAAATGATTTTTAACCGTAATGGTGACAGCCCGATAGACCGTGCATGGGTTTCATCAAAGAAAACAACCAATAAGTCTTTCCAGATCAGCATCAAGATGGCAAAGGAAACGGCGATAATAATTTCAACCTGTAAAACATCCTCATCAGCAATTCCCAATATATTGCCTAGAATAATAGTTTGTACATTCACAGATGTGGGATTCAAGGAAACTATTAATAAACCAACCGCAAAAAAGGTTGAAAATATAAATCCGATCACAGCATCTTCGCGTAATCGAGTGATATGGCGAACCAAGGTCATTGATAGGGCTGCGAGCATCCCGGTAAAAAAAGCACCTCCAGCATAAGGCAGACCCAGGGCATATGCACCTGCGACGCCGGGTACAACAGAATGGGAGAGAGCATCTCCCATCAGTGACCAGCCTTTCAGCATCAGATAAGCAGATAAGAAAGCACAGACGGCCCCGACGATTGAACTTACCCACATGGCCTTTACCATGTAATTGTAATTAAACGGCTGTAACAGTAATTCCATCATGGTTGGTTTCCCTTTTGTTTTTGACTTTGTCGTGGGGGAATATGATGGTTATGACCATAAAAGACAGCGGCACGTTCGTCATCAGTAATAACTGTCAGTGAGCGTGGGTCATCATCATCGTGCAGTTCAGGACCGGAAAGATTAATGTGACGCAAGACACCACCGAAGGTGATTTCCAGATTTTTTTGGGTAAAAGTGGTTTCAGTCCGGCCACTGGCCAGTACTGTGCGGTTGATCAGAATAACATGATCGCAAAATTCGGGAACAGTTCCGAGGTTATGAGTTGATACCAAAACTAAATGTCCTTCATCCCGTAATTCTCGAAGTAAGGTGATAATAGCATTTTCGGTTTTTACGTCTACGCCGGTAAAAGGTTCATCCAGCAACAGTACTTTTCCTTCTTGAGCAAGTGCCCGGGCTAAAAATGCTCGTTTTTTTTGTCCACCGGAAAGTTCACCGATTTGGCGATCGCGCAGCTCTGTCAATCCAACACGTTCAAGAGCTTCATTCACGATTTGATGATCACGTTTGCTGGGGCGGCGTAAAAATCCCATTTTTCCATAACGCCCCATCATGACAACATCAGAAACTAAAACTGGAAAATTCCAATCTACATCTTCAGTCTGTGGAACATATGCAATGATATTTTGCTTTAGTGCCGTTTTGACAGGTTGCGTATTGAGAGTCACTTTTCCTTGTGAAGGTGTAACTAATCCCATAATTGTTTTAAATAATGTAGATTTTCCGCTACCGTTCATGCCGACCAGAGCACAAATTGTGCCGCCAGTGATATCAAAACTGGCATCATAAATGGCAGTATGCCCATTGTTGTAAGTAACGGTAGCATTATCAACGACCAAATGAGGCTGCTCAAACAATGTCTGATGGTTTAATGATGAGCGATTCATTGATTAAATCCTTTTGCTATGGTGTCTACGGTAGTATTAAGCATATCAATATAAGTCGGCACAGGCCCTTTTAAAGCAGAAAGAGAGTCTACATAGAGTACTCCGCCGTAGTGGGCTGCCGTTTCTTTGCTCACTTGTTTCGCTGGCTTATCTGAAACAGTACTTTCACTGAAGACTACAGGAATTTTATAATCTCTCACTGTATCTATGACACGCCGCACCTGTTGAGGTGAGCCTTGTTCTTCTGCATTGATTGGCCATAAATAGACTTCTTTGAAGCCGTAATCTTGTGTGAGATAGCTGAAAGCGCCTTCACTGGTCACCAGCCAACGTTGTTCTGCTGGAATACGGGAAAGCCGTTCTCTAAGTGGTGTATCTAATTGAGCTATTTTTTCTGCATACACTTTAGCATTACGGTTATAAATTTCGGCATTCTCTGGATCGTGTTTGACGAGAGCTTTTCGAATATTTTCGATATAAATCAGTGCATTTTTAGGAGACATCCAAGCATGGGGGTTTGGGTTTTTAGTATAGGGACCTTCTCTAATTGGCAAAGGAATAATACCTTCAGTAATGATTGCCGCAGGTATATCTTTCATGTTCTCAAAAAAACGCTCAAACCAACGTTCAAGGTTTAAACCATTCCAAAGAATCAGATCGGCGCGTTGTGCTTTGATAATATCTTTTGGTGTAGGTTGGTAATCGTGAATTTCTGCACCGACTTTTGTGATAGATTCAACGATCGCTGCATCTCCAGCGATATTCTGGGCCATATCTTGAATAATGGTAAATGTCGTAACAACCCTGAACTTTTTATCTGCATGAGCTTGCTGACTGAGTAAAACTATTGTTAGTAGCGCAATGGCAAAACGAAAGAGTGGGAAAGCAGGAAGAGAACGTTTAGTGTTCATTATGGTAAACCTTACTGTTATACATAACTGTTATACATAAATTACTGATAATGATTATCAGTATCGTTTATGTAAAGTCAAGGTGGTATCGAATGAAATTGATGATGGATCTGATAGTCACCCCTTCATTTTATGCTGGTTCACATGACAGTAATGAATCTCATATGAACAAAAAAACAACACCTTATCCAGAGCTATAAAAAGTAAATTCATTAATTTATTTTGATAAGCAGTAAAAAAATATTTTTGGTTTATCAGTAAAATTATATAACCTTTATACGCAATTAACTTGAAGATGCAGGTTTTAAGGTCTGAAAATTATTAGTCAGCCGGGTAGCCAGTTCTTGTGCTTTTTTTGGCAATGCGAGATGTAAAAAATGATGAAGTGTTTCGCGGAACGTTTTTGCATCCGGAAAATAGACATTGTTGTGTACCTGCTCATTCGCGTACTTCCATCATTGTTCAATCGGGTTGAGGTTAGGGCTATAGGGCGGCAGGTAATGTCACTGAATATTCAGTACCTCGGCAAAAAACTGCCCTATTTCGGCGCGATGATAACCGGCCCTATCCAGAATAATATGAACCTTTTGAGAAAGCGGATAGGTTTCCCGGATTGCGCCGAAAAAAAGGATAACATTTTTCGCGTCAATCGTCGGATACTCACGAATAACCGTCTCATCATTACCAACCAATTGATCAGCCTGATTTAATGTCAAGATGAACTGTTTTAACATTTACTCGGTGTGATAGTATGCCGAACGAGTTGGAGCAAATGTACCGGGTACTTTTAAAAATTGTATCTTAACTGTGTACACATCTTGCGGAGTGAAGCAAGAACTTGTTTCTAACGTATTGTTTAAAAAATAAATTTTATTTAATGCAAGTGATCTTTCGTGTGGGTCACCACTGTAGATAAGGATTTTAAATGCCTGTAATTACTCTTCCTGACGGTAGTCAACGTCAATTTGAGCATGCTGTTTCCGTAATGGATGTAGCTCGTGATATCGGTGCTGGCTTGGCAAAAGCGTGTATTGCTGGCCGTGTTAATGGTGAATTGGTTGATGCCTGTGAATTAATCGAAACAGATGCCAATCTTGCTATTATCACCAGCAAAAATGAAGAAGGCCTGGAAATCATCCGTCACTCATGTGCTCACTTATTGGGGCATGCAATTAAGCAATTGTGGCCTGATACGAAAATGGCTATTGGTCCTGTGATTGACAATGGGTTTTATTACGATGTCGATTTGGACCGCTCTTTAACGCAGGAAGATATTGAGCTGCTTGAAAAACGCATGCTGGAACTTGCCCAAAAAGATTATGATGTCATCAAGAAAAAAGTCACTTGGCAAGAAGCGCGCGATGCATTTGCGGCTCGTGGTGAAGAATATAAGATGCAAATTCTGGATGAAAATATCAGCCATGATGATCATCCGGGACTATATCATCATGAAGAATACGTTGATATGTGCCGTGGTCCCCACGTACCTAATATGCGTTTCTGCCATCATTTTAAATTACAGAAAGTGGCAGGAGCATACTGGCGCGGCAATAGTGACAACAAAATGTTGCAGCGTATTTATGGTACTGCATGGGCGGATAAAAAACAGATTGGCGCTTACTTACAGCGTTTGGAAGAAGCGGCTAAACGCGATCACCGTAAAATTGGTAAGCAGCTTGACCTGTATCATATGCAGGAAGAAGCGCCAGGTATGGCTTTCTGGCATAATGATGGCTGGACAATTTTCCGTGAACTGGAAACTTTTGTTCGCACGAAACTGAAAGAGTACCAATATCAGGAAGTGAAAGGCCCATTTATGATGGATCGCATTATGTGGGAAAAAACAGGGCATTGGGAAAACTATAAAGAGAATATGTTCACAACTTCTTCGGAAAACCGTGAATATTGCGTAAAACCGATGAACTGTCCGGGTCATGTCCAAATTTTTAATCAGGGTTTGAAATCCTATCGTGATTTACCTTTGCGTATGGCTGAATTCGGTAGCTGTCACCGTAACGAGCCATCAGGCGCTTTACATGGCTTGATGCGTGTTCGTGGCTTTACTCAAGATGATGCACATATTTTCTGTACCGAAGATCAGATTCTGCAAGAAGTCAGCAGCTGTATCAAAATGATTTATGACGTATACAGTACATTTGGTTTTGAGAAGATTATTGTTAAATTATCAACTCGTCCTGAGAAACGTATTGGTACGGAAAAACAGTGGGATGAAGCAGAAGCTGATCTTGCTAAGGCATTGACCCAAAATGGTATTGAATTTGAATACCAACCGGGTGAGGGGGCATTTTATGGCCCTAAAATTGAATTTACTCTACATGATTGTTTGGATCGTGCGTGGCAATGTGGTACTGTGCAGCTTGATTTTTCACTGCCAGCGCGTCTGAATGCGTCATATGTGGGTGAAAATAACGAACGTAAGGTTCCTGTAATGATTCACCGTGCGGTTCTGGGTTCTCTGGAACGCTTCATTGGTATCCTGACAGAAGAGTATGCTGGATTTTTCCCAACATGGTTGGCTCCTCAGCAAGTTTTCGTCATGAATATTACTGATGGTCAGGCAAATTATGTACAGGAATTGGTAAAAAAACTTCAAGATGCGGGCATTCGTGCAAAAGCAGACTTGAGAAATGAGAAGATTGGTTTTAAAATTCGCGAACACACTCTGCGTCGTGTGCCTTACATGCTTGTTTGTGGTGATAAAGAAGTCGAGTCAGGAAAAGTATCTGTCCGTACTCGCCGTGGCAAGGATTTGGGCAGCATTGACATCAGTGAGTTTACAGAAAAATTGCTGACAGAAATACGCAGTCGCAATCTTCATCAATTGGAGGAATAAGGTATTAAAGGCGGAAAAAGAATTCAACCGGCGCGCCCAAATCGCATTAATGAAGAGATTCGCGCCTCTGAAGTTCGTTTAACTGGATTAGATGGCGAACAGATTGGAATTGTCAGTCTGAGAGAAGCTCTTGAGAAAGCTGAGGAAGCTGGTGTTGATTTAGTTGAAATCAGCCCAAATGCCGAACCGCCGGTTTGTCGTATTATGGATTACGGCAAGTTCCTCTATGAGAAGAGTAAATCAATCAAAGAGCAGAAAAAGAAACAAAAGGTTATTCAGGTTAAGGAAATTAAATTCCGTCCTGGTACAGATGAAGGCGACTATCAGGTCAAACTACGCAACCTGATTCGTTTTCTGGAAGATGGCGATAAAGCTAAAATCACCCTGCGTTTCCGTGGGCGTGAAATGGCGCATCAACAGATTGGTATCGAAATGCTTAACCGTGTTCGTGATGATCTGAGTGAACTGGCTGTTGTCGAATCCTTCCCTACGAAGGTTGAAGGCCGCCAAATGATCATGGTGCTCGCTCCTAAGAAGAAATAGTCAGGCAAACAAGTAGTAGGTTCCAGCCCAGAAATCTGGGTGGAGCCTATTCGCCTTACTAATTCGTTGTAATTAACAATGCGAAGTGGAAATTAAAATGCCAAAGATTAAAACAGTACGCGGCGCAGCTAAACGCTTCAAAAAAACCGCAAGCGGCGGTTTCAAGCGTAAGCACGCTAACCTTCGTCACATCCTGACTAAAAAATCAACTAAACGTAAGCGTCATTTACGTCCAAAAGGCATGGTCTCCAAAGGTGATCTGGGCCTGGTTGTTGCTTGTCTGCCATACGCATAAGCGATTTTTTTAGATTAGAACTCAGAAGAGACGATAGGAGAAGTATATGGCTCGCGTAAAACGTGGTGTTATTGCCCGTGCACGTCACAAGAAAATTTTAAAACAAGCGAAAGGCTACTACGGTGCTCGTTCGCGCGTTTATCGTGTTGCTTTCCAGGCTGTAATTAAAGCTGGTCAGTACGCTTACCGTGACCGCCGTCAGCGTAAACGTCAATTCCGCCAACTGTGGATTGCACGTATCAACGCTGCTGCACGTCAGAACGGTATGTCTTACAGCCGTTTCATCAACGGCCTGAAAAAGGCTTCGATTGAAATCGACCGTAAGATTCTGGCTGACATCGCTGTATTCGACAAAGTAGCATTTGCTGCTCTGGTTGAAAAAGCGAATGGCGCTCTGGCATAAGTCAGGTTAAAAGAGGGAGCTTGCTCCCTCTTTTACTTTTTCCCAAAATATGGCTTACTATTCGTCAAATTAACACTGGTCAGATCAGAAAGGATGCAGGAGAGAATAAAATGATGAGATTAGCCTTTTTTCGTTTCTTTTTTTACTTTAGCGCCTGAAATCAGGGGGCTTTGCGCGTAAGAAAAGACACGAAAAACAGCGCTTGAGCCTCCAGTGTGGAGGCTTTTTTATTTTTATGGCCTCATTAGGAAATAGTTTGAGGACATAGTCGAGTCGATAACAACTAAAGGGCCATCTGGCCAAAGGAAGAGGAAAACGATGTCACATCTTACTGAGCTGGTTGCAAAGGCAAAAGCAGCCGTAGAAGAAGCCAAGGATGTTGCCGCGTTGGATTTGGTGCGAGTTGAATACCTGGGAAAAAAAGGCCATTTAACCCTCCAGATGTCATCGCTGCGTGACTTAACCGCCGAGGAGCGCCCAGCGGCAGGGGCTGTTATTAATCAGGCAAAACAAGAAGTCCAAGAAGCATTGAATGCGCATAAGGCCAAGCTTGAATCAGATGTTTTGAATGCCCGCTTGGCAGCAGAAAAAATTGATGTTTCATTGCCTGGCCGTCGTATAGAAAATGGCGGATTGCATCCTGTTACCCGCACGATTGAACGCATTGAAACTTTCTTTGGCGAGTTGGGATTCTCTGTTGAATCTGGCCCAGAAATTGAAGATGACTATCATAACTTTGACGCTCTGAATATTCCTGCGCATCATCCTGCACGTGCTGATCACGATACTTTCTGGTTTGATGCAACGCGCCTGTTGCGTACCCAGACCTCTGGAGTACAGATCCGTACGATGAAAGATCGTCAGCCGCCAATTCGTATTATTGCGCCGGGACGTGTATACCGCAATGATTATGACCACACACATACTCCGATGTTCCATCAGATAGAAGGGCTGATCGTTGATAAAAATATCAGCTTTACCAATTTGAAAGGTACACTGCATGACTTTTTAAACAATTTCTTTGAAGAAGAGATGCAAGTTCGTTTCCGTCCTTCTTATTTCCCGTTCACAGAACCATCCGCAGAAGTTGATGTGATGGGCAAAAATGGTAAATGGTTGGAGGTTTTGGGTTGCGGTATGGTGCACCCTAACGTATTGAGCAACGTTGGCATTGACCCCGAAGTCTATTCTGGTTTTGCCTTTGGCATGGGAATGGAACGCCTGACCATGCTTCGCTATGGTGTTACAGATTTGCGTGCATTCTTTGAAAATGATTTGCGTTTCCTCAAACAATTTAAATAAGGCGGGTACATCTCATGAAATTCAGTGAACTCTGGTTACGCGAATGGGCAAACCCGGCCATTAGTAGTGAAGCATTGTCGGATCAAATCACCATGGCTGGTTTGGAAGTTGATGGTGTTGAAAAAGTGGCCGGTCAATTTCACGGTGTTGTTGTTGGTGAAGTTGTTGAATGTGGTCAACATCCAAATGCAGATAAATTGCGTGTCACAAAAGTCAATGTCGGTGGTGAACGCCTGTTAGATATTGTTTGTGGTGCGCCAAATTGCCGCCAAGGGCTTCGTGTTGCTGTCGCTACTGTTGGAGCTGTACTACCGGGTGATTTTAAAATAAAAGCCGCTAAATTGCGTGGAGAGCCATCAGAAGGAATGCTGTGTTCGTTTTCTGAACTGGGTATTGCTAATGACAATGATGGCATTATCGAACTGCCAGTGGATGCTCCGATTGGTACGGATCTGCGCGATTACATGAAGTTGGATGATAATGCGATTGAAATCAGCATTACTCCAAACCGTGCTGATTGCTTGAGCATCATGGGAGTTGCCCGTGATGTAGCGGTCATCAATAAATTATCTATGGTAGAACCGAAGATTGAGACGGTTAAATCAACCATTGATGCTACATTTCCTATTCGTGTCGATGCACCTGAAGCATGCCCTCGCTATTTAGGGCGCGTTATCCGGAATGTGAACGTTAAAGCGGTAACACCGTTATGGATGCGTGAAAAGCTGCGTCGTGGTGGTATTCGTTCTATTGATCCCGTTGTCGATATTACTAACTATGTCTTGCTTGAATTAGGGCAACCATTGCATGCGTTCGATTTAGAACGTTTAGATGGTTCAATTATTATTCGTTTTGCTGAGCAAGGTGAAAAACTTACACTGTTGGATGGCAGTGAAACCGAACTTTCTGCTGAAACACTTATCATTTCTGATGAAAAGCAATTAGTTGCTATGGCAGGGATTTTTGGCGGAGAATATTCTGGAGTTAACGCTGAAACTCAGCATATTATGCTGGAGTGTGCATTTTTTGCACCACTGGCAATTACAGGTCGCGCTCGTCGCTATGGTTTGCACACTGATGCCTCTCATCGCTTTGAACGTGGTGTTGATCCACAGCTCCAACATAAAGCGATGGAGTATGCCACTCAGCTGTTGATTGATATTTGTGGTGGTGAAGCGGGGGAAGTCGTTGATGCTACTAGTGACTCTTATTTGCCGAAACCAGCAACGATTACTCTGAATCGTCAGAAATTGGATCGACTGATCGGCCATCATATTGCTGATGAACAAGTAACTGACATATTGACTCGTTTAGGTTGTCAGGTAACTGTACACACTGATAGCTGGCAGGTTGTTGCACCTAGCTGGCGTTTTGATATACAGATTGAAGAAGATCTGGTTGAAGAGGTCGCCCGTGTTTACGGTTATAACAACATTCCTGATGTTCCGGTGCGTGCTGATCTCGTGATGACTGCACATCGCGAAGCTCATTTGCCGTTAAAACGAGTCAAAACAATGTTGGTGGACAAAGGCTATCAAGAAGCGATTACCTATAGCTTTGTTGATCCTAAGATTCAGCAACATCTGCACCCGCAACAAGAAGCATTGATCCTGCCAAATCCAATTTCGGCGGATATGTCTGCAATGCGTTTATCTTTGTTGACAGGATTATTGACTACGGTTGCATATAATCAAAACCGTCAGCAAAATCGCGTCCGTTTATTTGAAACAGGGCTGCGTTTTGTACCGGATGAACAAGCAGAACACGGTATTCGTCAGGAATTAATGCTGGCAGGCGTTATCGCAGGAAACCGTTTCGTTGAGCATTGGTCGATTGAAAAACAAGCAGTTGATTTCTTTGATTTGAAGGGTGATTTAGAATCTGTTTTAGAATTGACAGGTAAACTATCTAAGATTTCCTTTAAGGCAGAAGAACATCCACATCCTGCTTTACATCCTGGACAATGTGCTGGGATCTATCTGGAAAATAGTTACATTGGTTATATTGGCGTTGTTCATCCAGAACTGGAGCGTAAACTTGACTTAAACGGTCATACCGTGGTATTCGAGTTATTATGGTCTAGTCTGGTAGACCGCGTAATTCCTGAGATGAAGGAAGTTTCTCGCTTCCCGTCTAACCGCCGTGATATTGCTGTAGTAGTGCCTGAAAATGTAGCCGCAGAAGATATTCTGGTTGAATGTGAAAAAGTTGGCGTAAATCATATAGTTGGCATAAACTTATTTGACGTGTATTGTGGTAAAGGGGTCGCGGAAGGTTATAAAAGCCTTGCTATTAGCTTAATCTTGCAGGATACCATGCGTACACTGGAAGAAGAAGAAATTGTTGCGACTGTTAACAAATGCGTTGCTGCATTAGAACAGCGATTCCAAGCATCCTTGAGGGACTGAACTTATGGCGCTTACTAAAGCTGAAATGTCAGAAAATCTGTTTGAGAAACTGGGTATTAGCAAACGTGACGCTAAAGATCTAGTGGAGATGTTCTTTGAAGAAGTGCGTCGCTCTTTGGAGAATGGGGAGCAGGTTAAGTTATCCGGATTTGGCAACTTTGATTTGCGAGACAAAAATCAACGTCCAGGCCGCAATCCAAAAACAGGCGAAGATATTCCGATTACAGCTCGCCGTGTTGTCACTTTTCGCCCTGGCCAAAAGTTGAAAAATCGGGTGGAGAAAGCCTTACCCAAAGAATAAATACATAAAAAAGACCGCACAATGCGGTCTCTGGATCATTATGAAGTGCGGCAATGGCATAGCTGGTATCGGCACATTACCTTATCCCTATTGGCTCATGTGGTGCTGGCGGTTTTGCGAATACAGGAGAAAAAAACGCCGACGGGGCTGGTAGCCCTCAGCGTGGCGGAACTGCGTAAGCTGTTGTCAAAATTGTTGGAAAAGGCCGGGGAGATCGTCGAGCAGGTTTTACATTGGTCATCTTGGCGACGACGACATCAATACCATGCACAACCGTGTCATTATCGTCGCCGGGATAACCTTATGATTACAGAGTAGTTACGGCTGTAGTACTAGTGCCTATTCAGTATTTTTTCTGTGCAACAGCACGACAAGGAATGCCAGATTGACGAACTGAAGGCTGGTATTCAAATCCCTCTCGCAGTTCTTCCACAGCCGTCGACATTTTTCCAGCTAACCAAATGAACGTTCGACGACCCACCGCTTTGGTATCACACGACAAGCTTATTATCAGCAATGTCAGCGGGCAGTCATCAAAGAACAACAGGCCCAGGATGTGCTGAGGCAAGTGCAATCAATCCGCCTGAAGCAGCCCCGTATTGGCACGAGAAAGCTTCAGTACCTGCTCAACCAATCAAACCCATTAAAAATAGGCAGAGACAGTCTGTTCGATTTACTCAGGCCACATCATTTGTTGGTCAGACCCAGACGGGCTTACCACAAAACGACGCAGAGCCATCATCGTTTTCACTGTCACCCTAATTTACTTAAAGTTGGTCCTAATAAGATAATTCCAACAGGGCCAGAACAAGTCTGGGTGGCTGATATTACGTATCTCCCCGTGAAAACAGAGGAAGCGTATTTAAGCCTGATTACGGATGCCTGGTCGCGTAAAATCGTGGGGCATCATGTTCATAATAATTTAAGAACAGACGCGGTTATCAAGGCGTACAAGCAGGCCTTAAAAAACCGAAAATTAGTCGAGCAATCGCTGAACCATCACTCAGACAGGGGATTACAGTATTGTTCAAAACGCTATCAGGCGCTACATAAGTACCATGAAGTGATTTGTTCAATGACGGATGGCCACGATTGCTATCAGAATGCGTTGGCAGAGCATGTTAAGGGTATCCTGAAAACCGAGTTTTTACTCTGCAAACCGTCTGACCTTGAAGAAGCAATTGCGTCCACGAGTCCATTGACACAGAGGTATTTGACACCACTCTTAGTGTACGGATACAGCCCTGCATAGTACAAGCTATTGATAGGATCGAAGGCCCAGTATCTGGCATTACTCCAGCTAGAATAAGCACCTATAGGTGAATCAATATAATTAGACATAATTTACGTGCGTTATAAACAATTCCTCAATTGAACATCTTTCACGTCTTCTTATCGCTTTTACTTCAGCCCATTTGGGTTCGATAGGATTCAAGTCTGGGCTGTAAAACAATCTGTTTACCCGCGTGTTCATAGTGACGGATACGCTCGATAAATGCCTGACGGCGCTCACCGTCAGCATCGGGATGTTTTAGCGTTTTTTTTGACAGTGATATTCAGCCGTTTCAAGGCGTAATGGATAGCTGACTGTGTAACCCCCGGACGTTTTGCCCTTTCCCATTGATAGTCATCAGGATAATTTTGGACATCGATAAGGAGCGTTTCATCACTGATTTTAGTCGGTGGTTTATTACGCGTTACACAGGGTTCTATGTTGTCGCTCCACCGAAACAGGGTGCGGATAGCGACTTCAAAGTGGGCACTTGTTTGTTCGAACGTCAACGAATGCTTGTCTTTGTATGCCAGTACTCGCTTTCGAAAATCCAAATTGTATCCCATCTCGCTTTATCTCCTGTCATTTGAATTGAGATATTATGCTATATTAATATGATTCTGCTATAAGTGGGGATGATGAACGACGCAGGGTTTTGCCTTCAATGGCGACGATATCTTTTTCTATTCCTTGGGCCAGCGTAGATACCCAGGCGGTGAAGCCGTCGGCAAAAGCCTGAGTATCAAGTGCAGCAAAGACACGACCAAAGGTATCGTGAGAGGGAATACCATTGTTGAGATCAAGAAATTGGGTAAAGAAGTCCTGTTTAGATTCGCCAAATTCTTCGATTTCAACCCAACCTTCAGCACCACAAATCACAGCGCGGATGGCGATAGTCAGGATGTTTTCCAGACTATGCAGCTGATTTCGTTGAACACGAGAGTCTTCAAGTGAGGCAAAATGCTGTAACAAAGGGCTGACAGAGGACATAAGGATTGACTTTAAAAGCTGTATAACTACATGAAGCTCAATCTTTGTCAATGAATTTTAGATGCGATTGCCCTGTACTTACTCCCTTTGTCTTTTAAGCTGTAAATTTGTTGGCTACATTTTGAAATCCATTGGGTATATATTCACCACCTTATTGGAATGATTTGAGGACAACAATAAACTAAAAGCGTTTAATTTCGTAGTCGTGGAGTTTGCAATTGGCTTCTGATGGATTCGGCTAATTCATCCAAAGAAGGTTGCTCTGGATGATCATCTGATATTTCGTAAGTCAATTGTGCTTCTGCCAGATAAGTATGTACCGGCTGACCATCATCACCTTCCATCACAACGTGATACCACGGAGCCGAACGTAAGGTAGCATTAGATGCAATATCATTTTCCTGCGGTTGTTCTAAAGAATATTCAGCATCAATATCTACAACAACACCCAAATAACCCAGCAGACTGTGCCGTACTTGCTGGCCAATACCGAATTTGCTGGCGATCATCATAGTCACCTCCCAAGAAACCTTGCAATGATTCTTATATATAAGGACAGTAAGGTAAATTTCAAGCGCATACCCGGTAGCCGGAATTTTTGCATGATCCTCGAAATCAAGATAGCGGTGTGATCGCTACCTCATATTTTCAGGTTAGCTGCTGCGTATATAAAATACAATACCAAAAGTGGGTTTAACGTTTCAAAATTTTTACTATTTTAATTTAGGGAGAACCCAGTAATGACTAAATACAGTATTAACATTTATGTTTACGGTCGGGTTCAAGGAGTTGGATTTCGTTATCAAACATACCATTGGGCAAAGAAAAACAAGCTGGTTGGATATGTCCGCAACATGAATGATGGCAGTGTTAAAATTGTTGCTTGTGGTAATGATAGTCAAATCAAAAAGTTAACTCAATGGTTGGAGCAGAGTGGTCCACCCGGTTCCAAAATTGAGCATTTTCAATCACAGTTTTGTGAAATAGAAGAGATGCATGATTTTAGCATCCGCCACTAACGACGGACGCATAAATCAAATGCATTTAACAGGTTTCGGGAGACCTGCAATCTTTGTTGCTTGCTTTGCAGGTCCTTTGGGAAATAAACGATAGAGGTAACGGCTATTGCCTTTCTTCTCTCCATATTTTTGTAAAAACGCTTTAACTAGCATACGAATAGCAGGGGACGTATTAAATTCTTCATAAAATCCCCGCACAAAACGTATAACTTCCCAATGCTGTTCAGTCAGATTGATTGCTTCCTGTTCGGCAAGTAAAGGCGCCATATCTTCTTGCCAGTCACTGCTGTTTTTTAAATAACCTTGAGCATCCGTTTTGATCACACGACCTTGAAATATCAACATAACCTTTTAACTATCTAATAGCAATGACAGCAATTTAGCAAAAATCACCACTATTCCCAAGAAAGATTACCAAAAATGCTGAATAAATAGACCAACAGACAGCAATGTGAGTAATCTGACGGCAATTGAACAGATAAATGCTTTACATTGGTAACAGCGATGTTTATAGTGCTCGACATCGCGGAGGGGTGGCCGAGCGGCTGAAGGCAGCGGTCTTGAAAACCGCCGATGGGAAACCATCCGAGAGTTCGAATCTCTCCTCCTCCGCCATCTACACTTCTACTAGCATCTCCTCAAGTCTACTTTTCCCAGTAAAATCAAAGAAAACTCCCAAATTAAGCTCTACTGATGTCTACTAGCATCTATTGCAATGTACCCCAATCAGGGGGTATATTTTTGTACCCCCTAAAAAAATACCCCTATTACTGTGAGGGGGGCGAGGATGCTAGAAACATGAAACTAACAGCTCGGCAAGTTGAAACAGTAAAACCCCAAGATAAAGATTTTAAGCTATCGGATGGCGGCGGTTTGTATCTGTTGGTAAAGGTGAATGGCTCCAAATACTGGAGATTGAAATACCGCATTGCAGGGAAAGAAAAACTGCTTGCTATTGGCACTTTTCCGCCAACCAAAGGAAATATATTCTTTCTGCCTATGGGGAATCAGAAAGAAGAATAAGAGAAGCAGAGCGAAAAAAGGGTCGTGACATCAATCTATTGAATCATGTATAGTCTGTCTATTTGGAGAACATTCAAATGGCAAAGATTGATGTGACTTGCCCCTCTTGTTCTGC
>NZ_FPBJ01000060.1 GCF_900116635.1 Xenorhabdus koppenhoeferi | reverse complement strand
CTGCGAGTGCCCACACAGATTGTCTGATTAAGTTGTTAAAGAGCGGTGGCAACCGGCAAGTTCTTCCGGGTTGCGAGGCGGCGTATCTTACGCTTCCCTCTGTCAATGTCAAGCCTTATTTTTCAGGGCCTTCCATTTTGTCATCCCGACAGGTTTGTATGTTTGTCGTGACAACGGGTGCGCATTATAGGGAGCTATCTAATTTACGCAAGCCTTTTTGTGATTTTTTTATTTAAATGTTCACAAACTAAACGAAAAGGCTATTTTTACCTATTTTTTATCACATTTGGCAGGTCTGCCAGGCTATTAATAACCAAATCTGCGACATGTTCTGCTTCTTCCGTTACAGATTTTCCTGTACGAACAAGAATCTTGGTACTTACATCAGCTGCATTTGCTGCCAACATATCTTCTAGTTTGTCTCCCACCATATAAGAGGCAGACATATCAATATGTAATTCTTTCTGTGCGTCAAGCAACATACCCGCTTGTGGTTTACGGCAATTACACTTCTTCTTATATGTTTCATCACTTGCTTCCGGGTGATGGGGACAATAATAGATACCATCCAGATCAACACCCCGGTCTGCCAGTGACCAATCCATCCACTCTGTTAACTGGACAAACTGATCTTCTGTAAAGATTTTACGAGCAATGCCTGACTGATTTGTTACTAGGACCAGTGCATAGCCCATTTTTTTCAATTCCAACATGGCTTCAATCACACCATCAATAAATTGAAAATTATCTATTTCATGTACGTAGCCATGATCGATGTTAATCGTGCCGTCACGATCTAAAAATACGGCGGGAATACTTTGAGTCACTTGATTGCTCCAAGAATGTACTAAGTAAACAGTATCGCATGATTTATTACTGAATGAGAATGTAGCATTTAATTTATTCCCAGTTGACTTGGACGTCTAGACACCTTAACATCCGCTTTAATTCATGACTTGTCGAAATGTTCTCAAGTCATTCATCTTTTGCATCTAATACATCTAATACATCTAATACATCTAATACATCTAATAAGAAAAAAATGATAAGACTGACACAGATAGATAAGATATTTCAACAAGGAACGCGTTCAATCAAAGCGCTTTCAGATATCAATTTGCATGTCCCGCAAGGGCAAATCTATGGTGTCATAGGTTCTTCTGGTGCTGGGAAAAGTACTTTAATTCGCTGCGTAAACATGCTTGAACGTCCAACTTCAGGCCAAGTATTAGTTGATGGGCAGGATCTTACCTCTCTTTCAGAGCGTGAATTAACTCGTGCACGTCGTCATATTGGCATGATTTTTCAACACTTTAATTTGCTGTCATCCAGAACTGTATTTGATAATGTTGCATTACCTTTAGAGTTGGATAACACATCAAAATCCGAAATAAAGAGCAGAGTTAACGAATTGCTGGAGTTGGTTGGTCTTTCTGATAAGCATGATGCTTATCCTGCCAATTTGTCTGGTGGTCAGAAACAACGTGTTGCTATTGCCCGTGCTCTGGCAAGTTCTCCAAAGGTACTTCTGTGTGACGAAGCCACCAGCGCGCTGGATCCAGCAACAACACGTTCTATTCTAGAGCTATTAAAAGACATTAATCGCCGCTTGGGTCTGACCATTCTTCTGATTACCCATGAAATGGATGTCGTTAAACGCATCTGTGATCAAGTTGCAGTAATCAGTGGTGGTCAATTGATCGAGCAAGATATTGTAAGCGCAATATTTTCTCATCCTAAAACGCCTGTTGCCCAAGAATTTATTAAATCTACGCTGCATCTGGATATTCCTGAAGATTATCTACAGAAATTACAACCAGAATCTGCACCTGACCGTAGTCCGTTATTGAAACTGGAATTTACAGGTAAATCAGTTGATGCGCCTTTAATTTCAATGGCAGTTCGCCGCTTTAATATCGACATCAGTATCTTGAGTTCTCAAATGGATTACGCAGGTGGTGTTAAATTTGGGGTGATGTTGGCTGAGCTAGATGGGGAAAACGACAGTATCAAATCAACAATTGCGTTTTTAGAAGAGCATCATGTGAAAGTAGAGGTTCTCGGTTATGTCTGAAGGAATGATTTTATTATTAGCTAAAGGAGTCTGGGAAACCCTCGTAATGACTTTTGTCTCTGGTTTCTTTGGCTTTGTTATTGGATTGCCGGCTGGTGTGCTTTTATATGTTACTCGTCCAGGACAAGTTATTGAGAATGGAGCGCTTTATCGCATACTTTCTGCATTGGTAAATATAACTCGCTCGGTTCCATTCATTATTTTACTGGTATGGATGATTCCATTCACCCGGCTGATTGTCGGAACGTCAATCGGCTTACAGGCTGCGATTGTTCCTCTAACGGTTGGAGCGGCACCTTTTATTGCTCGCATGGTAGAGAATGCTTTATTGGAAATTCCATCTGGATTAATCGAGGCAGCACGTGCAATGGGTGCAACACTGTTCCAAATTGTCAAAAAGATCTTATTACCGGAAGCATTACCAAGTTTGATCAATGCAGCAACAATTACTTTAATCACCTTAGTTGGCTATTCTGCAATGGGTGGGGCTGTTGGTGCCGGAGGTCTGGGTCAGATTGGTTATCAGTATGGTTACATCGGTTATGATGCAACTGTGATGAATACAGTGCTAGCTTTACTGGTTATTTTAGTGTTCTTGATCCAGTTAGGCGGTGACCATTTAGTAAAAGCTGTCAATCGCAAATAAAGTTATTTCAACGATAAAGGTGTTGGTAACAGCACCTATTAAAAACAGGGCTTATATTCGAAGGCCTCACTATAGCAGTACTCAGTAACTTGATAAGACAGGTTATAAATCAGTATTCAATAGGGGTAAAAATATGTCAGTGAAATTGAAATCCATTGCTGTAATAGGCGCATTATTAGGCACGTTGGCTATTGCAGGCTGTGGTCAAGAGCAAAGAGACCCAAATCACATTAAAGTTGGTGTTATTGTTGGACCAGAATTAAAAGTTGCTGAAGTTGCCAAACAAATAGCTAAAGATAAATATGGCCTTGATGTTGAGCTGACGACATTCAATGACTATGTTCTGCCAAATGAATCACTGAGCAAAGGAGATATTGATGTAAATATCTTTCAACATAAGCCGTATTTAGATCAGCAAGTAAAAGAACGTAACTACAAATTGGCTATTGTCGGCAACTCTTTTATCTACCCAATGGCTGCTTATTCTAAGAAAATTAAATCACTGGATGAGCTGAAAGATGGCTCCCAAATTGCCATACCAAATGATCCGACCAATCAGGGCCGCTCACTACTGTTACTGCAAAAACATGGTCTAATCACGTTGAAAGATAGCGTTGGTTTGCTGCCTACGATTCTGGACATTACCAGCAACCCTAAGCAATTAGATATCGTTCAACTGGAAGCACCGCAGCTGCCTCGCTCTTTGGATGATCAGAAGATTGCTCTGGCTCTCATCAATAATACCTATGCAGGGCAGATTGGTTTAACGCCAGAACAAGATGGTATCTTTGTTGAGGATAAAGATTCACCTTACGTAAATATCATTGTTAGCCGTGAAGACAACAAAGATGCTGAAAATGTGCAAAAATTCGTGAAAGCATTCCAATCACCAGAAGTAGAGCAAGAAGCACATAAAGTCTTCAAGGGCGGAGCAATAAAAGGCTGGTAATCTTTCATATTCAGTTAATCGAGATTAGAATTATCAGGCGGGTATTTTTATATCCGCCTATGTTTATTGGGGGAAAGCAAGCGCTTTCATCGTAGTTTCAGATTCCAGCACCTACTCAATTACTGGCTCTATCAATATAAGGATTCAACTTGATGCATGTGTTATTTATCTGTTTCATGGCGCTCTTTATAGTTGGGTGTACTTCATTACCAACTAAAACCAATAAGGCTGACATGCCGGATTCGAAGTTGAAACATCAGTCAGGCAAGCAAAATAAGGCGTTCTCTTACGTTCGCCTGTACACCAAAACAGATGAACTTTTAGGCTCACCATTTAAAGATTTAGGTATTGTGTCCGGTGAGTCCTGCCGCAATACACTGCAAGATCGTCCAGCCAGTATCGCAACTGCACGACAAAATATGCTGGCAAAAGCAGCCAGCCTGAACGCTAATGCTGTCTTACTTCATCAATGTGCACTTTTATCTGGTCAGGGCTGCTACCAAATAGCTATTTGTGAAGGTTCAGCACTGTCGATAAACAATAAATAATTATTACCGAATTATTATTATCCAAAACACCCATGACAGATTTCCATTTTACACAAATAAGCACCATTCATTCTCCCTATAAAGAGAAGTTTGCCATTCCCCGTCAATTGTGTTTGGTGAAAGATGGAACTGGGCAGCTAGAACTACTTAACCCGAATTCTGTTTAAGCCGTCACTGGGAAATCGTCTTCTGAGTAGAAAATTTTCAGTGACGGTTTCTTTTCTTTAACGCAGTAAGCAATCAATCCACATAAAACGGTTAACAGAAACCCTTTTATACTTCGGTGGCGAGAATGCTCTATTTGAGAAATGTGTTTCAATTGGCCATTAATGGGGTGAGTAGGCCACGGGAACTGCCCCCGCAGCCTCTCGCAGAACGGTACGTGAGCCTCTCGACTCATACCGCTCCCATCAGGCAAACACGCCTGTCATTCCTGCCCGCCAATGAGCAAACAACCCCTTATTCTGCTTTGCGATCCTTTGAAGCAGTTTTGAGGCTTGGGTTTTGTGTCTGCTCAGGGCCTTGAACTTTCGCCTGGCCCAGCGCACCAGCGCTTTGTTGAGTTGCCTGAAGACCTTATACAGTTCCGACCGGCAAAATTGCCCATAATAATTCAACCAACCATTGATTATGGGATTTAGCCAGTTTGCCAGTTGTATCAGGTTCAGTTCTGTCCGCATTCGGATTTTCAACTTGCGAATTTTGAATCTCATGGCTTTTTGGGCCGCTTTGCTGACTGCCGGCGTGAAACTCACAAACAAACTGTTTCTTTTACGGTTCTTGACCCACCTTGGTCTGAAGGTATATCCCAGAAAATCAAAACTGGTATATTCATATTTTCCTTTTCGTTCGACATCCTTACAGTAAGCAATCCGGGTTTTGTCCGGATGCAGTACCAGTCCACATTCCCTGAAACGGTTTCCAACATTTGCCAGATTTCTCTGGCCTGAGCTTCACTCTGGCAATGAACCAGTCCATCATCTGCATAGCGACACCATTTCATCCGGGGATAATATTTCTGCCTCCACTTGTCGAAAACGTAGTGCAGAAATAAATTAGCCAGTATCGGACTAATCACACCGCCTTGCGGTGTCCCTTTCTCCCGGAATAACACCTTTTCATTGCCTTTCATCGGGGCCGTTAGTCAGCGTTCGATGTACAGACAGAGCCACGGACTGTTTGTGTGTTTCCTCACGGCTTTCATGAGAAGATCATGAGGAATATTGTCAAACAAGCCCTTGATATCGAACTCCAATACCCAATCCTGCTGCCAGCATCGCTGCCTGGTGACCCGGATGGCATCAATCGCCGATTTATTCGGGCGGTAGCCATAAGAATCCGGCAGAAAATGAGGTTCAACAAGCGGTTCGAAATGCAGCCTGACCACCATTTGCGCCACACGATCCGCGACAGTAGGAATACCCAGCAGGCGTTCACCCCCCGATTTCTTGGGAATGGCAACACCTTTCACTGGGGGCGGATAATAACTGCCCGATGATAAGCGGTTCCAGAGTTTATACAAATTCCCTTTTAAGTTTGATTCAAAATCCGCGATGGTTTGACCATCCACGCCTGCCGCACCTTGATTAGCTTTAACCAATAACCAGGCTCGGGACACTTCCCTTTTCTCAATGACAAACGGTTTTGCCTTCACCTCCGTATCTCCTCCTGCCTGACAGTTGGATACCGGGTAAGGCTGCCTGACGTGACCCCTTCGCTCCACATTCATTACAAATATTTCCCCACTACTACGAGTCACTCCGCCCCTGTATCACGCTTCGGTACTCTCATACTGTCAATTCAGTGACTTGCATTTCTTCCTTAACATCGTGATGACAGGTTCCCGCAGTTCCCAGAAAGAGCCCGATACAAAGTCACGCCCACTCTACGCCGGACACCACCTGCGCAGCATTCGGATCCACTCACAGATTTATCCCGGAAGATAGAAACGCCCCCGGTTTTGATGTCAACTCTCTTCTTTACGACGCGTCCACATAGGTTCGGTTTTACTCGTCTCTTTGTACCCTACCTGCCGAACTCTTGTTCGCGCTTTGACCTCAACGCTCACGACCTCCGCTCTTTACGGCAGCCGCTTGAGGTGGTTTGAAGCCAGCTTCCGACAGCGGACTTCGGTGGGCCTACCACCCTCTCCTCCTGAGCTTATGCTACATACTGGCTGCATTCCCTATGCGGCTAGTTTGTATGCCTGCGGCACACTTTCGATGATAAAACGCTTTAATAACATTATCCTATCCCACTCTTCCAGCACCTGGGCTTTCATATTACGGCGCTTTTTCGTGATAAAAGTCACCCCATTTTGGGCTAAATCCTCCGCTAATTCCTTGCTGAGATAACCTTTATCACCGTAAAGACAACCCATTAGCCCTTTTGCTAATTCACGAACAGGTTCCCGAACATCCACATTACCGGGCATCACTTTAAGTGCCAAAATTTCGCCCTGATGGTTCACCATCAAATGTAATTTGAACCCGTAAAACCAACCCATTGAGGTTTTTCCTCGTTTTGCGATTCCCTCAAACACCTTATGACGGGGAATACGGATGTTATGGCACACTTTCAAACTGGTGGAATCAATAAAAGCGATGCCTGTGGGGTCTCCTTTTAATTGAGTCAGATAACTGCATAGCGGTACCAAAACGGCAGGGGCGACACTGATGAAACGGGTATAACTGAGCAACGTGGGGAAATCCTGATGGTGATATTTCCCAATATGCTCCAGATAAAAATGCGTAAAATTACGGTAATGCGACAGGTGGAAGAGGATCAGAATGGTCATGATTTCACTGGGATACATATGACCTTGTCTGCGACGCAGACGGGAGCCATTATCAAGACAAAATTGCGTCCATTGTGGTATAAAAAAAACGGCAAAAATCATCGACATCACAGAAGATTCCAACTAAGTTGTTCATGGCCTGTTCCCCCTCGGAGAGGTTTTTGGTGGGCACCAAAACATTGCCCCGGGAACAGGCCTCTCGTCAACTTCTTAATCCAGAATTCGGGTTATATTAGCTTGAACATCTATAGCAGAATCATAATACTGTGTCATAATACCTAAATCCCAATGACAAGGTAGAATTGAGATGGGTTACAGTCTAGATTTTCGAAGAAGAGTACTGGCATGCAAAGACAAGCATGCA
>NZ_FPBJ01000010.1 GCF_900116635.1 Xenorhabdus koppenhoeferi | reverse complement strand
CAACAAGAAGACGAGAAAGATGCTCTATTGATGAGCTGTTTACAGAGCATGTGACTTATGTCTGATTATATTGATTCTGCTATATGTGACCGGGGTGAGCGAGCGTAGCCAACAAAGCTGCAACTTGAAATTCTATCAGGTCATATTCCTGTAGGTTTAGCACCCTGCCAACGCTTGAATAGATCTTCTGGTAGATCGATATCGAACTGATCAAGCACACGATTAACAGTCTGGTTGATGATGTCCTGAATATTCTCAGGACGATGATAAAATGCGGGAACCGGGGGCATAACCACCGCCCCGATTTCAGCCGCCTGTGTCATTAACCTTAAGTGGCCCAAATGAAGGGGGGTTTCCCTCACTCCCAATACCAATTTGCGGCTTTCTTTCAAGACAACATCAGCAGCACGGGTAATTAAGCCATCGGTATAACTATGCACAATGCCCGATAGTGTTTTGATGGAACAAGGCAAGATAACCATGCCCAATGTTTTAAATGATCCTGAGGAAATGGATGCGGCTATATCCCGGTTATCATGTACTGTATCGGCCAAAGTCTGTACATCCCGTAAGGTATAGTCTGTCTCCAATGCCAATGTCTGCCGGGCTGATTGGCTGATCACCAAATGCGTTTCAATGCCTTCTACTGGCTGCAAAACTTGCAGTAACCTGACACCATAAATCGCACCACTTGCTCCGGTCAGCCCGACAATCAATTTTTTCATTTTTTCCTCTGAGGTTCTGGGTATAACTGAGTGATAATAACGATATTATCCTTCATTATATATTTCCAGATCCTCAATTTCGTTCTGTCCGAGGACTTTAGTGGAATCGTCTTTTCGCAATGTTTCCAGATAATTCAAGTAAATCTGGTCAATGTCTTTCGTTATATAGATACCATCAAATACAGAGCATTCGAATTTTTCGATATCCGGGTTTTCTTCCCGTACCGCTTGAATAAGATCTTGTAGGTCTTGATATATCAACGCATCAGCACCAATGAGCTGGCGAATTTCATCCACTTCCCGACCGTGAGCAATCAGTTCGTTGGCATTTGGCATATCAATGCCATAGACATTCGGGAAACGAACTTCCGGGGCTGCCGAGGCAAAGTAAACTTTCTTGGCACCTGCTTCACGAGCCAGTTCTACAATCTGCTCTGAGGTTGTCCCGCGCACGATGGAATCATCCACCAACAAGATATTTTTACCACGGAATTCGGCACGATTGGCATTCAGCTTCCGACGAACGGATTTACGTCTCTCCTGCTGACCAGGCATGATAAAAGTACGTCCTACGTAACGATTTTTAACAAATCCCTGACGGTAAGGTTTATCCAGAATATGAGCGATTTCCAGCGCAACGTCACAAGACGTTTCCGGCACAGGGATAACAACGTCAATATGCAAGTCTTCCCATTCACGAGCAATTTTTTCACCCAGTTTCTTACCCATGCGCAACCGTGCGTTATATACCGAAACCCTGTCAATAAAGGAATCAGGACGGGCAAGGTAGACAAACTCGAAAATACAAGGCGTTAAGGAAGGATTTTCCGCACACTGGCGGGTAAATAACTGCCCATTCTCAGTGATATAAATTGCTTCACCTGAAGCTACGTCACGCAGAAATTCGAAGCCTAATGTATCTAATGCCACACTTTCCGATGCCACCATATATTCATTGCGACCATCTTCCAGTGTACGTTTCCCCAATACCAGAGGCCGGATGCCATGAGGATCACGAAAAGCGACCAATCCATGCCCGATAATCATAGCAACGCAAGCATATGCACCACGGATCTTTCTGTGCATTTCCGCTACTGCTGCGAAAATATCGTCAGGCCCTATCGGAAAATGTGGGAATTGACTTAATTCGTTAGCAAAGATATTTAACAGAATTTCAGAATCTGAGGTGGTATTGACATGACGGCGGGCATTTTCAAACAGCATTTTTTTCAATTCATGTGCGTTTGTCAGATTACCGTTATGTGCCAGCGTGATACCAAAGGGAGAGTTAACATAAAAAGGTTGCGCTTCTGATGCACTCGAACTGCCCGCTGTTGGATAACGGACATGCCCGATCCCGATTGTTCCCTGTAAACGCAACATATGCCGTGTTTCAAACACATCTTTGACCAAACCATTGGCCTTGCGTAAACGGAATTCATTGTTACTATCAATAGTCGCAATGCCTGCTGCATCTTGCCCACGGTGCTGAAGCACCGTCAATGCATCATAAATCGACTGGTTGGCCGGTGTAAAACCGACGATACCGACAATACCGCACATGTAGTCTTTCCTCATCAGCCAAGCGGAGAGGCGTTATCTCTCCGGCAGGAAACTCGACGCGTTTTGCAGGTAGTCAAAAAACCACCTGATAATTTGACTGAACTGTGGGATTAGCTGTGATTGTTGCCAATCCTGACTTTTAGGAAGTGGCGTGAAAGAATCTGCAACAAACAAAATGGCAGACACAATCAATACACCGCGCAATGCCCCAAAACAGATCCCAAAAACCCGATCAGTACCTGACAGACCAGTTCGCTGTACAAGTGAACCAATTACATAGTTTACTACCGCGCCGACAATCAGCGTTGCAATAAACAAGATAGCAATCGCTACTCCATTACGCACCAGCTCGTCTTCAAGGCGAGTGAAATATTCCGCCAAGTAAGTATAGAAGTGGCTTGCAACAAAGAAAGCACATCCCCAGGTTACTAAGGAAAGCGCTTCGCGAACAAAACCACGGATCAGGCTGACCAGTGCCGAGAAACCAATGATGGCAATAATTGTATAATCAATCCAGACCATATTTTAACCCAAAATAGGCTCCCGACATTCAAGTCGGGCGCATTCTAACAGAAAACGAAAACGTTTGCGTAGTAGATTTGTCAATCTATTAAAAATAATTTATTGTATTTTTACGGGAAGCTTTTCGCTCCCCGTGACATTCCAGTCCGATTATGGCTTGTAATTTTTTATTTGCCCCTGTAATCCCGTTAACTCCTTTAATTCGGACAAAATAGATTCAAGTCTCTGCCTTGACGCATTGGGACCTACATAAATCCGTGTCAGCTGTCCCTGAACCGGAGAAGAAGGAATTGTGTATATCTGATGCCCCGAAAGACGTAGCCTTGCCACTATTTCGTTCACTTTGTCCGCATTTTTTAATGCGCCAAGCTGGACAACATAGGCCACTGCCAGCGGGGCTTGCTCTACTGGCTTTGGTTTAATTTCTGGTTTGTTTTCAGGACGAGGTTCAGGTTTAGGCTGTGGTTTGGTTTCCACTTTCTGCTGAACAAGTGGCTCAGCGTTCACCGTCTCTTTACGCTCTTGCGGGATAGCCACAGGAGGCGGTGTCATCGGCGCTGTCTCTGAAGATAAAGAGTCAGAAAGTATTTCTGCATCTAACTGTTGCTGCTGCTGTTCTTGTATTTGCATTGCTTCCGCTGCGCCCTCCGGTGGTGTGGACGGCATATCCTGTGTCAGCGGTGGAATCGAATCAATATTCTCTTCGTCTCCGAGTTTCGGCACCAATGGGATAGAAGCAAACTGGTCTTCGTTATATTTCTTATCACCATCAAATATCATGGGCAATACAATCACGCCCAATGCTACCAGAACGACTGCTCCCACCAAGCGATTTTGAAATTTACTTGCCACGTCCCTTCTCCTCCTCCAGAGCCTCCATAACATGAGCAACGGTATGGAAAGAACCACAGACGACAATGACATCTTGCTCTGATGCATCTTCCATTGCCTGCTGCCATGCTTTCCCCACTTCCGCGAATGTCCGTGGGTGCGCAAGGTGCCCGGCTAATACCTCAGATTCTGCCCCCCGCAATTCATACAGTGATGCGCAGTACCATTCGTCAATTTGTTGAGAAAGGCAAGCCAGCGTACCGGCAATATCTTTGTCTGACAGCATACCAACCACACCACGAATTTTACGATTTGGTGAACAGGGCAACTCTGCCAGTTTCTGTACTAAATACCCCGCGGCCTGGGGATTATGTGCAACATCCAGAATAACCAGTGGATTTTCTCTGATAATCTGGAAACGTCCGGGTAACTGAGCGTTTTTCAATCCTGCATGGATTGCTTTCTCATCAATGGCTCGGCTGACTTTATCGTCTTCCTGTAACAAGCAATGAATTACCCCCATTGCTGTCGAGGCATTTGCCAACGGCAAATTGGGTAAAGGTAGCTCATTGAATTGCTGATCATTGGTTAACCAGTTCCAGCTATTTATCTCCTGCGAGAATTGCCAGTCAACGCCACGACGAAAGAGCTTCGCGCCCAATTCATCAGCGACTTCAGCAATCGCATGTGGCATATCTGGCTCGCCCACTACCGCAAATCGCCCACGGCGGAAAATACCTGCTTTTTCACGACCTATGTGCTCACGATCAGCACCAAGCCAATCTGTATGATCCAGCGCAATACTGGTGATTGCGGCAATATCTGCATCTACAATGTTGGTCGCATCCAGGCACCCACCCAGACCAACCTCCAAAATCACGACATCAAGATCCGCTTCCTTAAAAAGCTGTAAGGCCGCCAGCGTGCCATATTCAAAATAGGTCAGTGAAATATCACCACGCCGGGCTTCTATTTCCGCAAATATACGGCAGAAATCCTGTCCTGCCGGCTCCCTGCCCTGAATACGGACTCTTTCGGTGTAGCGTACTAAATGCGGAGAGCTATATACGCCAACTTTAAGCCCTGCGGCCAGAAAAATGGATTCAAGGGTATGGCAAGTTGTCCCCTTGCCATTGGTACCTGACACCGTGATGACTTTTGGCGCTGGATTCAGCAAATCTAATTGTTTACCGAGCTTGCCCACGCGCTCAAGCCCCATATCAATGGCTTTGGTATGCAGGTTTTCCAGATAGGAAAGCCACGTCATCAATGGCGACGTGGCTTGAGGAGTTTGCAAAATATCAGACATCTTCTTTATTAGTGTTGATGTTTATATCAGTTTCGACATCAGCAGGCTCAACAACGACTTCTGCTGTTGGCTCCGCTTTTGTGCCTAGCTGTGGTTGGTGTGTCAACATTGCAATCAGGCTGGCAACTTTTTCACGCATTTCAGGGCGGCGTACGATCATGTCAATAGCGCCTTTTTCCAGCAGGAATTCACTGCGCTGGAAACCTTCCGGCAATTTTTCACGAACTGTCTGCTCGATTACGCGAGGACCGGCAAAACCAATCAATGCCTTAGGTTCAGCGATATTAATATCACCGAGCATCCCCATACTTGCCGTTACACCACCCATTGTTGGGTTAGTCAAGATACAGATATAGAGCAGGCCCCGATCTTGCATTTTTGCCAACGCTGCACTGGTTTTTGCCATCTGCATCAGTGACATCAGGGCTTCCTGCATACGCGCACCCCCACTGGAAGCAAAACAGACAAACGGGCAGTTATCTTCCAGAGCCTGTTCAACCGCACGAACAAAACGCGCTCCAACGACAGAACCCATTGAACCACCCATAAAGCTAAACTCAAATGCACCCGCTACAACAGGCATTTCATACAACGCACCTTTCATCACGATCAGGGCATCTTTTTCCTGTGTCTGCTTCTGAGCTGCAACCAGACGATCTTTGTACTTTTTGATATCGCGGAACTTCAAAATATCTTTAGGTTCCAGCTCACTACCTAACTCCGTGCCGGTGCCTTCATCCAAAAATGTAGCCAGTCTCTGGCGGGCTGAAATGCGCATATGGTGGTCACATTTCGGACACACTTCAAGATTACGCTCTAATTCAGCACGATAAAGTACCTGACTACAACTATCGCATTTTGTCCAAACTCCTTCAGGTATACTGGCCTTACGAGTTTGCATTATTTTGCTTTTATTTAGAATCTTTTCAATCCAGCTCATTAATGAACCTTTCCGTCTGAATCTGGCTGATGCCAGCTTTTGTTTTACGTACCATTAAACCACAATGCTATTGCAGGGTGGATAAAAAACTGTTCAAACCTGTCAACAGTTACCTATTTACTATCTACTGCTTTTTTGACACCGCGCGACGATGACGCCAAATTTCTATGATGCCGGGCAGAATAGAAATAAAGATAATTGCAACAATCAATAGTTTCAGATTCTGCTGTATCACTGGCATATCACCGAATAAATAACCAGCATAAGTGAATAATAGCACCCAGATAAAGGCACCGATTATATTGTAAGCAGCAAAATGACGATAAGACATTTTTCCCATTCCTGCGACGAACGGCGCAAATGTTCTAATAATTGGCACAAACCGCGCCAAAATTATGGCTTTTCCACCGTGTTTTTCATAAAACTCATGAGTCTTGTCTAAATAACGGCGGCGGAAAATTTTTGAATTCGGGTTGGCAAATAGTTTCTCGCCAAAAATCCGCCCGATGGTATAGTTTATCGCATCACCAATTATGGCAGCAGTAATCATTAAGGCGACCATAATATGCACATTGAGATCATTTGAATCTAATGCAGATATCGCACCAGCCACAAATAGCAGGGAATCTCCCGGCAAAAACGGGGTAACCACCAGCCCTGTTTCACAGAAGATAATCAGGAATAAAATTCCATATACCCAATCACCATAGTTGGCAACCAACTCAGCTAAGTGAGCATCAATATGTAAAATAAAATCGACAATGAATTTAGCAAAATCAACAAAATGAGTTAAAAACTCCATAATATTCCTCGTTATGCCCGAACATCCCTGTCACATTTTGAAACTGTCAGATTAAATCATTAGCCAGAAACTAAATCATTTTCCAGAAATAGTGGCCCCATAGTAGGTTCAGATAAACCAAAATGCGCGGGATAATCCACCGCCACTAAATACAGACCTTCAGCTTTGGCAGTCGCCGCCGCTTTTGTTCTGTCTTTCAGTGACAACAGCTCAGCCATCCATCCGATATTCTGATTACCACAGCCAATCTCCAGCAAGCTGCCAACAATATTACGTACCATGTGATGAACAAACGCATTCGCCTTGATATCCACGACAATATAATGCCCGTGTCGGCTGACATTAATGTGCATCATATTGCGCCACGGTGAGTTGGACTGGCATTGCACCGCTCTGAAAGAGGTAAAGTCATTTTCTCCCAATAAGCTTTGTGCGGCTGCATGCATTTTTTTCTCATCCAATGGATAGTGAAAATGCGTAACCCCCTTTGCCAGTACTGCTGGACGATAGCGATGGTTGAAAATCACATAGCGATAACGACGAGCTGTTGCACTAAAACGGGCATGAAACTCATCATCAACCGTTTTAATCCAGCGCACGGCAATATCCGGCGGCAAATGGGTATTAACCCCGATTGTCCATGCTGCATCTTTACGTTGTGCCGAAGTTTCAAAATGCACAACCTGACCGGTTGCATGCACCCCGGCATCTGTTCTGCCTGCACAAAAAACTGAAATAGGCTCATTCGCTACTTTCGACAGCGCCTTTTCCAAACATTCCTGTACACTTCTCACCTTTTGCTGACGCTGCCAGCCATAATATCGGCTGCCATCATATTCAATCCCCAGTGCAATTTTCACTTTCTTTGCCTCTGGCACAGACTGACTCAGTGCTGTATCAGACATCAGTAAAACTGCTCCTGCACCAGTTTTTCTGCGGTTTCAACTGCCATCAGTGCGCCACCAAAACGGATATTATCGGCAACTGACCAGAACTGTAGCATTTCTGGCATACCATAATCATTGCGCAAACAACCAATGCTTAAGCCATCATGCCCTGAAGCATCTGTTACTTGAGTTGGATAATCGCCCTCTTCTGAGATCTGAATATCTTCGATGCGTTCAAATTCGCCACGTGCTTCTTCCATACCAACCGGACGCAATGTTGCCAAACTTACCATCTGTGCAATACCATAGAAGACGGAAGACTGAACACAACTTACAGAAACTGGCAAACCTTCGTCCTGCAATATTCTACGGACTTGATCTACAATGCGGCGCTCTTCATGTACAGCCCCTTCAACATCAGGCAGTAAAGGCAATAAATTGAATGCCAATTGTTTGCTGAAACGACCTTCATCCGGTGGGATGCCATTCAATAACCGCGCACTCTGCCCCGCCAATTCATCGATAGCAGCTTTCCCGTGCACGGAAACTGGCAAGATATTAGTCAGCTGTAAACGCGCAATACCAGCTACATCGATCAATGGCTTGATGGCAGTCAAAACTTGGCTGGTTGAGCTATCTGCCACCGCAACGATGTTACGGTTACGATACTCAGCCAGCGCATGCGGATTAACCCCCGGAACAACCAGAGGCACATCCGGATCTGCTGCAAACAAACCACTGCTGTCAATAACCAGACAACCAGCTTCTGTTGCTCTTTCAATGTGTTGTGCCGTGACTTCCATCGTCGCGGCAAAAAATGCGAGTTGTACTTGTGACCAGTCAAATTCTTCAGCATCACGAACGGTGATGTTTTTGCCATTAAAACGTCGGATTTTTCCAACACTCTGCTCACTGGCAAGAAGATGCAGTTCACCAACCGGAAATTGGCGCTCCTGCAATAACGCGAATATCGCTCCGCCTACTGCGCCCGTTGCACCCAAGAGCGCAATATTCCAACCTTCAGACATTGTTGGTTTTCTCCACTTCTTCATTTTGTTGACAGGCAGGGACCCCCTGCCCGTATTAAATCACTTCAGGGTTAAACTCAATTTTGCATTAAACCCAAGTTTGGATAGTAGTTGAGCACTTTCCGCTGAATCACAATGCACTGTCAGGGAAGACCATTCCCGACGTTCTGGATAATGTTTGCGTAGCTGGTCAAAAGCGCCCTCCTGATCCGCCATCTGACGTAAAGGTGCATCATCACGGCGCACATCATACACTAAATGCATCAAACGCTTCAGAACGCTTTGTGTCACTTCACCCTGTAGGGTTATCTGGCTGAAATCAGGCTCAGGCAACAGATCAGCCAATTTCGCCTGGCGGGGTTGTCCCAAAAACTCACTATAAGCTTCAAACACCTGAGTTGTACCCCGAGCCTTGCCTTCCAAGGTATAACCTGCAATATGAGGCGTACCAATATCAACTAAAGCCAGCAAAGGTAGTGAAAGGTTAGGCTCTGGTTCCCAAACATCAAGTACAACACGCAATTTTTTCCCACGTTGCAACAAGGAAAGTAACGCTTGATTATCAACCACTTCACCACGACTGGCATTAATTAAAATTCGGTTGTCTGGCAATGCAGAAAGTAACTCTGCATCTGCCAAATGATAGGTTTGGTAAGCACCTGATTGATTAAGAGGTGTATGGAAAGTCAGAATATCCGCTTCTTTTACCAATTTTTCCAGCGGCCAAAATTCATCTTCATCGCCACGATCAGTCCGGGGAGGATCACACAGCAAAGTTTTCACGCCTAAAGCCCTCAGCCTATCTGCCAAACGCCCTCCGACATTGCCAACCCCAACAATACCGACCGTTTTATCTTTAAGTTGAAACTGATCTTTTTCAGCCAACAGCACCAGTGCAGAAAATACATATTCAACCACAGCAATCGCATTGCATCCCGGCGCAGCGGAGAAACTAATTCCCGCCTGTGACAACCATTGCTGATCAACATGATCCATACCCGCAGTAGCAGTACCCACGAATTTCACAGCACTGCCCTGCAACAAGGATTCATTGACTTTAGTGACCGAACGCACCATAAAAGCATCCGCATGTTCCAAAACCTCCGCAGGTACTGGACGACCCGGAATTGCCTGTACTTCACCCAATTGCTGAAAAAGTTGTTCAGCATAAGGCATATTTTCATCAACTAAAATTTTCACTTTTCTCATCCAACGGCTAAATGGGCGTGACCTGCTATTTTGCCACTTTAATCTGTATATACCCTAATGGATTTAGAGTTACAGCTTTGTTGACTGCAACCCGAAAGACGCAGGGATAAAAAAAGACGAAGGGATAAAAAGGGAGAACCGGCTTCCTTATTACAACATAGTCTGGGCATTGGAGAGATCATGAAGAAAGCCGGAACACAATTCTGACCAGTAAGCCCCCCAGTGCCTCACTGGGCAGAAGCTGGAGAGTGGCACCGTGATACAGGCTGATTTCCTTGACGATGGTCAGCCCCAGTCCAGTCCCTTCCAGCCCTGCTGCGTTATCCAGACGGTTAAAAGCCATAAGCGACTGACCAATGTCTTCTGGTGCGATACCCGGCCCTGAATCATCGATTTCAAGACAACAATATTTTTTGTCTGGGTTCATGCTGACCCTGCCCGTCACTATTCCCGTCTGTGGGGTATATTTGATGGCATTGTCCAATAAATTGGCACACATTTCCGTCAGCAATAAAGGCTCACCTTTGAGCCATAAGCTCTCTTCCCCTTCGTAGCCCAAATCTATCTTTTTACTTTCTGCTTGTTGCAGACGGGAAAAGCAGGCTTG
Source organism: Xenorhabdus koppenhoeferi (assembly GCF_900116635.1). GTDB lineage: Bacteria > Pseudomonadota > Gammaproteobacteria > Enterobacterales > Enterobacteriaceae > Xenorhabdus > Xenorhabdus koppenhoeferi. The sequence goes on along the minus strand of NZ_FPBJ01000010.1, from coordinate 75,504 downwards.
CTGCAACAATTCTACGATATTGACGGGCTGATAATTCTGTATGGCTTCCTTTTCATGTACTTTAAGCTGAGACAGTTGCAACAGGCGTTCAGTCAGTGAAATCATGTTATCCAGACTTTTGTTAATCGCTGCCAGAATTTTTTCTCTCTGAGTGGGATCTTGTTCACTGTGCGCCACTGCAACTTGAGTCTTCAATACAGCAAGAGGTGTTCTGAGTTGATGGGATGCATCAGCGCTGAATCGTTCCTGACGACTCATCATTAGCTTCAACCGTTCGATATATCGGTTGAAGGCCCGGAGTAATAACGAAAGTTCAGGCCACGGCAAAATATCCGGCAAAGGGGTAAGATCATTGGTGGAGCGGTGGATCATAATGCCAGAAAGTTTTCGCAATGGTTTAAGTAATTGTTTTAGCAGGATGTAAGCAAGAAGCAATGTCAGCAATACGACTGACCCTTGGCTTACTAACGAAGAAATCAGTAATTGCTGAGCCATGTATTGGCGGGAAATCACCGTTTCAGCCACCAATATCAATGCCATGCCCATAATGCCTCCTTCATTGATAGACTGGTACATCGCCACCACACGTATCGGCTGCCCCTGATATTCCGCATCATAAAAATACGCAAGCGCCGTATACAATGGTGAACGCCGGATATTTTTTGGTATGGGGGGGAGATCACCATAACCAGAAATTGTTTTACCTTCTGGCGAGATAACTTGATAGTAAAGTCGATCATTCGTATTGCGTTCAAAACTATCCAACACAACATAAGGCACATCAACAATCAAATGTTTGTTCTGGACGATCAAACGTTCTGCAACCGTCCTTGCTGACGCAAGCAATGTCCGATCATAAGCCAGCGTTGTGGCATTCCTCACGCTAATATACTGGCTATAAACAGAAGCACAGCCAAATAACAGTAACGGCACCCCCAAAAAAAGCAGCAATTGATGGAATAATAATCGGGGTATTTTGAAGTATTTCATTGCTCCTGCCGCTCTAACCGATATCCCAATCCACGTAATGTTCCGATTCCTACATCACTGTTGAGTAATTTTTTTCGTAATCGATGTACATACAATTCAATGCTCTGAGGATTTGCATCGTCCGACAGAGAAAATACCTGTTCAAACAATTGCTGTTTCGAAACAGGACGCCCCCTGCGCTGAAACAGGGTTGTTAAAACTGATAATTCTCTGGGGGTAAGTACTAACGGCACATTATCCAATAAGAAATAACCTTCATCTTCATAAACCAGTGAGCCGAATTTCAGTGTTTCTTGTTGAATACCAGCGCTACGCCGCAACAACGCACGTATGCGAGCCTCCAATTCCTTAAAATCAAAAGGCTTGGTCAAGTAATCATCTGCACCTGAATTCAACCCATTCACACGATCTGTAACACCTGAGTTAGCCGTCAATAACAAGACAGGTAAATTTTGCCCCCGTCTCCGCAACCGTAATAACAAAGAGATACCGTTCAACCTTGGCAAAGCAACATCCAAAATCAGTAAAGCATAATTTTCAGTCTGCAAAAGCTGATCCGCCACAACACCATCTTCAGCCAAATCAACTACAAATCCAGAATGACTTAATGCCTTATATAACCAATGTGATAAATCAAGATGATCTTCAACTAATAAAAGACGCATATTAAAAACATCTCCCTCTGCTCTGTCATCGTGCGCAATACTTTCATTCCATCCTGCCATGTGAGCCAGATCTATATTTATTCTTTATTGATTTGATACTTAATATGAAAAATCAACTAAAGAAATAAAGCCGGAGTTATTGCACAATTGCAATCTTAACATTTAGCAATTGTTTGTAGGTTAATAAAAATAGAAACAGCTTATTAACACGCCAATGCGAAGCTTCCCACAAATTAGGCGACTAATGTCACATCCAGATAATTTTCTTTGTTAATGAAAGGTAATTGAAAGGTTTCACTCCTATAAATAAGCATGCGCCAGGAATTTGTCACTTGTCTCCCTTATCGGCGTTTTGTGAGGAATCAAAATGAAAACATTCAAAACTTTATTAATCGCTGCAAGCCTACTCCTTTGTACTCATACCTTTGCCACCAACGCTCCCGGTAGAACTGAATGTATTGCGCCAGCCAAGCCGGGTGGCGGCTTTGATTTAACCTGCAAATTAGTTCAGGTTTCACTATTAGAGACCCATGCTATCAATTCTCCAATGAGAGTCACATTTATGCCCGGTGGTGTCGGTGCGGTTGCCTACAATGCCATCATCGCTCAGCGGCCTGCTGAACCGGGTACGATTGTCGCTTTTTCCGGCGGTTCTCTGTTGAATCTTGCTCAAGGAAAGTTCGGCCGTTACAACGCCAATGATGTGCGTTGGCTGGCCAGTGTGGGTACAGACTACGGTATGATTGCCGTGCGCTATGATTCGCCTTACAAAAGTTTGACAGACCTGATGGATGCCTTCAAAAAAGCACCCGACAGAATTGTATTTGGTGCAGGTGCTTCTATCGGGAGTCAGGATTGGATGAAAACAGCATTACTGGCAAAAGAAGTGGGTATTGACCCCCGCAAAATGCGCTATGTCGCATTTGAAGGCGGTGGTGAACCCATCACGGCTCTGCTGGGCAACCATATTCAAGTTGTTTCTGGCGATCTAGGTGAAACCTTACCTTATCTTAATGGCGACAAAATTCGCATTCTTGCTGTCTATGCCGACAAACGCCTGAACGGTAATCTGGCAAATATTCCAACAGCAAAAGAGCAAGGCTATGACCTTATTTGGCCAGTTATCCGGGGTTTCTATGTAGGCCCAAAAGTCTCTGATGAACAATACCAATGGTGGATCGATACCTTTAAAAAGCTACAGCAAACTACCGAATTCAAAAAACAGCGCGATCAGCGTGGATTATTTGAATTCAATATAACTGGTAACGAACTGGATGAGTATGTGAAAAAACAAGTTGTCCAATACCATGATATGGCCAAATCCTTTGGTTTAGCAAAGTAGCAGGAGTACCATCATGAGCGATCGTATCTTTGCTGCTGTGTGGCTGGTGCTATGTGGAATAGGGCTGTTTATTGCCTGGGGAATTCATAGTGAATATAGCTACGAGCCTTTGGGTCCGCGACCATTCCCAATCATTATTATTTCATTAATGGCATTCTGTTCATTTTTATTACTATTTAAAAAAACTGATCCTGTCTACTGGCCAACACCACGAGTGTTACGTCGTTTAGTTTTGTTGATTGTATCACTGGTCATTTATGCCTGGTTATTTGAATGGCTGGGATTTCCTCTGGCAACAATATTATTGACCATCAGCGTGGCATTGCTATTTAACGCCACATTACTCTCGGCAGTTATTTCCGGCATATTTCTTGGAATTTCACTCTTTTTTGCCTTTGATCGTCTGTTAGATGTCACTCTACCCATAGGTCACTGGCTCAGTTAAGGAGACAAAGATGGATACTTGGTTATATCTGAGTCAGGGGTTTGAAGTAGCACTGGTCCCTAAAAATCTGATTATTGCGTTAATCGGCTGTTTTATTGGCACTATTGTTGGCTTACTACCCGGTCTTGGCCCCATTAATGGGGTAGCGATCTTGCTGCCACTGGCTTTTGCATTAAAATTACCTGCTGAATCCGCCCTGATTTTATTGGCAACTGTCTACATTGGTTGTGAATATGGGGGGCGTATTTCCTCGATACTGCTGAATGTGCCGGGAGATGCTGCCGCGATTATGACAACCCTGGACGGTTATCCTATGGCAAAACAGGGGCGTGCAGGTATTGCGCTTTCCATCTCTGCCGTCAGTTCATTCTGTGGTTCACTTCTTGCTATCATTGGCATCATCTTATTTGCCCCTCTTCTGGCACAATGGTCTTTGGCATTCGGACCCGCTGAGTATTTTGCACTAATGATTTTTGCCATTGCCTGTCTCGGCAGCATGATGAGCCAAAATCCGGTTAAGTCGTTATTGGCCGCTTTAATTGGTTTAAGTTTAGCCACTGTAGGCGTAGATTCGAACACTGGTGTCTATCGCTTCACTTTCGATAGCGTACATCTCTCCGATGGCATTCAATTTATTGTTGTCGTAATTGGTTTATTTTCAGTCAGTGAAATTTTGTTGATGTTAGAAAGCACGTCTACCGGGCAAAAAGTGATAAGCAAAACCGGACGCCTGTTATTTAATCGAAAAGAAGCTTCAGTCTGTATTGGGCCAACATTACGGTCATCAGTAATTGGTTTCTTCGTCGGTATATTGCCTGGTGCCGGAGCAACCATCGCCAGTGCAATCACATATATGACGGAGAAACGGCTTAGCGGTAACAGTGATTCGTTTGGCAAAGGTGATATTCGCGGGGTGGCTGCGCCGGAAGCCGCCAACAATGCTTCAGCCTGTGGCTCATTCATCCCGATGCTCACTCTCGGTGTTCCCGGTTCAGGAACAACCGCTGTAATGATAGGCGCGTTGACGCTTTATAATATTACACCCGGTCCCACAATGTTTACTGAGCAACCAGATATCGTCTGGGGGCTTATTGCCGCCTTGCTGATTGCCAATATTTTATTGCTGATCATGAATATTCCGATGATCGGGCTATTTACCCGTATGCTGAAAGTTCCAATGTGGTTTTTGGTTCCCTCAATAGCCATTATTTCGTCAGTTGGGGTGTATGCCGTTCACAGTACCACATTCGATCTTATGTTGATGGTTGGGTTAGGTGTTTTCGGTCATATCCTTAGAAAAATGAATTTTCCAATGTCACCTCTCATCTTAGGGTTTGTCTTAGGCGAAATGCTGGAGCAGAACCTGCGACGTGCGCTATCAATCAGTAATGGAAATTTTGAGATCCTGTGGAGTAGTACCATCGCTCAAGTTTTGCTGATTCTGGCAATATTAGTGATTATTATTCCACCTGCTTTGCGCATCGTTAATAAACGCCGTAATAAAATCGGGGCATCATAACTGAAATAGCCAATCCATATAATCAATGGATTGGCTTTCATTTTATACACTTCGTCTTTCAAACTGCCTCTTTGTTGGCTGCGCTCGCTCACCCCAATCACATAGTTATCTATGCTTCCGGGGATTTGCTCTCTTGCCGTCGCGATGCAACTTGAAATCCATTGTGGATAACTGGTAATTTTAAAGCATTAGTCTGAATACTTGCGCATCACTAGGGATGCATTTGTGCCGCCAAACCCGAAGCTATTGGACATAACTGTTCTTAGCTTGCGTTTGGTAGGCTCAGTGATAATATTCATACCCGCTGCTTTTTCATCCAGATCTGCAATATTGATACTTGGCGCAATAACGCCATGCTCCAGCATCAAAAGGCTGTAGATCGCTTCATGAGCACCCGCCGCTCCCAATGAATGCCCTGTCATCGCTTTGGTGGCAGAAATAGCAGGCGTATTATCACCAAAAACTTCTTTGATGGCTTCCAATTCTTTCAAATCACCGATTGGTGTCGAAGTTCCGTGGGTATTAATGTAATCTACGCCACCTTCAATATTGTCTAACGCCATCTGCATGCAGCGTACCGCCCCTTCGCCAGAAGGAGCAACCATATCAGCACCATCAGAATTAGCACCATAACCAATGACTTCAGCGTAAATATGCGCGCCACGGGCTAATGCGTGTTCCAATTCTTCAACAACGACAATGCCGCCACCGCCTGCAATCACGAAACCATCACGACTCTGATCATAAGTACGGGAAGCTCGTTCTGGTGTTTCATTATATTTAGTGGAAAGTGCTCCCATTGCATCAAATTCACAAGCCATTTCCCAGCTCAATTCTTCACCACCACCAGCAAAAATCACATCTTGCTTACCAAGTTGGATCAACTCAACAGCATGGCCAATACAATGTGCTGAGGTCGAGCAGGCAGAACTGATGGAGTAGTTAACACCTTTAATTTTAAAAGGAGTTGCTAAACAAGCTGAGACACCGGAAGCCATTGCGCGTGTAACCATATAAGGCCCAACACCACGCAGCCCTCGGGCACGCATACCATCTGAACCCGCAACTTGGTTATAGGGGGAACCACCACCTGAACCAACAACTAAACCCGTACGAATATCGGAAACTTGTTCTTCGGACAGACCTGAATCTTTAATTGCTTCATCCATTGCCAGATAAGCATAAATAGAGGCATCGCTCATGAAACGTTGGACTTTACGGTCAATCAACCCTGATGTATCCAATTTAACATTGCCCCAAACGTGGCTACGCATACCCATTTCTTTGAACTTTTCTGAGAAAGTTATCCCTGAACGACCTTCTTTCAGAGATTCAAGAACCTCCTTCTGGTTATTACCAATACTGGATACAATCCCCAGACCAGTGATTACTGCACGTCTCATTACTTACCTCATCAATATGTTTACCTGCGGGATTTATTCCACCGCACTTTAGCGTACACTTGTACGCCGAACAAGTCCGATCAGGTTAAAAATTCATGGAAACATTGATCTGGACTTAGTGATAAAACTCTCCCACGGGTGGTACAACCAGATGAAGACCGCTAAAATCCTTATAATATTATTGTCAACAATACAGGCATTATTGTGAAAAACAGTGCTATCAGCAGCGCAGCCCTAAGCTGGAATGAGCAGGGCACACCTATTTCAGAGCAGTTTGATGATGTTTATTTTTCAAATCAAGATGGTTTAGAAGAAACTCTATATGTATTTTTGAAAGGTAATAAGTTCCCTCAACGCTTTAACACCCATAGCTATCCAAACTGCGTCATTGCTGAAACGGGATTTGGTACTGGCTTGAATTTTTTGACACTTTGGCAAGCTTTTTCGCTCTTCAGACAGCAATATCCTGAAGCCCCTCTAAAACGGCTTCATTACATCAGTTTTGAAAAATACCCGTTAAAGCCTGCAGACCTGAAAACAGCACATCAGCGTTGGCCGGAGCTTCAGGCGTTTTCTGAGCAATTATGTCAGAAATGGCCCTTACACCTTGCGGGCTGTCACCGATTAATACTTGATAATGATACCATCACTCTGGATCTTTGGTTTGGAGATGTAAATGATCTATTACCTAAGATAAATTCAAGCCTGACTGGAAAAGTTGATGCTTGGTTTCTGGATGGTTTTGCTCCCTCCAAAAATCCACAAATGTGGAGCGAACAGCTGTTCACTGCAATGGCAAAATTTTGTCGTCCAGAAGGTACATTTGCAACCTTTACATCTGCCGGAATCGTCCGACGGGGTTTACAAAATGCAGGTTTTACTGTCTCGAAGATCAAAGGATTTGGACGTAAAAGAGAGATGCTGACCGGTATTTTATCTCCATCAGAAAATCCTCCGCTCTCACTGGCTAACACGTCATGGTTTGCCCGCCAGTCGGCTTCTCATACTGATGATATTGCCATTATCGGTGGTGGTATTGCCAGTGCATTGACTGCACTGGCGTTATTGCGCCGTGGCGCAAAGGTCACGTTATATTGTCAGGACGAGCAACCGGCCCAGAATGCATCAGGTAATCAGCAAGCGGCTCTCTATCCCCTGCTTAATGGCCGTGACGATCCACTTGAGCATTTCTTCACATCCGCATTTACTTTTGCCCGTCGTCAGTATGACCAATTAAGTGATAACACTATATTGTTTGACCATCAGTGGTGTGGTGTTAGTCAGTTAGCTTACGATGAGAAAAGTGGCAAAAAAATTGACAAAATGCTGCAAACATCATGGCCGGAAGAACTTGCATTTGGTATGGATCGCCAGCAATTAAGCCAAGTCAGCGGATTAGACGTTAATTATCGCGGCATACATTACCCACAAGGTGGCTGGTTATACCCCGCACAATTAACGCAAGCAGCAATTAAACTTGCCGAACAACGTGGAATGTCGGTTCATTTCAATCATAAAGTGCTCCAGTTAGTTCAAGATGAAAATGACTGGCAGTTACATATTCAGTACCAAAAACAAAAAAGTTCACAGCAAAAAATCCGACAGAAAAATCATCATGTGGTCATTATTGCCAATGGTCATTGTCTATCACAGTTTGAGCAAACTCAAAAACTTCCTGTCACCGCTGTCCGTGGTCAAGTTAGCCATATCCCAACCACAGCCAGTCTCAATCAACTGAAAAGTGTATTGTGTTATGACGGTTATATGACACCCGTTAATCCTCATAACCAATATCACTGTATCGGTGCCAGTTACCAACGTGAGCAACTGGATACTCAATATTCATCTGCCGATCAGCAAGAAAACCGTGCCCGTTTATTAAAATGTTTTCCTGATGTCGATTGGGTACATGAAGTTAATATTTCGGAAGGAAAATCCAGACAAGGCATACGATGTGTTATTCGGGATCATATGCCAATGGTCGGGAACGTTCCTGTTTTCAGTGAAGTTATGGAGAAATATGCGGATTTATCTCAACGGATAAATACCGATGAACTTATTGAGGAATCACCTTGTTACCCTGATTTATTTGTTCTTGGAGCACTGGGTTCCCGCGGTTTATGCTCTGCGCCATTAAGTGCTGAATTACTGGCAAGCCAGATTTTTGGGGAAGCATTGCCACTCGATGATGAAACATTAGCCGCCTTACATCCGAATCGCTTTTGGGTTAGAAAACTGCTGCGTGGCAAGGCAGTTAAAACAGAAAAACCTTAAACCAGCCTATTCTTCTGCGTCAGGTATAGAAAACAGCATACCTGATGCAAATTCTAATCTATCCACGCTCAACAAGGGCATTCCAATTGATATAACGAAAAGTTGTCAACGTAACAATTTGAAGAGTAGTCACAAGTCAGTCTTTTGTGTCAATCGATTAGGCTGTCGCGCTGTCCAATAATTTTTGCCAGGTTGACAAAATTAAAATCTGATCCGGTGGCGTCAATTCACCCGCTTTAATTGCTTTATAAACGCTTTCTTCAACACGTTGGTGAAGTTGTTCAGCCGTATTTGCGCCTTCTTGTTCCAACTCGGCAACAGCCAGTGTCAGATGTCCGCGGAGGTATCCACCAGCAAATAATTCATCATCACTGGCATATTCGACCATATCATCAATTTGCGCCAGAATGTGTGTTTCAAACTCTGCGAGCATTTTTTTCCTCAAAATCTATTTCAATTTAGCAAAAAGCTCTTCCGGGTAAGGAAAATGTTCTGCTTTTAGTGGAGGCGTATTGTAAAACGATTGTAGACCCTGAATAAAGCGTGCTGCTCGTGTGGGTATTCCATTTTCAAGATATTGCATGACCTGTGCATGCACTTTCCGGTGAAACCCCAGACTATCCGGTTCAAAATCGCCTTCAAGGTTGTCACAACTTACGTTAAAGGAGAAACCCGCGGCTACGCAGAATAGCCATTCCAACGACTGCGGTTTAATTTCTACTTTTTCAAACTCCCCTTGTGTTTGAGCATCACGACCATCCGGGCAATACCAATAACCGAAATCGACCAGCTTACGGCGTTCTTTTCCGGCGATACACCAATGTGAGATTTCATGTAATCCACTGGCATAAAAACCATAGGCAAATACAATCCGGTTATAGCTTACTTCATCGTCTGAAGGCAGGTAAACAGGCTCATTATCACCTTTTATTAAACGGGTATTACAGTCATCGCTAAAGCAATTATCAAAAATTTCAATCAGTTGATGATAATGATGTGCAGTCATGTATTAATTCAGAGTCCTAAAATCAAAAATAAACAACCAGCTAAACAAACCAAATGCAACCGGGCCAAGGTGATGCTGTCGATCCTCAGCGCCAGATTTACCTGCAAGGAAGTGATTGTGTCACATCCGCACATTGTGCTCGCTGACGCAGCAAATGATCCATCAACACAATCGCCATCATTGCTTCTGCAATAGGTACAGCCCGGATGCCAACACAGGGATCGTGCCGACCACGTGTCACCATGTCCACTTCTTCTCCCTGACGATTAATGGTTTTGCCGGGCACCATAATGCTGGAAGTCGGTTTTAGCGCAATATGTGCAACAATCGGCTGGCTGCTGCTGATCCCACCCAGAATACCGCCAGCATGATTACTGGTGAATCCCCGGGCTGTGATTTCATCACGGTTTTCGCTGCCCCGTAAGTTAACAACAGTGAAGCCATCACCGATTTCCACACCTTTTACTGCATTAATACTCATCAGTGCATGAGCGATATCAGCGTCCAAGCGATCAAATACCGGTTCTCCCAATCCCGCAGGGACATTCTCAGCAACTACCGTGACTTTTGCACCGATGGAATCCCCTTCTTTTTTCAATGCCCGCAATAATTCATCAAGCTGAATCAATTTGCTCTCATCCGGGCAGAAAAAAGGATTATGTTCAACGAGATCCCAATCTTTCAGTTCGCAATGAATATCGCCCATTTGAGTCAGGCAGGCGCGAATAAGAATGCCATGTTTTTCCAACAGGTATTTTTTGGCAATCGCCCCAGCGGCAACACGCATCGCTGTTTCCCGGGCAGATGAGCGTCCACCACCACGGTAATCACGCAGCCCATATTTTTGCTCATAAGTATAATCAGCATGTCCGGGACGGAAAACGTCTTTAATTGCACTGTAATCTTGTGAACGTTGGTCAGTATTTTCGATCATCAAACCGATGCTGGTACCTGTTGTTATCCCGTCAAAAACACCAGAAAGAATGCGAACCTGATCAGGTTCACGGCGTTGTGTGGTATAACGGGAAGTTCCGGGGCGACGCCTATCTAAGTCGATCTGCAAATCGCCTTCTGTAATGGCAATGCCCGGTGGAACACCATCGACAATGCAGCCCAACGCGATTCCATGAGATTCACCAAACGTAGTGACACGAAAAAACTGCCCGATACTATTTCCTGCCATTCTTACCCTGCCATCATTATTTATGCATTTAAAGAGAGCGAATAACAATAACTCACCCAATGATTAAAACCTATCTTATTTCAACAAATTGATTTGTCTTTCTATTCTTCCAGCTTTTAGGTTGCAACAGCTTTTTAGCTGTAGCACGAGGGTCATTGGACAGAGATACAATTTATATACAATGGATTTCAAGTTGCATCGCGACGGCAAAAGAGCAAATCCCCGGAAGCATAGATAACTATGTGACCGGGGTGAGCAAGCGCAGCCAACAAAGAGGCAGTTTGAAAGACGAAGTGTATATATGAAATATCCGTTTTAACCATTGAATGAATGAAAAAAATATCAGTCTTTGAATTGCTGGAAATATTCGTGATGCCCAACGAGTTGCTGGCGAGTCAGTACGAAAACACCATCACCATAATCATGTTCGAATGTCAGCCATTTAAAGGGTACGTCAGGGTATTGCTCAATCAGATGTACCATACTGTTACCTACTTCACATACCAGTATTCCATCTTCCGCAAGAAAATCTGGGGCTGTAGCCAGAATACGACGAACCAAATCCAACCCGTCAACCCCTGCAGCCATAGCTAATGCAGGTTCATGATCGTATTCCTGAGGAAAATCACTCATATCTTCTTCATCGACATAAGGAGGGTTAGTAATAATGATGTCGTATTTCATTGGTGGCATATCATGAAATAGATCTGAACGAATCGGGGTGACACGTTGGGTAACTTTGTGATTTTCTATGTTTATTTCTGTGACTGCCAAAGCGTCAGGAGAAATATCAACTGCATCAACTTCAGCTTCTGGGAAGGCATGGGCACAGGCAATAGCAATACAACCACTTCCTGTACAAAGATCCAAAATTGTTGATGGCTGACGTGAGATAAGTCCTTCGAAGCGTTTTTCAATCACATCGTTAACCAATGAACGCGGGATCAAAACCCGCTCATCGACATAAAATTCATGACCACAGAACCAAGCACGATTTATCAAATAAGCAACAGGAACACGTTCATTAACACGGCGCAAGACAAGTTCCACTATGCGCTGACGCTCTGTTGATGTCAGACGTGAAGCCATCATTGAATCCGGAATATCCAGAGGTAAGTGCAACGTGGGAAGAACTAATTGCAAAGCTTCATCCCACGGATGACATGTAGTATGCCCACAATAGATATTCGATTCGTTAAAACGGCTGGTAGACCAACGCAACATATCCAGGATGGTATGCAGCTCTGCAACAGCATCATCGGCTAAAATCTTATCCAAAAAACACCTCCAAATAACAAAAAAGATATATCAGATTGTTAGTTTGCCATGATCCCGAACACAAATCAGCTTTCCTGGCATGAGAATTGTCTTAGGATGAAATGGTATAAACAAAACATCGTAACTTGAAATCCATTGTGTATAGAGTGGTATGCGATTGGTTAGCTGTTATTTGGTTTTTTCACCCAGAGGTAATAGCTGATGGTCAGCAAGGCTATCCATACAATTCCAACACCCAATGCAATTCGGGTAGCGGGAAAATATCCCAATACAGCAATCACAAATGCCATAAATGCAATAGTCAGAGCAGGTGCGATTGGCCAGAAAGGAACAGGGAATTTAAGCTGTTTCGCTTCTTCTGCCGGCATTTTACGACGCATCATATATTGTGACAGTAAAATCATCAGCCATACCCAGACGGTTGCAAATGTCGCAATAGATGCAATGATTAAAAAGACTTTTTCCGGCAGTAAGTAATTCAAAACGACACCAAGCAGCAAAATCCCTGACATGGTTAATACGGTGACCCACGGTACACCGTTTTTTGTCAGTTGCGTGAAAGAAGAGGGAGCCTGTTTTTCCTGAGCCATACCGTACATCATCCGGCCGGCACCAAAGATATCGCTGTTGATTGCTGAAATCGCAGCAGTAATCACAACGATATTCAAGATATTCGCCGCTGATTCAATTCCCAAACTAGAGAATATCTGAACGAATGGGCTACCATTTTGTCCTATCTGATTCCACGGATAGATACACATCAGAACAAATAGAGTCAGAACATAAAACAACAAAATACGGAACGGAACCGCATTAATTGCTCTTGGGATAGATTTTTCCGGATTTTTTGCTTCACTGGCTGTAATACCGATAACTTCAATACCACCAAATGCGAACATCACAACCGTAAATGAGGCGATCACCCCGGCAATACCATTTGGCATAAATCCGCCATGTTTCCATAAGTTTGACAGACCAGTGATATGATCGGCTTCTTGGCCGAAACCATACAGCATAATGGCAAAACCACCGGCAATCATGAGAATAATCGCAACAACTTTGATGATTGAAAGCCAAAACTCCATTTCACCAAATACTTTGACGTTACACAGATTTATCGCACCGATGAAAAAGACGATGCCAAGTACCCAAATCCACTGATCAACATGGGGAAACCAGAGTTTCATATAGATGCCAAATGCAGTGACATCAGCAAGACAAACAACCAGCATTTCAAAAACATAAGTCCAGCCAGTCAAAAAACCCGCCAATGGACCTAAATATTGAGTCGCATAATAAGAGAAAGAACCCGGAGAAGAACGATGAACTGCCATTTCCCCCAACGCTCGCATGACCATGAAAACCGCTGCACCACCAATCGCGTAAGCCAACAATACCGCTGGTCCCGCTGCTTTAATGGCTCCCGCCGAACCATAGAAAAGCCCTGTGCCAATTGCCGACCCTAGTGCCATAAAGCGAATGTGACGAACACTTAAGCCTCGCTTGAGTTGTGAAATGTTTTGCATGATTTATCCTTATATCTTTTATACCCGTCATCTTTCAAGTTGCAGCTTTGTTGGCTGCGCTCACTCACCCCAGTCACATAGTTAGCTATGCTCCCGGGGGTTCATTCCCTTGCCGTCGTGCTGCATCTTGAAATCCATTGGGTATATTATTAATACCCGCCATTTTTCAGCTACCGTTTTGTTGGCTATGTTTATTCCCTTCAGTCAAATAGTGAGCTATATGTTTGGCGATTTGTTCCATTGCTGCCGCACTGCGGATCAATATCTATTGGGTTATAGATTGGAAAAGATAAATACTACGATAAGGCCGGTTTTAGCCGGCCTGGAACGATGTGTTTTTATTTAATTTTCTAAGATTTTTCCAGCAGGCAGCAAGGCAGAAAGTTGCTGTTCCGCCAACAACTGAATAGATTCTTCAATATCCGGCGCGAAGAAACGGTCTTTATCGTAATGTGTCACTTTATTTCGCAGGATATGACGGGCTTTTTCCAGTATTGGGCTACTCTTCAGGCCATTGCGAAAATCCATTCCCTGACAAGCAGTCAGCCATTCAATCGCTAAAATTCCGCGTACGTTCTCTGCCATTTCCCATAAGCGGCGACCAGCGGCTGGTGCCATTGATACGTGATCTTCCTGATTGGCCGATGTTGGCAAACTGTCAACACTGGCAGGATGTGACAATGCTTTGTTTTCACTGGCTAAAGCGGCTGCTGTTACCTGTGCAATCATAAAACCTGAGTTCACACCGCTATTTTCGACCAGAAACGGCGGTAACTGAGACATATTGCTATCCATCAATAAGGCAATACGACGTTCTGACAATGAACCAATCTCTGCCAGTGCAATAGCCAGATTGTCCGATGCCATAGCGACAGGTTCTGCATGGAAGTTACCACCAGAAATCACTTCATCTTCTTCAGTAAATACCAGAGGATTATCGGAAACCGCATTAGCCTCAACCATAATCACATCAGCAGCATGCCGGATCTGGGTTAAACAAGCCCCCATTACTTGTGGCTGGCAACGCAATGAATAAGGATCCTGAACTTTCGGGCAGTTTTTGTGGGATTCAGAGATATCACTTTGCTCTTCCAATACGAGACGATAAAGGGTTGCTACATCAATTTGGCCTTTCTGACCGCGCGCTTCGTGAATACGCGCATCAAATGGCTTACGGGAACCAAGAGCCGCTTCAACAGATAACGCACCACAAACAATCGCCGATGCCAGTAAGTCTTCTGCGGCAAATAATCCTTTCAAAGCAAAGGCCGTTGAAGTTTGTGTTCCATTAAGCAGTGCCAATCCTTCTTTTGCTACAAGACAAATGGGTTTGAGTCCGGCTTTCTCCAGAGCTGCTTTTGCTGGCAACCATTCACCGTGATAACGGGCTTTACCTTCACCCAACAACAACAGACTCATATGTGCTAAAGGCGCCAAATCCCCTGAAGCACCGACTGAACCTTTACTCAGGATACAGGGATAGACTTCAGCATTCACTAAAGCAGTTAATCCTTGGATCACTTCCAAACGGATACCAGAATAACCTCGGGCAAGACTATTGATTTTCAACACCATAATCAACCGAACAAGTTCATCGGCTAAAGGCTCGCCAACCCCTGCAGCATGAGACATCACGATCGAGCGCTGTAACTCTTCCAAATCGTGTTCTGCAATGCGGGTATTTGCCAGCAGACCAAAACCGGTGTTGATACCATACGCCGTCCTGTTTTCACTGATGATGCGATTCACACATGCGACACTGTTCTCAATAGCAGGGAAACATTGTTCATCTAATTTAATGTGGACAGGATGCTGACAAACATGGCGTAATTCTTCAAGCGTCATTTGTCCCGGATGAATAGTAATATTTTTCATAATCAACAATGTCCCCTTATTTTACATCAATCATTGGCAGGTTCAGTCCCTGCTCTTTCGCACACTGGATAGCCAGTTCATAACCCGCATCAGCATGACGCATAACACCTGTTGCTGGATCATTGTGCAATACACGAGCAATACGTTCTGCCGCTTCATCCGTACCATCACAAACAATGACCATACCGGAGTGCTGGGAAAATCCCATACCAACGCCGCCGCCATGATGTAAAGAAACCCATGTTGCGCCACTTGCAGTATTCAACAATGCATTCAGCAGCGGCCAGTCAGAAACGGCATCAGAACCATCCTGCATTGATTCTGTTTCCCGATTGGGACTGGCTACAGAGCCTGAATCCAGATGGTCACGGCCAATCACGATCGGAGTGGAAAGCTCCCCACTGCGTACCATTTCATTGAATGCCAATCCCAATTTAGCGCGATCTCCCAGGCCCACCCAGCAAATACGCGCAGGCAAACCCTGAAAACTAATGCGCTCTTTTGCCATGTCTAACCAACGATGTAAATGGGTGTCATCTGGCAACAATTCTTTGACTTTCGCGTCAGTTTTATAAATATCTTCAGGATCACCGGAAAGTGCTGCCCAGCGGAAAGGCCCAATACCACGGCAGAACAAGGGACGAATGTAAGCAGGCACAAAACCCGGAAAATCAAAGGCATTTTCAACACCGGATTCTTTTGCCATTTGGCGGATGTTATTGCCATAATCGAAAGTCGGTATACCTTGTTTCTGGAAGGCCAGCATCGCTTCAACATGCACAGCCATTGACGCTTTCGCTGCTTGAATCACGACTTCCGGCTCTGCCTCAGCACGCCGGCAATATTCTTCCCATGTCCAGCCTATAGGCAAATAACCGTGCAAGGGATCATGCGCGCTGGTTTGGTCTGTCACCATATCAGGGTGGACACCACGACGTACCAATTCAGGCAAGATTTCTGCGGCATTACCGCACAATGCTATCGATACAGTCTTTCCTTCCCGGGTATAGCGTTCAATACGTGCTAAAGCATCGTCTAAATCAGCGGCTTGTTCATCAACATATTTAGTACGCAGACGAAAATCAATGCGACTTTGCTGACATTCGATGTTCAATGAAGAAGCCCCAGCCAAAGTTGCTGCCAGTGGCTGTGCCCCGCCCATTCCACCCAAGCCGGCAGTCAATACCCAGCGTCCGGTTAAATTACCGTTGTAATGTTGGCGACCAGCTTCTACAAACGTTTCGTAAGTGCCCTGCACAATGCCCTGACTACCAATGTATATCCAGCTACCCGCTGTCATCTGTCCATACATCGCCAATCCTCTGGTATCCAATTCATTAAAATGTTCCCATGTTGCCCAATGTGGAACCAGATTCGAATTGGCAATCAATACACGCGGCGCATTTTCATGCGTCTTGAATACGCCCACCGGTTTACCTGATTGCACCAGCAGGGTTTCATCATTTTCCAGATTTTTCAGGGTCTCAACGATTTTTTCATAACATTCCCAGTTTCTGGCTGCACGACCTATTCCGCCATAAACAACTAATTCATTCGGATTTTCAGCTACATCCGGATCAAGATTATTCATAAGCATGCGGAGTGGAGCTTCTGTCAGCCAGCTTTTTACTGTGAGTTGCGCCCCTCTGGGTGCACGAATGGTTACGTTGCTGAATTTATTATTTTGCATCGTCACGGTTTTCCTATTTTATCTTTATGAATTTTGTTAATTGTATAGTTGTACATACATGTATATTCAATAGGAAAAAATGTGACGCAGATAAAGTCGATAATATGGGACACATTATTATTTATAATAAATATCAATGAGTTGATGATGATTTATTCTGTGATGGGCAGACTAATGTTTTTACTGATTTTGTGTTTCAGGTCACATTTTGTTTACATTGTATTTACGATAATTAATAAAAAAAACCTCTTCAACCCAAAGAAGGTAAAAGAGGCTTTTTACAGTTTAACGGACAGATTATGAACTAAAATGCCCTTTCAATTTATATCGATGTCCGGGAAACAATAACTTAGCACTAGAAACAATAAATTCTTTCGACCAAGTTCGACGGCTGATTAACAAACAAGGCACATTGGCCTCAATTTGCAGTAATCGGCAAGAACGGGCATCTCCCGCAACAGCTTCAACAATATGCTCTCCCTCTGTCAAAGGAGCTACTTGAGATAAATAATCATGGGCAGTTTGTTGGCTGAAATTCTGCCTCAAATATTCCGGCGCAGCCTGAGCGTTGACATAGCGATCTTCAATTTGCACAGGCACCCCATTTTCATAATGTAAAATAATCGAATGGTAGAGAGGCGCGTCTACCGCAATACTAAATTCCGCAGCCTGCGTTATATTGGCTCTCACCTCAGAGAGTTTCAGCACTTTACAACTATGCTGGTGAGAGCGTGAGATAATTTCATCCGCAATACTGTGAATTTCAAACAAAGCGGACTGCCCTTTCGGCTCAGAAACAAACGAACCTACCCCTTGCAGGCGGAATAGAAAACCTTCTACTGTAAGCTCCCGCAACGCCCTATTAGCAGTCATGCGGCTACAGTGAAATTGCTTGACTAATTCAGCTTCAGAAGGAACCCGATCATGCGGTTTCCATTCCCTTGTATAAATTTTCTCAATAATTGCTTGTTTGACTTTCGCATATAAAGGTATTGGCTTGACAAATTCACCTGATAAATTGGCTGCCACAATTACTTACCTCTCACTTTTATCCATACCACTTTCTATTCCACTTTTATCTATTCCACCAGTGCACCAATTGCCATGCGAGACGCGCCGCCACCTTACCTCCCATTCCTTGAATATCATACAAAGGGTTGAGTTCGACCAAATCCACAGCTTGTAATTTTTTACTCTGGCAGATGAGTTGAACCAATGGCAATAAACGTTCTAGCGGAACGCCCAGTGCCGCTGGTGCAGAAACTGCTGGCATTTGCCAAATTGGCAGCACATCCAAATCGATAGTCATATAAATAATATCAACTTGATTAATTATATCTTGCAATTGCTGTTGTACCTTATCCAGCATCGACTCGACACAATGAGTATCCCAAATAATTGTGACATCAAGATGATTCGCCTCATCCAGTAATGCTTGAGTATTCGATGCCAAACTGGCTCCGACACAAGTGTAATTGAATGGATGCTGGTGCTGCTGACAATAGTGAGCAAGCTGCCTAAATGGCGTGCCTGATGTGGGTTGTAACGAATTTCGTAGATCCAGATGCGCATCAAAATTGATAATACCAACACGCTGAGTCGGAAACGCGCGGTATATCCCCATTCCATGAGCAAATGCCGTTTCATGCCCGCCACCAAAAATCAGCGTTTTCATGTTATAACGCTGACACTCATATACCGCATCACCAAGCGCCTCTTGTGCTTCACTCAATTTTTCAGGATCAGCCCGGATATTTCCCAGATCCACCAGCCGATCATGACCATCATAGCTGGCCAGATTTGCCAATGATTGACGCAAATATTCAGGCCCTGATTTCGCTCCCGGACGTCCTTGATTCAGTTTAACCCCTTCATCACACTCAAATCCCAATAATGCAATATGGTGAGGAAACTCTTCTGGGGAAAAACTGGCTGGCTGTTTTATTGTCTGGAAGACACGCAAAGCATTCTCCGCTTCCGCAAGATCATCACGCCCTTGCCAAATATTCTCCGATGTTGGATGCCATAAGTTCATATTCTATTCCTCGCCACTGTTAATGATTGCAATCGTTATCTAAGTGAGAATGGTTTGTGATTTCACCGCGATAAACGCGGTAAACCAATGGATTGCGTCCCAATTCATATAAGATATCAACCGGATTTTCGGCATCCCAAACCACAAAATCTGCCCTATAACCTGCCGCTAATTGTCCGTGACTAGCCGCTCGCCCTAATGCACGAGCAGCATGGATGGTCACACCCTGCCATGCTTCTTCTGGCGTAAAACCAAACTGCACGCAAGCCATGTTCATAATCAGACGCAAAGAAGCAAATGGGCTGGTACCAGGATTGAAATCTGTCGAAATAGCCATTGGAATACCATATTGGCGCAATAATGCGATGGGGGGACGTTTCGTCTCTCTCAGGAAATAAAATGCTCCCGGCAGTAACACTGCGGCTGTTCCACTGCGGCTGATGGCTTCAATTCCCTTTTCATCTAGGTGTTCAATGTGATCAACTGACCAGCCTTGATATTCAGCCACTAATTCACTGCCGCCTAAATTAGAAAGTTGCTCAACATGACCTTTTATTGGGATATTTAACCGTTTTGCGGTATCAAACACGCGCTTGGTCTGGTCAATATTAAAACCGACTGTTTCACAAAATACATCTACAGCTTCAAATAACTTTTTCTGCCGGAGGGCAGGAAGAATGGTTTCGCAAACTAAATCGATATAAGCATCAGGATTGTGTTTGTATTCGGGTGGAACAGCATGGGCCGAAAGTAATGTTGGGCTAATTTCGATGGGATTTTTCTGTGTCAACGCTCGCACGACATTCAACTGTTTTTCTTCATTATCCAGATCTAATCCATAACCTGATTTTATCTCGACTGTTGTCACACCTTCAGCAATCAAAGCATCAAGCCGCTTTTGAGCAGAGTCTTCCAATTGATGGGCAGGGCTGTTTCTCGTTGCATTGACCGTTGAATTAATCCCCCCACCTTTGGCACTAATCTCTTCATAAGAAACTCCATTCAAGCGCAGTTCCCATTCGGATGCCCGATTACCGCCAAAAACTAAATGGGTGTGGCAATCGATTAAACCGGGAGTAATTAACCGCTGTTCTGCATCAATAATTTTACAATTTTTGCCTGGCACACTGTCTGTCGGTAAGATTGCGAGGATCTTTTCATCCCGGATAATCAGATCATGCTGCTCTAACATTCCATAATTATTTTTGCCATCAACGTTCTTAATTGCAGGGTTCATTGTGGCAAGCCTGGCATTACGCCAAATAACATCGGTATCTTTTAGTTCAATCGACATTACTCTCTTCCTGTTATTTTTTCTTATTAATATCAATTTTCATGTTGTATATACATTTATTTTATAACCAAACATGATTGTCAAATCATTTTGTGTATAACTTGTTCTTTAAAACGATAGCTTCTATACACAATGGATTTCAAGTTGCATCGCGACGGCAAGAGAGCAAATCCCCGGGAGCATAGATAACTATGTGGCCGGGGTGAGCGAGCGCAGCCAACAAAGAGGCAGTTTGAAAGACGAAGTGTATAAGAAAAAACACAAAAATCAGGTACAATTATCAAAAATTGTTAGCTAATTGACGAGTAATGAAGAAGAAGAACCTACTAAACAAAGAAGATGTTGAACTATTCAGAAAATCTGTAACAGGAACCCGCCGAATTGTCCACGATACGGTTTTGCATCCTCCGAAAAGAAAAAAAGTCAGTCATGTTGCCCCTGAACGCCTTATACAAGAACAGGTCGATGCCAGTTACTATTTTTCTGATGAGTTCCAGCCTAATATCGATACAGAAGGAGCAACCCGCTATGTTAAAGAAGGTGCTAATCATTATGAATTGAAAAAATTGCGCCGTGGGGATTATCCCCCTGAACTGCTCCTTGATTTACATGGGTTAACTCAATTACAGGCTAAGCAGGAAATAGGCGCTTTGATCGCAGTCTGTCGTCGTGAGCATGTCTATTGTGCCTGTGTGATGCATGGTCATGGCAAACATATTCTCAAGCAACAAACGCCATTATGGCTTGCCCAACATCCGGATATCATTGCTTTCCACCAGGCCCCCAAAGAATGGGGAGGAAACGCTGCATTACTCATTTTGGTAGAACTGGATGAGCTTACACAGCGTTAGTTTTTCTTCTGTATAACGTTAGGTTTTTTTGGCTAACTGTGCCGGAGAAATTTGCCATAATAAGCGACCTTTCTCCGTTTGCTGCTCCCATTCCACACAAGCGATGCTGGATGTAGCAAACATCGGGGGTGTTTGCCCGGGGCAAAGTTCAGCAACCAAATAACCGACTAACGGTAAATGAGAAACAATTAATACCGCTTTACGCCCTTGCGTTGCCAGAACCTGCAAATAACTGGCTACCAGTGCCACATCGCCCGATGGTATTAATTCAGCCAGCACTTCTTGGTTGTCTGGCAGAACCAATTTTTCGCGAACTACCTTTAGCGTCTGCTCTGCACGGATATAGGGACTGACCAAAACAGAATCAATGCCAGATATTTGTTGTGAAAGCCAGCATGCTACTTCCCGGGATTCTTGATAACCACGTGGAGTTAATTCTCTCGCTATATCACTGATTGCATCTAAAGTAGCATCACCGTGACGCATAATAAAAACATACATAATTCACCGTCTAGTTAATTGCAAGCTGTCTCAAGGCAAAGCACGATTAATTTTCTTGGGACAAGTTATTAGCTATACCCTTCATCTTTCAACTATACCCGTCGTCTTTCAAGTTGCAGCTTTTTAAAAAATATATATTTATGTGTGAAACTTCTTTTTCTGTTCAGCCATCTGGATTAGTCTCTCGCACGGAGTAAATTTTTCTCCATATTTTGATTCCAAACGACGTAAAACTCCCACAACCTTATCACTACCAAGCTGATCGATATAACGGAATGGCCCTCCAAGGAACGGCGGGAATCCAATGCCAAATACAGCACCAATATCGCCATCACGAGGGCTTCGGATAATTCCCTCATCCAGACAGTGAACTGCTTCGTTCAGCATAAGCATCACACAACGCTCAGCAATATCAACAGGTGACATTTTTGCTGCGGGTCTGATTTTTAATAAGGAATAAATAGATGTGTCTACTTCTTTGGACGTTTTACCAAAAGACTTAAAGAAGCCTTTTTTATCCACATATGAATAAAAACCTCGTCCATTCTTCTTACCTTTCCTATTGTTTTTTAAGATCACTTCCAAAATCTCTGGAGCAGCAAATCTATTGCCCAATTGCCCGACTAATATCGGGATAATTTTGGTACCCACATCTATACCAACTTCGTCCAGCAAATTAATTGGGCCAATAGGAAACCCGAAATTAACCAGAGCCTTGTCGATATGATCAACTGGTTCTCCTTCTACCAAACAATAACCTGCTTCATTAATGTAAGGTGTTAAAATTCGGTTTACGTAGAATCCGGCTTTATCACCGACAACAATCGCCGTTTTCCCCTGTTTTTTCGCCAGTGAAACAGCGGTGGCAATTGTTTTTTCACTTGTCCCTGCATGTGGAATAACTTCTACCAAAGGCATTTTGTCAACAGGACTAAAATAGTGAAGGCCGATGACCTGCTCAGGCCGCGTTGAGACTTCAGCAATTTTATGGATTGGTAACGAGGAAGTGTTAGAAGCAAAAATAGTGTCAGGTTTTGTGTTGTCTTCAACTTCAGAAACCATTTTGCGTTTCAGTATCAAATCTTCAAATACAGCTTCAACCACAATATCTGCTTGCTTAAATCCGCTGTAATCTGTGGTTCCAGTCAATAAAGACATTTGTCGGGAGCGCTCACTGGGTTTCAAACGATGCTGTTTTACTCGCTTAGAAAGCAGATCCCACGTATATTCCAGTGCCTGATTGATGCCTTTTTCATTAATGTCTTTAATGCGGGCAGATAGATTGCCCCGGGTTATGGTAACGTTGGCAATCCCGCCACCCATCAGGCCTCCACCCAAAATCCCCACCTGTTTAATTTCCGCAGGCTGCTCTGACGAGCCAGTTTCATTTTTTAACGTCGTCGAAGCGAAAAACAAGCTCCGCAGTGCCGCTGATTCCGGTGACATAGCCAACTCGCCGAATACCCTGGCTTCAGCCTTAAAACCGTGTATCGCTCCTTTTTCCAGCCCTGTGCGGATCACATTGATGATTTTTTCTGGTGCCGGATAATGACCGTGAGTTTTGGCTTGTGTTTTTTGATGCACCATATGAAATAGTAGTGGCCTACCCAGTGCACTCGCCATTATACGTTGTGACCATGCTAATGGTTTGCGTTTGATAATGCCTTTTTTAGCATATTGCACAGCCACATCCAGCAAGATATCCAAAGGAACAGCGTCATCCACAACACCCAACCGTTTCGCCTGCCTAGCCTTAAGCTGACGACCAGTCAATATCATGTCCAAAGCGGCGCTGACACCAACCAGACGAGGCAACCGCTGAGTTCCTCCGGAACCCGGTAATAAGCCAAGCTGAACTTCCGGCAAACCAAGTCGTGTCTTATCATCCAAAGAACAGATACGCGCGTGGCAAGCCAATGCCAGTTCCAGCCCTCCTCCTAAACATGCTCCATGAATCGCAGCCACTATCGGTAAAGGATAATTGGCAATTGTTGCAAATAATTTTTGTCCTTTTTCAGCTAATTCTGTCGCTTCTTCCTGTGTTTGACAGCCAGCAATCATACTGATGTCTGCGCCGGCAATAAACGTATCCGGCTTTCCGGATATAATCACCAGCCCTTTTAAGCCGGAAACTTGTTGTGCTTTTTCAAACGTTGTCTGGAACTGTTCAACAAATTCGGCTTTCAGGGTATTCACTTTCTCACCCGGTACATCAATAGTGATGACACCCACATTGTCGTCCCTGACAGAAAAATTGAATACTGATTGATTTGATTGCGTTGTTGAGATGACGGTTTCTTTTTCAGCCAGAGCCATTATTCGACCTCCAATACCATTGCTGCACCCAATCCACCTGCGGCACAGGCAGTTGTTAGCCCCAAACCACCGCCCCGGCTGCGCAATTCATTCAATGTTTGGGTAACCATTCGAGCACCTGTCGCAGCAAATGGATGACCATAAGCAATTGACCCACCCAGTACATTGAATTTAGCCATATCCACTTCACCCATTGCCTGATCACGTCCTAGCTTTTCACGGGCAAATTTTTCACTGGCAAACATGTTTAAATTCGCCAGCGTTTGAGCCGCAAACGCTTCATGCATATCAATAAGGGTGAGTTCATTCAACGTGATGCCTGCACGATCTAATGCCAACGGTGTCGCATAAGAGGGTCCCAGTAACATATCCTGCCAAACATCAATCGCAGAAAATGCGTAGCTACGTAAATATCCCAATGGGATCATGCCCAGCTCTTTAGCTACCGATTCACGCATTAATATAACTGCTGCCGCACCATCAGTCAGCGGCGTACTATTTGCCGCTGTAACCGTACCATATTTACGGTCAAAAGCTGGACGCAACTTAGCGTAAGAAGACAATACTGAATTTTTCCGAATATTATTATCTTCCAACAAAGTTTCACGGTATGGCGGAAAATGTGCTGGCACAACTTCATCATTCAAAAGCCCCTGTTCCCAGGCTTGAGCTGCCAGTACATGGGAACGGTGTGCCAGAGCATCCTGTTCTTCACGACTGATATGATAGGTTTTTGCCATCTGCTCTGCCGTATCTCCCATTCTCAAGCCAGTTGAATATTCAGCGACTGCCGGAGATACTGGCAATAAATCTCGTAATTTCAACCGACTGAGTAATTTTAGTCGTTGAGACAGGCTCTTGGCTTTGTTCATATCAACCAAAGTGCGGGCCAGTGATTTAGTTACCCCAATGGGTAAAACAGATGAAGAATCGGCACCGCCTGCAATCCCGATGTTCACTGAACCCGCCATAATGCTTTCAGCCACATTTGCAATTGCCTGAAAACTTGTTGCACAAGCACGAGAAACACTATAGGCATCAGTATTCACACTTAAGCCTGTACCTAAAACAATCTCTCGCGCAATATTTGGTGCTTCCGGCATTTGAACAACCTGTCCAAAAACCAATTGGTCGATCTTCTCAGGCGATAAACCACTCCTAATGATCAGTTCACTGACGACGGCTTTTCCTAAATCGACAGCCGGAACACCGTGGTAGAAAGTTGCCTGTTTCGCAAAAGGAATGCGCAACCCGCTGACAATAGCAACACGGTCTTTTTGCTGTGTTACTTTTGTTGAAGAACAACCCATAGCAACTCCTGCAATAATTATTAATTAAATCAATTGATTGATTAAAAAAATTCACTCACCTCATAAGAGGTCAGACCTGATAAGGCATTGTTAACGCAATGTTGGTAAATAGCAAACAGGAATAAATGAAAAATGCGAGCAAGCGCAACTTTAAGGTATTTATAATTTATACAACTTGGATGGAGAATGTGCGACTCATATATAAAAAAGACCATTATTTACCATCGTTGACAACCAATTTTCCCACTGCTCAATATAACAAAACAATGGGAAAATCGTTGTTCAGGAGAGACTAACGCAACCCTGACTGAAATATCAGGGCTTCTGCCTGACAGCCAAAAATAAAATCTACCGATAATTGTATTCCACCCTCACCCCTTCTATATTATGGTGTATAAGATATGGTAACGGTTAATTGCATCAGGCATTTTTATTTCTCCAACAATCAAAACTTACTGATGATTGTACGTTGCCTTAATTGCTAATAACTAGTGTTTAAGCGATTTGAAACCCTCTATCTCACTATTTATTGATTTCAATACAGCAAACAATAACCGCTTACATTTGATTAACATTGATTGTCTGTTTTTTGTTAAGCAAGTCCCATTTTGGTAATCATTTTAGTTATATTTTAAAAACATTCTTGCAACACATTCTATTATCAGGCCTATACTTCGTGTACTGGTCTGATTTGTCATTATGGCAAACCGACCCTACAATCCCGCGCTCTCAGCTACTTGAGTAGCATGTTAAATAATAATTAAACAATGAGGTTTTGGTTATGAGCCAGAAAACCCTATTTACACGTTCAGCACTAGCAGTGGCGGTTGCAATTCTTTCATCCAATGCCAGTGCTGCCGGTTTTCAATTGAATGAATATTCAACAACAGGACTAGGTCGTGCATTTTCTGGTGAAGGTGCCATCGCAGACAACGCGACTGTGGGCAGTCGTAACCCTGCTGCCATGACCTTATTTGATCGTCCTTCGTTTTCCAGCGGCGTAATTTATGTCAACCCGAATGTTGATATTACAGGTGAATCTCCAGTAACTCGCAAGAGCACTAATGCTAAAAATATTGCCCCAAATGCATGGATCCCAAACCTGCATTTTATTGCACCAATTAATGACCAGTGGTTTGTGGGTGCATCCGCAACTTCCAACTTTGGCTTAGCGACTAATTTCAGCAATAACTATAATGCTGGCCTGCTTGGCGGTAAAACTGATCTTAAAACCGTGAACCTAAACCTAAGCGGTGCTTACAAACTTGACGATCATTTCAGCTTTGGCTTAGGTGTCAACGCCGTTTATGCTGATGCCACGATTGTTCGCCATATGGGTGAAATAGGCACAATCATCACTGATAAAGCTCAAAAAGCAGGTTCTTCAATCACTATTCCAGCATCGGCTGAAGCTGCCAGACTAGAAGGTAAATATTGGGGCTATGGCTGGAACGCAGGTTTGTTATATCAATATGACGAAAATAACCGTTATAGCCTGACTTACCGTTCAAAAGTCAAAGTGAAATTCAAGAGCGGTGATTACAGCAATGATTTGCCATATATACCTGGACCAAGACCAATAAGTTTTGAGCAAGGAACTAACGGCGAAATGGTCAAAGGTAAATTAGATCTGAATCTTCCGGATATGTGGGAATTATCCGGTTATAACCGTGTAGCCCCACAATGGGCAATTCATTATAGCTTCTTGTACACAGGCTGGAGTGAATTCAAGGAATTGAAAGCAACAAGAAGCGATACAGGTAAAGTTGCATTTAATAAACACGAAGGTTTCCGTGATGCTTACCGCATCTCGCTGGGTACAACTTACTACTATGACGATAACTGGACATTCCGTACTGGTATCGCTTTTGATGAAAGCCCAGTACCGGCCAAAAACCGCTCTATCTCCATACCTGACCAAGATCGTTTCTGGTTGAGTGTGGGAACCACTTACGCATTCAATAAAGATGCCTCTGTTGATGTCAGTGTTTCCTATATGCGCGGCAAAAAAGTACATGTAAGTGAAACACTGCCAGAAGAGATTCAGGCAAAAGGTTTCAAAGCACCTTATGAATTCGATTCAAAAGGAGCGGCATGGCTGTACGGTATGAACTTTAACTACTCGTTCTAATATTCAATTTAACCGAATGCCATAATCTAAAAAGGATAGCACTTGCTATCCTTTTTAGATTATGAGTTCCAAACTAATCGATGGAATCCAATTCATCCTGAATACTTGCGGCATTAGGATTTTTTTCTGCTTCCAGTTTACCACCACTAGCCATAAAGTCATGACGCTGGAAGTAAGCATCACGCATCATTAAATAGGGATCTGAAGAGTTCTTCAGCAAACCGTCAGAATACAGCAGACGAGCACGCGTTTCTATCCCTTCAACTATCCATTTACCTACCGACATCCAACCAGTGAGATAACTCAGCAGAGGATAAGTCATATCCGCAAAGTCACCCCCTTCATCACGCAATGTGAAACTCCCATAACCAGGCAAAACAATATACGGGCCATAACCCACATTATAATATCCTAATGTGCTACCAAAACGCATTGAGTCTTCTTTTGCCAGTTTAGGATTTGCCATTGAAGCTACATCAATAAACCCGCCCATCCCCAACAGAGTATTCAAAAAGAAACGGCTAAAATGTTTTGCACCTTCATGAACATCACCACGCAAGAAACTGTTTACCATACTGGCTGGCTCTTCAAGATTGCTCGTAAAATTGCCGAGACCATTTCGGGCAGGCACGGGGACATAATTTCGCCAGGCCACAGCAACGGGCCTTAAAACATAAGGGTCGAGAACATCATAATTAAAGTTGAACATAGCACGGTTAAAGCCTTCCAGTGGGTCTGAACGCCCCTGTTGCACCGTATTTGATGAACCGGCACATCCCACTAGTAAGACTGCTGTAAGAGCAACCCCGCCCAGACGATACTTCATATAGTTCTCCACATAATTACTTTTAGACATTGACTCTCACACCGCATACCGATCAATGTACCCAATATGTTAAATATACTGCCAATTTTTCATTAATGGTAATCAAAAAGAGTGGTTATTATATGGCCAAACAGTTTGCCATGCCTTATCTCCAGCAAAAAAAACAGGTATACTAGCTTCCGTTGTCCCCTTAGTTAAATGGATATAACGAGCCCCTCCTAAGGGCTAATTGCAGGTTCGATTCCTGCAGGGGACGCCATTCGATAGTTCACTGCATTCTTACCTGTTCGCAAAATCCTTTCTTGATGAATACATCGAATACTAAACGGTTCAAGGTAAAACGGAAGGGCCTGAGTCCAGTGGAATACCGAAATCAGGCCAAGTTAGTGATTTAATAAAAGTGTCCAACTTTATGGAGCCATTTCACGGAGCACAGCCTTGAATATTATAATTGAATTTAGATTATCTTAATCCAATAAACTCTAATTGCTATTATCAAGACGAATGCCGGGATCCATCATTACATAGCCCAATAGTTTCCCGTCTTTATATATTCCGAAAACAAGGGAATAAGATAGTGTCACACTCGTTCCAAGGAAAGGCATTTTTTGAACTGTAGATTCCCAGTAATAACTTTTTACTTGTTGAGGTATTACTTCTAATGGTTTTGCTGTCTCTACATCCATAATATAATCATAAAAATGCTTCACAGTCATGGGTGATAAATGCTCGTGTATTAAATCCTCATTATGTATATTACGAGGAGGAAATGCCTCAAATTTTACTAATGCTGTCGAATATATGGAGTTCTTAGTTAAAGTAGTATCTCTCCAACGAAGAACATCACCTTTATTTGCACTAACAATTAAATCACCTGACCCTTGATGTAAATAAACATTATTTTTCTCAGTAAACAGATGGAAATATTCATTATAATCATTAATCGGGGTAGGAGAATCCGGATGAATGCTAAGTCTATTACCATATCTTTTAACAAGGTCGTCGGCTTGAATAGTAATCAATATATCTATTATTTTTTGGCTAGAACCTGACATAATAGCACCTTAATTAGTTAATTAAATTGATAATTATCATGCGATAATTTTAATAACAACCAACATAAACTCATAAGCCACTTACAGGATTTAATGTAATAAAAAAATACCAAATACTAAATATTAAAAAAAAACAGTCATGCAAGAATAAGTAAGTTACAATATAAATATTCTGATGTATAAATTGCCTCTATGGTTTTTTGTTTATCTCCATTATTGTTGTGAAGCAAGCCTTGCTATATATACCCGTCGTCTTTCAAGTTGCAGCTTTGTTGGCTGCGCTCACTCACCCCAGTCACATAGTTAGCTATGCTCCTGGGGGTTCATTCCCTTGCCGTCGTGCTGCATCTTGAAATCCATTGGGTATAGCGACTTATTGATGTTGCCGATTTCAAATTGATAGAAAATCAAAACCAGCGTGCTATTTATGAGAAAAGCGCGCTGAAATTAGCGCGAGAGTTGATTGTAAGTAGGGAAAGATACCCTAATTTCTCTCTCATTCGACGCTACATAGCACAGTCTTAAAAGGAAAATATAAAATGAATAAATAACTTCAAGCAAGTGACATTTTCATCTGTCTTATTACCAGGCTCATTTTGAACCCAATGCTGTTATTCATAATTTCCAATGGAATAGAAAAGACAACTGATCAGTTAAATACTTTACTGAAAAAGTTATGCAAAACAGGATGTAGTAACGGAAATAGAATTTCAGACTGGAAGTGTTTAGATGAGGTGGTGGGCGATACCCGATTCGAACTGGTGGGTCGTGCAGGATTCGAACCTGCGACCAATTGATTAAAAGTCAACTGCTCTACCGACTGAGCTAACGACCCATTCTAAATATCAAGTGTGATACTGCGGAACAATCTAATGAAGTGGTGGGCGATACCAGATTCGAACTGATGACCCCCTCCTTGTAAGGGAGATGCTCTACCAACTGAGCTAATCGCCCACTTCAGATGACTATAACGACATCGATACCACTGATTCATGATTGGTGGGCGATACCAGATTCGAACTGATGACCCCCTCCTTGTAAGGGAGATGCTCTACCAACTGAGCTAATCGCCCAAT
The DNA here is from genome assembly GCF_900116635.1 of Xenorhabdus koppenhoeferi. Lineage (GTDB taxonomy): Bacteria > Pseudomonadota > Gammaproteobacteria > Enterobacterales > Enterobacteriaceae > Xenorhabdus > Xenorhabdus koppenhoeferi. Next base: position 44,913 of record NZ_FPBJ01000010.1, on the reverse strand, counting down.
CATAAAATCTTTTTTATCACTACGTTCATAACTAACGTTGCTTATCACTACGAGAGAGATGGTGGGCGATACCAGATTCGAACTGATGACCCCCTCCTTGTAAGGGAGATGCTCTACCAGCTGAGCTAATCGCCCCGTCGTGATGGAGTCGCATTATAGGGATAGTTCGAGGTGAGTCAACGGTTTTTATTATTAAAATAATCGTTCGTCGTAAAATTAAACAGAATGAAACAATTATAATCACGCTGGGGTATCATCTGGTCAATACATTTTGTCTTTTCTCAACAACCTACTGTTAACAGCATTGAGGAATTGAAGTGCGGTGATAAAATGATTCCTACTATTGTTACACCAATCATCCAAAACGTTCTCTAAACAAGAGAAACGTAATTAAGGCAATTCCTGATGAGTAAAATTAAAACCCGTTTTGCGCCAAGTCCAACTGGCTACCTTCACGTTGGTGGTGCGCGTACTGCCCTTTATTCCTGGTTATACAGCCGCCACAATAAAGGTGAATTTGTTCTTCGTATTGAAGACACCGATCTGGAACGTTCCACTCAAGAAGCCATTGATGCAATTATGGACGGGATGAACTGGTTAAGCCTAAATTGGGATAAAGGCCCTTATTATCAGACCAAACGTTTTGACCGTTATAACCAAGTTATTGATGAAATGCTGGAACAGAGTACAGCTTACCGCTGTTATTGTTCCAAAGAACGTTTGGAGCAACTGCGTGAAACACAAATGGCAAATGGTGAAAAACCACGCTATGACGGGCAGTGCCGTGACAGCGAGTGCCAACATAGCCATAATGAACCCCATGTTGTACGTTTCCGCAATCCGCAAGAAGGATCAGTCATTTTTAATGATAGCATCCGTGGCCCGATTGAATTCAGTAATCAGGAACTGGATGATTTGATTATTCGCCGTACCGATGGCTCACCAACTTATAACTTCTGTGTTGTCATTGATGACTGGGATATGGAAATCACCCATGTTATTCGTGGAGAAGACCATATCAACAATACTCCGCGCCAAATCAATATCCTCAAATCCCTCGGTGCTCCGATTCCAGAATATGCCCACGTTTCCATGATCCTTGGAGATGATGGTAAAAAACTATCCAAACGTCATGGTGCAGTCAGTGTGATGCAGTACCGCGATGACGGTTATCTGCCAGAGGCTCTGTTGAACTATCTGGTTCGCCTGGGTTGGTCACATGGCGATCAGGAAATTTTCGATGTTGACGAAATGACTGCATTATTCAGTCTGGATGCTATCAGCAAATCCGCCAGCGCATTTAACACTGAAAAACTGCAATGGTTGAATCATCATTACATTAATACCCTGCCAGCAGAAAAAGTTGCTGTACATTTAGCGTGGCATATTGAACAGCAAGCTATCGATACACACACTGGCCCAGAATTAGTTGATTTGGTCAAGCTGTTGGGCGAACGCTGCAAGACTTTAAAAGAAATGGCAGGTTCTTGCCGCTATTTCTATGAAGAATTTATTGAATTCGATGTGGATGCTGCGAAGAAACATTTACGCCCTGTTGCTCGCCAGCCATTAGAAGTTGTCCGTGCAAAATTGGCAGCTATCACTGAATGGACACCAGAAAACATCCATCATGCAATTCAGGCAACGGCTGATGAACTGGAAGTTGGTATGGGTAAAGTGGGTATGCCACTGCGTGTTGCTGTGACGGGTGCGGGCCAGTCTCCAAGTGTTGATGTCACGATTCATGCCATCAACCAACCCCGCTCTTTGTCTCGTATTGATAAGGCCTTATCTTATATTGCTCAGCGTGAAGCACAATAAATCGCCATTTAATAATTTGATGTAAAAGTAAAAGATGAAGTAGATAAAGGCACTCAATCTATTGCTGTGTCTTTATTTTTACTGTCTGCATTACCTATTGATGGCTTTTTCAACGCTTATACAGAGAATATTAATGAATCCATTGACAGAATTCTCTGGGTTTCATATGATTCGCCCCGTTCCACAGGATTTTGGTTTGGGGCTATAGCTCAGCTGGGAGAGCGCTTGCATGGCATGCAAGAGGTCAGCGGTTCGATCCCGCTTAGCTCCACCAAATACTTATAATTTCCAGTCAGTATTTGGCACTTAAAACCTGAACAACATTTCGTGGGGCTATAGCTCAGCTGGGAGAGCGCTTGCATGGCATGCAAGAGGTCAGCGGTTCGATCCCGCTTAGCTCCACCAAAATTCTACAATCCCCTGAAAACTTTCGTTTTCAGGGGATTTTCTTTTAGACAAATATAATGAAATTAGTCTGTCATTTTCCTACGATCAAAAAATAGTAACACTGTACACATGGCCTAATTCATAGTTATATTTATACATAAAGCGATTTAAAAATATCAAATTATTGTAATACTTTTTATTTTTAAATTAAAAGTTCCATCCGAATAACTTGAGTCTACATCAACTTTATTATAAAGACTGTCATCACAATTTTTTCCATTACCTCCATTACCTCCATTACTGATATTATTTTCAGAATCATCAACAAAGATAACTTCTAATAAACCTCAAGCCCCCGAAACTTTTCGACTCTTCCCCTTGATGGAAAGAACATTCAGCTTATCGGCGAGATAGATGAGTCATAGTATGCTTGGGAACCCCGCCTGAAACTAATATCTATTAACTAAACGCTACAAATTTCTGTTTAGCCAATCCAATCACATTTTCCTACATTTCACTTTTAAGTAAAAAATTATTAACCTAATAAGCGGATCATTTCTTCTTCACCAATAACAGGAATGCCTAATTCATTGGCTTTAGCCAACTTGGAACCCGCTACTTCCCCGGCAATAACCAAATCCGTTTTCCTGGAAACACTCCCCGTCACTTTTGCACCTAAAGCTACCAGTTTATCTTTGGCCTCGTCTCTGGATAAAGAGCTTAATGAACCCGTCAATACGACAATTTTACCGGCAAATGGGCTATCAATTTCATCCAAACTCGGGCTTTCAACAGATTCCCAAAGGATTCCAACATTATTGACCAAATCATCAATCACAGCCTGATTATGTGGTTCGCTAAAGAAATTCACGATATGGCTGGCAACAATGCCTCCCACATCCTGCACTGCAACTAATGCATCCATATCCGCTACACGCAATTTTTCCAATGTACCAAAGTGTGCAACCAGATTAGCGGCAGTCGCTTCCCCAACCTCACGAATTCCCAATGAATAAATAAAACGAGCAAAAGTGGTTTTCTTGGATTTATCCAAAGCATTAATGACATTTTGTGCCGATTTAGGCCCCATTCGATCAAGACCCGTTAATTTTCCAGCGGTCAGACGGAAAAGATCAGCCGGTGTTTTGACATATTCTTTATCAACAAGCTGCTCAATAATTTTTTCGCCCATGCCGTCAACATCCATCGCCCGGCGGGAAACAAAATGTTTCAGCGCCTCTTTGCGTTGCGCTCCACAGAACAACCCCCCCGTACAGCGGGCTACTGCTTCTCCTTCAACACGTTCGATATCTGAACCACAAACCGGACAATGTTCTGGGAAAACTATTTCCTGACTTTCTGTTGGTCTATTCTCATGAATAACACCAACGACTTGCGGGATAACATCTCCAGCACGACGAATAACTACAGTATCACCAATACGCAGTCCCAAACGTTCAATTTCATCGGCATTGTGCAATGTGGCATTACTGACAGTCACACCCGCGACCAATACAGGTTCCAAACGCGCCACTGGCGTAATCGCTCCGGTACGCCCGACTTGAAATTCAACATCACGCACAGTCGTTATCTGTTCTTGAGCAGGAAATTTGAAAGCCGTTGCCCAACGCGGTGCCCTGGCAACAAAACCCAGCGTTTCCTGTAATTCAAGGGAATCGACTTTAACAACAACACCATCAATATCAAAACCTAATGTCGGACGCTGTTGCTCAATGTTATGGTAAAATTCCATTACTTGTTGAGTACCCTGACACAGTTTCACTTTGTCACTGACTGGCAATCCCCACTTTTTGAATTGCATCAAACGTTGATAATGACTAGCAAGCAGTTCTCCGCCCTCCAGAATGCCAACACCATAGCAATAAAAGGTCAATGGACGTTTAGCGGTAATACGTGGATCAAGCTGGCGCAACGATCCGGCTGCTGCATTACGGGGATTGGCGAAGACTTTATTACCTGTGCGGCGGGCTTCTTCGTTGAGTTTTTCAAACCCCGCCTGTTTCATAAACACTTCACCACGGATCTCAACACGGGCCGGAATATTCCCCCCTTTCAAACGCAAGGGAATAGCGTGGATAGTACGAATGTTAGTGGTAATGTTTTCCCCTGTTGTTCCATCTCCGCGCGTTGCTGCCTGCACCAATTCTCCATTTTCATATAACAGGCTGACAGCCAGACCATCGAGTTTCAGTTCACAACAAAATACTAAATCCCGGCTATCTTTCAGACGGTCACGAACACGCTTATCAAATGCCAGATAACTCCCTTCATCAAATACGTTATCTAAAGACAGCATAGGGATCTCATGGCGCACCTGTTCGAAAACTGTCAATGGGGCTGCACCAACACGTTGTGTGGGAGAGTCAGCCGTGATCAGCGTTGGGTGTTGTTCTTCCAGCGCTCTTAATTCCCGCATTAAACGATCATATTCTGCATCAGGGATCTCTGGCGCATCCATAACATGATACAAATATTCATGATGACGCAATGTTGTTCTTAATCCGTTAATTTTTAAGATAATAGTTTTCATGACTTCTCACCAGAGATGAAAAAAACCCCGACTTAGCGGGGCTTAATACTAAAAAAGAGTTATTCATTGACGTTGAGCGTATTGCGGATACGCGCTTTATAAACTTCGATCATCTGCGGAGTAAGCATCTTACGCTCACCATCCAGAACTACGCCACCTACATCAGCTGCAATGCGCTGTGCCGCTTGTAGCATCAGCTTGAAATTCTGATTGGAATCACCGTATGAAGGCACCAGCATAAACATGGATATCCCGGGAGTGGTGAAATCTACCATTAGGTCTGGATCAAATGAACCCGGCTTTACCATATTAGCTAAACTGAACAACACAGCACCACTACCCGATGGATTCAAGTGGCGATGGAAAATATTCATATCACCAAACCGGAAACCAGCCTGCAAAATGCTTTGAAGTAAGACATCACTATTCAGTTCCTGACCATGATGAGCGGCAACATGTAACACCAGTATAGTTTCTTTTTGAGTTTGCTCGGGCTCGGCCTGCGCTTCATTTTCCGCCGCTTTTAGTTGCCCTTCAGCAATATCAGTATCAGTGTTTTCTGCCCTTTTCGGTTCAGCTTGCTCAATGGAATCAAATAACCCGAGCTGAGGCTCTTCCTGAGATTCAGTGACAACTTTCGCTTCTGTAGCTGATATGTCAGTCTGATCTCTTTCAAGTAAAAGGTCCGAACCATTATCAGGCTCGGACACTGATGATTCAGATGTTTGACGTTCAATAACTGGCTCTGCACGATGTTCAGTACGCCGTTTTACCGACTCCTGTACAGGTGCTTTTGACGAATTATCAAACAGTCCATCATTATTATTCTCTAACTCTTCCTGATGCCCCTGTTTATGACGTTTAACTGGGCGATCACGAAAGAGTGATGAACGCTCTTTACGGCTGGTCCACAACCCATGTAATAGCAAAGCTATTATGGCTATCGCACCAACAACGATTAATATCAGACGCAAATCCTGCATCATTGCTATCTCTGTTGTTTAAATTAATTGCCACCACGGCGGAATCTTCTCTAGATAAGAGTATTTGTCAAATAAGACAAGTGCAAGTCTCTACATACTTTTCTTACCATAAAGAGAGATATTCTCTATTTTTTCGGATGTTTTTTACACACAAAATTACTGGTCAGTAGAAAATCCTGCCTATATCATACCGTCTCAATCATCTAAGAGAGAATAAGAAAATATGACGAATTCGACAAAGTTGCCAAAACATTTAGGCGGATTTCATTATATTGTGCGAGGTTGGCAGCTGATCACCCGCCCTGGCATTAAAAGATTCGTTTTATTGCCTTTACTGGCTAATATTTTGTTGCTAGGTGGTTCATTTTGGTGGCTATACCAGAAATTGGATGGCTGGATACAATGGACACTCAATAAAATACCGGATTGGATGGAATGGTTAAGCTACCTGATATGGCCAATTGCGTTCATTTCCATCTTACTAATTTTCACCTATTTCTTCAGCGTATTTGCCAATTTCATTGCCTCACCATTCAATGGGTTATTGGCAGAAAAACTGGAGGCTGACCTGACGGGTATTCCTGCACCAAATACAGGTATTATCGACTTATTCAAAGATACGCCGCGCATTTTAAAACGTGAAATAGTGAAAATTCTTTACTACATTCCCCGTGCTATCGCTCTTTTGTTGCTTTATTTTATTCCCGGGATTGGCCAAACCGTTGCCCCTGTCCTTTGGTTTATTTTCAGTGCCTGGATGCTGGCTATCCAATATTGTGATTATCCATTTGATAACCACAAAGTCAGTTTTGCCACCATGCGCAATACATTGAGACAAAACAAAATTGACAACCTTCAATTTGGTGCAATGGTGAGCGTATTAACCATGATCCCCGTAATAAACCTATTCATTATGCCAGTTGCGGTTTGTGGCGCTACCGCAATGTGGGTTGATCGCTATCGTACTCAACATGCGCTAAATCACACAGCATCAAACTGATTTGATTTTTTAAACCTACAACATAGCTCCCTGACAAGCTATATACCCGTCGTCTTTCAAGATGCAGCTTTGTTGGCTGCGCTCACTCACCCCAGTCACATAGTTAGCTATGTGACTGGGGATTAATGAAAGGCTCCTGCCTTTCACCGGAGGTCAGCCTTTGGCTGGGCAAATTCGTTCCCGACGAATTTGTCATTCCCTTGCCGCCGCGCTGTATCTTGAAATCCATTGGGTAGTAAGTGTATCAGGGGGTTTGTTTGATGATTTGTATCACATTAATCAGAAAATCGACAAGATGACCGAAAATAATACAAATAGTTACTCCAATCATAAATAGCCTAAACAATATAAAATAACCATCTAATATTCTTTTATATAATAACAATAGATTGAAACCTTATTTCCATAAATAAGATGTTAGCGTATGTTTAATCAATTATGTTTAATCAATATTTAACGGTATCTCAAGGACAATCGAACAATGAGCAAAATTTATGAAGACAATTCGTTGACTATTGGTCACACTCCGTTAGTACGCTTAAAAAACTTCGCCAATGGTCGTATCTTAGCGAAGATTGAGTCACGCAATCCCAGCTTCAGTGTAAAATGCCGCATTGGCGCTAATATGATTTGGGATGCAGAAAAACGTGGCATCCTCACTAAAGATAAAGAACTTATTGAACCAACCAGTGGTAATACAGGAATTGCTCTTGCTTATGTTGCTGCTGCCCGTGGTTATAAACTGACATTGACCATGCCTGAAACCATGAGCCTTGAGCGCCGCAAGCTCCTGAAAGCACTGGGAGCTGATTTGGTATTAACTGAAGGCGCAAAAGGCATGAAAGGCGCTATTGAAAAAGCCAACGAAATTCATGATAGCAACCCTGACCGTTATGTACTTCTACAACAATTCAGTAACCCAGCCAACCCAGAAATTCACGAAAAAACAACTGGCCCTGAAATCTGGGAAGATACTGACGGTAATGTCGATGTTTTCGTGGCGGGTGTAGGCACTGGCGGAACTATCACTGGTGTTGCCCGTTACCTGAAAAATACCTGCGGCAAGCAAGTCACTATCGTTGCGGTAGAGCCAGAAGATTCACCTGTTATCAGTCAAAAATTAGCAGGCGAAGAGCTTAAGCCAGGCCCACATAAAATCCAGGGAATTGGGGCGGGTTTCATCCCTGAAAATTTAGATTTAACATTAGTTGACCGTGTATTTAAGATCAGCAACGATGAAGCCATTCGAACAGCACGTGAAGCCACTGAAAAAGAAGGAATTCTTTCTGGTATTTCTTCAGGTGCAGCAATTGCGGCAGCAGTTAAATTATCGCAGGAAGATGGATATAAAGATAAGAATATCGTGGTGATTTTACCTTCTTCTGCTGAGCGCTATCTGAGTACCGCCCTGTTTGCTGATTTGCAGAGTGATTAAAAATTATCCCGCACTATTTTTTACTACATTAACAAAAGAGCACCTTAAGGGCGCTTTTTTGTGCATTAGGTCAAACTTTAAAACTTTCCTAGATGATTTATTCAAGTAGCTTTAGTATTTAACCAGTAATTATTTTGATGCATGAAATTAATCTTCAAGCAGGCATCTTTGAGGGTTAATTCATTCCGCCATTACTCGGATAGTGTGTATTAACACGGATAGTGTGTATTAACACTAAATCAACAATTGAATGCATCAAGTATGTTAATTTTTTGATAATGACTATTATGGCCAATGGATTTTGAGTTGCAGCAGCAACACAGCCTGAAATATGAAGTGTCTACACTTTACTTTCATTATCAATTTAACGGTTGTACAAGTCCGAGTGAATTCAACTACACTAGCTTTAGAATTCTCTTGACTTATTCAACGAATATTTAAGTTATTGAGGAAATACTATGTTCCAGCAAGAAGTTACCATTACTGCACCAAACGGCCTCCATACTCGCCCTGCGGCACAATTCGTCAAAGAAGCAAAAGGCTTCTCTTCTGACATTACCCTGACTTCTGGAGGCAAGTCTGCCAGTGCAAAAAGCCTGTTTAAGCTGCAAACGCTGGGTTTGACTCAAGGTACAGTCGTAACAATTGCTGCTGAAGGCGAAGATGAGCAACAAGCTGTTGAGCATCTAGTTAAGCTGATGGGTGAATTGGAATAACCCCCACCCCGCTAATTAAACCAATCTATTTCATTCGATTATCCCCGGAACCATAAAATTCGGGGATATTTAAAGCCTCCCCTTCTGAAGGCACAATGAAAGGTAATCACCCGCAGTAAGGTCATATAGTATGATTTCAGGCATCTTAGTATCACCAGGTATTGCTTTCGGTAAAGCCCTATTGCTGAAAGAAGACCCCATAATAATTAATCAGAAAAAAATTATCCCTGAACAGGTCGAACAAGAAATCTCCCGCTTTCAGCAAGGCCGCGATAAATCCTCCGCACAGTTAGAAATAATCAGAAAAACAGCCGAAAAAAATCTGGGTGCAGAAAAGGCCGAAATCTTTGAAGGCCATATCATGTTGCTGGAAGATGAAGAACTAGAGCAGGAGATTATTAGCCTGATTAAGAAAAATCTGGCAACAGCAGATTCTGCCGTTTATTCCGTCATTGAAGATCAGGCCAAAGCTCTGGAAGAACTGGATGATGAATATTTGAAAGAACGTGCTGCCGATGTACGGGATATCGGTAAACGTTTACTGAGAAATATTCTGGGTATGCCAATTATTGATTTAGGCTCAATTGACGAAGAAGTTATCCTGGTTGCCAGCGATCTGACTCCATCAGAAACCGCACAACTCAATCTGGATAAAGTACTGGGATTTATTACTGATTTGGGCGGTCGTACTTCCCACACTTCCATTATGGCTCGCTCTCTGGAACTGCCTGCGATTGTTGGTACAACCAATGCAACCAGGCAAATCAAGAACGGCAACTACCTGATTTTGGATGCGGTTAACAATCAGATTTACGTGAATCCATCAGATGCTGAAATCGAGCAATTGAAAGCTACAAAAAGCGAGTATCTGACAGAAAAAACTGAACTGGCGAAATTGAAAGATTTGCCCGCTATTACTCTGGATGGGCACCAAGTTGAAGTTTGTGCCAATATCGGTACGGTTCGTGATGTCATAGGGGCTGAGCGCAATGGAGCGGAAGGAGTCGGTTTATACCGTACAGAGTTCCTGTTTATGGATCGCGATGCCCTGCCAACTGAAGATGAACAGTTCGAAGCCTATAAAGCGGTTGCAGAAGCAGTTGGAAATCAAGCGATTATTATTCGGACGATGGACATCGGCGGTGATAAAAACCTGCCTTATATGAATTTACCAAAAGAAGAGAACCCATTCCTTGGCTGGCGTGCGATTCGTATTTGTCTTGATCGTAAAGAGATCTTACATTCTCAATTGCGTGCTATCCTGAGGGCTTCCGCATTTGGTAAACTTCGTGTCATGTTCCCGATGATCATTTCAGTTGAAGAAATACGGGAATTAAAAACCGAAGTCGCATTGCTCAAAGCGCAGTTACGCAATGAAAACAAGGCATTTGATGAATTAATAGAAGTCGGCATTATGGTGGAAACGCCTGCTGCTGCAACCATTGCTCATCATCTTGCAAAAGAAGTTGACTTTTTTAGTATTGGGACGAACGATCTAACCCAGTATACTCTTGCGGTAGACCGTGGTAATGAGCTGATTTCTCATCTTTACAACCCAATGTCACCCGCCGTGTTGAGTCTAATCAAGCAAGTGATTGACGCCTCACACACAGAAGGTAAATGGACAGGTATGTGTGGAGAACTTGCTGGTGATGAACGTGCTACACTGCTGCTTTTAGGCATGGGATTGGATGAATTCAGTATGAGTGCGATATCAATTCCACGTATTAAGAAAATCATTCGTAATACTAATTACAATGATGCAAAAGCCCTGGCAGAACAAGCTTTAACTCAGCCAACAGCACAGGAATTGATGGATTTGGTTGACACTTTTACCAGAGAAAAAACACTCTGCTAAACACATTAGCCAGAACACGGTCCCATTAAACAATTAGGAGAAGATTCATGGGTCTGCTTGATAAATTAAAATCTCTGGTTTCAGACGATAAAAAAAATAGCGGCAGTATTGAAATTATCGCCCCATTATCAGGTGAGATAGTCAGCATTGAAGATGTACCCGATGTTGTTTTTGCTGAAAAGATTGTGGGGGATGGTATTGCGATTAAACCAACAGGAAACAAAATTGTTGCTCCTGTTAATGGCACCATTGGTAAAATCTTCGACACTAACCATGCTTTCTCTATCGAGTCCGATAGTGGCATAGAGCTATTCGTTCATTTTGGTATTGATACTGTTGAGCTTAAAGGTGAAGGCTTCAAGCGCATCGCCGAAGAAGGTCAACGGGTACAGAGGGGCGATTTGGTTTTAGAGTTTGATTTGGCATTTCTGGAAGAAAGAGCTAAATCAACCCTGACTCCTGTTGTTATTTCTAACATGGATGAAATCAAAGAGTTATCTAAACTAACCGGGTCTGTCATCGTGGGTGAATCAGTCATCATGCGCATTAAAAAATAACAGGACTTTGAATTTGATGGTCTTATCTCCACATAAGAGGGAGATAAGACCATCGATTTCTTCGCAAGACAAATACTTATACACAATGGATTTCAAGATGCAGCGCGACGGCAAGGGAATGACAAATTCGTCGGATAAGGACAATATTATTAATCTGGAAATCATTAAATTTAAATATATTATCAATCCGGGATATCAGAGCAATTAAACAGGAAGAGACCGAACCCAATATATTAAAAGCCGAAACTCTATGATTGATAACCCAAGTTTCGGCTCATACACATTATGATAAAAAGGGATTACTTAAATACCCCTGTCGATAAATACCTGTCACCACGGTCACAAATAATCGCCACAATAACCGCCCCCGGGTTTTCTGCTGCAATGCGCAATGCCCCCGAAACCGCGCCACCAGAGCTGACACCACAGAAAATACCTTCTTTCTGTGCCAATAAACGCATGGTAGTTTCCGCTTCAGTTTGTGTGATATCCAGAACTTGATCCACCAGTTCTTTCTGATAAATGCCGGGCATATAAGCCGGAGACCAGCGGCGAATACCGGGAATGTGGCTATTTTCTGCGGGTTGCAATCCTGTGATGTGTACCTTGTCTGACTGGGATTTCAGATAACGACTCACACCGGTAATCGTCCCTGTTGTTCCCATGCTGGAAACAAAATGCGTAATTCTTCCCTGTGATTGCTGCCAGATTTCCGGGCCGGTGGAATTAAAATGAGCAAGAGAGTTATCTTCATTATTAAACTGGTCAAGAACTTTCCCTTCTCCATTTTTTTCCATTTCTTGTGCCAAATCCCGCGCACCTTCCATTCCCAATTCTTTACTAACCAGAATTAATTCAGCACCATAAGCCCGCATTGATGCCTGTCTCTCGAGGCTCATATTTTCAGGCATAACTAACTTTAAACGATAACCTTTTACTGCCGCAATCATAGCCAGTGCAATGCCGGTATTACCACTCGTTGCTTCTACCAGAATATCACCCGGTGTAATATCTCCACGCAACTCCGCTTGCTGGATCATTGAAAATGCAGCTCTGTCTTTTACGGAGCCAGCAGGATTATTCCCTTCCAGTTTTACCCAAATTTCCGCATTAACACTTTCTGTTAATCGTTGTAATTTTACCAGCGGTGTATTACCTATAAATGTTTCCAAGCTTGCCACAGCATTACCTAATTCATATGAGAATGGATAACCAAATAATCATATTCAGAAAACTGTAGCAAGATTTTAAGAAAAAAATCCTTGCCCACGCTCTCTTTGAAACAGGGGTTTTAATAAAAAATGCAATTAAATCAGGCAGATTCAGCTAATCGCATGACTTTTAATGGTATATTATCAGAATACAAGCGAGCGCCCGCACCACCAATAAAATAGTTATCGCCCCTAACGGGAATTAATGAAGCATCCAGCCAGACAACTGACAAATTACCCTCTCCCCAACCTATAGGCTGAACATAAACCAGAGAAAAATGCCCACGAGGACTAACCTCTACAATTTGAACAGGTAAAGGGCAAAGGGTGGTTTGCTGTAAACTGAGTCTCATATCCCACGGACGGAAAAAAACATCAACATGTCCTTCATGCAAAGGCTTTCCATTTAACGGAAAGATTTTCCCGCCAATCCAGAGATGGGAACCTTTAATCTCACCATTCAACTTATTAATATCCCCCATGAATTCCAGTACAAAGCGGCTCTCCGGCTCACTCCATAGCTGTTGTGGTGTCGCAATCTGTTCAATGCTCCCCTGATTCATGAGCACCACTCTATCAGCAATTTCCATTGCCTCTTCCTGATCATGGGTAACGAATACACTGGTAAATTTCAGCTCTTCATGCAACTGACGCAGCCAGCGACGCAATTCCGTCCGTACCTGTGCATCCAGTGCGCCAAAAGGTTCATCCAATAAGAGGATCTGAGGCTCAACAGCCAATGCCCTTGCCAGCGCCACACGCTGTTTTTGTCCGCCTGAAAGTTGTGATGGGTAGCGCTCAGACAAATGAGACAGTTGCACCATATCAAGCAGTGTCATGACTTTACGGCGCAATACTTCACCATTAGGCCGCTGACGGCGAGGAAGGACAGTCAAGCCAAAAGCTACATTATCAAACACCGTCATATGGCGAAACAAAGCATAGTGCTGAAATACAAACCCGACACGCCGATCTTTGGCATGTACCCGGCTGACATTTTGACCATGAAATTTCAATTCACCTGCACTTTGCTGTTCAAGGCCAGCAATTATTCTTAGCAATGTCGTCTTACCAGAACCCGATGGGCCAAGCAGAGCGATCATTTCACCAGATTCAATATCCAGTGAGATATCATTCAGTATCTGAGTCCGGCCAAAAGATTTACTGATTTTACTGATTTCAATGCTCATATTCTGCTCCTGACCTCTCCTTGCAGGCGACTTAAACGCCATTGCAACGCACTTTTGACAATCAGAGTAATAACCGCCATCACTGCTAACAAAGCTGCCGCTGTAAATGCACCAACCGTGTTGTAATCCTGGTACAGCAACTCAACCTGCAAAGGCAGTGTATAGGTTTCTCCCCTAATCGCCCCCGATACCACAGAGACAGCACCAAATTCGCCAATCGCCCGCGCATTGGTCAAGACAACGCCATATAGTAATGCCCAGCGAATATTCGGCAGTGTCACACGCCAAAACATCTTCCAACCGGAAGCCCCCAATAATATGGCAGCTTCATCTTCTTGGTTGCCTTGGCTCAACATCACAGGTACCAATTCACGTATGACAAATGGGCACGTTACAAAAACTGTCACCAGTACCATCCCCGGCCATGAAAACATCAATTGAATGTCATAAGCGTTCAACCAGCCACCTAACCAACCATTGGCACCGTAAAATAAGAGATAAAGCAGACCCGCAACAACTGGCGAAACCGCAAACGGAATATCAATTAATGTCAGTAATAATTGCCTGCCGGGGAATTGGAAACGTGTCACCAACCATGCTGTCATCACACCAAAAACCAGATTGATGGGTACAGTGATAAGCGCAATCATCACCGTCAACCAAATGGCATGCAGCATATCCGGGTCGAAAAGATTCTGAGCAACAATGTCCAGCCCTTTAGAAAAGGCTGTCAAGAAAATCCATGCTATTGGTAACACCAGCAATAAAACTGAAAAAAATATGCCTGTGCCGATCAGTAACCATTTTCCCCAGTTTATGGGCAAGCTCTGTGCTGCGGTGTATCCGGAAAATTCAGTCATCAGTGCCCCCCTATTCGTTTACCAAAGCGACTTTGTAATATATTGACGCTAAACAGCAGTAATAACGATGTAGCGAGGATAACCGAAGCAATCGCACTGGCTGCCGGATAATCAAACTCTTGCAGGCGGATGAAAATCATTAAAGAAACAACCTCAGTTTGCCACGCAATATTGCCCGCAATAAAAATTACCGCCCCAAATTCCCCTAAACTACGGGTAAAAGAGAGTACCGTTCCCGCCATCAATGCTGGTGATACTTCTGGCAAAATAACCCGCTGGAATGTTTGCCAACGCCCCGCTCCCAATGTCTGGGCCGCTTCCTCATACTCAGAGCCCAATTCTTCAAGAACAGGCTGCACGGTACGGACAACAAAAGGCAGACTGGTAAAAGCCATTGCAACCGCAATACCCAGCCAAGTATTGGTGACTTTGATATCAAAATTGCCAAGCCAGGCACCATACCATCCGGTTGTAGAAAACAGGGTCGCCAGCGTTAAGCCCGCAACGGCCGTTGGCAAAGCGAATGGCAAATCCATCAAACCATCAAGTAAGCGGCGTCCCCAAAATTGATAGCGTGTTAATATCCATGCCATCAACATGCCAAAAACCATATTGAACAAGCTGGCAACGGCTGCTGCCAGTAATGTCACCTTATAAGCAGCAACAACCTGCGGGTTGGCGATCACCTGCCAATATTGCTCCCATGTCATGCTGGAAAGCTGCATCACCAAAGCACTTAATGGCAATAGCAGAATAAGGCAGGTATAAAACAGGCTACTCCCTAAATTAAGCCCGAATCCGGGCAAGACACGTTTGCTAGATCCCCACATTATTTACGCCCTTCCGCCAATATCTGATCAAATATACCGCCTGTGTTGAAATGGGTTTTCATCACTTGAGACCAGTTACCAAATTGTTCTTCGAGCCGAAACAGTCTGGTTGCAGGAAAACGGCCCTGCTGGGATTCCATGACATCTTTATCAAATACACGGTAATTGAAGCTGGCGATCATTTGCTGGGCAGCCGGGCTATACAGGTAATCTAAATATGCTTTAGCCGCAGATTCGGTGCCATTTTTCTGGATATTTTTATCCACCCAGGTCACAGGAAATTCAGCCAGAATATTCATGGGCGGCACAATGACTTGGTAATTATCTTCACCGTACTGTTTGCGAATGTTATTGACCTCAGACTCAAAACTAATCAAAACGTCCCCCAGCCCACGCTCAATAAAAGAAGTCGTTGCTCCACGCCCTCCTGTGTCAAACACCACAACATTCTGCAAAAGACGCAGCATCTGTTGGCCGACTTTCTCTGGCACTTGAGGATATTGCTGCTCAAAAGCCCCCCAAGCCGCCAGATAGGTATAACGCCCATTACCTGAAGTTTTTGGATTCGGAAAAACTAATTTCACGTCATGGCGTGATAAATCATCCCAATTATGAATATGCTTAGGATTATTTTTGCGTACTAAAAAAGCCATAGTGGAATAGTACGGAGAGCTATTATTCGGTAAACGCTGCTGCCAGTTGGCAGGAATAAGGTTGCCACGATCATGCAGGATCTGAACATCGGAAACTTGGTTATAAGTAACAATATCAGCCCGCAAACCCTGCAAAATAGACAGCGCTTGTTTAGATGAACCACCATGAGATTGTTTGACAGTCAATGTGTTCTGTGGATGCTGTGTATTCCACTGTTTCTCAAACTCAAGGTTCAGGTTCGAAAATAATTCGCGCCCGATATCATAAGAGCTATTCAGCAATTCGACAGCCACGGCGTTGGCACTATAAGCATTGATGCCAACCAAAAGTGATAGGGTAGCCAATCCGCCCAATAAGTTATTTTTTATTGCCATTATATTCACCCAACACCTTACCTATCACGCAATTTGACAACAATTTCTTCTACTGTATCCAGAATATTTATAACAGGGTAGTTTACTCTCCCCTGTTTTATATACCGAATTTTCATTAGAAATGATGAAACGCGATAAGATGAAAGAAATCTGATCCGACTAATTTAAATGAAAAATCACAGAAAAATACTAAGATACTGGATGTGGATGTCAGGTACACAGAACACACTTCCTTAGCTACCCTCTTTCACGCTGGTAACTGTACAGGTTTATTTCTACTATACACTTCGTCTTTCAAACTGCCTCTTTGTTGGCTGCGCTCGCTCACCCCGGTCACATAGTTATCTATGCTCCCGGGGATTTGCTCTCTTGCCGTCGCGATGCAACTTGAAATCCATTGTGTATAGAACTCCATAAAATGGATAAAAACTATGGTAATTATTGTAATAACATTACCAACTATTTTTCCAGTTATTATTTTGCGTATTGCTATTGATTTTTTCTTGTTAATTATCATCCCCCGTATATCAGTAGAAAAACATTCCATAAACAAAAACCAAAAAAATATATTAACGACACAACATTGCAAAATTGTTTAAAAAAATACAGTTACAGTTAAGTCATATTTGTCATATTTGTCATATTTGTCATATTTATATTACATTGAAATTTATATTACATTATGTTCAATTCATTGATTGTAATTATATTTATTATCATGCTCTCCCCTCATGGGACAGTAAAAACACCTGACCAAAGAGTGATTGAAAGGGTCATTAAGTCAGTTAATTTTCATGGTCCGCTAATTCGTACTCTACGTAAGAAAAATAAGAGAAAAATAACCCATACCTGCCATGAATATTACACTAAAAGTCAATTACCTTATGATTGGATAGATTGGATAGATTGGATAGTATTAAAGGGAAAATCCGACTTTTCTGCCATTGAACACCATTATATATTTAAAAACATTAATGGAGACATTAAAACAAAAATTGATCATAATAATGAAAATAACCAACACCCCTTGATGCCAAAAGATCTTCTTGTAATAAAAAATAACTATCTAATTAAACTCACTTATTTTATAAAGCATTCAATATACACAATGGATTTCAAGTTGCATCGCGACGGCAAGAGAGCAAATCCCCGGGAGCATAGATAACTATGTGACCGGGGTGAGCGAGCGCAGCCAACAAAGAGGCAGTTTGAAAGACGAAGTGTATAAAAGCATATAGAAAATAGCTGACTGAATAGTAAAAAATCACTCACCCATTTCCTATTATTTATATTCATTCAGTAATCATCATGCTATTCAAATTCCCTTCACAAAACGTCAACACGCCCTAATTTTTTATTCTGTTTTACTGAATATTTTCTGACTAATTATGCATGTGCGCGCGTTTGATGAATGTTAAGTCCTATCAGGTTGTCCTACTTTAAAATCTCTTTTGGTTATAATTTTCTGATAAAATTTAAAATAATTTGTTAAAATTTGCAGGATTTTATGATTTGCCTAAAGGTCTTTATAGACAGCTAGTGAATACTTTGTTACTTTAAGACCTTGTACTCTAAATTGGTATTACCAATTGACTACAGACTACAGCCCCGTTAGTGAGGTTTATTTGGCCGAAATTTGGTCAATAAGATTCAGGTAACTAGGGCATGGTCCAAAGCAACATTTACTCATTGAATGGCTTACAGCAGATATGGCCTATAGCAAGATTCGCCAACCAAAGTTATCAGATGTGATTGAGCAACGTCTTGAGCAGCTCATTCTCGAAGGCTCGCTACGCCCGGGAGAGAAGCTGCTGCCTGAACGTGAGCTCGCGAAGCAGTTTGAAGTATCACGCCCTTCATTACGCGAAGCCATTCAAAAACTGGAAGCCAAAGGCTTTCTGTTCCGTCGTCAGGGGGGAGGAACTTTCGTGCAGAACAACCTGTGGCAAAGTTTCAGTGACCCTCTTGCTCAACTTATTGCAGAAAATCACGAATCCCAATTCGATCTCCTTGAAACGCGACATGCGTTGGAAGGGATTGCGGCCTATTACGCAGCCCTTAGGGGAACCAGTGAAGATTTTAAACGTATTGAAAAAAGCCATCTTGCTATTCAGGAAGCCCAGCAAAGTGGTGATGTAAATGCGGAATCTGATGCTGTCTTGCAATATCAGCTTGTTGTTACGGAAGCTGCTCATAACGTGGTATTGCTGCATTTATTACGCTGTATGATCCCGATTTTAAAACAAAATATCAGACGTAATTTTGAGTTCATTTATACCCGTAAAGAGATGTTGACAGCCGTTAGTGGCCATAGGGCTGAAATTTTTCGCTCTATTATGGCGAGAGAACCGGAAAAAGCCCGCGAGGCTTCCCATCGCCATTTGGCCTTTATCGAAGAAGTTTTATTGGATCTGACTCGTGAGCATACTCGTCGTGAGCGTTCATTGAGGCGGCTCCAGCAAAATCAGGAATAAGAGCCTATCCCTTGGGGCATCGTTGATAAATCAAATTCCCGAACGGATAGGTTCTAAACTTGACTGTACAGATCCTGACTGCTGCGTTTGTACAGTTCGTCAACTCTTTATCCAAGAGTTTTAGCGGCAATATATAGCAGGGCCTATCTTCCGGTCATAACATGCAGTTCGTCAAAGGGTATGACCGGAAGATAGGCTCCAACAACCATTAGAAATAGATAACAGATAAGGAATACACCATGTCAGATATGTTGAAAAATGACGTGGATCCGATCGAAACTCGCGATTGGTTACAGGCGATCGAATCGGTCATCCGTGAAGAAGGTGTTGAGCGTGCTCAGTTCCTGATTGATCAGGTTTTAAATGAAGCTCGTAAAGGTGGCATTAACGTTGCCGCAGGTGCTGCAAGCCGTGATTACATCAACACTATTCCTGTTGAGGATGAGCCTGCTTACCCTGGCAACCTGGATTTGGAACGCCGTATCCGTTCCGCTATTCGCTGGAACGCAGTGATGACTGTTCTGCGTGCATCCAAAAAAGATCTGGAACTGGGTGGTCACATGGCTTCATTTCAGTCTTCCGCGACTGTTTATGAAGTTTGTTTTAACCACTTCTTCCGCGCTCGTAACGAAAATGATGGCGGTGACTTGGTTTACTTCCAGGGTCACATTTCTCCGGGTGTTTACGCTCGCGCATTCCTTGAAGGTCGTCTGACTGAAGAGCAGATGAACAACTTCCGTCAGGAAATTGGTGGTAATGGCCTGTCTTCTTACCCGCATCCAAAACTGATGCCTGACTTCTGGCAGTTCCCAACTGTTTCTATGGGTCTGGGGCCAATCTCTGCTATTTATCAGGCTAAATTTCTGAAATATCTTGAAAATCGTGGCCTGAAAGATACTTCTAAACAAACCGTTTATGCTTTCTTGGGCGACGGTGAAATGGATGAGCCAGAATCCAAGGGTGCGATCACTATCGCAACTCGTGAAAAACTGGATAATTTGGTATTCATCATCAACTGTAACTTACAGCGTCTGGATGGCCCGGTAACTGGTAACGGCAAAATCGTTAACGAACTGGAAGGTATCTTCGACGGTGCTGGCTGGCAGGTACTGAAAGTTCTGTGGGGTGAGCGTTGGGATGCGTTGCTGCGTAAAGATACCAGCGGTAAACTGGTTCAGTTGATGAACGAAACGCTGGACGGCGACTATCAGACATTCAAGTCTAAAGATGGCGCTTATGTTCGTAAGCATTTCTTCGGTCGCTACCCTGAAACTGCGGCATTGGTCAAAGACATGACTGATGAGGAAATCTGGGCGCTTAACCGTGGTGGTCACGATCCTAAGAAAGTATTTGCTGCACTGCAAAAAGCACAGAATACCACGGGTAAACCAACTGTGATCTTGGCTCAGACCATTAAAGGTTATGGTATGGGTGACACCGCTGAAGGTAAAAACATTGCCCATCAGGTTAAGAAAATGAACATGGAAGGCGTTCGCCAGTTCCGTGATCGTTTCAATGTGCCTGTAGCTGATGAGCAGATCGAAAAACTGCCATATGTTACTTTCGACAAAGATTCTGAAGAGTCTAAATATCTGCATGAGCGTCGTAATGCTCTGAATGGTTACCTGCCAAGCCGTCGTGTTAACTTCGACGAAAAACTGGAAATCCCTGCACTGGAAGATTTCAGTTCTCTGCTGGAAGAGCAATCCAAAGAAATTTCTACTACTATCGCTTTTGTTCGTGCATTGAACATTATGCTGAAGAACAAGTCGATCAAAGATCGTCTGGTTCCAATCATTGCTGACGAAGCACGTACTTTCGGTATGGAAGGTCTGTTCCGTCAAATCGGTATCTACAGCCCGAATGGTCAACAGTATACTCCGCAAGACCGTGAGCAGGTTGCATACTATAAAGAAGACGCCAAAGGTCAGATCCTGCAAGAAGGTATCAATGAACTGGGTGCTGCTTCATCTTGGCTGGCGGCTGCAACTTCTTACAGCACGAACAACCTGCCAATGATTCCGTTTTACATCTACTACTCTATGTTCGGATTCCAGCGTATCGGTGATCTGTGCTGGGCGGCAGGTGACCAGCAAGCCCGTGGCTTCCTGGTAGGTGGTACTTCTGGTCGTACGACTCTGAACGGTGAAGGTTTGCAGCATGAAGATGGTCACAGCCACATTCAGTCTCTGACAATTCCTAACTGTGTCTCTTATGACCCAGCGTTCGCTTATGAAGTTGCTGTCATCATGCATGATGGTTTGGAGCGTATGTATGGTGAGAAACAAGAGAACATCTACTACTACATTACTACCCTGAACGAAAACTATCATATGCCGTCAATGCCTGCGGGTGCTGAAGAAGGTATCCGTAAAGGTATCTACAAGCTGGAAAGCCTGGAAGGCACGAAAGGTAAAATTCAATTGCTGGGCTCCGGTTCTATCCTGCGTCATGTTCGTGAAGCAGCGAAGATCCTGTCTGACGAATACGGTATCGGTTCTGACGTATACAGCGTAACTTCCTTCACTGAACTGGCTCGTGATGGTCAGGATTGTGAGCGTTGGAACATGCTGCATCCATCAGAAAAACCTCGCGTTCCTTACATTGCTCAGATCATGAACGAAGCACCAGCGGTTGCTTCTACTGATTACATGAAACTGTTCGCAGAACAAGTACGTAACTTTGTACCTGCAAGCGATTATCGTGTACTGGGTACTGACGGTTTCGGTCGTTCTGACAGCCGTGAGAATCTGCGTCACCACTTCGAAGTTGATGCTTCTTATGTGGTTGTTGCCGCTCTGGGTGAATTGGCTAAACGTGGCGAAGTTGATGTGAAATTGGTTGAAGAAGCCATTAAGAAATACAACATCAACCCAGAAAAAGCTAACCCACGTCTGGCATAAGAGGTAAAGAGTAATGTCTATTGAAATTAACGTACCTGATATTGGTGCAGATGAAGTTGAAGTTACCGAAATCATGGTAAAAGTGGGTGACACTGTAGAAGCAGAACAGTCACTGATCACGGTTGAAGGTGATAAAGCTTCTATGGAAGTTCCATCTCCACAGGCGGGAGTGGTTAAAGAGATCAAAATTGCGGTTGGCGATAAAGTTGAAACCGGCAAACTGATCATGGTCTTTGAATCCGCAGACGGTGCAGCAGAAGTTGCACCCGCTCAGCAGGCAGCAGCTCCGGTAGCAGCACCAGCACCAGCTGAAAGCAAAGAAGTTAATGTACCGGATATCGGTGGTGACGAAGTTGAAGTTACCGAAATCATGGTAAAAGTGGGTGACACTATCGCTGAAGAACAGTCTCTGATCACCGTTGAAGGTGACAAGGCGTCTATGGAAGTCCCTGCACCGTTCGCGGGTACTGTGAAAGAGATCAAAATTGCTGCTGGCGACAAAGTTAAAACTGGTTCTCTGATCATGGTATTCGAAGTTGCAGGTGCAGCACCGGCGGCAGCGCCAGCAGCGGCTCCGGCTCCTGTGGCTGAACCTGCTAAAACAGCATCTGCTCCGGCAGAAAACAAGCCAGCAGAAAGCAAAAATGAATTCGCAGAAAATGATGCTTATATTCATGCAACTCCGGTGATCCGTCGTCTGGCGCGTGAATTTGGCGTAAATCTGGCTAAAGTGAAAGGCACTGGTCGTAAAGGTCGCATCCTGCGTGAAGATGTTCAGGCTTACGTGAAAGATGCGGTTAAACGTGCAGAAGCAGCACCTGCTGCGGGCGGCGGCTTGCCGGGTATGCTGCCTTGGCCGAAAATTGATTTCAGCAAGTTCGGTGAAATCGAAGAAGTTGAAATGAGCCGTATCCAGAAAATCTCCGGTGCTAACCTGAGCCGCAACTGGGTCATGATCCCTCACGTTAACCTGTTCGATGAAGCGGATATCACTGAAGTTGAAGAGTTCCGCAAACAACAGAACAAAGAAGCTGAGAAGCAACAGCTGGGCGTGAAGATCACTCCGCTGGTATTCGTGATGAAAGCGGCTGCGAAAGCACTGGAAGCAATGCCTCGCTTCAACAGCTCCATTTCTGAAGATGGCCAGAAGCTGATCCTGAAAAAATATGTCAACATCGGCATTGCAGTTGATACACCTAATGGTCTGGTTGTTCCTGTATTCAAGGATGTCAACAAGAAAGGCATCATGGAACTGTCCAGAGAACTGGCTGAAGTTTCCAGGAAAGCGCGTGCTGGTAAGCTGACTGCTTCTGACATGCAGGGTGGTTGTTTCACCATTTCCAGCCTGGGTGGTATTGGTACTACCGGTTTTGCACCAATTGTGAATGCGCCAGAAGTGGCAATCATGGGTCTGTCTCGTTCTTCTATGAAGCCCGTCTGGAATGGCAAGGAATTCGTTCCTCGTCTGATTCTGCCTATGTCTCTGTCCTTTGACCACCGAGTTATTGATGGGGCAGATGGTGCGCGCTTCATCACTTATATTAATCAATTGATGAGCGACATCCGCCGTTTGGTGATGTAATGTAAAGGCCGATAAATATACCGGTCTAATGATTACTGCCGTGACAGATATTTTCTCCTTGCATCTGGCAGGTTGGGATTTCTGTCACGTTAACGCGCTTTTCAGGTTATTTACAATTCTGTAAACTGCTCGCGGTGTGTACGTCCCGGTGGAATATGTTTTTTTCGTCTGACCCGCCGGACAAACAATTAAGAGGTCATGATGAGTACTGAAATTAAAGCCCAGGTAGTGGTGCTTGGAGCAGGCCCTGCTGGGTATTCTGCTGCTTTCCGTTGTGCAGACTTAGGTTTGGATACCGTTTTGGTTGAGCGTTACTCTACTTTGGGTGGTGTTTGCCTTAACGTTGGTTGTATTCCATCCAAGGCGCTGCTTCATGTTGCAAAAGTCATTGAAGAAGCAAAAGCACTGGCACAACACGGTATCGTATTTGGTGAACCGCAAACTGATATCGACAAAATCCGTCTCTGGAAAGAAAAAGTCATTTCCCAGCTGACTGGTGGTTTGGGCGGCATGGCTAAGGGCCGTAAAGTTAACGTTGTTAACGGTATCGGTAAATTTACAGGTGCTAACACTCTGGTAGTAGAAGGCGAAAACGGCGCAACAACGATTAATTTTGATAATGCCATTATCGCAGCGGGTTCACGCCCTATTCAGCTACCATTCATTCCACATGAAGATCCTCGCGTATGGGATTCTACCGATGCACTGGAATTGAAAACGGTTCCGGGACGCCTGCTGGTAATGGGCGGCGGTATCATTGGTCTGGAAATGGGTACGGTTTACCACGCTCTGGGTTCTCAGATTGACGTGGTTGAAATGTTCGATCAGGTTATTCCTGCTGCGGACAAAGACATTGTTAAAGTGTTCACTAAGCGCGTCAGCAAGAAATTCAACCTGATGCTGGAAACTAAAGTGACAGCGGTAGAAGCTAAAGAAGATGGCATCTACGTAACAATGGAAGGTAAGAAAGCCCCAGCGGAACCACAGCGTTATGACGCAGTTCTGGTTGCTATCGGTCGTGTACCAAACGGTAAATCGCTGGATGCGGGTAAAGCGGGTGTTGAAGTTGATGAGCGTGGCTTTATCCATGTTGATAAGCAAATGCGTACTAATGTGCCTCACATCTTTGCTATCGGCGATATCGTTGGTCAGCCAATGCTGGCACACAAAGGTGTTCACGAAGGCCATGTTGCTGCTGAAGTTATCTCTGGCAAGAAACATTATTTCGATCCAAAAGTGATCCCATCCATTGCTTACACTGAACCAGAAGTAGCATGGGTTGGCCTGACTGAGAAAGAAGCGAAAGAGAAAGGCATCAGCTACGAGACTGCGACTTTCCCGTGGGCGGCATCTGGTCGTGCAATTGCGTCCGACTGTTCAGATGGTATGACTAAGCTGATTTTCGATAAAGAAACTAACCGAGTTATCGGTGGTGCTGTTGTTGGTACTAACGCCGGCGAACTGCTGGGTGAGATCGGCCTGGCTATCGAAATGGGCTGTGATGCAGAAGATATTGCTCTGACTATCCACGCTCACCCAACTCTGTATGAATCAATCGGTATGGCTGCGGAAATTTACGAAGGCAGCATTACTGACTTGCCAAACCCTAAGGCAAAGAAAAAGAAATAATTCTTTAGATTTTGCAATAGTGATGAAAAGCGGCTTTTATTATATACACAATGGATTTCAAGTTGCATCGCGACGGCAAGAGAGCAAATCCCCGGGAGCATAGATAACTATGTGACCGGGGTGAGCGAGCGCAGCCAACAAAGAGGCAGTTTGAAAGACGAAGTATATAGAGGCCGCTTTTACATCCAGCCCCTTATTCTAAACATATCATTTTTTACACAGCTAAAGTTATGGCATATATTTTCTCAGTCGATAAGTATTGCCAACAACTACCCACTCATTACTCTCAGATGGATATAATTTCATTTGGGTAGTTTCAAAGTGACCGAAACCATAAGGTTCGAACTCTAATCTTTCATAGAAAAGAATTGAGTAAGGTTTTGCTTCTGCCATTAATTCTCCACCACTAATCACATGTTTTTGGAGAAAACAAACTTATTTATCCCGAATTTTATCGCGGTTCAATGTTGATTTTATGTGAATGAATTAACATAGTATTCAAATTTTGGTATGCTAAGTACCCGAAGCTGAGCATAATTCTGATGTTATGTGAGCAAAATCCTCTGACCTGGCACCCTTGATGATTGTTTTAGAAGATTGTTTTTCGATAATCGTTACCGGGTGCAGACAGCCGGGTATATAAAATGACAATGAGAGTGAGGAGAAAGTCGTGCTAGAAGAATACCGCAAGCACGTAGCCGAGCGTGCAGCTCAAGGCATCGTTCCTAAGCCGTTAGACGCAGCTCAAGTAGCAGCGCTGGTAGAATTACTGAAGAACCCACCTAAAGGTGAAGAAGATTTCTTATTAGATCTACTGACCAATCGTATTCCTCCTGGTGTAGATGAAGCCGCTTATGTTAAAGCGGGTTTTCTTGCTGCCATAACCAAAGGAGAAGCAGCTTCTCCTTTGGTCACACAGGAAAAAGCCATTGAATTATTGGGAACTATGCAGGGTGGGTATAATATCCACGCTTTAATTGATGCTCTTGATGATGAAAAACTGGCTCCGATTGCGGCTAAAGCGCTTTCTCATACTTTGCTGATGTTTGATAGTTTCTATGATGTAGAAGGAAAAGCAAAGGCAGGCAATGCTCATGCCAAACAGATCATTCAGTCATGGGCCGATGGGCAATGGTTCCTTGAACGCCCTGAATTAGCCGAAAAAATTACTGTTACCGTTTTTAAGGTCACAGGTGAAACCAACACCGATGATCTCTCTCCTGCACCTGATGCGTGGTCACGTCCTGATATTCCTTTACATGCTCTGGCAATGCTCAAAAATGCCCGTGAAGGTATCGAACCTGATCAAGCGGGTGCCGTTGGCCCAATTAAGCAAATAGAAGCATTAAATAAAAAAGGCTATCCGTTGGCCTATGTTGGTGATGTTGTCGGTACAGGCTCTTCCCGTAAATCAGCAACTAACTCTGTATTGTGGTTTATGGGTGAAGATATTCCGTTTGTACCTAATAAACGTGGTGCGGGCGTGGTACTGGGCGGAAAAATCGCACCAATCTTCTTTAATACCATGCAAGATGCGGGTGCGTTACCAATCGAAGTGGATGTTTCTAAACTCAATATGGGTGATGTGATTGATATCTATCCCTATAAAGGTGAAGTTCGTCATCATGAAACGAATGAATTATTCTCTAATTTTGAATTGAAAACTGACGTATTGATCGACGAAGTTCGTGCTGGTGGTCGTATTCCATTGATTATCGGTCGTGGTCTGACCGGGAAAGCCCGTGAATCATTAGGGTTGCCACACAGCGATGTTTTCCGTCAGGCAAAAGCTGTTGAGAAAAGTGATCGTGGTTTCTCATTGGCACAGAAAATGGTAGGTCGCGCCTGTGGAACTGGTGGTATCCGCCCGGGAGAATATTGTGAACCTAAGATGACTTCAGTGGGTTCTCAGGATACCACTGGGCCAATGACGCGTGATGAGTTGAAAGATTTGGCATGTCTTGGCTTCTCTGCGGATTTGGTTATGCAGTCATTCTGTCATACAGCGGCTTATCCAAAACCTGTCGATGTGACGACGCATCATACATTGCCTGATTTCATCATGAACCGCGGCGGGGTATCGCTACGTCCGGGAGATGGCATTATCCACTCATGGCTGAACCGTATGTTACTGCCGGATACGGTAGGTACAGGCGGTGATTCCCATACCCGTTTCCCGATTGGGATCTCTTTCCCTGCGGGTTCAGGTTTGGTGGCATTTGCTGCCGCTACAGGCGTCATGCCGCTGGATATGCCTGAATCAGTATTGGTGCGTTTTAAAGGAAAAATGCAACCTGGCATTACCCTGCGTGATTTGGTTCATGCCATTCCTTACTATGCGATTCAGCAAGGTTTGCTGACTGTTGAGAAGAAAGGCAAGAAAAATATTTTCTCTGGCCGCATTCTTGAGATTGAAGGTTTGCCTGAACTCAAAGTTGAGCAAGCATTCGAATTAGCCGATGCTTCTGCGGAACGTTCTGCGGCAGGCTGTACTATTAAATTGGATGAAGCGCCGATCATTGAGTATTTGCAATCGAATATCATACTGTTGAAGTGGATGATTGCAGAAGGTTATGGTGATCGCCGAACGCTTGAGCGCCGTATTATTGGCATGGAGAACTGGTTGAAAGATCCTCAATTGCTGGAAGCAGATGCAGATGCTGAATACGCAGCGGTGATTGAAATTGATCTGGCGGAAATTAAACAGCCTATTTTGTGTGCGCCTAACGATCCAGATGATGCACGTTTATTATCGGAAGTCGCAAACAGCAAGATTGACGAAGTGTTTATCGGCTCTTGTATGACCAACATTGGTCATTTCCGTGCTGCGGGCAAGTTATTGGATCAGCATAAAGGCCAATTACCAACCCGTTTATGGGTTGCGCCTCCAACTAAGATGGACGCAGCTCAATTAACAGAAGAAGGCTATTACAGCGTCTTCGGTAAGAGTGGGGCGCGTATTGAGATCCCCGGTTGTTCATTGTGTATGGGAAATCAGGCGCGTGTGGCAGATGGTGCAACTGTAGTATCCACTTCTACCCGTAACTTCCCGAACCGTCTCGGTACAGGTGCAAATGTTTATCTGGCTTCTGCTGAGCTGGCAGCTGTGGCTTCACTGTTGGGACGCTTACCAACTCCAGAAGAGTATTTGCAATTCATGGGTAAAGTCGATGAAACCGCAGCAGATACTTATCGTTACCTCAATTTTGATCAATTGAGCCAGTATACAGAAAAAGCGGATGGTGTGATTTTCCAATCCGCTGTATAAAAAAGTATATTGCATAAAAAGGGGATGATGTCTTAGTTGTTTTTTTATTCATCATGAGCATGAAGTTAACTACAATGAGTAATGTGAATAAAAGCAGAGCGTGAGACTTCCTCCTTATATATGTGCACTGTTTGCACTGCCTATGTTGATTGAGGATAAACCTGACTGTGTTAAATGAAAAAAACGATGGGATTTATTTATAAGCGGGATAAAACACTATTCTGGCAACAAGATATGGGTTCTTTGTTGTTGCATATCGATTGACATATTTTGTTGAATCACTTATAAATCGCTCTTAAGAAGAGGGGAACTCTACTTGTGTAAACACCCGTCCCTGCTCATAGTGGTGGTCGGAGTGTGAATAAGATTTCTCAAAAAAGGCTCCTAAAGGAGCCTTTTTTGATCCGGATTTGTAATTACTCTGGAACACACATTGGGATAAAAACATTCAATGAAATTGATATTTGGGAAAGCGAGAAAAATAGTACCGCTTCTATTATGCGTGACGGGTTTGGCGGGATGTGCTAATACGCTGGCTAACAAAGCTCAGGTAAAAAACCCTGCGACACCAGAGTCGATACTGGACACACATTTTGAAAGAAATCTGATAGTTCCGGTTACCATAAACCATAAGACGTGGCACTTTCTGGTTGATACAGGCGCGAGCGTAACTGTTATTGATAAAAATATTGCAGCTGAGATTACACAGCCTTGGCTATTATCTGAGCTTCCTGCAAATTATCGTCAGGAATTCTCTCATGTCAAAACCGTCTCAGGGAGTTTGGAAAACCAGAATTTCACTATTCTGAAACCGATGCCTTTCTCCATTGGCTCACAAGAAATTCGGGATAATGATATTTGGTTGTCGATGGATTTATCACTGTTTGTTCAGTCACTGGGTGTGGATATCAACGGTATTATCGGTATCGATACTTTTAGAAAAATAAACTGGCAGGTCGATAATGAAAAGAAACGCCTGGTTCTTTTAAAAGACGGGCCTTCCGCTCTCGCGTATCAGCAATGTACAGGTTATGATGACAGTTATAACCGAATGCCACAGCTTTGGTTTAATTATGGTGACAATCATGTACCTTTCCGTATTGATACTGGTGCGGGCGAAAGTTACGTTGCCAGCGATTTCATCCATTTTGTAAAAGAGCATAAGGGTTCAGTGACACTGGATTCCGTGAATTCGCCTGGCGTTGATGCAAGCGGTATGATCAACACCCCAGTTTATATCCTGAAAGGGTTAGCTTTCAACAACATGCCACTTGGTGAAATCACAGTCAGTGAAAGTCAAAACCAGCAGTTCGCTGTGGGCATGGGGTTCCTGTCACGTTTTAAACGCTATGCCTTTATCCCCTCACGGATGATGTTCTGCTATGATACGCAGTCCATCGAGCGGCATGGTCTGGCTTCGAAACGTTCCATCAGCGTACATTATGCCCATCAGCATATTAAGGTGTTTTATAACAATGATGCAGCTCTTCGGAATACTGGGCTGCGTAATGGTGATATCTTACTAAAGGTAAACGGTGTCGCCTATTCTCCGGCACAGATTGATGAAGTGAGAAAATGGCTTAGGCTGACACCGGAGGGAAAACTTAAGCTGACCGTTCAGCGTGACACGCAACAGATGGAAATTAACCTCTAGCTGTGTCCCTCAATATACGTTGATAGTATGATCATCTGATGAATTTCAATACTAGAAAAGATGATGGTACGCTACTACATTATTCCCGACGAGGCATCAATAGTCCTACACCCAGTGATTGGCGATAGCTGTCGGGATATGTTTTCCTCTTATCGGGATATGTTTTCCTCTTATATGGCGCTTGGCTATTTGTACGGTTTGCACGGTCACCATCTGACCTGAACATTGCTGATGGCATCGGCAAAAAGCTGGCCCATATAGCCAGAGTCCGTGAAGATACTTTGAATGTCGGGTGTAGCGAGGAGTAGAAAATGATCTGCAATTTTGGAACGCTATTTAATTTTATCCTGTTCCCACTTTAATCTCCGCCATAATGTCGTGCGGCTAATTCCCAGATATTCCGCCGCTGCACGACGATTACCTGAAAATCGTGCCATAACCTCATGCGCTGAAGGAATACTTTCAATAAATAAAGGTGATTCAATAAACTTGGCTGCTTTTATACAATTATCGGCATCATTAATATCAATCTGACGCTCAGGTGAGAGCGATAATATCAATTCAGGAGTCAGGGACTGTTCAGAATTGGCACTTAAATAAAGCGCTATCCGTTCCATCAAGTTACGCAATTCACGTACATTTCCCGGCCAGTGATAGGATTGCAGGACTTCATGGCAAGCAACAAATTCTTTTCTTTTCGATGCTGAAACAGATAAATTTTGCGCTGAAAATGCCCGTTGCAGGTATTCCATTGCCAATAAACCCATATCATTTTCCCTTTCCCGCAAAGCCGGTATATTGATCCGCAATACACATAAACGATAGAACAAATCTGCACGAAAACGCCCTTCTCGCACCCATGTATCCAAATCACAATGAGTTGCACAGATGATACGGACATCAACAATAATCGGGCGATATCCTCCGACCCTGACAACAGATTTTTCCTCCAATACCCGCAATAACCGTGTTTGCAGAGGTAGCGGCATTTCACCGATTTCATCCAGAAACAATGTTCCTCTGTGAGCAATCGCACCACAATTAACGGCTACAAAGGGTCGTGGATGTTTGCCCACCCGCTGTCCGTAACGCAATTGCCCGTAACGCAATGTATATTCGTAATGAATGGCTTGTGCCACCAGCTCTTTCCCTGTACCGCTTTCGCCCTGAATCAAGACCGTAGCCACCGAACGGGAATACAGAATAATAGTATTGCGAACATGTTCCATTGCAGCAGAATTTCCCTTAATGTCGCTGATCGTATGGCGAATGCGTAATTTATCCTCCATTGGGAAAGGAGAAATTATTGACTGATTGAGTTTGGTCATTTTGGCCATATCCAGCGCATCCTGAAATGCCTGCCGGATAGAATCAGCGGAATAGATAAAAACACCCACCAGATCCGCTTCATAAGCAAGATCGGTAATTAACCCTGCGCCGACAATCACTTTGATGCCCATCGATTTTAAAGCATTGACTTGTGTTCTGGCATCTTCTTCCGTCACATAGCTACGCTGTTCAATTCGTAGGTTGAAGCTCTGCTGAAACTCTTCCAATACAGGAAAAGTATTCTGGTAATTAATGACACCAATTCGGGAACTGATTTGCCGGGCACGAGCCAATGCTTGCATGACATCAAATCCACTGGCCCTGGCAATAATCACCGGCACGGATAAGCGGCTTTTCAAATAAGCGCCATTAGAACCGGCACAAATTACGGCATCACAATGCTCTGTTTCCAGACGCTTACGAATATGTTGAATTGCATATTCGAAACCCAACTGGATAGAGGTGATTTCTGCCTGATGATCAAATTCTGGCGTAATTTTTGCTATTATTTTTAATTTTTGGCATATACTTTGCTTACATAACAACACAGTACAAGTAGGTTTCATTTTAGTAACAATGAGGTTATATATGGCATTTTATTCCGCGGGTTTGGCTTTTCGTCAAGCAATAGAGGCCGAATCTCCGTTACAGGTAGTCGGAACCATCAACGCAAATCATGCGTTACTGGCAAAACGAGCAGGCTACAAGGCTATTTATCTTTCAGGTGGTGGCGTATCTGCTGGTTCGCTCGGCTTGCCGGATTTAGGCATTTCGACCCTGGATGATGTATTGACTGATATTCGCCGTATTACAGATGTATGCGATTTACCGCTTCTCGTCGATGCTGATATTGGTTTTGGTTCCTCTGCATTTAATGTTGCCCGCACTGTTCGTTCTATTATCAAAGCAGGCGCTGCGGGCATCCATATTGAAGATCAGGTCGGTGCCAAACGTTGTGGGCATCGTCCAAATAAAGAAATTGTCTCCAAAGGAGAAATGGTAGATCGCATCAAGGCTGCCGTTGATGCCCGCACCGATGCAAATTTTGTCATTATGGCACGTACTGATGCATTGGCTGTGGAAGGGTTGGGTGCCGCTCTGGACAGAGCCGCTGCCTACATTGAAGCTGGCGCGGATATGCTGTTCCCTGAAGCTATTACAGAACTGCATATGTATAAGGAATTCGCATCCAGAATACAAGTTCCCATTTTGGCGAATATTACTGAGTTTGGCGCTACCCCGCTCTTTACTATTGAAGAATTAAGGAGCGTGGATGTCGCTATCGCCCTTTACCCGCTATCGGCGTTTCGAGCGATGAATAAAGCCGCCGAACAAGTCTATACCGCTTTGCGTCACGACGGCACACAGAAAAATGTCATTGATATGATGCAAACCCGCAATGAACTGTATGAAAGCATCAACTACTACGCTTTTGAGCGAAAACTGGATGCCCTGTTTTCGCAGAAAAACAGCAGAGGGGATATTCATGAATAAACAGAATACGACAACGGGATCTTCTGAATCAATTCAATTCAAACCCAAAAAATCCGTTGCCTTGTCCGGCATTATTGCGGGCAATACGGCACTCTGTACTGTGGGAAAAAACGGTAGTGAATTACATTACCGTGGTTATGATATTCTCGATTTAGCCGCCCATTGTGAATTTGAAGAAATAGCTTATCTACTTATTCACGATAAGCTTCCTTCCCGCGCAGAACTCATTTCCTATAAAGCCAAATTGAAAGCCTTCCGCGGTCTGCCCGGTAGCGTTAAATCGGCATTGGAAGCCCTGCCAGCAGTGGCGCATCCAATGGATGTCATGCGCACGGGTGTTTCTGTTCTGGGCTGTACCCTGCCGGAAAAAGAAGATCATAACCTTGCTGGCGCACGTGATATCGCCGATCGTCTGTTGGCTTCCCTTGGTTCGATGTTGCTTTATTGGTATCACTACAGCCATAACGGGCGACGCATTGAAGTTGAAACTGATGATGATTCTATCGGCGGGCATTTCCTCCATCTCCTGCATGGCCAGAAGCCACCTGAATCTTGGGAAAAAGCAATGCATATCTCCCTTATCCTGTATGCCGAGCATGAATTCAATGCCTCGACTTTTACCAGCCGCGTGATTGCAGGTACAGGATCAGATACTTATTCTGCCATTATCGGCGGTATTGGTGCTCTGAGAGGGCCGAAACATGGTGGGGCCAATGAAGTTTCGTTCGAAATCCAGCAGCGCTATGACTCATCTGATCAAGCTGAGGCCGATATTCTTGCCCGTTTGGAGCGAAAAGAAGTCATCATCGGCTTTGGTCATCCGGTTTATACCGTTTCCGATCCACGCCATAAAGTGATTAAAGAAATCGCCCTGCAACTATCTCAAGAAGCAGGTACAACCCAAATGTATGATATTGCGAATCGAATTGAATCTGTGATGTGGGATAACAAGAAAATGTTTCCAAACCTCGATTGGTTCTCTGCGGTGTCTTATCACATGATGGGCATTCCTACTGCTATGTTTACGCCACTGTTTGTCATTGCCCGTACTTCAGGCTGGGCGGCACATATTATGGAACAACGTATTGATAATAAAATTATCCGTCCTTCAGCTAACTATACCGGCCCTGAAAATTTACAATTTATACCCATTGATAAACGTAAATAGTGCAATTTATATACCCATTGGATTTCAAGATGCAGCGCGACGGCAAGGGAATGACAAATTCGTCGGGAACGAATTTGCCCAGCCAAAGGCTGGCCTCCGGTGAAAGGCAGGAGCCTTTCATTAATCCCCTGGAGCATAGATAACTATGTGACTGGGGTGAGTGAGCGCAGCCAACAAAGCTGCAACTTGAAAGACGACAGGTATAAATAACAATTTAAGGATTGATTATGTCTGCCTCTGCTGTGAGTAACCGCCCTGACTATGATCACGTGATTGTGGATATTGTGGATTATGTCATGGATTACATTGTCGTATCCCCAATTGCTTACGCGACTGCCCATCATTGCCTTATTGATACACTGGGCTGTGGTTTAGAAGCATTAGAATACCCCGCCTGCACAAAACTATTGGGACCTATTGTTCCGGGGACAATTGTGCCTAACGGAGCGCGCGTACCGGGAACGCAATTTGAACTTGACCCCGTTCAGGCTGCATTCAATATTGGTACAATGATCCGCTGGCTAGATTTTAACGACACTTGGTTGGCGGCTGAATGGGGACATCCGTCTGATAATCTTGGGGGAATACTTGCCACTGCTGATTGGATATCAAGAAATGCCGTGGCTCGGGGGAAAACACCTCTAACCATGTGGGATGTACTGACAGCCATGATTAAAGCCCATGAAATTCAAGGCTGTCTGGCGTTGGAAAATGCTTTCAATAAAGTCGGATTGGATCATGTGGTCTTAGTCAAAGTGGCTTCCACAGCAGTTGTTGCCCATATGCTGGGCTTGTCGCGTGAGGAAATGTTAAGTGCAGTTTCACTGGCCTGGGTCGATGGACAATCCTTAAGAACCTATCGCCATGCGCCCAATACCGGTTCCCGCAAATCCTGGGCGGCAGGAGATGCAACTTCCCGCGCAGTACGCCTTGCTCTGATTGCGCAAAAAGGCGAAATGGGATACCCCTCCGTATTAACAGAAAAAACGTGGGGGTTTTATGATGTTTTATTCAATGGTCAGCCATTCAAATTCCAGCGTCCCTATGGCTCTTATGTGATGGAGAATGTGTTGTTCAAAATCTCTTTCCCGGCAGAGTTCCATTCACAAACTGCCGTAGAAGCAGCCATGATCCTGCATCAGCAACTGAAAGAACGGGGTAAACAAGTTGAAGATATCGCCCGGATTACTATCCGAACCCATGAGGCCTGTATCAGGATTATCGATAAACAAGGCCCACTGAATAATCCGGCAGACAGAGATCACTGCATTCAATATATGGTTGCCATACCGCTGATTTTTGGTCGCCTGACTGCTGCGGATTATGAGGACAATATCGCCATCGATCCCCGTATTGATGCTTTACGGAAAAAAATAAGCTGCGTCGAAGATCCCGATTTCACTCATGATTATCACGATCCAGAAAAACGCTCCATTGCCAATGCACTGACTCTGGAATTTACCGATGGCTCTCAACTGGATGAAGTGAAGGTTGAATTCCCAATTGGGCATGCCCGCCGCCGCAAAGATGGTATTCCTTTGTTAGAGGAAAAATTCAAAATCAATCTGTCGCGCCGTTTTTCAGAAGAGCAACAACAAAAAATTCAGGCTGTCTCCCTCAACCTCATCTCATTGAGAGACATCCCTGTAAACGAATATCTCGATTTGTACGTTTATAACCTGTAACCAATAGATTTCAAACTATGGCTTAAAAAAGATGAAAGATGGCGGTTCTGGCTTCTGGAGCCGCTTCTCATCTGTGCAGTACCAGGATAAGTTATGTCATTCCAAGACTTCTATCAGCATTCGATTGATGATCCTAATGCTTTTTGGGCAGAGCAAGCCAAGCGAATATATTGGCAGCAGCCTTTCGATCAGGTATTGATGGTGAATCGTGGACTGGCTGATATCAATTGGGTCAAAGGCAGAGATGTGGATTTCACCACATTGAGGCAAGAATATTTTGATGCTGAAGCACCTGTCACATGGCTTGAATATATTTATAATAAAAAATTATTTACAAAAACCTCCTGAAATAAAAAATCAGATTCAATTTATAAAAACAAACGGTCACAAGGCAATTAATTGGCAATAAGTAAATGACCTAAAAAATATTAGATTTACCCTAATTATCTCTAAAACGACATGTTTTTATTTTATTGTTGATAAATTTTGACATTCTTAGACAGATAATTTTTTTAAGATTCACTAAAATAATATTTTTATCTACTATAATACCTTAAATTTTTCATTGAATTTCACAATGCATTTTTGGGTGTTATGCCCAGTCAGTTTCAAGTTGCGCAGATAAAAAAGTAGCAAATTGGAGAACGACGGGTATATACCCAATGGATTTCAAGATGCGGCGCGACGGCAAGGGAATGACCCCCCGGGAGCATAGCTAACTATGTGACTGCTAACTATGTGACTGGGGTGAGTGAGCGCAGCCAACAAAGCTGCAACTTGAAAGAGGACGGGTATAGATGATCAAAAATAAGGAAACAATATGCTATTAAAAAATACTTCCACACACTTTGGTCATATTTCTGTGTTAATCCATTGGCTGGTCGCCCTTGCCGTTTACGGGATGTTTGCTCTTGGATTATGGATGGTGACATTAAGCTACTACGATACTTGGTATCATCGCGCACCGGAACTGCATAAAAGTATCGGAATATGCTTGTTTATTGTCATGGTTATTCGTGTCATATGGCTATTTATCTCGCCACCACCAAAAGCTCTGGCAAGCTACAGCCCCCTCACTCGAATTGGTTCAAAATTGATGCATCACACTCTCTATATTGTTCTGTTTGGCATTTTAGCCAGCGGATACCTGATTTCTACCGCAGAGGGTGATCCCATCAGTATTTTTGGATGGTTTGAAGTTCCCGCAACTCTAACAGCACAAGGCATACAGGCTGATACTGCTGGTGTTATTCACCTTTACCTCGCTTGGATTGTTGTAGTGCTTTCGTTATTGCACGGGCTTGCGGCATTCAAACATCACTTTATTGACCACGATCTTACCCTGAAACGTATGTTTGGTTTTAATTCTGATGAAAAGTAATTCTGGAGAATCTTATATGTTTAAAAAAACAATGCTTAAAAAAACATTAATCAGCCTGACAGCAGGTGTTTTATTAATGGGAACCAACTCTGCAATGGCTGCTGACTATAAAATTGATACAGCTGGTCAACATGCTTTTATTGAATTCCGTATCCAACATTTAGGTATCAGCTGGCTTTACGGTAATTTCAGGAAATTCGACGGCAGGTTTACGTTCGATGCGCAAAATCCCGCTACAGATAAGGTTGATGTCATTATTAAAACAAATAGTGTTGATACCAATCATGCTGAACGTGATAAGCACCTTCGCAGTGCCGATTTTTTAAATGTTGCAAAATATCCAGAAGCCAAATTCACATCAACCGAAGTGAAAAAAACGGGTGAGAATTACACTATCGTCGGTGATCTGACACTAAATGGCGTCACAAAGCCGGTGACATTAAGTGCCAAACTGGTGGGAGAAGGTAATGACCCCTGGGGGGGATACCGTGCAGGCTTTGAAGCCAATGGGAAAATCAAATTGAAAGATTTTAATATCAAAAGTGATCTGGGGCCAAAATCTCAGGAAGTTGAGTTGATCATTTCTGTTGAAGGTGTAAAAGAAAAAGTCTGATTACATTTACCCATAAAAGAACTATCCATAAAAGAACTGCCCATAAAAGAACGCGGTATGAAAAACCTACCGCGTTCTATTTTATGGTTTATTTATCGTGCGATCAGTTCATTAACATGACGCGTTATTGATGCCAAGGCATCATGGGAATCATAATCTGCCTTAATAATCTGTGCCTGCTGGTACCATATCGGGGAAGATAATATTCTGGTCACCGCCTGATATAATTGCTGTTCACTTGGAGTATCAGTATGCAGGCTGATGCCACAACGTGACCAGATAACACGGGCAACAGCTTCCAGTTTACCATCTCCTGTTCCCGCTACCACCAAAGGAACACCGTGACGAATGGCTGAATTCAGTGAACCATAACCACCATTGTTAATAAAAATTGATGTTTTTGGCAACCAGTGTTCAAAATTAATATATTCTACGACTTTGGCATTTTCTGGAATATCTTCACCCAGGACATCGACAGACCGCCCGCCTGTAATCGCCAATATCCGAACAGGTAAAGCGGACAATGCACGCAATGTAGGTAATATCAATTGGTTAAAATCAATATTAGCCAGTGTTCCCTGAGTTACTAAAATCAACGGCAGGTTTTCATTCGGCCAACTGATTTGCGTTTTATCATCTTCCACTTTCACCGGCAACGCGCCGATAAAATCCACCGTCGCAGGTAAATCATTACGGGTAAATTCAAATGATTGAGTTGCCAGTTGCAAGTAACGATCAACTCCGCTCATCAAAATATCATTATAATCCTTTGTCAGTGGGAGGCAATCAACGGCAACAAGCGACTGATTAAAGGCTTCCCTGACCTGTTCAATTAATTGGTGCGTTTCCCTATCCACTAATTGATCGCGTGTTAAATCAGCAGGTAATAATTCAGGTGGTATCCTGGCCCCCCAGAATACGGCATCCTTTGATGACCACGGCAACGGAGTCACACCAATAGCAATGACAGGAATACGTTTGTCAGACGGTTGTTGCAATAATGGCAACGCGGCATAAAAGGTGTTGTCGATAATCAACAAATCAGCGTGTCCCGCTGCAATCAGTTGCATTAATTGCTTCGACAACACAGGAATAGGTGTGGCAAAAAATCTCCTTAACGATAGCGCCATCTGAACATTCCCCGGAGGGTGCTGGGCCCGTTCGGGGAAATATTTTTCCAGATAGCGGTAATCAACATCCACCTGCCCATCAAAGGGGACAAAAGTGGCTCCTAATGCTTCCGTTTGCTGTTGAAACAGAGTTCCACTGAATATTGTGACATCATGTCCCTGTCCGATTAAATGTTCCGCAATAGTGAGCATTGGAAAAACGTGACCAGGCGTTGCAATAGTTGCTAAAACAATACGAGACATTAATCAAACCTCCTTCAAGGAAACATTGACTCAATCAGCATTGGAAACAGAAATAGTGCGGAAACTGTGATTGTTACACACGGGTGTACCGTGAATATGTACCCGCTGAATATGGCGGGGAGAACGGGAAATAAAAGCTTCACGTCCATGTAATAAATTGAAATTATCACAAATCGCGATGTCACCAGACTGCCATTGATGAGCATAGAAATAACGCGGATCATACAATCGGTTATACAGCATTTCCTCAAGGATTTTTTGCTCTTCCGGTGACACTCCATCTATTTTCAAAGAATGATGATCAGCATACTTAGCATCATCTTTACCCATCGGCTCATTGTAACGCATTACCCATTTTTTACCGCCGGGATGAAGACATACTAACGGGGAAACAACTTCGCCGCCATAATGGGTCACTCGGCTTGTGCGATAGGTGATGGTGGTATTCTTCCATGTATTACGCTCCTCATCACTGGCATCAATAATCAATTGCTCAGTGTTAACAAATGTAGTACGCCCTCCTTGCGCCGCTTCCGGGGCAGAAACACAATGAAATATCTGAAATTCTGGGAGCGTTTCTCTATACATCCCATCCCAATGCAACGGCACACTACCACTGTCCAGAACATGATCTGATGGTTCAGGCCGTTCCATCACATCCAATATCACCCCAAAAGACCATGTCATTAACTCCCCCCAGCGGCTGGTATATTCCGTCAGCTTATTGTTGTCCGTGAAGCCGGACTGAAAGCCGCGCAATACTACCAAAAGATGAGTTCGTGCCAACTCGCGCAAAGCATCAATCGGTAACGTAGTAATATCCTGATCAGGATAATTAGGTGTAATAAACAGTCCGAAAGGTTTCACTAACTCAATATGACAATCAAGTTCATATGTATTCATGATTTGCTCTTAAATAATCCGTTATATTAATTGGTTAATCTGCATGCACAGCCGCAATTTCGGGTTTTGTTTCCTGATACCTTTCCGGTTCTGTTTCAATCACGTAATGGCTTGGCACTCCCCGAATTTCGATCAGTTTTCCTTTCATCTTTTTCACTTCATCACTTTTCATCAGCACAAACTGGCCGTTGATATTGGCAGCGACACCATGCCACGGTGTCAGCCAATCATCCCTAGTCGGCATCATATGAATACCTAATTTGAGACTATCCACAGGCTGTGGATGTATTGAAAGGCGAAGCGCTAACGGGAACTGTTCCGCTAATAAATTTCCCCATGCCCAACTACGCTGAATAACCCCAACAGAGCGCTGACGTGCATCTTTTTGCAGTGCATTTTTTGAACCGGTATATTCTGGTAATAAACTATCTTCATAAAGAAAACGAGTGATTGCCCGATACAACAGCAAACCTTCTTCGTTTTCTTTGAGTGTCTCTTTAATTTCCTCGATTGAAGAGGCATAACGACCTACCAGCAACTTACGCAGATGATCATAATCATGCGTATGTTGCGTGAGTGACTCCACGTTACTGAGATTGAAGACCGAAAGATGAGTTGCGCCTAACTCATGCAACAGTTTTTCAATTTCCAATTGGTAATAGGTAATCGTGCTATCATCAACACGGATAAGATCACTGAATACATGTCCATCGGAGCAAATAATAATTTTTGCCCCAGGTGGATAATAAAGCTGAATACGCTGGCAAAGAGAGTTTAAGAAAATTAGTGATAATTTTTCTGCCATATCAGGCATCTTACCTAATACTTTGCGAGGATTTGGGGATTTTGTTGGAAACGCAGGTAAAATACATTTTACGGTTTTTCCTTGCTCAACAAAGGCACGAATACGCGGGAGCTGAACCTCAAAGATTCTTTCTTCTTCATATTGAATTGTATGTTCAGATTCTGGAAAACGGCGTCGATATTGCAATAATTCATATAAAATTTTGCTCGATACCTTTTCTATGTCAAAACGTTCCATAATTTATTCCTAATTCATTGCCTTTACATTACTGACAATTCATTTATATAGTCATAACGTAAAAGTTATTACATATAAGTTATTGATTATTATTCTGTTAGATATACCCATCGCCTTTCAAATGGCAGCTTTGTTGACTGTATTCACTCAACCCAGTCACCGTTTTTATAAACATATGGTTATCTATACTCCCGGATTAACGCCATTGCTGACGTTCTGTATCTCGAAATCCCTTAGGTATATAACATGATAAAAATTTTTAATTAAAACAGAACAAAAAGAAATAAGTTATAACAAATATAAATAAAATACGTTTGTTTATCTCATTTCTCCAGACAAACCCAAAAGACGTAACTAGTTAATTTTAAATAAATAACAACTTATTTTACCCACACATATTAATATTACATAAGGACAATTTATGACTCAGATGCTTTTTTTATTAAGCTATTCATATACTGACGAAAATGATGAGAATCAATATATATTATTTCAATGCATTCAAACAATTAAAAAATTTAATTAAATGATTCAACTTTTTTGATTTTGTAAAAAAATA
This sequence comes from Xenorhabdus koppenhoeferi, assembly GCF_900116635.1. Lineage (GTDB taxonomy): Bacteria > Pseudomonadota > Gammaproteobacteria > Enterobacterales > Enterobacteriaceae > Xenorhabdus > Xenorhabdus koppenhoeferi. Next base: position 3,429 of record NZ_FPBJ01000010.1, on the reverse strand, counting down.
AAAAAATTAGCGTAAGTATTTTTATAAAGCTATACTAAAATGATCGTATGCCGCCTGCAGAATCCGGGATCCTCGGCACCTATTTGTACTTGTACGTGAATGATCTGACCATTACCGTATCATTAGGGTATTTATTGTTTAATAACCGTTTCGGATTAACGTCGTTGAAGCCAAAGAAATAAGCTTAAAAAAGAAGCTGGTGTGATGACTATCGCGCCAGTGTTTTCTTTGGCTGAATATCGATCAAATTATGCTCGCGCCCTGATACTGGCAGTAGTCAATTTGCCGCCAAGACGTGTAGCGGGATTTAAATCAGAAGTATTAGTTCTGGCTGCCGTCTGTGACAATCAAGGAACTATCCTGGTATAGCCAGAAAGAAGCGTGAACTTAGGCACTCGGATGCTGTAATTCTTTAAATCAGTAGGAATACCATGAGAACATATGCACCATCACACATATTAATCTTATCTAATCACTGAAAGTATTATTTCTTAAAAGTATATAAATATTAAAACAAATAACTATTTTTTAGTTTTCACATAATCTCCAAAACCAGATTAGAATACCTACTAAAATAGTGCTTAGATAAGACACTTTCAATATAAATAAGTCTATGTTTTAATGATAGGCAAAAGATAAAACACAGCAAAAAGCACCTTATACACTAATAAATAGATAATATATTTTATTCAACATTAAATTTAACAGGAGAATTCCTTATGATTACAATAAATATAAGTGGTAGTAGTATAAAGATTAGTAACAACATAGGATCAGAAACTGATATCAAAAATACCCCTTTTTCAGAACCTTTTTCAATTAGTAATTATAAGGATATGACAATAGAGCCACATTCGTCTATCCAAGCAACAAGAACTGATACACCAATTATTCCTGAAACACGACCAAATTACTATATAGCTAATTCCGGCCCTGCCGCATCAGTGAGAGCTGTTTTTTATTGGTCTCATTCTTTTACATCAGAATGGTTCGAACATTCATCTATCATTGTAAAAGCAGGAGAAGATGGAATATTGAACTCACCTAGCAATTCTGTATATTACAGTAAGGTTGTCATTTATAACGATACAGATAAACGGGCCTTTGTCACAGGCTATGAAAAATAATGAGATAAAATATCATTTATCTACCCTATGAATATCAAGCTGCAGCCAACAAATCTGCAACTTGAAAGACAACATATATAATAAATAAATTTCAAATTATATTTTTAAGGTAAGAAATAAAATCATGAATAACGAACTTATGAACACAAATGAATCACAACCTTCAGAGATATTATCTTTAATTAATGAATCTGTGTTAACAGCACCTTATGCAGTTTCAACCCCTAATTATGAATGGGATATGTCATCAATAATAAAAGATGCCATTATTGGGGGAATAGGCTTTATTCCCGGGCCGGGTTCAGCAATATCGTTTTTGCTAGGGCTATTTTGGCCGCAACAAACAGACAATACCTGGGAGCAAATTCTCCAAAAAGTAGAGCAGATGATAGAGGAAGCGAATTTAAAAACTATTCAAGGAATACTGAATGGAGATATACAAGAAATAAAAGGAAAGATGGAACATGTGGAATATATGCTAGAAACCTCACCAGGCACTCAAGAAAGCCATGACGCATATATGTTCTTAGCGAGGTATCTGGTAAGTATAGATGAAAAATTCAAATCTTTTGATAATAAAACAAACTATCAAATTCTTCCAATGTACACCAATACGCTTATGTTACAGGCACCTTACTGGAAAATGGGTATAGAGAAGAAAAATGATATTTTGCTAACAGATATAGAAGTTAATGAATTAAATCAGCTTATCGAAAATCTATATGCCAAGGCCAATAGCTATATTCATGAAATGTATACCCGTGAATACGATAATGCGGTAAATACCTCAACAGCAACAACTATTACCAATAATTTATTGTCTATAAGAGGGTATTGTTTATTACATGGATTAGAGTGCCTTGAAGTCATTGAGCATATACAAAATAACAGTCTTGAGCAGAGCTTCTATCCGAAAACTATCAGTTATTCCACTGTATTTGATCGCTCAACAAACAAAACAAGACTCCAGGCTCTTACCGAAGATGAGCAAATGGAAGAACCATTCAAACCCTCTTTTATTAATGGGGAATATAATAAAATAAAATCACTGATTGGATATGTACAGAGAATTGGAAATGCTCCTAGAGTTGGAGGTATAAACATTACATTTACTAACGGATCATCTTATACTCTGGGTACAGTGACCTCAGAAACAAACTCAATTGAACTAAATGATAGTGTTATAACCAGCGTGGAAGTATGGGGAAATGGTGCTGTTGATGAGGCATTCTTTACATTAAGTGATGGTCGTCAATTTAGGCTTGGTCAACGCTATGCCAGTAACTACAGAAAATATGCTGTTGATGGCCACTATATTTCAGGGTTGTACTTAGCCAGTGACGAGCCTTCACTTGCTGGACAAGCCGCAGGTATTGCAGTTTCATATCATATATTAGTTGATAAGAAATAATATATGATAATTAGCAAGCTTCTAATTTCAGACTAAGTAAGGAAATGGATCTTCAGTCATATAGCACGCTATATGACTGAAGAGTTATCTTCTCCTCGTTTTTAACTAAATTCATTACATCCTCCATTAATTTATCCAACGATAAAAAATACACGATGAAAACCAAACATTTGTTTGCTGCTTCCCTAAAAAAATGCAACCATTTGTTTAATAAAATTTTATAGCAGGACTAAATATAGTTAGTTTAATATACGTATACGATATTCTTATTTTATCTATTTCTTTAGTATAAAATTCAAGATTAAAGACATATTTTTATGTAAAATGTTCATTTTATATAACTTACGATCGTATTCTCATAATTGGAATAAAATATCAAAATAATCTTTACTGTTTATCAGACATGCCATACAACATAAGTATAAAAAATAAGTACAAAAAAATAGCTAAGAGCATGATATGTCGAAAAGGGGAAATCAGATATTGCAATTATTGAAGGCCGATCCTTTCATACAACAGCAAGAATTTGCTGATATCCTCGGGATTAGCCGCTCGTGTGTTGCAGGACATATTATGAACCTAAGTAAAAAAGGCTATATTAAAGGCAAAGGATATATTTTATCTAATAATATCTATACTGTTACAATTGGTGCTGCCAATATCGATGTAACAAGTTATACCTCTGCCAAATTAATTTATGAAGATTCTAACCCAGGGAAAATAATTTTAACGTCAGAGGGAGTAGGTAGAAACATTGCACAAAATATTGCTTAATTTATAAAATAAAAAAATCAGCTTGGATTCACATATTAAGCGCAACACCGTAATGGACGAAGTAAATGAGTGGGTATTCCTTTAAATAACTCATTCGGTGTTTTGTAATCTCGTGTT
>NZ_FPBJ01000062.1 GCF_900116635.1 Xenorhabdus koppenhoeferi | reverse complement strand
CGACCCGTTACGCCAAAAACAGTGCATCGTTTCTTGCCGCAGTCCAAATCCGCTGCCTTGCTCTTTGGTTGAGTATTTCATGACGACGCCATCTAGAACTATTACAGAGTTATTATTGCTCATCTCTGGTATTTTATTGTTTCTACATTACCTTCCGGGTTTCCATAATCTGAAATATCTGGATAAGGTACAAGCAGGCTCACTCAGCGCACCTTTTACAATGTATTTCAACTTTGACAAGGCATTGTTGCCATTGATCTTATTATGCTGTATACCTGCTTTGTTTACCCGGAAGCCTGTAGTTAATGCACCTCCCCACGGCTGGGCGCTATTAATCGCAGCCATTCCCGCATTACTGTGGCTTGCAACGAAATTAGGCGGATTAGCTGTTGAGCTCCACTTCCCCAATTGGCTTCCTGCTTTCATCTTCGCTAATATTTTCTTTGTCTCTTTGGCAGAAGAAGCGCTGTTCCGCGGTTACATTCAGCAAAAGCTGAGCCAGTGGATGAACCCTTACTTCGCCCTTATCATGACTTCTTTGCTTTTCGGGATTGCCCATTTCGCAGGTGGCAGCCTGATAGTAATTTTCGCTACATTAGCAGGGCTAATTTATGGTATAGCATGGATGTGGAGTGGCCGTTTATGGGTGGCGGTTGCTTTCCATTTTTCACTCAATCTGATACATCTACTGTTTTTCACCTATCCAATAAAATCATTTATTACGAACTAAATTGAGTTCAGATCAAAAACTGTTGAATGTTTCCTCCCATTTTTCTCAGCCACAAAGTATGTACTTAACACAACTGTCACCAAATATGATTTAAAACAGGAGCTACGAGACTATTGTTTGCCGTTTCAGTCTATCGCGCCATATAATGCCCGCAGCGACCGTTTCATTTTGTATTAAAAAGTACTGATAGGAGTTTAAGCATGGCTGTAACTAAACTGGTTCTTGTAAGACACGGAGAGAGCGAGTGGAACAAAGAGAACCGTTTTACTGGCTGGACTGATGTTGAACTGTCTGACAAAGGCCGCTCTGAAGCACAACAAGCGGGTCAATTGCTGAAACAGGAAGGCTTCTCCTTTGATTTCGCCTATACTTCCGTTTTAAAACGTGCCATTCACACTCTGTGGAACATTCTGGATCAACTCGATCAGCAATGGCTGCCTGTCGAAAAAAGCTGGAAACTGAATGAACGTCACTACGGCGCGTTGCAAGGTCTGGACAAAGCAGAAACTGCCGCTAAATACGGTGATGATCAAGTTAAATTGTGGCGCCGTGGCTTTGCCATCACTCCCCCAGATTTGGCCAAAGATGATGAACGTTACCCGGGGCATGATCCTCGCTATGCAAATCTGAAACAAGAAGAACTCCCTGCAACAGAAAGTCTTGCAACCACGATTGAGCGCGTTGTTCCTTATTGGGAAGAAGTTATCAAATCCCGTGTAGAAAAAGGCGAAAAAGTTATCATCGCCGCTCACGGTAACTCTCTGCGCGCACTGGTGAAATACCTTGATAACATGGGCGAAGATGAAATTCTAGAGCTGAATATTCCAACTGCTGTGCCGCTGGTTTATGAGTTTGATGAAAATATGAAACCTATCAAGCGCTATTATCTGGGCAATGCTGATGAAATTGCTGCAAAAGCGGCGGCGGTAGCAAACCAAGGTAAAGCCAAGTAATCCTCAAGGATCACAGCAAAATAATACTAAAAGCCGGAAATAATTGAAGTGACCCCCAATAGTTGGACAACCAATTACTGGGGGTTTTTTATGTCTAAATATAGTCGTGAACTAAAAATCATGATTGCTAAACGATGTCTGGCAGGTAAAGCCTCGGATAAGCTATCAGCGGAATATTCAATCTCTTCGCGACAAATTCGATACTGGGCTCAAGTTGTTGCCATTCATGGTGATAACGCCTTTTTGCCAGCATCTCACTCTCTTTGTGCTGCAACAAAACTCCATGCTTTAAAATTAATGTGGACAAATGATTGGTCTCTCACTCACACTAGCGCAGTTCTCAATTTAACGACCCCGGGGACCTTATCAGTCTGGCTTGATAAGTATAATGAAACCGGTATCAAAGGGCTTGAAAGTCCTCAGCGAGGAAGATCCCCAATGAAGTCACGACCTAAAATCCCGCCAATGTCTGATGACGAAATGACAGTTGAGGAACTTAAAGAAGAATTAGCTTATTTACGTGCAGAGACTGCTGTCCTAAAAAAGTTAAAGGAGCTGGAACAGAAGAAACGCCAACGAGCAAAGAAAAAGCGTTAATTGTTTTAGCTCTTAAAAAGAAATATCCATTAAAGCACTGACTTTGTGCCATTAATCTTAAGGCCGAAGAAATATCGTTCTTATCGTGGAGAAGTGGGTAAAACAGCCCCGAATTGGTTAGCAAGAGATTTTCACGCGACAAAACCGAATGAGAAATGGGTAACGGATGTGACAGAGTTTAAAGTGAATGAACAAAAAGTCTATCTGTCACCTATTATTGATTTATTTAATCAAGAGGTTATCGCTTACAACGTGGCGAAAAAGGCGAGTCTGCCTTTAGTGACTGAAATGCTAAAAGAGGCATTAAATAGACTAGATGCTCACGCTAAGCCACTCATTCACAGTGATCAAGGTTGGCAATATCGACATAGGGCTTATCAAAAGCAGCTTGCGGATAAAGATATTAAGCAAAGTATGTCGAGGAAAGGGAACTGTTTGGATAATGCGATGGCCGAAAACTTTTTTGCCTTACTCAAAACGGAAATGTATCACCGGCGGCACTTTAAAGATGCTGATGAACTGATTGAAGAGATAGAAGAATACATCGAATATTACAATACAAAACGGATTAGGGTGAAATTAAAAGGCCTAACTCCGATAGAATATCGAAATCAGGCCTTACACGCCGTTTAACTAAAATGTCCAACTTTTTGGGGTCAGTTCACTTTACCGTCAAATTAGTGAGTTTTAGTGCCTTACTGCCTGGGTCTTATTAAAGAGCATTAGGATCGACCCACAAGGATTTGATGTAATTATTGGAGTCACAGAGGATCGAAACTGTTTGTCCGCTTGATGCAGCATAAATTGCTGTTGTAAGCATGGATTTTCCTGCAGCAGTATTGGTTAAAAACGCACCCCAATACCAGTTATAGTTGCCTTTATCGTCTTGGATTGTAAAAGTTAGCCAATCTTTATTGTTTTTATACGACGTAGATATAGAAACTAGGTAACCTTTGTTATTATCACAGTTTGTTGACGCATTAAGTTTATTTATTGGGTTAGTTATATTTGATGTAGATTGTGTGTTTACAATATCTGCAATGGCTACATTGCAGATTGCACACAAACTTAACCCAATTATATGAATTTTTTTAATAAATACTTTCATACTATTCTCATTTCAAAATTATTCCTGCTCTTAGGAGCATTAAAATTATGAGTATTACAAATATTCACTTTCACTCATATGTAGTATATTCAATTTTCCAGCTGATAGTTTTATCTTGTTTGAAGCAATAATTGGAAAAAATATCAAAACTATTCCTTGTTGTTATAGTAAATTGGCTATTTGATTTTGATTCAATCTCTTTTGAATCAGGGCCAGTGTTATAATAACAACTGGAAGACATATATGAAATTTTTGCTGTGCCACGACCTTGGTTATAAAAGGTTACATAGTTAGTCGATTCAAAATTAGCCGGTCCGTAAACTGAATTCTTTTTTTCTGTGTTTTGGATACTTGCAGTAGGCATTACATAATAATTTGATTCACCATCAGATATGTTCACATCAAACTTATTAGCTGACGAGTAGTCGCCAGTAGAAGGAGAGCATTTATTTTCGCTTCCATCGCATATTAGCTGTACTTTAATGTTACATCCATCTTTAGGCAAAAAAGTACTATACCAACTAAACCAACTATATTGAGTCTTGAGTTCAATTTCACAGGTTTTAGTAATGGGTTTTAGTTTATCCTGCAATAATGTATTAGGCTTATCTAGCAATAATATATTTGCAATAGGAAGAAGAGCTCTGGCTAGCGGGTAAATAGTAGTATAATCCTTGCAATTAAAAGTGTTGACATTAAGTGCAGATGCAATTTTTAGATTTTGTGATCCTACTCCGCAAACACTGCCTATGTAATTAATTAAAAAACGTCTTTCGATATCTGTCGGATGTAAATCCGTTTCTTCGATAGATCTTCCAAGATATCGTCTAAGTCTTAGAAGATAATCATCACTACGCTCCATCATAAGCGGTGGGCGAGGATCATATTCTTGGCTATAAATGGCAAAACGACTTAGGCTACCAATATCCTGTGAGCTATTATTTCTTAATTGGGGTAGGTAAGCTCTCACATCGTCTGGATGACCAAGACCTAATGCATGACCAAATTCATGTACACTTATAAAATATGTGAAAAGTTCAAAAAGCTGATTTGGTGTTAATCTCTCGCCAAAATAACTACCTAATTGTTCATAAAATAAATCGGTCACAGTTATCCATGAGTTATAATATATTCCATATTCAGGAAATATATGTGGATACTGAGAGCGTAATCTAGTGCCTTCCTCTGAAACAGGCGCTATCGTTATCGCCTCAATATCAGATGAATATCCAACCATAGTACGTATAAAAAAATTAGCGGGGCCACCTGTATGGGCCTGTTGTATATGAAAACCTTGCGGAGCTGTAATCGTATTCCAATATTGTGCAGCACGATTCACTATACTTGCTACATTAACCAAGTATGAATGGCCATTATACTGAAATATTATCCTTAGATTTTCTGGAACTTGATATCGAATGATATTGTTATAAGCAATTGACGGATTAAACGGTAGACTGGGTGCAGCCCCTACACGAGGAGAAAATAACATTGAGATAATACGGAATCTGAGATCCCTAATATTTTGATCATTATTATTAGGTGGTTGTGTTGTTTGTGAAAACGCAGAAGACGATAGTAACAAATATATCATTGCTATTATAGTAAATATTTTTTTATCATATTTTATGATATACAGCTTACAATTACCAAGCATCCGGACCAACCCATAATGACGTAATGTTAGGATAATTTGAACTTGTTGATATTACACATTGAGCATAGGCTTTTTGGCCGGAAACTGCCGCATAAAGCGCTAAAGCAAGCATAGATTTCCCTGCATCTGTATCAGCATCATATTGTGTATAATACCATTGGATGTTTTTTCTATCTTTATCCACAAATGAGATGGATATAAAATTTTTTACGTAATCCTGAGTATAAGTTGCATACCCACTTGCGACAGAGACCACATAACCTTCAAATGGGCTGTTTTGTTGGCAATTATTCCCTCTAAGAGTTTCTTCAAGATTAGATATCTTAGGTTTATCAGTTCCTGCATAGGCAAAATTGGTAATATTTATGGTTAAGAAAATTAAAACTATTTTTAACGCATTTATTTTCATAGTGTTATTACTCTTAACAAAAAAATAAGGAATTAGAATACACCAAGCAAAATAATTTATTAGACAATTGTGTTTGATGATATTGTCTGCACACTGCGATATGATGGTTTCTTTCATTTTGAGGTTGGATCATATCACAATCAAAGATAATAACTATATAGATTTCAATAAAATTGAGATAGCGTAGAGTTTCAAATTTTGAATTATGTTATCAATAAACGAACATCTGATGTTATGTCTGGGTTTCTGATGAATCCCTTTTTCTACCGTTTATATATCATAACCTCAAATAATTATTGCATAACCCATGTCTTGCAGCACCAGTATGAAAGTGAGCATCTATTAATACTTTTTTTCTACACCTTCCACGGCAGAATAATAGCCAGCTGACATTGATGTGGTTCAATGATTTTGGTCACTGTTATAGAGGTGATATTCTCACTTCGACAATTCAACAGGTGACATAATAAAAAGAAGTTTCAGCCCCGAATTTAAAGTAGAATCCGCTCAGTTAGTACTTGACCAAAACTACAGTATTGTCGAGGCCGCCAGCGCAATGAATGTCAGCCCATCAGCTCTGGGGCGCTGGGTTCGCCAGTTAAGTCAGGAACGGGCACCGTTGGCTGTTTTTTAGGGGAACCGTGATAACTGGATTGATGAGCAAGATTTAGCTGATTGGCGCCAGATCGCAAGCGGAGAGTTTCAACAACATGGTTTTGACGGTGGACATATAGCAGAATCAATATAATCAGACATAAGTCACATGCTCTGTAAACAGCTCATCAATAGAGCATCTTTCTCGTCTTCTTGTTGTTTTTGTTTCAGCCCATTTGTTTTCGATAGGATTTAAATCTGGGCTGTAAGGCGGAAGCCATTCTAACTGGCATCCGTGATCGGTTATCGCTTTTCGCGTGTCACCGCGTTTATGGAAAGGGGCATTATCCATCACAATCACTGTCCCCTTAGGGAGCTTCGGCAACAAATCTTGTGTCAGCCAGGCATGAAACACATTCGCATTAATGGTTCCGGCAAACAAACTTAAGGTCACAAAGGTATTTTTAATGATAGCACCAATGGCATTAATGCGGCCTTTGTGCTGCCAGTCATGTAAACCAAAACAGCGGGACCCTTTTAACGAATAGCCATGCGTACGTGGCATGGACTGCTCAAAGCCGCTTTCATCCAGATAAACAATCTGTTTGCCCGCCTGCTCATGATGGCGGATACGCTCGCCAAATACCTGACGAGCGTGTTCGTCAGCGG
>NZ_FPBJ01000077.1 GCF_900116635.1 Xenorhabdus koppenhoeferi | reverse complement strand
GGGCACTATGATGCCGGAAATCTGAGAGACTCCACACCTCTCCCTTCATCAGTCCTGCTCCGGAGCAAATAGTTGGGATGCGTTCATCTCATTCCTCTTACAAAACTCATGTCAGATGGAATATTATATAGTTCATGAAATTACATAACATTTCAGGTTAATAAAACATCAAATATCAGCATATTAATAATATTTATTAACGGCGGTGTTGTTACTGAAATGATTGATTAAATATCAATAAGTATGTTGTAATTAAAAAAGGTTATTTCACCTGAGTTATCTCAATCAGAAATGATGAATTCTACTTCATGTTCGTTCCCTGCAAGAAAAAATAAATTCCACCTCTATAAATGTCGAATTATTGATCTCATGCCACAGTTTTTCCTGTTTTGATAAGATGTTACTTGCCCCATACCCTCGATTCGCGTAAAACTGTTATCTAAAATTATTGATAATAACTCCATACTCTCCAGATATTATGTTTCAAAATAATCCGCTGCTTGCACAGCTAAAACAGCAACTTCACGCACAGACCACCCGCGTAGAAGGTTTAGTTAAAGGAACTGAAAAAGGCTTTGGATTTTTAGAAGTCGATGGCCAAAAAAGTTATTTCATTCCGCCTCCCTATATGAAAAAAGTCATGCACGGTGACCGAATTACCGCTGCTATCCATACAGATAAAGAAAAAGAAATCGCTGAACCAGAAGCCCTGATTGAGCCATTCCTGACCCGCTTTGTTGGAAGGATCCAGAAGAAAGAAAACGATAATCGTCTATGGATCGTTCCTGACCATCCACTATTAAAAGACTCTATTCTGTGCCGCCCTGCCAGCCAAGTTACCCATACTTTCGAAAATGGCGATTGGACTGTTGCTGAGATGCGCCGCCACCCACTGAAAGGTGAGCGCGGGTTTTATGCCGAAGTTACGGGTTACATTACTAAAGGTGATGACCATTATGCTCCGTGGTGGGTAACGCTGACTCGCCATAGTCTGGAGCGTGAAGCTCCAGCCATGACAAATTGTCAGTTAGATGATGATTCTATCAAACGCCTTGATCTTACTTCTTTCGATTTTGTCACTATCGACAGTGCAACAACTGAAGATATGGACGATGCTCTGCATATCTCCAAAAATGATGATGGCAGCCTGAAATTGTCTATCGCTATTGCGGACCCAACAGCTTATATCAAAGCTGGCAGTGAATTAGATAAGATTGCCTATCAGCGTAGTTTCACTAACTACCTGCCCGGCTTTAATATCCCAATGCTCCCGCGTGAACTATCAGATGATTTATGTTCGCTGCGCCCGAATGTCCGCCGCCCTGCTCTGGTTTGTCAGGTTTCTATTCTGGAAGATGGTCAATTAGGGGATGACATTCAATTCTTCGCGGCTTGGGTAGAATCGAAATTCAAACTGGTTTATGACGAAGTTTCTGATTGGTTAGACGGTCAAGAAAGCTGGAAACCCGAATCTGCGGCTGTGACTACTCAAATCACTCTGTTGAAAGAAATGTGTGACCGCCGAAATAACTGGCGTCAGCAACATGCCCTGGTTTTCAAGGAACGACCAGATTATCGCTTTATTCTGGATGAAGGCGGCAATGTTGTTGATATCGTTATTGAGCAACGCCGTTCGGCTAACCGCATCGTTGAAGAAGCCATGATCACCGCGAATCTGTGCGCAGCCAGGATCTTGCGGGATAAGTTAGGTTTTGGTATTTATAATGTCCACACAGGCTTTGAATCCACTCATATCAATCAAGTCGTTGAAGTGATTAAAGAAAATGGTATTGAAGCTAATGCCGAAGCATTATTGCAATTAGAAGGTTTCTGCAAATTGCGTCGTGAGTTGGATAAGCAACCTACACAATTCTTAGATAGCCGCATCCGTCGTTTCCAGACTTTCGCAGAAATTAAAACAGAACCAGGCCCACATCTTGGACTGGGTTTTGATGCTTACGCTACTTGGACATCCCCTATCCGGAAATATAGCGATATTATCAACCATCGACTGCTAAAAGCGATTATCCAACAGGTTGAAGCAGAAAAACCAACTGAAGAAATTTGTTTGCAATTAACAGATCGCCGACGAGCAAATCGCCTGGCTGAGCGCGATGTCGGTGACTGGCTCTATGCACGTTTCTTACACGTTCATGCCGGTACAGACAAAACATTCCCGGCAGAAATTATTGATATTACGCGTGGCGGCCTGCGTGTTCGTCTGGTTGATAATGGTGCCATCACTTTTGTACCCGGGCCATTCTTGCATGCCGTTCGTGACGAACTACAATGCAGCCAAGAAACAGGTTCCGTATTAATCAAAGGTGAAACTGCTCACCGCTTAAATGACATCATCAATGTCCGTATTGAAGAAGTCAGAATGGAAACCCGTAATATCGTAGCCCGTCCTGTAAGTTAATGTTACAGGTATTAGTTGTTACTTATTTTACTCAGCCAGATAACAAAATAGTCCGCGCCTGTTCCGATGTGCTGGCTGCGGCCGCACATCGCACATATATAGCAGAATCATAATACTGTGTCATAATACCTAAATCCCAATGACAAGGTAGAATTGAGATGGGTTACAGTCTAGATTTTCGAAGAAGAGTACTGGCATACAAAGACAAGCATGCA
>NZ_FPBJ01000085.1 GCF_900116635.1 Xenorhabdus koppenhoeferi | reverse complement strand
GACCCGTTACGCCAAAAACAGTGCATCGTTTCTTGCCGCAGTCCAAATCCGCTGCCTTGCTCTTTGGTTGAGTATTTCATGACGACGCCATCTAAATTACGCGCTAATTCTTTTGCCTGTTCATATGCTGTCATCATTTGCCACCTGTCTATCTATGTGTTTTTTTAATTCCAAGGCTATTCTCTGGTTTTCTTGGTCTCTTAATGCCTTGCTGTGGCTGTGGTGCAATGAATATCTTTTTTCATTATGCCCTTGGCGATATTCAGCCCATAATTGAGCATTAAGACTGGTGGCTACAGTTTTAGCTTTGCCCCAATATATAGCGGCCAGTTCATATTTTTCTTCTTTCTCGTTTTGGATAGCGGTATTAGCAAGGTCTGAATAAGTTTTATTTTTCATTTTTTATTTCCTTTTATAGGTTCTGTTTTGCGTGCAACGAGTTTTAATACTTCATTTATAAATGCATTGCCGTCTTCGGTTAGATTTCCAAACTGGGTATAAAAACTGTTATATGTATCTACGATAAGTTGTTCTGCTTCTGATTTTTTATTTACTGCTAATACATCGCGCTCAAAGGAACATATTAATGCAATAGTTAATATTTCCTCGTCTAAATCGAGTCTGTAATTAAAGTTATCTACTTCAATAAATTCAGAATAAGAGCCATACTTCTTTTTTAATGTATCCAGCTTGGCGTAAATAAGCGCCTTTCGCTTTCTTTCAAGCAAAGTTGATTGTGTCATTTATATTCTCCGTTTTTGGAGTTAGCGAATCCCCAGCGATGGCGCTGTAATTAAAACTTGTCTATTATTTTATCATCTTAATGTTCGTGGCGGTTTCAATGGGTTTAAGTGTTTTCATGGTCATTCCTTATGGATTCAATTATTGTCTCTGTTTTTTTATTTGCCGTCTTTCTCTTATTTCACTAACTGCACTAATGTTATTTTCGTGTTCAGCTTCGATAATAAGAGGCAATACAGAAAATAGCCGGGATAATCTATCTAGGTCAGTCGTTGCTTCGTCAGGTGAGTATTCTTCACTATTAACAGCAGCGCTCGCTAAATTCGCAATCGACTTCATTCCGTTTGTTATTGAGTAAATGACTTCATGACTTGATGAGAATAAAGACTGTAAATCAGCGTCGCTCATCTCTTCTATTAATTCACTGTTGATACGAATACGACGAAAAATATTATTCATGAGTATTCCACTCCTCGAATCCGTGCTATTTGTTCACCAATATTAACTACTGCAATCAATGCAATACTAAGCAATTGCGAGCCACTCAGACTTTTATCTGTATCCATTAATAAAGAAACATATCTTGGATTCACATATTAAGCGCAACACCGTAATGGACGAAGTAAATGAGTGGGTATTCCTTTAAATAACTCATTCGGTGTTTTGTAATCTCGTGTT
>NZ_FPBJ01000036.1 GCF_900116635.1 Xenorhabdus koppenhoeferi | reverse complement strand
GCTACTCGTTGATCACACGGCTGAGCGCCCAATGGCCGGTCACGGAACTCTGTCAGGCATTTAAGGTGTCACGCAGCGCCTATTACGATTGGCGGAAACGTCCTGTCGATACAGTTAACCCATATTTCCATGTGCCACCCCAAACATGAATTTCTTTCCTGATCACTTTGAATATTCCTCATTGGGAATAAGACATTTCTCGATTGACTAAAAACCCTGCTTCAACCATTCTATTTAGACATCTAAACGGATAGACATATAAACATTTAAGCATCTAAACGTAAGCGGATATCACAAAAAAGATCCGCTTGTTCACGAGGGCACAGGGTATGAGTTTTTTCCATGCAAATCAGCGAGAAGCGCTGAATCAGAATTTGGCTGAACTTGAAGGGCAGATTCGAGTTTCCTTTGAATTCTTTCCACCCAGCACTGCTGAGATGGAACAAACCCTGTGGAAATCCATTGATCGCTTAAGCAAGCTGAAACCTAAATTTGTTTCCGTCACCTACGGTGCCAACTCTGGCGAGCGTAATCGTACCCACAGCATCATCAAAGGAATCAAAGAAAAAACTGGCCTTGATGCAGCTCCTCACCTGACTTGTATTGATGCCAACCGTGAAGAACTGCGCACCATTGCCCATGATTATTGGCAAAGTGGCATTCGTCATATCGTGGCATTGCGTGGCGATTTACCTAATAATGGTTGTAAGCCAGAAATGTATGGTGCTGATTTAGTTGAGCTCTTAAAAAAAGAGGCGGATTTTGATATTTCCGTTGCGGCTTATCCAGAAGTACATCCAGAAGCGAAAAGCGCACAGGCAGATCTGATTAATTTAAAACATAAAATTGATGCCGGAGCCAATCGCGCCATTACCCAATTCTTTTTTGATGTGGAAAGTTATCTCCGTTTTCGTGATCGTTGTGTCGCAACGGGAATTGATGTAGAAATTGTGCCGGGCATTTTGCCTGTCTCGAACTTTCGTCAACTACAACGATTCGCCACGATGACTAACGTCCGCATCCCAAGCTGGATGACCAGAATGTTTGAAGGATTGGATGACGACCCGGAAAGTCGCAACTTAGTGGGAGCATCTATTTCTATGGATATGGTGAAAATTCTCAGTCGTGAAGGGGTGAAGGATTTTCATTTTTATACCCTGAACCGAGCGGAATTGAGTTACGCCATCTGCCATACACTGGGTGTTCGCCCTGCATAATTGCATTGTTTCGTTGATGGGAAGTTCCGTTGTTAAAAAATGGAAATAAAAAAGCCGAAAAGTTCCCATTCGGCTTTTATTATTTTCATAAAATCAAATATTAACCTGTATTGCGCATCCCAGCCGCCACGCCCGCAATTGTTACCATCAGCGCCTGTTCAAGGTGCGGATCAAGGTCTTCCTGTTGACGGGAACGTTGCAACAATTCCGCCTGTAGTACGTTCAACGGATCGGTATATACATTACGCAACGCGATAGATTCCGCAATCCACGGCAAATCCGCCATCAATTGCTCATCCTGCGAGATTGTCAGCACCGTTTTGATATCCTCTGCAAGCTGGTTGCGCAGTTTAATTCCAAGAGGCCACAATTGCGGCTCTACCAAACGTTGGTCGTAGTATTCCGCCAGCCATAAGTCTGCTTTGGCAAACACCATCTCCAGCATGGCAATGCGGGTATTGAAGAAGGGCCAGTTGTGACACATATCGGTTAATGCCGACAGTTTACCTTCGTCAATCACCTGTTGCAGCGCCGCGCCAGCACCCAACCATGCCGGTAACATCAGGCGGTTTTGTGTCCATGCGAATATCCACGGGATCGCCCGCAGGCTTTCAACACCGCCTGTCGGACGGCGCTTAGCTGGCCGCGAACCCAACGGCAGTTTTGCCAATTCCTGCTCAGGTGTGGCTGCCCGAAAATAAGGCACAAACTCGGGTTGCTCACGGACGTAATCTCGATACATATCGCAGGAAACATCCGAGAGAGTTTCCATGATCTGGTGCCATTCTGCTTTTGGTTCCGGTGGTGGCAGCAAATTTGCTTCCAGAATCGCACTGGCATACAACGCCAGACTACTTATCGTCACCTGCGGTAAGCCAAACTTAAAGCGGATCATTTCCCCTTGTTCCGTTACGCGCAATCCCCCTTTCAAACTCCCCGGTGGTTGGGAGAGCAAAGCAGAGTGAGCAGGAGCGCCACCGCGACCAATCGAGCCGCCGCGTCCGTGGAACAGAGTCAGCATGACACCTTCTTCTTCACACACTTTGATCAAGGCATCCTGCGCCCGATATTGCGCCCAGGATGCTGCCATCACGCCCGCATCTTTCGCAGAATCAGAGTAACCAATCATCACCATCTGCTTGCCTTTAATCAGATCACGATACCATGCGATACCCAACAGTTGCCGGATAACCATTTCCGCATTGTTCAAGTCTTCAAGAGTTTCAAACAACGGAGCAACAGGCAATGACAATGAGCAGCCCGCTTCTTTCAGCAACAATTTCACTGCCAGCACATCAGAAGGTACTTTCGCCATGGAAATAACATAAGTGGCGATCGCATCTTGTGGCGATTCCGCGATAACTTTACAGGTTTCAAACACCTCTTGAGTTTCTGGGTTTGGCTGCCAATCACGCGGAGTAAGAGGCCGTTTCGAATTCAATTCGCGCAGTAAAAATGCCTGTTTCTCAGCTTCAGGCCAGCTTGCATAATCTCCCATTCCCAAATATTGCGTCAGTTCCGCAATCGCATCGGTATGGCGGGTACTTTCCTGCCGAATATCAATGCGCACCAGACACAAACCAAAGCAACGAATGCGGCGCAAAGTATCCAACAGTTGCCCATTTGCGATAATTTCCATACCGCAGACTTTCAGCGATTGATAACAGGCATACAACGGCTGCCATAACTGTTCGTTATGTAACAATAAATCTGTCGGTGGCAGAACTTGTTCACCTTTAAGGCGTTTCTCCAGATAAGCCAGCGTACTGTTCAATTGTGTCCGCAGCTGCTTAGCAATCTCACGATAAGGCTCCAGAACCCGATCACCGCCCACCATTTGGCGTAGTTCAGGCGTACACTCAGACATAGAGAGTTCAGAAACTAAAATTTGAATATCTTTCAGGAATAAATCTGCCGCTTTCCAACGGCTGAGCAGCAAAACATGGCGGGTAATTTCAGCGGTAACGTTAGGATTACCATCACGATCCCCACCCATCCAAGAGGTGAAACGAACCGGCACCGCTTCTACTGGCAAACTATAACCAATGGATTCTTCCAGTTGTTCATTGAACTCACGCAGAAACGCCGGCACACCTTCCCACAAGCTGTTTTCGACAACAGCAAAACCCCATTTTGCTTCATCAATCGGAGTTGGGCGGATTTTGCGGATTTCATCGGTATGCCATGATTGAGCTATCAACTGACGCAGCCGACGCATGATATTATTGCGTTCATAATCCGCCAAATCGTCATGATCAAGTTGTGCCAAACAACCATTAACTTCAACCAATTTATGGATCAAAGTACGGCGGGCAATTTCTGTTGGATGAGCCGTCAGAACCAATTCAATTGCCAGCTCATTAACGGCATTGGCCAAATCATCGTTGCTGAATTGTTTGTCTTTAAGACGATTGAACAATGTTGCCAACGCTACCGGATTACTCGCAGCTTCACCGTGTGGTGAAATGCTGTGATATTGTTCAGCAACATTGGTCAGATTTAAAAATTGGTTAAAAGCACGGGCAACGGGCAGGAGTTCATCATTGGATAAATTTTCCAGTGTCGATAAAAGCTGCTGACGATGGGCTTCATTACCTGCTCGGGATGATTTGGATAGCTTCCTGATCGTTTCAACTTTATCAAGAATATCTTCTCCCAAAGCCTCTTTGATAGTGTTGCCCAGCAACTTACCGAGCATACTGACATTACTTCGCATTGCGGAATATTGTTGATTCATGTGGTTTCTGGCCTTGTGTTACTGTATATCACCCATTTCGCCGAAACAGTGACTCTACAAAAGCTGTGACAAGCGATTTAAATCTGATTGGATGGCTCCCGCAGTAACATCCCGCCCCGCACCAGGACCACGGATCACCAGCGGATTATCACGATACCACCTGCTTTCTATCGCAAAAATATTATCCCCCGGCAACAACGAAGCCAACGGATGATCACTGCGTACCGCTTCCACACCCACTTTCGCCTTACCACTGATATCAAAACGTGCGACATAACGCAATACCATCCCCATCTCCTGTGCTGCTTGCAATCGTTGAAGCATCTGTGCATTGACGGCTGCACTGTTTTCAAAGAATTCTTCAACAGAGCCAATGCGCGCTTCTTCTGGCACCAGTGATTCAACACGGACTTGATCAGGTTCTATCTCATAACCCGCTTCGCGAGCCAGAATAATCAGCTTACGCCTCACATCCTGACCAGAAAGATCAATTCTCGGGTCTGGTTCCGTCAATCCCTGCTGCCATGCTTGTTCTACCAAATCACTGAAAGGTACAGAACCATCAAACTGCAAGAACAACCATGATAATGTTCCGGAAAAAATACCGCTGATAGATAAAATCGTATCACCACTTTCCCGCAAATCTCTGACGGAATAGTTAATCGGCAATCCCGCACCAACGGTGGCATTGTATAACCAATGGCGACCCGTTTTTGCAAAGGCATCGCGGATCGAGCGATACGTATTGCTGTCAGAAGAACCGGCAACTTTATTGGCGCTGATAACGTGAAAACCATAACTGGCAAAATCGATATATTCTTTGGCCAATTCTTCACTTGCTGTGACATCCAGTACAATGAGATCGTCATAAGGATGCGCTCTCATCCATAAAAACAGTGCATCGTCTTCATGTTCAATTGCCTCATCATCAAAGAATGCCAATGCCCTGCTAGCATCAATCCCCTGATAATTCAGTAAACTTCGGCGGCTATCCACAACACCTGCCAGAATAAATTCAAAATCACTGCGAGCAGAAAGATTTTTCTGTTCGCGGGCAAACAGTTCTAACCAACGTGAACCGATGTTCCCTTTGCCAAACAGCACCAAACCAATACGCTTTTCTGCCCGGAACAAGCTTTGGTGCAATCCCTGAATCAAATGGGAAGTCTGATTCAGGCGCAAAACGGCAACAAGGCTGATACCCTCTTCGGCATGCCAAATAAATTCAACAGGTTGATCTTTTAGTTGTTGATAAAAGCGGTGGCTATGCAACGGATTCTTGCAGACCCCCGCTCCCACCAGTGCGACCAGAGACAATCCTTCACGCAAGGAAAGTCTTCCGGGTAAAGCTGCATCCTGTAAAACATCAAGGACACTGTTTACTACCTCAGAGGTATAGCAAAGTTGGATCAGATTACAGTCCGCATGCAGTCCGGTCGCCAACGGCCGAATCTGAGCACGTTTCAGCAGTGAATCAATATCCTTGTAAATTTGCTTGAAATCATGCGCTGAGGAAACATGCAATTCAATCAGGCAGACATCATCATGGCTAGTAACGATTTTCGCTCCGGTCCCTGTCGCCAGTACTCGTTCAATGCGGGTAGAACCCTGTTCAGGCTGATAACTGCAACGCAGTTGCAGATCAATATCACTGACAGAAACAGGCTGTAATGTTCGGGTATGAAGTACAGGTGCAGCTAGGCGCGCCAATTCGCTGGCTTCATCCAAACGCAGCAATGGCAACAGACACGCATCTTTGACTTTGCGGGGATCCGCGCTGTAAACCCCCGCCACATCACTCCAGATTGTGACTTTTTTGGCACCGGCCAAAGCACCGACCTGTGTAGCAGAATAATCACTGCCATTACGCCCCAGCAATATTGTTTCACCACTTTGATTGCTGGAAATAAACCCAGTGACAACCAAACGCTTATTGGGATTTTGGATCAATAGCTGACTAAGGAGAGGCTGAGACAAACTGACATCAACTTGCGGCTGGGCAATGCGTTCTGCCCGCAGGAACCGGCGAGCATCCAGCCAAGCACTGGGGATACCTTTGTGCTCAAGTACCGCCGCCATCAAACGTGCAGACCAGATTTCACCGTGGCCGACAACTTCTGCGTATGTGATATCTGTAACGAGTTTATCCAGCAGTGCGCTCAACCTTTCCAGATCAGCGATAAACTTCATGACCAGTTCTTCTGCAACGGCTTCTGGCAACAAACCACGGATCAACTCTTGCTGGTAGCGCCGCAACGATTGTTGTATTTGATGTGCTGATATCCGATCACTCTGGCTCAATTTCAACCAATCTATAAGCTGATTGGTTGTACTGCCAGCCGCCGATACCACCATCAAATCACCCGGCTGACTATAATTCTCCATAATATCCGCAACCCGCTGATAACATTTCACATCAGCTAAACTGCTGCCGCCAAATTTATGTAACTGGCGGCCCGATTCCGCCCCCGATGTTGCCAGTGCACTCATGATTAATGATTACCTCGTTGCCGCTGCCTGAAACGCATTATCCAGATCAGTAATTAAATCCTGACTATCTTCAATTCCCACAGAGACACGAAGAAGCAAATCCGTAATCCCTGCCTGAGCCCTTGCTTCTGCCGACATCCCCGCGTGTGTCATTGTTGCAGTATGAGAAATCAACGATTCTACGCCTCCGAGAGATTCAGCCAGAGTAAATAATTTTAACGCAGATAAAAAACGATGAATGGACTGTTCATCACCATCCAGTTCGAAACTCAGCATCGCCCCAAAACCTTTTTGCTGTTTGACGGCTATTTCATGCCCTGGATGGTTTTTCAGCGCCGGATAGTAGAGTTTTTTCACTTGCGTCTGCTGTTGCAAATAATCCGCGATGACAGCCGCATTATTTTGCTGAAGTAACACACGGGCAGACAAAGTACGAATGCCACGCAATAACAGATAACTGTCAAACGCGCCCGCTGTCACACCAATATTGTTGGCCCACCATGCCAAATCTTCCGCAATGACCGGTTCTTTGGCGATAACGGCCCCGGCAATCAGATCAGAGTGCCCATTCAAATATTTCGTGCAAGAATGAACCACGATATCAGCCCCTAAATCCAGTGGTTTTTGCAACACTGGGCTTAAGAAGGTGTTATCCACAATAGTCAACGCCCCAATCTCATGCGCTAATTTACAAATGTGTTGAATATCAACGATCCGCAGCAATGGATTACTGGGGGTTTCAATCAGTACCAGTTTTGGCTTTTGTGCCAACGCCAGTTTAAGGGCATTCTCATCCGCCTGATCAACAAAAATGACATTGTATGCCCCACGCTTACTCAAGCTATCAAATAAACGATAACTGCCACCATAACAGTCATGGGGAGCCACTAATAAATCCCCCGGTTTCAGAAATACAGTGCACAACAGATGGATGGCAGACATACCGCTGCTTGTCATAACCGCTCCGGCACCACCTTCAAGTTCTGACAGAACCTGTTGGACAACATCACGCCCCGGATTACCACGCCGGGAATAATCGTGCGTTCTGGGTTCATTGAAACCCGTAAAATTATAGGTACTAGAAAGATAAATAGGCGGAACCACACAACCATATTGTTCATCAGTATTTAAACCGCTGTGAACCGCAACGGTCGCTTGCTTACATCCCATGAACTTTACCCATCGTCATTATTATTGGTGTCACGCAAGGATAACGACTGGATAGATAGACGTCAATACATCTAGACATCCAAAATCATTTGCGGTTTAATACGACAATTCAATGATTACTTTCATGCCTTAATATTTCTTCTGGTTATATTTTATGAGTTCGTGCGGCTGGAGCAATATAGTCAATAGTCTAATTATGCTAGACTACCGTATTACCAACATGAAAACAGATCAGAAAATATATTAACTTCTGATTTTAATTACTTGATTCAAGAACTATTTAAGGTATCTCATGGCTGAGTGGAATGGTGAGTATGTCAGCCCTTATGCTGAACATGGCAAAAAAAGTGAACAGGTCAAAAAAATTACGGTTTCAATCCCATTGAAGGTATTGAAGATCCTGACAGATGAACGAACCCGTCGTCAGGTGAATAATTTGCGTCATGCAACAAATAGCGAATTGCTGTGTGAAGCGTTTCTCCATGCGTTCACTGGACAGCCTCTGCCTAACGATGATGATTTACGTAAAGAACGTCATGATGAAATCCCTGAAGCAGCAAAAGTTATGATGCGTGAACTCGGCATTGATCCTGAAACATGGGAATATTGATAACAAAAACGCCCAATGCAGAACATTGGGCGTTTTTGTTTCAACTATCCTGCCTGTATTGATTACAAACAGAGAAAAGTCATTACTTCTTAGCACCTGGAACGCTGAAACGTTTGTTAAAGCGATCAACACGACCACCAGTCGCAACATCACGCTGCTTACCGGTGTAGAACGGGTGGCATGCACCACAAACGTCCAGGTTCAGGCTGTGACCTACGGTAGATTTGATTTTCATAACATTACCGCAAGAACAAGACGCAGTAACTTCTTCGTATTTAGGATGAATACCTTTTTTCATGGGGAAACCTCTGTGTAAGGCCGTGTCGCTATCCAGCCGTATTGCCGCCAGACACCACACGTCGTGTTGATAAAAAATAAGTATCGGTAATTTCTATACCAAAGGCGGCGAATCATACAGAATATCGGTTTATTGCGCAATGAAATCCGCCGCTTTGCTATGATACCCTTACCATTATAATTTTTTCGCCACGTTTTATCTGGTCATTAATCATTCGGAAATCGCCTTATGACAGTTGTTCAGGTTGTGTTGCCTGTCCCCCTAGCCCGCGCTTTTGATTATTTGTTACCTACAGGGGCACCGTTACCAGCTATCGGTGTCCGTGTTCTCGTGCCGTTTGGCAAGCGTAATGCAATTGGCGTTGTCATTGCTATCGCAGACAGCAGCGAATTTCCTCCTGAACAACTAAAGTCAATTTTTTCTGTCCTCGATACAGAGCCACTTTTTCCTGACGATCTCTGGCAATTGCTCCTATGGGCTGCCAGCTATTATCATTATCCTCTGGGAGAAGTTTTGTTTCATGCTATGCCTGTTTTACTACGTCAGGGGAAAAATGCAGAATTTGCTCCACTTTGGCAATGGCAGGTGACCGAAGCAGGCCGGAAGCTGCCTATCGAACAGCTCAAACGTTCTGCCAGACAGCAGCAGGCTTTGGCCACTTTGCGCCAAAATCCTATTTATCGCCACCAAGTTTCTGAATTGGAATTAAGTGAAAGCGCATTACAATCACTGAAAAAGAAAACATTGATAGATCTGCATCCAATACAACCAGAAGCAGAAAACTGGCATGCATATTTTGAAATTATCGGAGAACGGTTAAAGCTCAATACAGAACAGGCTACTGCAATAGATGCTATCCGTGCAGAAGATAAAACTTTTTCTCCGTGGCTGCTTGCGGGTATCACTGGATCAGGAAAAACTGAGATCTATCTCAGTGTACTGGAAAATATTCTTGAAAAGGGCAAACAAGCGCTGATTCTGGTACCCGAAATAGGATTGACTCCACAAACTATCCGTCGGTTCCGAGAGCGTTTCAATGCGCCTGTTGATGTTCTGCACTCAGCTTTAAATGACAGTGAACGTCTGGCGGTTTGGCTGCGGGCGAAACGGGGAGAAAACGCTATCGTCATCGGGACGCGCTCTGCTTTGTTCACTCCTTTTTCTCACCTGGGGGTTATCATCATCGATGAAGAGCATGATAGCTCTTACAAACAACAAGAAGGCTGGCGCTATCACGCCCGTGATCTGGCTGTATTTCTTGCCAAAAAAGAGAATATCCCAATTATTATGGGCACAGCCACACCCGCACTGGAGACGTTATACAATGTTCAGCAGAACAAATATCGTCAACTGACACTAACCAAGCGGGCAGGCCATGCCCAACCTGCAACCCAGCATTTGCTTGATTTGAAAGGATTGCCACTCACCGTTGGTTTATCACAACCGCTTATCAACCGCCTTCGCGAACATCTCAAAGCTGATAATCAGGTCATGCTGTTCCTGAACCGTCGTGGTTATTCACCCGCCTTGCTCTGCCATGAATGCGGCTGGATAGCAGAATGCCGACGCTGTGAACATTACTACACCCTGCACCAAAACCACCGTCACCTGCGTTGCCATCATTGTGACAGCCAACGCGCGATCCCGCGTCAATGTCCGCAATGCGGCTCCACTAACTTAATTCCGGTCGGCCTGGGTACTGAACAACTGGAAGATGGCATAACAAAACTGTTCCCCAATATTCCAGTCACCCGCATCGACCGTGATACCACCAGCCGTAAAGGTGCGCTGGAACAGCAACTTGCTGAAGTACACCAAGGCGGCGCACGAATTTTGATTGGCACTCAGATGCTGGCAAAAGGTCATCATTTCCCTGACGTTACACTCGTTGCTTTGCTTGATGTTGATGGCGCACTGTTTTCTGCCGATTTTCGGGCAGCAGAACGTTTCGCCCAACTCTATACCCAAGTCTCCGGTCGGGCAGGACGGGCCGGAAAACGGGGAGAAGTTGTCCTGCAAACCCACCATCCTGAGCATCCGCTTTTACAAGTACTGCTGGAAAAAGGCTATGATGCCTTTGCCCAACAAGCGATGGAAGAACGGCAACAAGTCCATCTGCCCCCTTTTTCCAGCCACATCTTGCTTCGTTCAGAAGATCATGACAATCAGCAAGCGCCCGCATTTTTACAGCACATGCGCCAACTGTTTGAACATCACCCACAGCGTGATGACCATTTGTGGGTCATGGGACCCGTACCGGCATTACAAGCCAAGCGAAGCGGCCGTTACCGCTGGCAATTGATGATTCAACACCCTTCGCGCATTTTCCTCCAGAAAATGATGTCGGCAATCTATCCGCAAATCGCCACTCTGCCACAAGCTCGCAAAGTGAAATGGAACATTGATGTTGATCCCATTGAAGGTTGATAACAGAAAACCGTGACTCAATAACAGAAATAGAAAATTGCGCATCGTCGCAAAGCGACAACATCGGACAGAACATTTTTGGAAAAATAGAGACAATTATTTCCTTGATTTGCGAAGTATCTCTAAGAAATGATTCATATCACACTTTTTATGTAAACAAAGTAACGGATTGGTCTATTAATCAGTTTAAAATAAAATTATTAATATGACTGTAGAAAACAATCCGCCAGTACTTCCTGCTCAGCACTCAAAAATGTCTGCTCAGGGATGTCTGGCGTTTTTTTAGCAGCCGGAGAGCAATCGTTTCGCTGCCTGTAGAAAGTGAGGAGTGGACTATGGAAAAAAAGAATTGCGCGTTAGCAACCATGAAAGATGTTGCCAAAGTAGCTGGTGTTTCTACCGCAACTGTATCAAGAACCCTTATGAATCCTGACAAGGTTTCTGCCCGTACCCGTCAAAAAGTCGAGAATGCCGTATTAGAAGTCGGTTACTATCCCCACAATCTTGCCAAGAACTTACGGCGCAATGAATCCAGAGCGATTTTGGTTATCGTACCGAATATCAGTGATCCTTTTTTTAACGAAGTTATTCGCGGCATTGAAGAAACCGCAGCAGAACATGGTTATTTGGTACTGATTGGCGATTGCAAACATCAGCAACAGCAAGAGCACGCCTTTATCAACCTTCTGATTACAAAACGCATTGATGGTATGGTGCTGCTGGGTTCAAATATTCCTTTCGATGTTTCCAAAGAAGAACAAAAAAACCTGCCGCCCATGGTCATGGCGAATGAATTTTCGCCCGATTTGGAATTGCCGACCGTCCATATTGACAACCTGACAGCCGCTTTCAATGCCACCCATCATTTGCAAAAACTGGGACACAAGCGCATTGCCTGTATTACAGGGCCTGACACCATGCCATTGTGCCACTATCGACTACAAGGCTACATTCAGGCATTGCGACGCACGGGTGAAGACATTCGCGAAGAATATATCGTCTGCGGGAATTTTACCCACGAAAGCGGCGCTACCTTAGCGGAAAATCTGCTGACTTTGCCAACGCCACCAAGCGCCATTTTCTGTCATAGTGATGTCATGGCAATGGGTGCAATGTGGCAAGCTAAAAAAATGGGATTAAAATTACCGGAGGATCTTTCTGTTGTTGGTTTTGATAATTTAAAACTAGCTCAATATTGCGAACCGGCTTTAACCACAGTAGCGCAGCCTCGTTATGAAATTGGGCACCACTCCATGCTTTTATTGCTGGAACAACTTCAGGGGCGCCTGGTTTCCAAAGGTTCAAGATTATTGGATGCCGAATTGACCATTCGTGAGAGTACTTGTTCGCCTAAAAGCTAGGCAAATAATCACAGGTTAAGTAACATTAGTTATCCATTCCTTAATTTTTAAATAACTCAGTGAATTAAACAGTGGCACAACGAGATTATGTAAGTCGCGGGCGTACCAATACCCGTCAGAAAAGTACTGATAAGAAAAAAAATCAGTCTCAAGGATTACCCAAAACTACATTAGCCGTTGCTGTGGCCTTGGTGGTCGTCTTTATTGGTGGTCTTTATTTCATCGTACAGAACAAGAAAGAAAGTGTGCAAAATGAGCCACAACCTTCTCACCAAACCAAAGGTCATGGCCTGCCACCAAAACCAGAAGAGCGCTGGAGTTATATCAAAGAATTAGAAAATCGGCCTGTTAATGAGACTTCAATACAAGATCCTGCTGTGTTCTTGAACCGACCGTTAAATCAGGCAACCCAACTTACGGCAGAACAGAAACAATTACTTGAGCAAATGCAGACAGACATGCGCCAGCCGCCTATTTCATTGAAAGAAGTGCCTTATAACAGTGAGTCCATCCCACGCTCACATGTAATGATTAATCCTCCTGCACAAGAAAATACCCAACAGCAGCCAGAACAATCAGTGCAATCTTCACCAGTGCAAAAACCGGCATCAAATGGGTCCAGGTTGATGCTACAATGCGGCTCTTTCCAAGCGATAGGACAGGCTGAATCCGTCCGCGCCAGCCTTGCATTTGCAGGTATTGAAAGCCAGATTACTACCAAAGACAATTGGAACCGCGTTGTACTGGGTCCTTACAAAAACAAGGAAAGCGCGGAAAAAATGCGCAATCGTGTTGCAGATGCAGGTGTATCCGGCTGTATTCTCCGCCCTGCCGGGGGTTGAAAAATCAGAAAATTCCCCCATCTTACATAGCTAATAACCTACATACGGTGCTTTTCTCAGCAAGATTACAGGCAATTGCGGGAACACAGACCAATGTTCCGTGTGTACCATATTTTATTTTGTAACCAGAGGCTAACTCGTGACTACAATCGTAAGTGTTCGCCGTAATGGCAAAGTCGTCATCGGTGGTGATGGACAAGCAACAATGGGTCATACCGTTATGAAAGGCAATGTCCGCAAAGTGCGTCGCCTTTACAATGACAAAGTCATCGCGGGTTTTGCCGGCGGTACTGCTGATGCTTTCACGCTATTCGAATTATTTGAACGAAAACTGGAAATGCATCAAGGACACCTGACCAAAGCGGCCGTTGAACTAGCCAAAGACTGGCGAACCGATCGCATGCTACGCAAGCTGGAAGCCCTGCTTGCGGTCGCAGATGAAAATGCTTCTTTGATTATTACAGGTAACGGTGACGTGATTCAGCCAGAGAATGATCTTATCGCCATTGGTTCCGGTGGTTCATATGCACAGGCTGCGGCTAGGGCAATGCTGGAAACAACCGACCTTGGTGCCAGGGAAATCACAGAACGCGCCCTGACCATTGCTGGCGATATCTGCATTTACACTAACCATAATCATAACTTCGAAGAACTACCTTCAAAAGCGTAAGGATAGATAGTATGTCTGAAATGACTCCACGCGAAATTGTCAGTGAACTTAACAATCACATCATTGGTCAAGATAAAGCGAAACGCGCTGTTGCTATTGCCCTGCGTAACCGCTGGCGCCGTATGCAATTAGATGAAAACCTGCGTCATGAAGTCACTCCAAAAAATATTTTGATGATTGGCCCAACTGGTGTCGGTAAAACCGAAATCGCCCGTCGTCTGGCAAAGCTGGCTAATGCCCCTTTCATCAAGGTCGAAGCAACTAAATTTACTGAAGTCGGTTATGTCGGTAAAGAAGTCGATTCCATTATCCGTGATCTGACTGATGCCGCAGTGAAAATGGTACGCCTGCAATCTATTGAGAAAAACCGCTATCGTGCCGAAGAACTCGCGGAAGAACGCATTCTGGATGTTCTGCTGCCACCAGCAAAAAATAACTGGGGACAAACTGAATCTCAGCCTGAGCCGTCTTCAACTCGTCAGACATTTCGCAAAAAACTGCGTGAAGGCAAGTTAGATGACAAAGAGATCGAAATCGAAGTTTCAGCCGCTCCGGTTGGCGTTGAAATCATGGCCCCCCCGGGCATGGAAGAGATGACTAACCAGTTGCAGTCCATGTTCCAGAATATGGCAGGCCAGCGTCAAAAAAGCCGCAAGATGAAAATCAAAGACGCATTCAAGCTGCTGGTTGAAGAAGAAGCCGCAAAACTGGTTAATCCTGAAGAATTGAAACAACAGGCCATTGATTCAGTTGAACAGCACGGTATCGTCTTTATTGATGAGATCGATAAAATCTGTAAACGTGGTCAAACTTCCGGCCCAGATGTTTCCCGTGAAGGCGTCCAGCGTGATCTCCTGCCATTGGTAGAAGGCTGCACAGTTTCCACTAAACATGGCATGGTCAAAACCGATCATATTCTGTTTATCGCATCCGGAGCATTCCAGGTTTCCAGCCCTTCTGATCTGATCCCAGAACTTCAGGGGCGTTTACCAATCCGCGTCGAGCTGCAAGCACTCACAACTGAAGATTTCGAACGTATTCTGACTGAGCCTAATGCATCCCTGACTGAACAGTACAAAGCGCTGATGGCAACCGAAGGCATGAATATCGACTTCACTGCGGATGGTATCCGTAAAATCGCAGAAGCAGCGTGGCAAGTGAACGAAACTACCGAAAACATTGGTGCCCGTCGCCTGCATACCGTGCTTGAACGTATGATGGAAGATATCTCTTTTAATGCCAGTGAACGCCATGGTCAATCAGTTGAAATCAATGCTGACTACGTTAAAGATCACTTGGATGAGCTGGTTGCCAATGAAGATTTGAGTCGGTTTATTTTGTAATCGGTAATAATCCTAATTCGCCAAACTTATTCACGTAAACGTGACTGAGTGCGAACCGAACATAGTGCAAAGAAATACATAGTGCAAAGAAATAGTAGGAGGCTAAAAGCCTCCCATTACTCTATTTTCGATGGTATAAAATTTGTCATACACCAACTAAATAGTGATAAACAGTGGCTATATGAGTTCAACAACATCTACCAGTCAGATACAGGCATGGTTAGAAAGCTTACGCCCCAAAACGCTCCCACTAGCTGTAGCTGCTGTCATAACAGGCTCAGCCCTTGCTTCATGGACGGGACATTTTAAATGGCCGGTGGCGTTGCTCGCTTTATTAACCGCAGCAATGCTGCAAATTCTTTCCAACCTCGCCAATGATTATGGGGATGTCGCTAAAGGCAGTGATACAGACAAACGTATTGGCCCAATGCGCGGGATGCAAAAAGGCCTGATCACAGCAAAACAGATGAAAAATGCATTGAAGCTCACTGTGCTGCTCTCCTGTCTTTCTGGTATTGCACTAATCATCGTCGCCGGTAATAGCCCAAGCGATATTATTGGTTTCTTGTTGCTGGGATTACTGGCGATTGCGGCAGCCATCACCTATACGGTGGGAACCAGACCTTATGGCTATATGGGGATGGGCGATATTTCTGTCCTGATCTTCTTTGGCTGGCTGAGTGTTATTGGTACTTATTATCTACAAGCGAACTCTTTTTCCCCGAGCACAATTCTGCCCGCAACTGCCTGTGGTTTGCTCTCCGTGGCAGTACTGAATATTAATAACTTACGT
Source organism: Xenorhabdus koppenhoeferi (assembly GCF_900116635.1). Classification (GTDB taxonomy): domain Bacteria; phylum Pseudomonadota; class Gammaproteobacteria; order Enterobacterales; family Enterobacteriaceae; genus Xenorhabdus; species Xenorhabdus koppenhoeferi. Next base: position 14,710 of record NZ_FPBJ01000036.1, on the reverse strand, counting down.
GATATCGAAACTGACCGCCAAAACGGAAAAAATACATTGGCTGTTAGATTGGGGGGAAAAAAAGCTCGTTATTACCACGCAACCCTGTTAATAAGCGCTGTTATTTGCCTTATTTCCTTTACTTTGCTGTACTCACATAGTTGGATCAGCTGGCTGTTTTTACTCACTTTTCCTTTGCTATTTAAACATATATTGCAAGTACTGCGCGATCCAACACCAGAAGGCATGCGCCCTAAGTTAGTACAAATGGTCAAAGTGGCATTATTGACCAATGTGCTGTTTTCCATTGGATTGGTGCTTAATTAAGCGAGTAAGTATCAATTTTATACCTAAGTTTTAAGATTGATGATTTTGCCAACGTTGACTTTAAAAGGATATACTGTCCGCTCCTTGCATAAACCAGACGTAAATCCCATGAAATATGATACTTCCGAACTTTGTGATATCTATCAAGAAGATATAAACGTGGTGGAACCACTCTTTTCCAACTTTGGTGGGCGTACTTCATTCGGTGGTCAGATAATCACGGTGAAATGCTTTGAAGACAATAGCCTGCTGTATGATTTACTAGAAGAAAATGGGCATGGCCGCATTTTGCTCGTTGATGGTGGTGGATCAGTACGCAAGGCACTAGTTGATGCAGAACTCGCCCAACTAGCCGCCAATAATGAGTGGGAAGGCATTGTCGTCTACGGCGCAGTTCGTCAGGTCGATTATCTTTCTGAGCTTGATATTGGCATTCAAGCAATGGCCGCCATTCCTGCCGGTTCCAATAGCGAAGGGGTAGGAGAAAGTGATGTCAGGGTGAATTTCGGTGGCGTGACTTTCTTCTCTGGTGATTATCTCTATGCAGACAATACAGGTATCGTCTTATCAGATGTTCCGCTAGAGATCGACGAAGACAGCGATGATTAGGTATAAAAAAGGGCGTAATAATCGCCCTTTTTTCAGCTAAGCGGTGAATACCTTACTGTACATCTTCCATTTTACCCAGCAGAGTACGTAAGCGCTCTTGCCATGCTGATTGCTCTTGTTTGAGCTGCTCATTTTCACGTACCAATACCTCACGGCTGTCTGTCGAATTTTGGACATCCTGAGATAACACCGCATTCCTTTCTTTTAATTCTTCAATTTCCATTTGCAGCAAAGTGATGGTATCGATCGCTTGCTGAACTTTGGATTCTAGTTTTTCAAAAACTTCAAATGACATTCTCTGGCCCTCTTGTAAGCAATTCCTTGATTGTATTTAGCCTATTAACGCCTGTCTAGTTTCATCCATTCAAAGTGCGGTATAACGAGAAATATCGCGACTAAACCAAAATGTATATGAGATAACATTTCTAAGTGAAATAAAACTGCAAGCAAATGCGAATTCGCTCATTTTGTTGACGCAACACGCAGATTTCAATTTCGCTATTTCTCGTTTACACGCATTAACGATAAATTCACAGGGATCTTTCTCACAATACAATAAGAAAGGACTAATAATTAATCTTTCTCTGTACTTCTTTTATAGGATATAGAAATGAGCCAGACTGCAACACCAACATTATCAGGTCAATGCATTTCAGAGTTTCTGGGTACTGCGTTGCTCGTTTTCTTTGGATTAGGCTGCGTTGCTGCTGCACGGCTTGCAGGGGCACAATTAGGCTTATGGGAAATCAGTATCATATGGGGCTTTGGTGTCGCTTTGGCAGTTTATCTGACTGCCGGTATTTCAGGTGCACATCTTAATCCCGCTGTCACCATCGCTTTATGCCTGTTTGCCAACTTTGACAGAAAAAAAGTGCTGCCTTACATCCTTGCCCAAATGCTCGGCGGCTTTGCCTCAGCCGCCATCGTCTACATGATGTATTACAACCTTTTCCTGGATTATGAGCAAGTGCACAGTATCATTCGCGGTTCACGAGAAAGCCTCTTTACAGCAGGCATTTTCTCTACGTACCCCGCTACCCAGATCTCTGTGTTACATGCATTTATCGTCGAAGTCATCATCGCAGCCATCCTGCTATGTCTGATTCTGGCGTTGACAGATGATGGCAATGGCATTCCTAAAGGGCCATTGGCACCTCTGTTGATCGGTATTTTGATTGCGGTTATCGGTGGATCCTTTGGTCCGCTGACCGGATTTGCCCTGAATCCAGCCCGTGATTTTGGCCCTAAATTAGTTGCTTATTTCGCAGGCTGGGGAGACATTGCCCTGACTGGTGGCCGGGATATTCCCTATTGCCTTGTTCCACTGACAGCTCCTATCGTTGGTGCAATCTTAGGTGCTTTTGGTTACCGAAAACTCATTACTCGCCATTTACCGCGCGAGGTTTAAATTTGCCATACTCAGTCAATGGCAAAACACCAAAACAATAAAAATGAATAGATAAATAAAATCAGGTTATAGTTATGACAACAGAAAATACCACTGAAAAAAAATATATTGTTGCTCTGGATCAAGGGACAACCAGTTCACGGGCCGTCGTACTTGATCACGATGCCAATATTGTCTGTATCTCACAACGAGAATTTCCACAAATCTATCCGAAACCCGGTTGGGTAGAACATGATCCAATGGAAATCTGGGCAAGCCAAAGCTCTACATTGGTTGAAGTGCTGGCAAAAGCAGATATCAGTTCTGATCAAATTGCCAGCATTGGTATTACTAACCAACGGGAAACAACCATTATTTGGGAAAAGGAGACCGGTAAACCTGTTTATAACGCAATTGTATGGCAATGTCGTCGAACAGCCGATATCTGTACCAAACTGAAACAAAAAGAGGGTTTGGAAGAGTATATTCGTCAAAATACCGGCCTGGTCGTTGACCCCTATTTTTCCGGTACAAAGATCAAATGGATTTTGGACAATGTTGAAGGTGCCCGCCAACGTGCTGAAAACGGTGAGCTATTGTTCGGTACAGTTGATACATGGTTAGTCTGGAAAATGACTCAGGGACGTGTACATGTGACCGATTACACCAACGCATCCCGTACCATGCTGTTCAATATTCATAACCTAGACTGGGATCAGAAAATCCTCAATGAGCTGGGCATACCCCGCGTTATTCTGCCAAACGTCGCCGCTTCCTCAGAGATTTATGGCCAAACCAATATTGGCGGTAAAGGTGGTACACGCATTCCTATCGCGGGTATTGCAGGTGACCAGCAAGCCGCCCTGTACGGACAGCTGTGTGTTCATCCGGGCATGGCAAAAAATACCTATGGTACAGGATGCTTCCTGCTGATGAATACCGGTAAAGATGCCGTTCGTTCCAGCCACGGATTGCTAACCACGATTGCCTGTGGTCCACGTGGTGAAGTCAATTATGCACTGGAAGGTGCAGTATTCGTTGGTGGTGCTTCCATTCAGTGGCTACGTGATGAATTAAAAATCATCTCTGATGCCACAGATTCCGAATACTTCGCAAGCAAAGTAAAAGACAGCAATGGTGTTTATGTCGTACCTGCATTTACTGGTCTTGGTGCCCCATATTGGGATCCTTACGCCCGTGGTGCTATTTTTGGCCTGACTCGTGGTGCCAATAGTAATCATATTATTCGTGCCACACTCGAATCCATTGCGTACCAAACCCGCGATGTGCTGGATGCAATGCAAGCGGATGCAGGTACACGCCTACAAGCTCTGCGTGTAGATGGTGGTGCAGTTTCCAATAATTTCCTGATGCAGTTCCAGTCCGATATTTTGGGCACCCGCGTGGAGCGTCCTGAAGTACGCGAAAGTACAGCTTTGGGAGCTGCGTTCTTGGCTGGTCTGGCCGTCGGTTTCTGGCAGGATCTGGATGAAGTGAAGAACAAAGCGACTATAGAAAAAGAATTCTGCCCAGGCATAGAAACAACTGAACGCAATCATAAATACAATGGCTGGAAAAAAGCCGTTGCCCGCGCTCAAGAGTGGGAAGATCGCGCCTAAAAAACTTAATTATCTCAAAATCATAACTTTCGGGTTAACAGAAGCTCTGGCATTGTAATACTGCTATGCCAGAGCTTCTTTATATCTGCCATTTTCCCCGGAGATACCCTTTACCGAAGTAATCGCCTCTCTGATGGTATTAAAGCATTAACAATAAACCGGGACCTGCCAACATACAATAAACGATGGCATATGCACATTTAGCACCCGACTATTTGCAGCTAGCAATTACATTGAATCCATTGAGTGAAGGTATAGAAATCTAGTAATCAGAGGCAAATGTAGATAACCAAAGTGTCCACATGAGTGTCCACACCTGGAAAATTCCAGAACAGCTACAGTTGCTTAATGAAAATATATCCCGCTGATTTTAAAGGGAATATAATTTCAGGCAGGGATAAAAAAAAGCCCCACAAGGGGGCTGAAAGACAGGGATGGTGTCTATGGCAAGGAAAATCGTTGTTGACACTACCGAGCGCCAAGTTACTAGCAAAAATTCAGTCTATCACCCGAGTAGTGTGTGTTTCATAATGTTCTTGTAGTCGCTCTTTCTGCTCAGGTGTTAATAATTGATACATCTGATTACGAATACGTGCAATTTCTACACCCAATTCAATATTTTTTTCTGCTATTTTTTCAAGCTGCAATCGAACCGCAGTTTCATCAAAATTATTCTCGGTCAAAATCTTATACATCTTTTGACGCTCAGCTTGCATATCAACAATTGATTGCTCATGCAGATGTCGTTTTTTCACTAAATCCCACATCTGTTGACGCTGTTGTTCAGTTAATATTATTCCACCAAAGACGTAGCTATAGTTGTAGTTATGTTCATCACTTTGATAATAATTAGAGTCTCTTTTATGACCATATGGCATACAATAAGGCAAAGGACTTATGGCCTCAGAAACATCATCCGTATCAGCAGTTTCAGCTAAGGCCATTATTGGTCGAAGAACAACCATTGACGCTAAAGCCAATATTGCTATGTTACGCATTAAATTTCCCCGCTTTCTCGAACAGCAGCATTCGATTCAGTGCGGATAACTATAACCCTGCAGCTGCAAACTAGCGTCAGAGCATGTAAAAGAACGTAAAGTCATGGAATAGCTGAGTTTGTTATCGTATTTTGCTCTTGGAGGAAGAATTAATGCATAAAATCTTATTAGTTGATGATGACCGCGAGCTGACATCGCTATTAAAAGAATTGCTCGAGATGGAAGGATTCAATGTTGTCATCGCCCATGATGGCGAGCAGGCCTTACAATATATAGATTCTTCAATAGACCTGTTATTACTGGACATCATGATGCCGCGCAAGAACGGTATTGAAACGCTCAAAGAGCTACGGCAATACCATCAGACCCCCGTTATCATGTTAACGGCACGTGGAAGTGATTTAGACCGCGTTTTGGGATTAGAGCTGGGAGCGGATGACTATCTCCCTAAACCGTTTAATGATCGTGAGCTGGTTGCCCGTATCCGTGCGATTTTGCGTCGTTCCAACTGGAGCGAACAACAAGCTGATATAGGGACACCGACACTGGAGATAGATAAACTACAACTCAATCCTGGACGTCAGGAAGCCAGTTTTGACGGTACGATTTTGGATCTGACCGGAACAGAGTTCACTTTGCTGTATCTATTGGCGCAGCATTTAGGGCAGGTTGTTTCCCGTGAACATTTAAGTCAGGAAGTCTTAGGGAAACGCTTGACACCTTTTGATCGTGCTATTGATATGCATATTTCTAACCTGCGTCGTAAATTACCTAATCGAACTGACGAGCTTCCGTGGTTTAAGACATTACGTGGTCGTGGTTACTTAATGGTTTCCGTAAAATGATCAATAGCCTGACAGCCCGCATCTTCGCAATTTTCTGGCTCACACTCGCACTTGTCCTGATGGTGGCCTTAATGGCCCCCAAACTGGACTCACGGCAACTGACACCACTTCTGGACAACGAATATCAACAGGGAAAAAAACTGGCGAAGCAACTGGAAGAAGAACTCATTCGCTACCCAGCAAACGACCTATTCTGGTGGTTGCGGTTGGATCGCGCTATCGCCCAATTAACACCCCCGGGCCAAAGTTTACTCCTTGTCACCAGCGAAGGACGTATCATTGATATCGATACCCCGACTCGTCAGAAGCAAGTGGTTCGTAACTTTATCGGGCAATCTGATAATGCGGATCACCCTAAAAAGAAAAAATATGGCCGTTCTGAAATACTTGGCCCTTTTTCCATTAGAGATGGTGAAGATCACTATCAACTCTACCTAGTGAGACCAGCAGGCAGCCCACAATCAGATTTTATTAACTTGATGTTTGACCGGCCTTTTTTACTGCCGGCGGCAACCATGTTAATCAGCGCTCCACTGTTATTATGGTTGGCATGGAGTTTGGCAAAACCTGCCAGGAAATTAAAGAACGCAGCAGATGACGTTGCAAAAGGAAATTTACGGCAACACCCCGAACTGGAATCCGGCCCACAAGAATTTTTGGCGACAGGTAGCAGCTTCAACCAGATGATAAGCGCGTTGGAAAGGATGGTTACTGCCCAGCAACGGCTTATTTCTGATATCTCCCATGAACTGCGCACGCCATTGACTCGCTTACAATTGGCGACAGCCTTACTGCGTCGCCGTCATGGTGAGAGCAAAGAACTCGAACGCATCGAAACAGAGACCCAACGTTTAGATGGGATGATTAACGATCTGTTAGTGCTTTCCCGTAACCAGCACAAGAACGAGTTACTGCGCGAAAATATCAAAGCCTACGATATATGGCATGACATCCTGGAGAACGCCAAATTTGAAGCCGAACAGATGAACAAAACGCTGGATATCGTTTCTCCGCCCGGTACTTGGATAATTTACTGTAACCCGACAACACTCGGCAGCGCACTGGAAAACATCGTCCGTAATGCGCTTCGCTACTCCAGCAACCATATCGCCGTTGCATTCAAGGCAGATAACCAAGGGGTAACAATTACCGTTGATGATGATGGCTCTGGAGTCAGCCCTGAAGACCGAGAACAAATCTTCCGACCGTTTTACCGGACAGATGAAGCACGGGACAGAGAATCTGGCGGAACTGGATTGGGACTGGCAATTGTTGAAACGGCAATAAGTCAGCATCGAGGCTGGGTGAAAGCAGAGGATAGTCCATTGGGCGGATTACGGCTGGTGATTTGGTTGCCGTTGCATGGACATGGAAGGTAGACAACTTTCATCTTGAGATTTGATTAGTTACAGCATGTAACAATTAAAGGAAAAAACGTTATTATACTTGACCTCAGGATATCGAGGGACTAACCTCGTCGCTGCTTAACACAATTCATTGATATGTTGGTTTTTGTTAGATGGACAAATCTTCCTCTTCTAACTAAGAGGATAAGCTAAATTTGAGTATATAGCAGGCACTCTGGGAGCCGTAACCTAGTGCGGTAGCTTTGGTTAAGTGAAACTAGCCAATTTGAATCAAATTTAGTTTTTATTAATAACATCATACTATTTCAGATCAATATATCATGAAAAATATTCAGCACCATCATATACCTATTTTCTAAGTTTTAAAACACACAAGATCTCTTAGACAGTTATTATCTAACTATTTCTAGTTTAAAAATGAAAAATTTATTAAATCATCTACTTTGTTTTATTTTACCATTGTTTTATAGGCCAAAAAAAGACTTGGTTATATTTACATTCGATACAAATAATATAAAATTTAATTCTAAAGTATTATTTGAATATTCATTAAAAGAAAAATTATTAAATGTGAGATACATAATAAACAGTGACCAGCTAAGAAAAAGTTTAACAAAAAAATATGGCGATCACTTTATAACCACAAAAAAAATAAAAGATATAATAAAAATTTCAAATGCAAAAGTTTGGATTACAGATGGAGGTTTTCCTCTTAAAACTCCATTTGGGCATAAGAAAAGAACCCTAATTAACTTATGGCATGGTATCCCACTAAAAAAAATAGGAATAATGGGCTATTCAGGCTTATCAAAAGTAAGAGTGTACTTAACATTGAAAATGTTTTCAAAACATTATTCATTACTATCCTCAACAAGTTCAAATCTTTCTTCAATTTACTCAAAAAGCTTTCTAATAAATAAAGATAAGATAAAGCCATTAGGCCAACCAAGAAATGATGCATTATTTCAAAGCAACAGTACAATTAATGAGTATATTCAAGATTACCCCGAATATAATAAAGCCATTCTATATGCCCCTACATGGAGAAAAGGGCTTTACGGAGATGAATGGATCGGGGAAGATACAAAATTTTTCCCATTTACTGATTTCGACCAAAATAAACTTGAAGAGTATTTAGAAAGAAATAAAATCTTACTATGTTTAAGACCTCATCATTTACAAAAAATAGAAATAAAAAACTCTACATGGATTAAGGATTTCTCATCAAATATTTGCAACGAAATTATGGATATTATTGGAAAGTTTGATCTTTTAATAACTGACTATTCAAGTATTTACTTCGACTTTCTAATATTAAATAAACCTGTTTTATTTTTACCATATGATTTAGATTTATATGAAAAAAATGTAGGTTTAAATTTTGATTATCAAACCGTTACTCCTGGACCCAAACCAGCCAACCAAAGCGAATTTATTCATGAGATATCTACGTTATTATCAGAAAAAGAATATTTTCAATTGGAGCGAATGAAAACAAATAAATTTTTTAATGAAGTTCAATATGATAACTGTCAAAGAATCCATGATTTTATAATTACGAACTTAAAAAATAAAATATGAGTAAAAAATTAGTATTCCTAACTGAAAGTATGATTGGCGCTGGTGGCGTTGTCAGAGTAATTAGTACATGGGCCAATTATTTCTCGAAAATAGGTTTTAGTTGTAAAATAATATCAGTTGTCCCTGGTGAACCATATTTTCCTTTAGAAAAAGAAATATCTTTCAAAATAAAAAAATATTTTTTTCATAAAAAAATATTTTTTCTACCAATAAATTTATTTCTTATTTTACCCATTTTAAAAGAGGCTAAAAATTCATATCTTATTGTTAATAAATCTGCTTACATAGAGCCAATATATTTTTGGCGAAAATTAGGTCTTTTCAAAGATGTTAAATTAGTATATTTTGCTCATGGTGGAAATAATGAATTCGAAAAATTTTATATGGCCAGAAGAGCCACAAAACATCGAGTAAGGATGATATTTGATGTATTTAACAATGTAGTGTGTCTCTTTAAAAACACAGAAAACACACCTAAAATTGTAAAAGATGAAAAAATTACTTTTATATCAAATCCATGCTCACTTCCAACCTATATAAAAAAAATAGATGAATATAATAAAATAGTAACTTATATAGGGAGAGTAACAAAAGAAAAAGGCGTTGATGATTTAATAAAAGCATGGAGTATAATTGAATCCAAACATCAAGATTGGAAATTAGACATCATAGGTGATGGCGATGATAAAAAAGAGTTTATAAAGTTATCTAAAAGCCTAAAATTAGAAAATATATCATTTTTTGAATCCACAAATGATATAGCAAATTATTTCAGAAGAGCTACGATAAGTGTTTTGCCATCTTTATTTGAAGGATTACCTTTGAGTATAATAGAAGCCAAATCCCAAGGGTGTGCGGTTATTTCAACAAAAACAAATGGTGGGAAAAAATTAATTAACAATATGGAAAATGGTATATTGGTAGATATAGCCAATGTGGAAGATTTAGCTAGTAAAATAAATATGTTGATTGAAAATCATAAGTTAAGGAATAAATTAATAGAGAAATCTTATTCAGAAATGCCGTCTTTTGAAATTTCCCATCTAGCTAAAAACTGGGAGAAAATTTTCAGTGATCATATCTGAATACACACCAAATTTCTTATTTATTTTTTCTCTAACCTCTTTGATAATAACCATCTTAACGGCTGGTTTAAAAAATAAAGCAATTTCAAACTCTATTGCATTATTTTTAGTTATAATGTACGTTGTACTTTTTGGACTCCGAGATTATTCAATAGGTTCTGATACTGAAGCATATGTAGATAATTTTCTTTATAATAATTGGGATTTTGAACCTCTATTTACGCTAATAACATATGTAATAAAGTTATTTGTTAATGATCCTACAATATATTTAATAATATTATCGTTAATTTATGGTGTTAATATATATCTGTCTTATATTGTAGTCGGAAAAAACGTAAAATCTTATATAATTATATTTATATGGACTATTTTATTCAGTCAGGGAATGTTGACAGGAACTATTAATTATTTCAGACAGGCTCTTGGTTTTTCATTTCTTCTACTAGGATTTTTCTTATATTTAAATAAAGAAAAATTAAGCTTTTTATCTTGTATTTTAATTATATCTTCTATACTTATTCATAACTCAAATTCAATATTAATATTGTTAATATTTATATCTAGATTCATCAAAGTAAGGTGGATAATTGTTGTCTATTTTTTATCGTTAATAGCATTATCTTTAGATATTGGTCAGACTATGATCAATGATTATGGAGAATATCATATAATACAGAGAACGTTAGCTAGACATTTATATTTTAATGATCGACGTTCAATAGAAACAATATATATGTATATCCTACTATATTCATCTCAGTTTTTATTTTTCTTATATTTTAGAAATAAATTAGAAAAAAAACATTTATATGGTAATTTGTTAAAGGTATATGGGTTAATATTATCATTTTCCATTTTCTTATCCTTTAATAGAGAAATGGCTATAAGATATTACATTATATTACAATACATTATTCCTATTCTTTATTTGTATATATCTACATGTATAAAACAAAAGATGATATTTAGTATATTATTCGCAAGTTATACTATGTTATATTTTTACTATTTACTAAGTCGTCCATGGTTCACCGATCAATTTTTGGGTAATATTACCCAGTAAAACATAAGGACATAAGGACATAAGGACATAAGGACATAAGGAAAAATCATGAAGAAAGTTATAACTTATGGAACATATGATCTATTTCATGTAGGGCATATCCGCCTTTTAAAGAGGTTAAAAGCTCTTGGAGATTATCTTATAGTTGTGATTTCTACTGATGATTTTAATCGAATAAAAGGGAAAAAATCTTTTTTTTCTTATAATGAAAGAAAAGAGATTGTTGAATCTTGTAAGTATGTTGATATGGTCATTCCCGAAAATACATGGGAGCAAAAAAGGATAGATATTATTAGCAATAAAGTGGATATATTAGGAATGGGGGATGATTGGACTGGTCACTTTGATGATCTTAAGGATATCTGTGAAGTTATTTATCTAAAAAGAACTGAAAATATATCAACAACTAAAATAAAAAATAAATTATCAATCATCACGCCTCAAAAATTACAAGAACTAGAAAAATCAGTTCATAACGTTTTTGACATCGTAAAAACAATTTCTGAGGCTAATAAATAATGTTTGGGCCAAAAATTATTACATGTACTGGTTATGGTGGCACAGGATCAAGCGTTGTTTCGGATTTATTGAAAGAATTCTCTAATATTTGTTCATTTGGAGATTTTGAATTTAGATTCTTACAAGATCCTCATGGAATTAGAGATTTAGATTATGGAATTGTCCAAAATAACAATCGATTAACTACGAGCTATCATATCAATAATTATATAAAATACATAAGATATTTAAGTAAAAGCAGCGTTTATCCTTATGAAAGGTTTTTTAACAAAAGATTCAAAGAAATCACAGATGAATATATAAAAAATATTATTGATGTGGAATGGAATGGTTTTTGGCATCAAGATATTATTGATGATAATCCAATTAAAAAGCTTGCATACTATCTTGAAAGGTTTTATCAGAAGAAAATATTAGGAATGAAAGAAGGAGGAGCTGAAATTTATAGTAAGATTTTTAACAAAAAAATGTATTACTCTTACCCAAGAGAGATTTTTTATACGGAAACCCGTAATTATCTAAGAAAATTGATAAACTCATCAAATTATGATTCAAAAGAATATGTGGTATTTGACCAACTTATTCCTCCTAATGATACTGATCATTATTTGAAATATTTTGATGATTTAAGAGTTATTATAATAGATAGAGATCCACGTGATCTATATCTCTTAAATAAATGTCAATGGAATGAGAAATGGATACCTACTGAAGATGTTAATAAATATATTCGTTGGTTTAAATCTCTTAGAGAACATCAGAAATTCGAAAAAGAAGATAAACAAAAAGTTATAAGATTGTCTTTTGAAAGCTTTATTTATAATTATGCTGAAACCATCCAAAAAATAATTAATTTTTGTGGGGTGGAAAATAAAAATCACATATATAAATACAAATTTTTTGACCCTAAAATATCAATAAAAAATACTAACTTAAAAATAAAATACCCTAATTTTGAAAAAGAAATTAACATAATAGAAAGAGAGCTTTTTGAGTTCTGTTATAAATTTGTAAATTGATAAATGATATAATTATGAGTAATATTATCTATACATCTGGTGTTTTTGATCTCTTGCATGCTAGTCATATAAGAGCATTAAAAGCAGCTAAAGCACAAGGTGATGACAGTGCTATTTTGATTGTAGGAGTTGCTACAGACGAAGACACTCAAGTTTATAAAAGAAAACCTGTCATACCTTATGAACAAAGAGTGGTAATGATCGAATCATTAAATTTTGTTGATAAAGTTATTACAGCCCCTCTTTTTACCAATAAACAATTTTATGATTTTTTTGGTATTACTTTACATGTTCAAGGTAGCGATGATGCTGGAGAAATTGATTATTATAAAGGAGGAAAAGATATTGAAATTATGAGATTCATAGGCAGAGATCCGATAGAATCTACCACGTCATGTATCTCAAAACTGAATGATATTATTGGTAATGATTTTATTGTTGAGTCTCTACATGGTGGAATTTCAAATATGACATGGAAACTATCATCACGAAACTATAACAAAAGATATGTTCTAAAATATTTACAATCATCAAGTGTTGAATCATTTTCGTTTAGGCATGACTGTATTATATTAGGTGGAACTTTTGCATTATATGAGTATATAGATGGCATAGTAGGTCATGTAACAAGTAAAGAATTAATAGAATATTTTAAAGAAAAAAAGAATACAAATAACAATTTTATTTCTGCGTCTAAAGTGAAAAAAGAAATTAAAACTCCTTTTCCAACACTTATGAAATATATTGATTCTGCGAAAGAGGATTTTCTTGAAGAATATAATTTCTATGATTTTATTTTCAATAAAGAACGTGTATGGTGTTGGTCGCATAATGACCTCGTGAGAGAAAATATCATTAAAACAAAAAATGGAATTAAGTTTATTGATTGGGAATATGCTGATTTAGCTCCTTTTGAAATGGATATAGCTTCATGTATAGTCAATGGAACTATCGATTTCTCTGATTTAAATGCCAAAGAATTTGATTTGAAATTTATAAGTATCCTTGTAATGTTTCAATGCAGAGTTTGGATAAATTGGTATCAACAACATCCTGATAAATATGATACAAATATTTTATCAGACTACCATAAAAGATTTAAGGAATTTAAAGAATCATTTGAATCCAAGTCCTTTAATTAATATTCGTTTCTGTATAAATAATCACATATATTTCGTTACTAATAATATAAATATAAAAAAGGTATATAAGTGTATAAGTTCTCAGTGTTAATGTCTGTCTATAATAAAGAACAACCTGAATTCTTTGATATGGCTCTCCTAAGTGTTTATGAACAAACTTATAAGTCTAATGAAATTGTTATTGTTCAAGATGGAAAATTAACCCAAGAATTATATCAAGTTATAGAAAAATGGCGAAAAAAACTACCAATAAAAGATGTTATTTTAGAAAAAAATCAGGGCTTAGGTGAAGCATTGAATATGGGGCTGAATTTTTGCACTAATGATTTAATTATGAGAGTTGACACAGATGATATAAATAAGTCTGATAGATTTGAGGTTCAATATATCTATATGAACAATAATCCTCAAACAACAGTTTGTGGCTGCCATATTGCTGAATTTGATGAAAATCCTTCGGATATAAAAGGATATCGGCGTGTACCTTTAGAAAATGAAATTCATTCAGTAATAAATAAACGAAACCCTATTAACCATATGACCGCTTGTTTCAGAAAGAAACAGGTTCTTAGTGTTGGTGGATATCAACATTTACAGTATATGGAAGATTACTATCTCTGGGTTAGGCTATATGCAAAAGGTTTTAAGCTAGATAACTTAGATAAAGTACTTGTCATAGCTCGTACAGGAAAAAACATGCTTAAAAGAAGAAGAGGATTAATATATTTCAAATCTGAATTTAATATGTTAACGAAACTATTAAAGTTAGATATAGGTAATAAATATAATACGATTATATATTTTTCTTTTAGAGCTCTAATTCGGTTAATACCTTCACCAATACTTTCTAAATTATATTCTTTTCTAAGAAACAAATAGTTTTAGATGGACTAAACTAATAAGTAAATTTTTTAATATCGTGGTCACGTTTCTATATTTGTTATTATTTACTATCACAATAAAAAACATCAAATTTTTCTTAGAGTTATTAAGCGAAATCCATCAACGATTAGAAACTAATTTAAGAAAAAGTGGAAAACCTAAAAATATTGCTATAAATAAGATTATTTTCTTGGATTCACATATTAAGCGCAACACCGTAATGGACGAAGTAAATGAGTGGGTATTCCTTTAAATAACTCATTCGGTGTTTTGTAATCTCGTGTT
>NZ_FPBJ01000059.1 GCF_900116635.1 Xenorhabdus koppenhoeferi | reverse complement strand
TATCTCTGGTTTCACTTTGACTGCTTTTGTAGCACACTGTCGGCGCGCTACGGCCTTAAGCTGAGCTTGTTCAGGCGTATATTTCTTTGCCTCCCATAGCAACTGACCGCCTTTCTTAGAAATTGCACTTATTAGGCGAATCCAAGAAGCGTAAATATTTTTCTAAGTCGATAATCATAGACGTATGTTTGAAAGAAGACAGATATATGTTGTCAGCGAGGTAGCGGATAAAAGAACCGGATGCCGGGAATAAAAACGACGCAACATCCGGTCAATAACCATTTAACCCCTAATAGTACTCAAACTCAGCCATTCCATAATTGTTTATAAATGGTGACCATCTCAGCGATGGTAGGAATCTTCGGGTTATTGCCTGGTGAACCAGATGCTTCCGCTTGTTTTGCCATTGTTTCTACAACAGCAAAAAAGTGTTTTTTATCCATGCCAAATTGCGCGGGTGTCGGCACGGAAAGCGATTCATTTAAGTCAACTAATGTAGTCAGTAGTTTTTCACCGGCGGTGTCATCATTATCTGTTAATTTTGCAAAAGTCAGTGCACGCGCGCATTCGGCATAGCGTGTTTTAGCTGATTCCAAAGAGAAACGGGTGACGGCGGGAAGTAACATGGCATTAGATAATCCATGTGGAACGTGGAAGAACGCCCCGACAGGGCGGCTCATGCCATGCACCAGTGCAACAGATGCGTTGGAAAATGCAATACCTGCAAGGGTTGAACCGAGCATCATCGCTTCACGGGCAGCCTTATTATTGCCATCGTGGTATACCTTGCGCAAATTGGGACCGATAAGTTTCATGGCGGCAATGGCTTGGCTATCTGAGTAGGGATTTGCTTTTCGGCTGACATAAGCTTCAATGGCGTGAGTCATCGCATCAATGCCCGTGTCTGCCGTTGTCCGTGCCGGAACGCTGATCGTCAGTTCATAGTCAATGATAGCGGCAATCGGCATGAATCCTGCGCCAGCGCAAAGCAGTTTTTCGTCCGTTTTTTCATCGGTAATAATGGTGAAACGAGTGCATTCTGAACCCGTTCCCGCAGTAGTAGGAATGGCAATGATCGGAAGCCCCTGTTTATTAACTTGACGAGGGAAACGGTAATCGTTGATTGTGCCCCCAAATTTACCCATTACTGCAATCGCTTTTGCACTGTCAATCGGGCTTCCGCCCCCGAGTGCAATAACAGCATCAAATAAACCGCCTTTTACCTTTTCAATTCCGGATTGAATAGAGACCGCAGTGGGTTCAGGTACGGTGTCAGCATAAACTTCGCTTTCAATGCCATGATCTTGCAAGATAGATTGTAATTTACCCAAATAACCTAATTGAATCATCATCTTGTCTGTCACGATCAGTGGCTTTTTACTGCCAATACTTTGTAGAACTCGTGGCAGATGGACGATAGATCCACCGCCTATTTCCATAATGCGGGGCAACACGACAGTAGACATATGTAGCTCCTTAGTTAAATGAAATGCGCGTTTATGATAATTGTCACAACAGGCAATTTTTCGAAGTTCTGAAACCAAAAAATATAAGAAAAATCTTTAAAATAAGATAATTAAAAAAAGCTCTCCCTGATATAAGTCAGGGAGAGCCAAGTTCAAGAAGAGAAAAAATGATTAGAATTTAACGTTAAACCGAGTCCAATAAGTACGGCCTGGTTCGTTTACTTGGGTATCAGCGGGATAACCAAAACCCTGACTTCCTGCTAGGTTCAGGTGTTCGCTGTAGATTTAGTGTGTTCCACATTAGTAGCCCAACCACTGGTTGGTATAGCAAGTGCAACAGCCAAAGCGGCTGTCAGAGGAGATAGTTTCATTTACGTAAGTAAACTCATAACTAGTGATTCGATAATTGAGGTTTAACTTGAATGTAGTTTCATTGCAAACTCTTTGTTACAACCTTGTACGAGGAATTAAAAAATGTCAGAGAGAAATTCTTTTCAATCATTGAATTTTAAAGCGCATTGGATGCCATTCAGTGCTAATCGTCATTTTCAAAAAGATCCACGTATCATTGTCTCCGCTGAAGGAAACTGGCTGGTTGATGATCAAGGTCGGCGTATTTATGACAGCCTGTCCAGCCTATGGACGTGCGGAGCAGGGCATTCACGTACTGAAATTAATCAGGCTATTTCCAAGCAATTGGATACATTGGATTATTCCCCGGGTTTTCAATATGCACATCCGTTGTCATTTAAACTGGCAGATAAAATTGCCAGCCTGATGCCTGATGATTTAAATCACGTATTTTTTACCAACTCTGGTTCAGAAGCTGCCGATACTGCGGTGAAAATAGCCCGCGCTTACTGGCGCATTCAAGGGCAATCCGCAAAAACTAAATTTGTTGGTCGCGCCAGTGGCTATCATGGTGTCAATATCGCCGGAACCAGTCTTGGTGGTATTGGCGGTAATCGTAAAATGTTTGGTCAGTTTATGGATGTGGATCATCTGTCACATACATTACAACCCAATATGGCCTTTACTAAAGGTATACCGGCTACTGGTGGTCGTGAGCTTGCCGACGAGTTGCTAAAACTGATTGAATTGCATGATGCCAGTAACATTGCCGCAGTTATCGTTGAACCTGTTGCGGGTTCTGCTGGTGCGATTGTCCCGCCACAAGGCTATTTGCAACGCCTGCGGGAAATATGTACACAACACAATATATTACTGATTTTTGACGAAGTAATTACCGGTTTCGGACGCTTGGGGCATTGGAGCGCGGCTGAAATGTTCGGTGTAACACCGGACATTCTCAATTTCGCCAAACAAGTTACCAATGGTGTCATTCCGCTTGGTGGTGTTGTTACCTCCAGCAAAATTTACGATACCTTTATGTTACAACCGCTGCCTGAACATATGATTGAGTTCAGCCACGGTCATACTTATTCAGCTCATCCAGTTTCTTGTGCTGCGGGATTGGCAACATTGGAGCTATTGGAAAAAGAAAATCTGGTGCAACAGTCTGCTGACTTGGTTCCTCATTTCGAACAAGCATTACATGAACTTCAGCATTGCCCAAACGTGATAGATATTCGAAATTGTGGGCTGGTGGGTGCAATTCAGATGGCACCACGGGATGGCGATTTGTCTATCCGGGCTTTTGAAGCAGGTATTGCGTTATGGAAAGCGGGTTTTTATGTGCGTTTTAGTGGAGACACATTGCAATTTGGCCCTATGTTCAATGCCAAAATGGATGATCTTGATCGTTTGTTCAATGCTGTGGGTAATGTTTTACATCAAATTAAATAAAGGAAATGAAGAAGTATGAAAACAATTACCCATTTAATTAATGGTGAAACAATTACAGCTGATTGTAGAACAGCCGCCGTATTTAACCCCTCCACAGGGAATGTGATACGCCAGGTTGAAATGGCAAATACAGAAACTGTACAACATGCGATTGCTGCGGCAAAAGCTGCACTTCCGGCTTGGCGTAACACCCCTCCGGCAAAACGTAACCAAATATTATTTCGCTTTAAACAATTACTTGAACAACACGAAGAACAGATAATTACGCTGATCAGCGAAGAACATGGAAAAACGCTGGAAGATTCAGCCGGAGAACTAAAAAGGGGCATTGAAAATGTCGATTTTGCCACCGCCGCCCCGGAATTGCTGAAAGGAGAATTCAATCGCAATGTTGGGCCTGAAATTGATTCATGGAGCGATTTTCACGCAGTGGGTGTTGTGACAGGAATAACGCCATTTAACTTCCCTGCAATGGTGCCTTTATGGATGTATCCGCTGGCCATTGCTTGTGGCAATACTTTTATCCTTAAACCCTCTGAGCGCACGCCCAGTTCAGCACTATATATCGCAGAACTATTCCATCAGGCCGGATTGCCAAGAGGTGTACTGAATGTTGTCAATGGAGATAAAGAAGCCGTTGATTGTTTAATTGAATCTCCTGATGTGAAAGCACTGAGTTTTGTCGGCTCTACACCAACAGCAGAATATATTTACAGTGAAGGAACACGACGCGGTAAACGAGTTCAGGCACTTGGCGGAGCAAAAAACCATGCTGTATTAATGCCTGATGCAGATTTGAATAATGCGGCCAGTGCACTTATGGGAGCGGCGTACGGTTCGTGTGGTGAGCGCTGTATGGCTATTTCTGTTGCTGTATGTGTCGGCGATCAAGTTGCAGATGACTTGATTAAGAAATTAATACCTCAAATTCAGGCTCTTAAAATCGGTGCCGGAACAGAACACGGTCTGGATATGGGACCACTAGTGACCAAAGTTCATTTGGAAAAAGTGTCTGACTATGTCACGGGCGGTGTTAAAGCAGGAGCTAAATTGATTGTTGATGGTAGAAATTTATCAGTCGATGGTCACCAAAATGGTTTCTTTATCGGTGGTTGTCTGTTTGACCATGTCACACCAGATATGCACATTTACCAAGAGGAAATTTTCGGACCAGTATTATGTATAGTGAGAGTATCCAGTCTGGAAGAAGCGATAGCGCTGATTAATGATCACGAATATGGCAATGGAACTTGTGTCTTTACCAATGACGGTGAAGCTGCCCGATTGTTTGCCAATGAGATTGAAGTAGGTATGGTGGGAATCAACGTTCCATTGCCTGTGCCTGTTGCTTATCACAGCTTTGGCGGTTGGAAGCGCTCATTGTTCGGTGATCTGCACGCTTATGGCCCGGATGGTGTACGTTTTTATACACGTCGTAAAACTATTACCCAGCGTTGGATTAAACGTGAAACTCATGAAGCTGCCCAATTCGCCTTCCCAGGCAATCACTGATTTTTGTTAATTTCTTAAAAGAGCAGTAAAACTACCGCTCATTTAATGGAATAGGGAACAACATCTCCCGTCATGCAGAAGGTAAAGTTGATGCAATTGTCCTTCACTTTGATTTGGTATAAAAAAGATACTTATGCGAAACATAAAGATATTAAATATTATAATTCTATCTATAACGACAATGATAACTTCAAATTCTTTGGCAGATGAAATTAGAGCAAGAAATTTAGGCATCCCTTTCTCTGGCGTAACGGGGAAAAATAATGCAATTACAGATGTTGGTGGTGTAAAAGTAGGCTACTCAACCATCATCAAAGATGATGGAAAGTTAAAAATCGGAAAAGGCTCAATAAGAACAGGGGTCACAGCTATATTACCGAGAGGAAAGAAATTCAGTCCTGTATTTTCCAGTATATTTTCTTTAAATGGAAATGGAGATATGACGGGTAGTCAATGGGTTGAAGAAAGTGGCTTCTTGGAAACGCCAATATTAATAACTAATACCCATAGTGTTGGCGTTGTCAGAGATTCAACAATTAGCTGGATGATTGATAATAATCTGACTTCACCACTAAAAGATGATTTATTTTGGTTATTACCTGTAGTTACAGAAACATGGGACGGAATATTAAATGATATAAATGGTATGCATGTAAAAAAAGAACATGTATATAATGCGTTGAATAGTGCTAAATCAGGTGCAATAGAAGAAGGTAATGTGGGTGGTGGAACGGGCATGAAACTTTTTGATTTTAAAGGAGGTACAGGTACTTCATCACGAATTTTAGACAAAAAAGATGGGGGATACACTGTCGGTGTTCTTGTCCAGGGCAATTTTGGCAATAGGGATGATTTGATCATCGCAGGCATTCCAGTTGGTAAAAAAATAAATGATTTCCATTCTATATATCATGGAGATAAGAAAAAAATAAAGGATGCAGGATCGATAATTGTTGTGGTTGCCACAGATGCACCATTAGCGCCTCATCAACTGGATAAAATAGCCAAAAGGGTATCTCTCGGGCTTTCAAGGGTAGGTGGGGTTGCCAGAAATACTAGCGGTGAGATATTTATTGCTTTTTCAACCGCAAATAATGGTGCTTTCTCCCGAAAAGATATAAGCACCATAAAAATATTGCCAAATGACAAACTAGACCCTTTGTATGAGGCAACAATAAATGCAACAGAAGAGGCAATCATTAATGCTATGTTCGCCGCTAAAAAAATGGTTGGGAGAAATGGTAATACTTCATTCCCTATCCCTAAAGATAAAGTCAAGGAACTATTAAAAGAGCATAATATACTTTTGGGTTATTAGTTAAGGTCGGATTTTTTCACTTTAACAATCCATGTAATGGTATTCAGTGTGGGGCCTGTTTTATCCAACATATTAATACTTGGTTTATTGTCTTTTTATTACCTCTTTCTGAATATTGATTGGTACACGTTTGGATACACGTGTCATATTTCAAACGCTAGCCACTACACTTATCTGAATTAGCACATTAAACTACAGCTTACCTGTTTACTATACAACAAATGATATTATTCAATGGCATATAAGGAGCCACTTTATGAAGAATGGAAGAAGACTTTTTCTGAAACAGGCGAGTGTTACTGGTGCAGTATTTTCATTATTACCTCTGATGTCAGCAGGAGCTATCGCTTCTTCACAAGGTCAATCAAAGAAAGAAGATGGTATTGATATAGGCGTTTGCGAGATGACTCCAGAGGAAATGTCAGGTCCATATTTTATAAATAACAAACTGCTTAGAAGAAATATAACAGAGGATGAACCCGGGATACCTCTTTTATTGACAATGAAAATAATTGACTCTGTAAATTGTAAACCTTTAGATGATATCTTTATTGATATATGGCATTGTAATGCAATGGGTAAATACTCAGGTTGGAAATACATAAGTCCAGATCTAGAAGCTCCATCTGGTAATATAGGATCGATTTCAAGAACTGATGAAAGCACATTTCTTCGTGGGGCACAAAGGACAGATAAAGAAGGTATAGTCAGATTCACTACAATATTCCCTGGATTTTATGCTGGAAGAGCTATACATATCCATTTATCAGCAAGGAATGCGAATGTACAAAAAAGACAGGAAGATAAATTCTATTTTGTAGGTCAGCTCTATTTCCCTGAGGGTATATCTAAAGAAGTAATGACTAATGATATGTATTCTCCAAGGGCTATTAATAGACTCAAAAATGAAGACGATTCTGTCTTTTCTGGAGTTAAAAATAGGGCTGCAATTTTGACAATAGAAAAAATAGGTGATAATCCATTGGATGGATTACATGGAAAGATAGTGTTATCTATTAATAAAGATCATGTATCCAAGAAAATAGTCCCTAAAGACTTGGCTAAACACACTGTATAGGTCAGTCTGAACGGAGCTTGAGGTTCAGACCGGATCCGACAGATACCGATGTATCTGTCGGATTAAACCTAGCTTGTTTGAGTCATGCGGCCATTCAGATCCGTTAGACATGAATAATCAGCATGCCACAACAGTTTCATTATTTTGAAAATCGTGGGAATATTTTAGCAATTTCGCCGTAAACCCTCACCCGATGAGGGCGGGAATATAAGGCGTAAAACGCGATAGCGGCTTAATCTGGGGTCGCCTGACTCTCCAC
>NZ_FPBJ01000019.1 GCF_900116635.1 Xenorhabdus koppenhoeferi | reverse complement strand
AAGGCCGGAAATCTGAGAGGATCCATGCTTCACCTCTCAATTTCAGCACGGTGCCAAGGGCTAAGTGATTGGGATGCGCTCATTACATTCTCCTAATATAAAACTCAGCAACAATACACTGAGTTAATAGCCATCGCTCTTTACTAATGATATCAATATCATCAACCAGTTAGCGATAAACACAAATAGCCGAAACCGGATTATTTTTTTAGATCATCACTGATATCACGCTCTGGTTCATCGTCCAGGTTGTCTGATTTACATTTACCTGATTTACCTGATTTACCTGATTTACCTGATTTACCTGATTTACCAATATAGAATTGAGAAAGCAATATCCCTAATTCAAATAACAAATACATAGGAATAGCCAGCAAAGTTTGCGAGAAAACATCGGGTGGGGTTAACAACATACCAACCACGAACGCTCCTACCAAGATATAAGGGCGTTTTCTTTTCAGTGATTCTGGTGTTACTACCCCACTCCAGCACAACAAAATAATGGCAATCGGTACTTCAAATGAAATACCAAAAGCCATAAATAACGCCATGACAAAGCTCAGGTAATTACTGATATCTGTCGAAATCACAACCCCGATTGGCACTGTTTTAATAAAAAAACCAAACGCAATGGGAAAAACCACAAAATAAGCGAATGCCATTCCTATATAAAACAATAAACTGCTGGAAAATAGTAAAGGCATAATCAGGCGACGCTCATGCTTATACAACGCCGGAGCAACAAATGCCCATACTTGATAAAGGATCATCGGTGCCGAAACAAAAATAGACACCATAATGGTCAGTTTTATTGGTGTAAAGAAAGGTGAAGCAACATCCGTCGCAATCATATTTGCACCTTCAGGCAATTGTTCCATTAAAGGTGCAGCAATAAGACGATAAATGTCATTGGAAAAGTAAACCAATGCCAAAAAAACCACCAGCACAGTAATTAAGCTATTTAAAATCCGCTTACGCAGCTCAATCAGATGGCTGATAAGAGGTTGGGTGTTATCCACAGACATGTTTTAGTGTTTGCCCTTTGCTTGTTCAGGAGATTCATTTTGTTACGGCTTTAGCGTGGGCTCTGATTGCTCAGAATCCAACGGTTCTGAAAGCGGAAGTTTTACAGTCGGCGGAGAAACAGAAGAGTGAAAATGGGTTTCATCTTCCTCCAGTTCCTTAACTTCATCCGGCCTTAGCTGATAAGTGTTTTTCAACGATTCAGCCGCTTCTCTCAGTTCCTCCATTGATGCCTTCAATTCTGGAGACAACGACTGCATATCCGCTTTTTCTTCCATTTTTTTTAGGCTCTCCTGAAGCTCTTGCAATTTCAGTTCTTGGGCTAGTTCATTTTGGACATTAGCCGCCAAAGAGCGCAATGCCCGTATCCACCCAACCACTGTTTTAACTGCAATAGGCAAACGTTCTGGTCCCAGAACAACCAAGCCAATAATCATCACCAGCAGCAGTTCACTAAAACCAATGTCAAACACTGTTTATACCTGCTCTTTATTCTTGCTCTCTGATTTTTCAGATTGTGCAACAATGGGCTTTTCAGCGATATTTTTGGTTTCGAAATCGGCATCATGGCTATTTTTTTCAGCCTGATCCAGTTTTTCACTTTTTTCATCATCATCGCTAATTGACTTTTTGAAGCCTTTGATTGAAGCTCCTAAATCTGAACCCAAAGTACGAAGCTTATTAGTACCGAACAGCAATACGACAATGACAGCAATAATGAGCAATTGCCAAATACTTATACCACCCATACTGATTTACCTCTATTCATCGAAATACCACTAATAATTTCATTATAAACGACAAACTTTATGTTCGAAAATAATGCAATCATACCAAGTGTAGTGACAAAGAAACCTTATACGTACTTTTAACCTTTAATGAGGTTTAGATTTCATTTACATTTTAATTATTACTGACGTTTGTTTAACTTACGCCATCCCAATATCCACGATACAATTCCGGTACCCATCAATCCCCATGATAAATGTTCCTGCCCTGTGATAAAAAACAGGCTACCGCAAATAAACAATGTTGCCCCAATCCCCAGTAAATAAAGCGACTTACGCTGTTTAACCTGCTGGTTTTTGAACTGTTGTGATATTTGGTCAATACTCATCTGTAAATATCGGTGTTGCTGAAGTGTGCCATATACTAATTCAGGCAGTTCCGGTAATTTCTCCACCCAATAGGGGGCTTTTTCTTTAAAAGCACGAAAAATGGCTGGTATTCCGACCTGACTATGCAGCCAATCTTCCAAAAACGGTTTTGCTGTTTTCCATAAATCAAGTTGGGGATAAAGCTGGCGTCCCAACCCTTCAACATACAATAGTGTTTTTTGCAGCAAGACCAATTGAGGCTGAATAGCCATATTAAAACGGCGGGCGGTATTGAAGAGATTCAATAAAACATGCCCAAATGAGATTTCAGCCAGCGGCTTTTCAAAAATCGGCTCACAAACAGTACGGATAGCGAATTCGAAGTCCTCCACATTAGTATCAGCAGGAATCCAGCCGGAATCAACATGTAGCTCAGCCACCCGACGATAATCACGATTGAAGAAAGCAATGAAATTTTCCGCCAGATAGCGTTTATCGTCTTTATTCAAAGAACCCACTATACCGTAATCAATACCGATATAAGTCGGATCTTCCGGATTTTCATAACTGACAAAGATATTACCCGGGTGCATATCAGCATGAAAAAAGCTATCGCGAAATACTTGGGTGAAAAATACCTGAACACCACGCTCAGCCAATAATTTCATATTCGTGTTATGTGCCTTCAGAGCCGTAACATCAGACACAGGAATGCCGTAAATTCGCTCCATGACCAATACATTTTCCCGACAATAATCAGGATAAACTTCCGGCACATAAAGCATCGAGCTATCTTCAAAGTTCCGACGCAATTGAATCGCATTTGCGGTTTCACGCAACAAATTCAACTCATCAAGCAACGTTTTCTCGTATTCACGCACGACTTCACGTGGCCGAAGACGACGACCATCAGGTAACAAAGGCACTAAGTTTGCCAAACGATACATTAACCGTATATCCGCTTTGATAACAGGCAGGATATCTGGGCGAATGACTTTCAGAACGACTTCTTTGCCATTCTCTTTCAAACGGGCGGTATGTACTTGAGCAATGGATGCCGAAGCCAATGGTTCCGGGTCAAAATTCTCAAACCACGTTTCCAGAGAACCTTCTAATGCAGTTTCAATTGATTTTCGTGCCACCTCACCATCAAAGGAAACGACCCGATCTTGCAACATCGATAGTTGATCAGCAATCGCAGTAGGAAACAAATCCCGGCGAGTAGAGAGCATTTGACCAAACTTGATCCATACTGGGCCTAGTTCTTGCAGCGCCAAACGCAGACGCTCACCAAGTGGTTTGTCCTTGTGCTGATTGGATATCCAAAACAGGAAATAGCGCCCGAAACGTAAGGGCCATGTCAGACGAATATTAGGAATAAGTTCGTCCAGACCATAAGAAAGAAAAATTCTGATAATGAAGTAAAGCCGTTTGATTTCACTGGGTGTCATGTTTTCCCTCCAGTGCTGCCAACCGTTTTTCGATTTGAGTCAACTCATTGGCGACAGCATTGACCTCTTCACTGAAATAAACCATTTCCAACGCACTTGGAGACATTTTCCATTCTTCTGTCAATGATTCAGTGAAATAAGCCTTCTTCCTTACAACTGTATTACTGGCAAACTTAATACCTTTCTTCATCATCCGGCTGATCCCTTCTGAGACAATATCACCAAGATAGGGAGAAAGGTAATGGGCGGGATCCCACTCCGACATATCCAACAATGCTGCCCATTGTTGAATAACCTGCATATCTCCCTCAATAACAATTTCTCCACTGTTAATCAGCGCTGAAAGACATTGGCGATCCCGCAATTTAAGTATTGCCGGTATTGTCGCTTTCATTGAGCAATCCGTAGGTTCCGGCCATTGACTCAAAACATCCACTTGTTTTTCACTAAATATCAGCACTAATGGTGCTTCAATTTCTTTCAATTCGATAGACAGTGTTTTTCCCACCAATCTCAAACGGGCGGGCCTTAATACGGCTTCACGGTACAATAGATGATTCAGAGTCGTTTCCAGAAAGGCTGCCAGAATCGGAAACAACACCTTATCCTTCAATACCATTGAGTTGGATACCGCAGAATTCACACTATGGCTTGATAAGGGTGTTTCCATTTCAGAATTTGAATCCTTTATGCAGTGCAACGATCCCCCCTGTCATATTGCTATAAGAGACTTGATCAAAACCCGCTTCTTCCATCATGCCTTTTAACATTTCCTGATCAGGGTGCATACGAATAGATTCAGTCAGATAACGGTAGCTATCTGCATCTTTGACAATCAATTGACCAATTCGAGGTAAAATATGGAATGAATAAGCATCATAAACCTTGCTCAACGCTGCCAGTATAGGTTTGGAGAATTCCAGAACCAATAAGCGTCCGCCTGGTTTAAGCACTCGGTACATTGAGCGCAGCGCTTTTTCTTTATCTGTGACATTACGTAAGCCAAAAGAGATGGTAATACAGTCAAAATAATTATCCGGGAAAGGTAATACTTCTGCATTGGCCTGAACATAATTGACATTGCCCACGATGCCGATATCACGTAATTTTTCGCGCCCGACTTTCAACATTGAGTCGTTAATGTCTGCTAAAACAACCTGGCCTCGCTCACCTACAATACGGGAAAATTTTGCCGCCAGATCGCCAGTCCCGCCAGCCAGATCAAGAACCTTATGACCTCGGCGGACACCACTTGCCTCAATAGTGAAACGCTTCCAAATTCGATGAATCCCAAATGACATCAAATCATTCATCAAGTCATATTTTACGGCTACAGAATGAAACACCTCTGCCACCATCTCTTTTTTTTCTTCTTTGGCTACGGTGCGGAAACCAAAATCAGTGGTTTCTTTTGATTGATCTGCCATGTTAATTGTCCGCTTTTTATTCAAAAAAATTTATAGCAAGTGTATCAGCCTTTCGGATAAAACCCTATCCAGACTTCACTCATTAACCTGCAGTGATTGGAAAGATTTCTCAATCAACTGCGAATCAATAGGACGCTTCACATCTACACCTAAATCACGGAATCCTTCGGCTTAGCTAACCAGATTACCTCGTCCCTCGACCAGTTTTTTCATTGCAAAACTGTAATCTGCTTGTGCTTTATTGAGGCTCTGCCCCAGCCCTTGCATATCATCTACAAACAACTGCATTTTGTCATACATTCTGGCGGCTTTATCAGCTTTTGTTCAAAAATACAATTAGCAAGCTTTGGCTATTTGCAAAGCGGCTCGCAATTACTCCATCTGCCTTATCCCATCCATTCAGTCAGCCAGTGCAGACCAAACGCTCCCGGCGCTAAAATACCGAATGCCCAGATTAATGCAGATGTAAAATTAGCAAGCTGAAAATGACGTTGAGGCATGGCACAAATACCCGCTACCAACGGCACCGCTGCCCTTAGAGGGCCAAAGAACCGCCCAATGAACACTCCCCAAACGCCCCAACGTTCAAAAAATTGATGGCCGCGAATCAACGTTTGAGGGTGACGAGAGAGTGGCCACATTTTGCCGACATTTTCTTTGTAGCGGAAACCAAACCAGTAAGAAAGCCAATCACCAAAAAAGGCTCCCGCTGCTGCGGCTATCCATATTGGCCAGAAATTCAATCCACTTTCACCAATCAATGCCCCCAATCCCAACAAAATAATTGTTGCTGGCAACAGTAAGGAAATGAATGCGAGTGATTCACCAAATGCAAGAAGGAAAATAATCGGAATCGCCCAAACTTCATGGGCTTTTACAAAGTTGGTGATCAGTTCAATGGTTTCATGCAGGTTCACACTAGTCTTTCCTGTGTTATCAGTGTCTGCCATAGGTTAGCGCTGTACTACCAAACCAATGCTAACCTGGCATTTTTATTCAAGAAAATAGGCCTGTAGCTTTTCACGGGCTGCAATATCAAGTCCGATATCTTTTTCCAGCCAAATATCCACACTGCCATAATGTTGATTAATACTATTCAGGGCTTTTAGCAAAAACTCTTCTCTGACCGAATAAACATAAGCAAATTTTTCAACTATATTTTCACTCATGCTTTTTGCGTGTTCATTCAATAAATAGTCTCGGTATGGAGCCAGCGTGACATTAGTCAGCAAATAATCCTCCATCACCGTATCCAAATCGGCACCCAATGCCAATAAGACCAACGCAGAGCCAACCCCCGTTCTATCCTTACCGACCGCACAGTGTTGTACAATCCCGCCTTTTTCTGGTTGCAGCAATAAGGTGGCTAGTGTTTTATAAGCTGGGTTATTGAGCGGTAGCAATTCATACAGACGCGACATAAATACTTTCGCATCGAATTGTTCCAGTATCTCCTTATCCAGTTTATCCAGATTAGCATCTACTTCTTTAGAAAGCGGATTAGCCGGAGCGTGATGGTAATGTGCGCCATGCCATACCTGATCTGGTTTATCCATAATCTCACTGCTATCACGATAATCGATGATCTGAAAAAGGTTTTGATCCACTAGAATAGCCTGATCGTTTTCTGTCAGTCTGTCCAATGAACCGGAACGAAATAATAGCCCTGACTTGATCTTA
Source organism: Xenorhabdus koppenhoeferi (assembly GCF_900116635.1). Classification (GTDB taxonomy): domain Bacteria; phylum Pseudomonadota; class Gammaproteobacteria; order Enterobacterales; family Enterobacteriaceae; genus Xenorhabdus; species Xenorhabdus koppenhoeferi. Next base: position 57,957 of record NZ_FPBJ01000019.1, on the reverse strand, counting down.
GCGCCATTATTCAGCGTCTTGTTGCCTAAATCACGAAAGTTAATGCCGCCATTCAACGGAAGAAGTGAAGGATGGAGTAGAAATGTTGTGGTCATAATCACTCTTGCAATGTAATAAATAATGTTGTAAAAACAGATGGTTATTGATATTACTGGATTAGATTAATAATTATTGGCGCACAACAGCCATTACGCAAATAATCATTAATACAAAACATTATGACATTATCAGATTTTAGAATGAAAGAAAGAGAAGATCGCAAAAACAGCAGGGCCGGAATATTCCGGCCCTTAACAGAATCACTTGATAAAAGTATTACAGCAAGCATCGAGCAGCTTCGACAACAATCCCCAAGGCATTGCTTTCTGTTTTCTTCAATAACTCAGCATCCGGTATTTCTTGTTGAGTACGATTAACAATAACACCTGCTACCATACCAGCACGCAGCCCCTGGCTTGCACACATTGTCAGCAATGTTGCTGATTCCATCTCAAAGTTCATTACACCCATTTCCTGCCACTCTTTCATGGAACCCTGGAAGCGACGGACAACACGGCCTGAATAAGTATCGTAACGCTCCTGCCCTGGGTAGAAGGTATCAGAAGATGCCGTCACACCAACATGAGTTGTAATACCGGATGATTTTGCTGCTTCATACAGAGCATTTGTACACTCAAAATCAGCCACGGCTGGGAATTCCATTGGAGCAAAGTGCAAGCTGGCACCATCTAAACGGACTGCGGCAGTTGTCACCAATACATCCCCTACATTGATGTGTGGCTGGATTGCACCAGTTGTACCGATACGCAAGAAAGTACGCACTCCCAACTGGGCAAGTTCTTCCACCACAATCGACGTTGAAGGGCCGCCGATACCCGTAGAGCAGACAATAACGGCTTTTCCGTCTATTTCTGCACGCCATGTTGTAAATTCACGATGAGAGGCCAGATGTACTGGGTTACCCATCAATCGTGCTATTTTTTCAACACGGTTAGGATCGCCTGGCACAATTGCCAGAGTCGCACCTCGCAGATCGCTTTTAGTGATACCTAAGTGAAATACATCGGACATATCTAACTCCTCAACGGCCATGATTCAAAATATGGATACCTAAATTTAGTCAATACTCTGACATTTTTTAGTGATTAAAATCACTTTTAATTTATACAGATAAGAAACACATACATATATTCGTGATAAAAATCACAAATAAAAAAGAAAATAATGTGGTGAGTGTAATGCGGCAATGAAAACAATGTTCGAAGAACAATCACAAAGTCAGAAAACAGAAAAAACGCCCTTTACAGAGCGCTATTGCATGGATTACATCACAAGATTGAGAAGCAATACACCACACAGCCCAATCCCCCACGCAATTGTGGTAGGAATTGACCAGACGATAATCTGTTGCCTCACATTTTTAATGCCCATCATCCGGTTAACCACCCAGAAAAAACAATCATTGAAGTAGCTAAAAAACAGTGTTCCCATCACCGCAGCCTGAGCCGCTACCAACATATTAATGTCCGGTATCTGCTTGATAACCGGGGCTGAAATAGAAGCTGCGGTAATCATTGCTACCGTGCCAGAACCTTGGATTATGCGGATTAGTGTCGCAATGATAAATGGAATCAAGACTGGTGTTATTGGCAAGCTGGCAATATATTGCGCCAATATCGTTCCCGTCGAACTTTCATTTAACACAGCCCCCAATGCGCCTCCAGCCCCTGACACCAACAAAATAATACCTACAGTCTTCAACCCTTCCTCTAAATGTTCAATCACTTCGTGTTTGCTGGCTTTTGGAATGAGCGTATAAATAGCCAATAAAACACTGATTGCCAGCGCGATAATTGGTGAACCAAGGAACCCAAAAATCTGAAAATAGAAATCGTTTTCTTTCCCGGCAAAGATATCGGTTTTCAATAGCAAGCCATTAATTACACCGGCCAAAATAAGAACAATAGGCACAACAATAGGCAAAAGAGACAAAAATAAGCTCGGTAGTGATTTGTTAGATTTTTCTTCCATATAACGTTGATGAACTTGTTGCAAATTTTCTGCATTTTCTTCTGTATCATCAAGCTGGTATTCAGGATATTTAGTCTCCAACCACTTTGCATAGCAGGTAATACCTATAACACATGGAACGGCCAGTATCATACCTGCCAGCATCATTGAGCCTATACTCACTCCGAATATCCCTGCCACACCAAGCGGTCCCGGGGTCGGGGGAACAATGTGGTGAGTCACTACCAGCCCTCCCGCCAGTGATACCCCCAGCGTCAATACATTGCGTTTACCTTTCTTTGCTAATGCTTTCACCAGCGGATAGAGGATCACAAAAGCCGAATTAACAAATATAGGGATACTGACAATATAACCGGTGATCGCCAGTGCCCATTCTTCACGCCGTTTACCCAGCCATTTTATCAAGCTATAAGCGATCCGTTCAGTTGCGCCGGACACTTCCAATATCCGGCCCATCATGCTCCCTAATCCAATTACAATGCCGATACTACCTAATGTTGAACCAAATCCTTTGGTGATCACTTCGACAGCATTGCTCATAGTTAAGCCGCCAGAAGTCCCAGCAATTATCGCAGCAATCAACATGGCAAGCAGTACATGAATACGAGTACGCAAGACCAGAAAAATCAGCGTAAATACCGCCACTCCCAATCCAATAATTGGAATGTAAAACTCCACCATAAAACCCCATTTCAATCTGTATTATTGGCGATAAATGCACGAATGACATCGCTGAAAGGATAACTGCAGAACCAAATGGGTATGATCCTTAAAAAGCAATGAATTTAGCTATTTTCAATATGTTAATATATCCATAAAATCAGTCACATTAAACCCTGCCTTCACGTCAATAATATGTTCATTTACTTAATTTTGGTTTTTGTCATTATGGTTAAACACCCGACTCCCAGAAAGCAAAAAACCCCGCGAGTGCGGGGCTGTATTCAAATTACTTGAGTTATTTCATGATGCGGATAGTTTTGACATCAATTTCAACACTGTTCCAGTCTTTGTCCACTTCACCTTCGATGCGAACTTTGTCAGTTGGAGTGGCCGTCAGACCCATCCAGCGCTTGTCATCAATGTCGACATAAACAGAACCACTGTTATCCCTGAATTCATAGAGTTCGTGACCAACCTGTTTAACAATGTTACCTTCCAAAACGACCCATGCATCATCACGAAAAGATTTTGCCTGAGCAACACTAGTCAGGTTGGGAGTTGGGCCTTTAAATCCACCCTGTGTGTAGTCTGTACTGTCCGGGGAAACGAAACCACCCTGCTGTGCCAAAGCACCAAAAGAAAGGGTACCGATAATGAGAGCAATCAGAGTTTTTTTCATAACTTTCTCTTTGATTATGCTAAAAAAACCCGCACTTGCGAGGTTTGGATATTTAATAAATTTTGTGACATTACTATCACTCTTGTCACGATACACAGGCTTTTGTAATTACGCAACTTTATTAAGGATTTATTTTTACGCACATTTATCTGACTCCAACATAACCCCTGAAACCAGCAAGACACCCTCATTAAATGACTAATATTTTCCTGTGAAATATAGGGCATGTTGATGTTTTATATTCACAAATCAATCAAACCACATAGGTAGCCAGACAATGATAAACGTCAGTGCTAACATGCTGGCATCATTTCGTTCTAATTTATAATATCTCGTTGCTATAGCACGAAAATTGTTCCAATAACCTGGTGAAACACCCGCTCCCCCAAGATAAAGGTACGGCCTTGTTATTTATTATAATTATACTTCTTGCCACATTTATCAATATAACCAACCCTACCTAAAGTTCTAAGCTATAACTTTCTTGTATATAGCGTTCACCTTTTCTTGCCATATCATCATTTAAACAACCCTATAAAAAATAAACATATTCTTGATATCAATCGATTAGGAAGGTTTTATGACCCCATCATGGCTCAGTTTAGCGCTGGATTCCCTGTGGCCGATGCTTTACGCTGGCCTGACATTCACTATTCCCCTCACTCTAATTACATTCGCACTTGGGATCTCGTTGGGGTTTATCGTTGCTTTAATCAGGCTATATGGCCCTAAGCCTCTGGTTGCAGTAGTGCGGTTTTATGTCTGGCTGATTCGCGGCACACCGTTGTTGGTTCAACTATTTTTGATTTTCTACGCCCTGCCCAGCATGGGCATTACTTTAGAAGCATTCACCTCCGCCGTTATCGGTTTTACCCTGAATGTCGGTGCCTATACTTCCGAAGTGATCCGCGCCGCGTTGATTTCTGTCCCCAAAGGGCAATGGGAAGCCTCCCACTCTATCGGCATGAGTTGGTGGCAATCACTGCGTCGGATTATTCTGCCACAAGCGGCACGGGTTTCTATTCCCCCCTTGTCCAATACCTTTATTTCGCTGGTAAAAGACACTTCGCTGGCTTCCGTCATTACCGTGCCAGAGATGTTCCTTGCGGCACAACGTATTGCTGCTGTGACTTATCAACCGCTAATTCTGTATACCGAAGCCGCCATTCTCTATCTCCTTTTGAGTTCGGTGTTATCCGCGCTGCAAGTCCGGTTGGAAAAGAAATTCGCCCAGCAAAATAGCAATAAGGAAGTCAAAGATGATTCAGCTCACCAACATTGAAAAAAGTTTCGGCGGGCAAACAGTGCTGAAAAACATCAGCCTGACAATTAAGGAAGGCAGTCTGACAGCACTGATTGGCCCTTCAGGCAGTGGTAAAAGTACTTTGCTGCGCTGCATTAATCTGTTGGAAATCCCGCAGGCGGGCAAGCTGGAGCTTGGCAAAGAAAAAATTACGTTTAATGGTAAGGAGCGGCTGCCACATCGTGAAATCCAGCGCTTTAGCCTGCAGACGGGCATGGTATTCCAGAATTTCCAGCTTTTCCCACATCTGACAGTAATTGAAAACATTATGGAAGGGCTGATTTGGGTACAGAAATGGCCACGCGAACTCGCCAGAGAAAGAGCGTTTGAGCTGCTGAAAAAAGTCGGGATGTCTCACAAGGCGGATGTTTGGCCCAGTACTTTATCAGGTGGCCAGCAACAGCGTGTAGCAATCGCCAGAGCGATGGCACCTTCACCCAAAGTGTTACTGTGTGATGAACCGACTTCGGCGCTTGATCCTGAATTATCCAAAGAAGTGGTTTCGGTTTTGAAACATTTGGCCGAAGAAGGCACAACCATGTTAATGGCAACGCATGATTTGCGGTTAGCAGCTAATCTTGCCCATGATGTTGTGTTTCTGGAATCCGGTGAGATTATTGAGTCCGGCACGGCAAAAACCATTTTCACACGTCCCGGTAAGGTGCGTACTGGCGAGTTTACCTCAACCCTGACAGAAACCTTGCCGGACTGGGAAATATAACGGGCAGTCATACTGAATATCAGCAAGATTATTTATGCGGAGAAACACAATTTATGCGGAAAAACATAGCGAAAAAACTTTTAAGTCTGTTACTGGCGAGCGCGACTGCCCTGGCTATTTCTGCCCCAAGCTATGCCGGCAAGGATTTTGACACTATAAAAGCCTCCGGTGTCTTTAAGATTGGTACAGAAGGGACTTATCCTCCTTTTACCTATCACGATGCCAGCAACAAACTGACCGGCTTTGATGTGGATATCGCACGGGAAATCGCCCGGCGTTTGAACGTCAAACCGGAATTTATGGAAGTAAAATGGGATGGATTAATCGCAGGGCTGGATGCAAAACGTTTTGATGCGGTTATCAATCAAGTTGGCATCACCCCAGAACGGGCAGCGAAATACAGTTTCTCTATTCCTTATACAACGTCTCAGGTGGTATTAATCACCCGTGATAACAACAGTAATATTAAAACATTCGCGGATATTAAAGGTAAACGCTCAGCTCAATCTCTGATCAGTAACTACGGCCAATTGGCAACCTTTTATGGCGCTGATTTAGTCAGCACGGATGGTTTTAATCAGGCCATTGATTTGGTCGTCACCGGACGCGCTGATGCCACATTGAATGATCGCCTGTCATTCCTCGACTTCAAAAAACAGCGCCCTAATGCACCAGTAAAAATCGTCGCCCGGCAAGCAAATGCCAGTCAATCAGCCGTATTGCTGCGCAAAAGTGATATTGAACTCGCAGAAGCCATTAATAAGGCTCTGCAAGAGATGAAAGATGACGGCACCTATGCCCGCATCTCCGAGAAGTATTTTGGAGTGGATATTTGTGACTGCTCCCCACCGTAAAGAGGGTTTACGGCGGATTTTGAACTTGCTCGTCAATTCAATCAGCCCCACCGTTCAAGTGGGGCATTCGATCTTAATGTGATGTTCGAAACATCTTAGTGAAGTCTTGGCTCATCTTCTTCTGGTGGGAAGAGATCACCGTTATCATCTTCATCATCCGATACATTGGGATCTTCAAAATACGTCCCCCAACCATCGTAATTCACACCCATTTTTTCAGCCAGATCCAGCAGTTGTTCAACCTGCGTATTGATCAAGTCAGCCTCCAGACGGCTTTCGCTAATCACATCACAACACATCAGAACAACACCATCTTCTGTTTCCAGCTCTTCCGCATCCGTTACTTCATAATCTAACTTAAATGCTTCAAGTGCTGCTTTTTCCAGTTGATCGAAATTTTCCGCCGAAAAGTGGTGCTCAATAATATAAAGCGCTTCAGGATCGCTGCCATCTTCCAATAATTCTTCGATGATCAAACGAGTTTCTTCACGCTGTTCTTCTAAAGCATGTGGGTCTGCCATGCCTATCCCCTCCGTCAGTTGGCTCTCCTGCTTTGCATTCTCCCATCTTTTCTAAACAAAGGATATATCTATCTCCTTTTGTCCAAAGAGAAATACAAACCATAATCGACTGATTCATCAGTCGTCTTAATACCATCACCCTTACAAACACCAAAGTCAGGGCTTGCAATTGAATTTTTAATCGGTATATATTGAATATAAATTCAATATTGCACTCATGGAGTCCATGCATAATGAATCCGTTTTTTCAACGCTCAATACTAAGACTGCTCGATATTACTCCTATAGAAATTAATACTCTTTTAACACTTGGCAAAAAATTAAAAGCGAATAAAAAATCAGGAAAAGAGCTTCCTTTACTTGCAGGAAAAAATATAGCCCTTATTTTTGAAAAAGACTCAACCCGTACACGCTGTGCATTTGAAGTTGCCGCTCATGATCAAGGTGCCAGTGTTACCTATTTAAGCACAAGTGGCAGCCAAATCGGGCACAAAGAATCCATCAAAGATACTGCGCGAGTGCTTGGCCGCCTATATGATGGAATACAATATCGTGGCTACGGGCAACACATCGTCGAAACACTGGCGCAATACGCAGGTGTTCCGGTTTGGAATGGATTGACCGATGAATTCCACCCGACCCAACTGCTGGCTGATTTACTCACAATGCAGGAGCACAGCCAAAAACTGCTATCTGAAATCAAATTTGCCTATTTGGGCGATGCCCGCAACAACATGGGCAATACTATGCTTGAAGCAGCTGCATTAACGGGTATGGATCTCTGTTTAATCGCTCCAAAAGCGTGCTGGCCAGAAGCAGATTTGGTTGCAGGATGCCAAAAACTGGCAGAAAAAACTGGCGGTCAGATCATTCTGACAGAAGATATTGAACAAGGTGTAAAAGAAGCTGATTTTCTGTATACCGATGTTTGGGTATCAATGGGAGAGCCTAAATCAGTCTGGCAAGAACGCATTGCATTGCTGAAACCTTATCAGGTCAATATGGATGTTGTGGAAATGACCGGTAATCCAGAGGTGAAATTCCTGCATTGCCTGCCCGCTTTTCATAATGAAGAAACCACACTCGGCAAGCAACTGGCAGAAGAATTCAATTTATATGGCGGATTAGAAGTGACCAATGACGTGTTTGAATCGAAACACAGCATTGTGTTTGATCAGGCTGAGAACCGTATGCATACCATTAAGGCGTTAATGGTGGCAACAATGGTGCAAAATCTAGTTTTATAATTGTTGATTCATATTGTGTCCGTTCATACTGCAAAAATTAAATGCAAATATCTCCAACTCACTTGAATCCTGCATTCTTAAGTGAATGCAACTATGTCACATGGCTCAATGACAAGAAAGCGCAGGAAGAGATTGGTATTTATTCTTGAAAGACAATGGGTATAGGATAATCTCGACAAGAATTCAGGCAATGAACAACTTGTAGAAATTATAAAGGCGGATAAATCAGTTTCCCTGGAAACAATATGGAGAAAAAGATGAATCAGCATTCTTCAATTCGTAATATAAAAATGGTTTTCTATCTGGTGTGTTTTAGTGCCCTGTTAGGTTCTCTTGCACAGAATATCTATGCACCTGTGATACCCACCATCAAAGAGATATTTAGTACATCCCTGCCCTTAGTTAATCTCACTGTGTCAGCATTCACATTTGTTTTAGCTGTTATGCAAATCGTGTACGGCCCACTCGCTGATAGTAAAGGGCGTAAAGCTGTTCTGCTCCCGGCTCTTGCTGTTTCTGTTATCGGCTCCATCGGTTGTGCCATGACTCACGATATCTATTGGCTGATTTTCTTTCGAGTAATACAGGCTATCGGGATTGCCGCCATCCCTGTTATTGCTGCAACAATTATTGGTGATCTGTATAAAGGGCAGGATCGTGCAAAGGCCATTAGTTCCTATCAAATGTTACTTACACTTGCCCCAGCTTCTGGGCCATTACTTGGCGGCTACTTGGCTGAATTAAATGGATATGTTGCTATTTTCCAGTTTATTGCGGTGATTGGCGGGCTATTATTCATCGGAAACTTGCTTTGGTTGCCAGAAACTCATCCCAGGCAACCTGAAAATGTTCAAAGGGGATCCTTTCATTTTCGTCTCATTTTGTCAGATCGTATTGCGCAATCCGTTTTTTTCGTCAGCTTTATGCTGTTCTATTGTTATTTTTGCTTTCTGACTTTTTTACCCATGATCCTGAATAGTGAATACCATTTCAGTCCTGTTGATATTGGTTGGATGTATATTCCCATGTCATTAGCTATGATTGCTGGCAGTTATAGCTATCGTCTAATCCATCATCGGCTTTCTCATATAAATGCATTAATTATCAGTAGCCTGCTGAATTTATCCATAATTTTCCTATTTTCCATGACATATCAATTTGGTATTCCTACGCTCATTATTGTCACGGCCTTGTACGGTTTCACTTTAGGTCTGTCAACTCCTACGCACGCTACATTATTACTCGCAAAGTTTGTGAAAGAGCGCGCTACCGTGATTGGGCTTTATAATTTCATCAGATACATGGGCATGGCGACCGGCCCAATAGTGGGGAGTTTTTTATTGTTCAATAATCACTATGAATGGATATTTTTAGTCGGGGCTGCGTTACTTGCCTTATCTATTACTTTTACCCATATCATGACTCAGAGATAAAGCGTAAGAGCACCTTATACAATGGGAAATAGACCAAAGCATAGCAACATTACGTGCCGTTACTCGTAGGTTCTCAGCACCATTGGCAAGGGCATCAGAAAGAGAACATGCCTCTGGCACAATGGAAAATACCGCATCCAGCCCATGTTGATGGACAACATCATAATCCCGGCTCATTCCCCCAACCAAAGCGATTGTGGGAATACCAAACTTTTTAGCAACACGGGCAACACCGATGGGCGTTTTTCCGTGTATGGTCTGGCTATCCATGCGGCCTTCTCCCGTGATGACCAAATCCGCTCCCTGAATGGCTTCTTCCAGTTTCAAGGTATCGATAACAATCTCAATACCTGAACGCAACCTTGCTTCCAAACATCCCAATAAAGAAGTGCCCATTCCTCCTGCCGCTCCCGCACCTGCTTCATCAATCACATTTTTGCCGGTCAAAGATTCAATCTTCATTCCATAATGGTGTAACGCAGAATCCAAAGCGTTAACCATTTCTGGCGTTGCTCCTTTTTGTGGACCAAACACCGCTGATGCACCTAATTCTCCACACAGAGGGTTATTCACGTCACAAGCGACAATGAGTTCAAGTTGATTGAGGCGAGGATCAAGCCCCGTTAAATCGATACTCTCCAATCGAATTAAGGCTGCCCCACCAAATGGCAGTATACGACCGTCACCATCCATTAAATTTGCGCCAAGTGCCTGCATCATACCCGCACCGCCATCGTTGGTCGCACTGCCGCCAATACCTAAAATCAGTTTCTGTACTCCATGTTCCAATGCAGCCAGAATGAGTTCCCCCGTGCCATAACTTGTCGTTATAAGAGGATTGCGTTGTTCTATTGGCACCAAATGCAGACCTGAAGCAGCAGCCATTTCAATCACTGCGGTTTTCCTGTCTCCCAGTAAACCAAAAAATGCTTCAACGGGTTGCCCTAGGGGATCAGTGACTGTACATAAGATACGCTTCCCCCCTGTCGCAGCGACCAGTGAGTCCACCGTGCCTTCTCCGCCATCCGCCATAGGCAACTTGATATAATCCGCCTGCGGGAAAATTTGCCGGAATCCCTGCTCGATCGCCAGTGACACTTGTAAGGCACTCAAACTTTCCTTAAATGAATCAGGCGCTATCACAATTTTCATTACAAATTTTCTCTATTCTCTATTATTTGAATCTATGATGACATTATGACGACAGGAAACGCTCTTCAAAAATAGGGCAGAGCGCTACAGCAGCCAAAAACTACGCAACGTTCTGCCGATATAGTCAATCTAGTCCATCAATAACGTATCATGACTGACTTAAGTTCGGTGTAGTGTTCAATAAACGCACTACCAAACTCACGACCAATCCCTGAAGATTTTACGCCTCCGAATGGGACTGCGGGGTCCAGGAATGTGTGCATATTGATCCATAGAATCCCAGCCTCAATGCGAGGTGTCATGCGCATCGCTTTACTTAGGTCATTCGTCCACAAACTGGCAGACAAACCAAATGGTGTTGAATTCATCATGGTAATCAGCTCTTCCTCATCATCATAACTGAGGAAAGTACCAATCGGCCCGAATGTCTCTTCTTTCATTAATGTATCTTCAGGGCTATTGGCTCTGACAATCGTTGGCGCGACAAAAAATCCTGGTCCTTCGAGCGCATAGCCTCCATACACAATTTCACAGCCATCCTGACGTGCTTGCTCAAACAAAGAGAGGATTTTTTCGTAGTGCGGCTTATTCGCCAATGGTCCCATTTCTGTTGATTCGTCAAGGGGAGAGCCTATTTTCATGGCTGACAGACGTTCAGACAATAATTCCAAGACGGCATCCATGTGAATTGATGGAATATAGAAACGTTCCGCAGCAGCACAAATTTGCCCCTGATAGACATATCCCGCTTCTAGGATGCCATCGACAATTTTTTCAACTGCCATATCTGGCAGGAAAGCAGCCGCATTTTTGCCCCCAAGTTCCAGTGTTGTGCGCTTCATTCCTTGCTCCAGCGCAGATTTACCCACGATCACTCCTGTCGGAACTGATCCTGTAAAAGTCACTTTGGAACATTGAGGGTGGTTTATCAGGGATGATCCAACACGAGGGCCAGAACCATTGACGATGTTAATCACGCCATCTGGAATGCCCGCCTCTTTTGCTAACTCTGCTACACGGAGCATGGTTAAGGGCGTATATTCACTGGGTTTAAGCACAATCGTACAACCACTGGCCAATGCCGCTCCCAATTTCCAGATAGAGATCATTATGGAGAAATTCCACGGAATAATGCCAACCACGACACCAACAGGCTTACGACGAGTAAACGCGGTATATTTCTCTCCCTTAAACGATGGTAACGAAACATTCAGGGTTTCACCGCTGATTTTGCTTGACCATCCTGCAAAGTAGCGTAAGTAATCGGCAGATGCCCCGACATCAAGCATACGAGATAATTGGATGGGTTTACCGGAACAGAGGCTTTCAAGTTGAGCCAATTCTTCACTATTCTTTTGCAGTAAGTCAGCAAGGCGATTCAAACAATTTCCCCGCTCCATCGGAGAAGTTTGTTCCCATATGCCATGGAACGCGTTCGATGCAGCCTGCATTGCCTGATCAATTTCCGCGTCCCCTCCCTGATTAACCGTAGCTATTGTTTCGCCGGATGCAGGGTTAACGATGGGGAAAGTGGTATTTCCCTGACCAAGAACAGAGATGCCATTAATATAATGACCGTGAGAGCGTTGCAAAAAAGCTGCAACGGACTCCAGTAAATGAATCTCACTCATTATCTTTCCTCTGTCTAGCCTGATATTTGCGCGTTTATACAAGCCATATAATGTTTGACAAAACGCTCACTGGTGATTTCCCACAGCACTTCAGTCCCCTTCACCACAAACCACGAATCACCTTTATGATATTCAATCATCACCCCTGTTTTGACATCCGTCAGTTTTACTGAACCTTCATGAACTGTTGCCATTTCATCGAAGGGATAAGTCATTTTGAACTTACCTTTAGTGCAGGTAAAAATACCGCACGTCAAATTATCCGTTGGCTCTCCGTGGATCATTGCCCCACTCACTTGTGGATCTCCTTCCACGATAATAGAACCAAGATTGGTGACACTGCCGATAGGCATTAATTCAGGAAGTGCTTTATCTAACATTAATGGCTTTATCATAACTTTTACCTTTCAAAATTTACTGTTTAAAATTTACTGTTCAAAAATGGAGAAAAGAAAAACGTTAAACAGAGATAAAATTAAAGACGACCCGTCCAATAACCAGAAGCTTGATGCCAAATCTTGCCAGCAGAGAAAAGTACATTTCTTAATTTATCTTTCCCGATAACATTAAGATGTGGAATAGAACTTAGTAGCGAATAACGATCAGATCCTTCGCTCATTCCTTCCGCCAGAATCTTGCAGATAATATGACTTGGAGTCACACCAAAACCCGAATATCCTTGTACATAGAACACATTTTTATGGTTAGGCAGAGAACCAATTTGTGGGAATAGATTGACACTGCAAGCCATTGGCCCACCCCATGCCAGTTCTATTTTTACCTCTTTCAGATAAGGGAAAGTTTTCAGCATGATTTTGCGGTTCCATGCTTTTAAATTAGAGGGAATATACTCAATAAGCTTTGTCGCACTACCATATAACAGGCGATTCTCTTTGGTCACCCGATAGTAGTCGATGATAGGTCTTATATCACTGTACGCTCCACGGATCGGGCTGATCCTTTCGATAAGCTCGTCTGACAGTTCTTCTGTCATCAGTTGGAAAGCGTAGGTATTGATCGTTTTTCTGTAGATAGTAGGTTCAAGCCCATTCAAAAATGCGTCGCATGCCCACAACATTTTATTGGCTCGAACCGAACCTGTTGCCGTACGCACTGTAACCCTTGGGCCATACTCCACATTCAAAACCTGACTGTTTTCGAAAATTTTGACGCCATATTCCGTCACTGCCTTAGCTTCACCTAACAGTAAGTTAAGTGAATGAACATGCCCGCCCCCCATATGTTTTAATGCACAGGTATAGCGATCTGAGCCGATAATTTTTTTAACATCAGCACCAGCATAAAACTCGATTTCTTCATCGGGAGAAGCCAGGCGAAATTCTTTCAACCAACCTTGTAACGTCTTTTCATGGCGTGGGTTCCAGCCAAGATAAGCATAGCCACGGCAAAAATCAGCCTTAATATCATATTTAGCTATTCGATCACGAATAATTCCTGTACCCAAGTTACTGATTTTAAATACGGTTTCTAACCCTTTTTCACCGATATAGCGCTTGATCTTCTCGAGATCATGACCAATCCCCGTCATTACCTGACCACCACTGCGGCCGGTACCCCCATATCCCAGTGTCCAACCTTCCAAAATAGCGATATTGGTAATGCCTTTTTCCGCCAGTTCCAACGCTGTATTGATACCAGAGAAACCGCCACCAATGATAACAACATCAACATCCAAGTCTTCTGTCAGTATTGGGAAGCGGAGATCATATTTCTTAGTTGCCGCATAATATGTCAATGAATCTATTTGATTATTCATATTATATCCCGTGAGCATCTGTTTTATCCCCTGACAATTAGCCAATCAACTGACGATTCTGCTTTTTCAGGGACGTTTGTCACATCCGTTGAATATTGGTTATTCAGATGTATTAACAAAACAATAAAAAATCAAATTATTAACAAGTTAACAATTATTGGCTAATCAACTATTCACGCATTTTTCATATATCATATATGAAACATATGTACTTAAAATGCTCAAATCATTTATTATTTATATGTTAATTAAATCACAAATGCGCAATACTTAATTAACAATTTATGATTTTTACATTATCGTTTTGTGATAGCCTGCTGAGAAATTTTTTCCTATGATGAATTATTATAGGAACAGAGAATTGCACTTATATACACTTCGTATTTCAAACTGTCTCATTGTAATCAATTGATATTTATGATTAATTTATATTTACAACTCATTGTCTGGGATAAATGAGCGTGACCAACAAACCAGCAACGTTAAAGATGAAAAATATAATCACTGAAAGGAACAAATATGCTACCCAAGAAAATTATTCTTGATTGCGATCCCGGGCATGATGATGCCATTGCTCTATTGCTTGCACACGGAAATCCGAATATTGAGCTACTGGCCGTCACAACTGTTGTTGGCAACCAAACTTTGGACAAAGTAACCCATAATGCTCTTTGTATTGCCCGTATCGCCAATATTCATAACGTTCCTTTTGCAGCAGGATGCCACCGACCACTTATACGGGAGATCAAAACTGCGCCGGACATTCATGGCGAAAGTGGTCTGGATGGCCCTATTTTGCCTGAGCCAGCAATAAGGTTGGATACTCGTCACGCGGTTGATTTAATTATTGACGTAATCATGAAGAATCCACCCAAAACCGTGACACTGGTGCCGACGGCTGGTTTGACAAATATCGCCATAGCGGCACGCAAGGCACCCTATATTGTTGAGCGAGTAAAAGAAGTTGTATTGATGGGCGGTGGTTATCACAAAGGTAACCAAAGTGCTGTTGCAGAGTTCAATATTACGATCGACCCAGAGGCTGCTCACATTGTTTTTAATGAGAAATGGCCACTGACAATGGTTGGTTTAGACCTGACTCACCAGGCTCAAGCGACACCTGATATTATTGAGGCAATCACCCAGATTAAAACTCATTCTGCCCAATTCGTTTTAGATGCACTCAAATTTTACGGGGAGCAATATCGTGCGCATCAAGGTTTCAACTATCCTCCAGTGCATGATCCCTGCGCAGTGGCCTATGTTATCGATCCAACCGTCATGACTACCCAAAAAGTTCCCATTGATATCGAATTAACGGGAAAATTAACAACAGGAATGACAGTTGCAGATTTCCGTAACCCTCCACCTGAAGACTGTCATACGCAAGTGGCAGTTAAATTAGATCATGCTAAATTTTGGCTTCTAATCATCAATGCCTTAAAAAATATCGGCGAAACAACTTACTGATCATTCAAGCAAGCTGACAACACCAGTAATGCTGATAATCAAACCAACAACCGCTCCAATTGCAAGCTCAGGGATCAATGACATCATCTTATTTCCGGCTGAAATTTAATCAAAGCTTATCTGCCCACCAAATTCCACACAGCATTGTCCAATAATATGACAAAAACAAATATCATATTCAAAAACTGAATAAGAATTCCAATACCCTGTAATAAGCAAAATTACAATATATCCGATTGATGTCGCGTTGCAGCGCTTATGTCTTGAAAGAAAATCCCCAGTCGCATAGATAACTATGTGACTGGGGTGAGTGAGTGTAGCTAACAATGCTGCTGCCTGAAAGACAAGGAGAATATTGGATATGTCTGAGCGGCTTTAATCGGGAAGAGATATCGCCTCAAAATCAAACAATTCATTTAGTTCAATCTGCAATCCATTAGCGATTACATAAATAATTTCTAAGGTAGGATTTCTGACACCACGTTCAATGCCGCTGACATAGGTTCTATCCAATCCACATTTATCGGCAAAAGCCTCCTGTGACATTCCTGCTGCTTTCCTGAGATGTCTAATTCTTTGCCCAAAAAGGGATCTGATGTTGTTCGATTTTTTCATCCGATAAGTATCGATTCGTGTTACTTATCCGACCACGGACTATGAGTCACGTTTCAATCTGAGTTATGCTATGATGTGTGACTTATAGTCTACTGATTAATTACTAACTTTTTAATTGAAAAAATGATAGATAATTGGAGATCCCAAGAATGGAAAAAAAAGACTGGCATTCCGCTGATATCATCGCTGAACTGAAAAAACGTGGAACAACATTGTCAGAGGTATCACGGGATGCAGGACTAGCATCATCAACTCTTGCCAATGCATTGCAACGTCACTGGCCAAAAGGTGAACGTCTTATTGCAACTGCGTTGGAGCGGACGCCAGAAGAAATATGGCCTTCGCGCTATGCAAAAAAATGAACCAAAATAGAACCCAGCGTAATGCTGGGTTCATTCATCAATAATCAGCTCGCTAGCTTCAAGCCTATAATCCCCAAGACAATCAAAGCAAGGCTAAACACTCTGAAAAAATTTGCTGATTCCCCCAGTACCATTATGCCGAAAATTGCTGTTCCCACCGCACCAATACCAGTCCATACAGCATACGCAGTGCCTACTGGTAGATTTTTCATGGCATAAGCCAACAAACCCACACTGGTAACCATCGCACTAATCGTAATCAAACTCGGTATCAAACGTGAAAAACCTTGGGTATATTTCAGGCCTACCGCCCAAACTACTTCTAATAAACCAGCAATAAGAAGGATCAACCAAGACATGACTTTCCCTTTATCTGATGACAAATGGGGCCGTCCCCAATGAGATGACGTTTATCCGGGCCGTCCCAGATAACGATAAGAAATGAAAGAGAATTATAGCCATCCCTTTTAATGGCTTCAATGATAACGTCTGGTAGCACACAATAAAAAACCGCAGCTATTAGACGAAGAGGCTGCGGTTTTTCTAGAATAACAAAACTCGATTATTTTACGCGAGAAACGTATTCGTTAGAACGGGTATCAACTTTAATAACTTCACCTATCTGTACGAACAGAGGTACTTTTACTATCGCACCAGTACTCAGAGTTGCTGGTTTACCACCAGTACCTGCGGTATCACCTTTCAGACCCGGATCGGTATCAACTATTTCCAGTTCAACGAAGTTTGGTGGAGTGACAGCAATAGGACGACCATTCCACAGAGTCAGAATACATTCTGCCTGATCGATCAGCCATTTTGCATTATCACCAACGGCTTTCTCATCCGCGATCAGCTGCTCGAAAGTTTCGTTGTTCATGAAATGCCAGAACTCACCGTCGTTGTACAAATAAGTCAGGTTGGCATCCGTGACATCTGCACTTTCAACAGAATCTGTTGATTTAAAAGTTTTTTCTAGTAATTTACCAGAAATCAGCTTACGAATACGAACACGGGCAAATGCCTGCCCTTTGCCTGGTTTAACAAATTCACTGTCAAGAATAGCGCACGGCTCGCCATCTAACATGATTTTAAGACCTGAACGGAATTCATTGGTACTATAAGTAGCCATGGAGATCCTCTAATTTTTAACAAAATGGCTTAGCCAAAAAATGGCACATATTATAACCCATATTCACCCTGTCAGAGAAGTCTGGCTAAAACAACTTGCGGATGTTATTACTGATCCCAGTGAGTTATTACAATTATTATCCCTGAACACGCATGCGATACTAAAAGAAGGTACTGAAGCAAGGCGTTTGTTTCCTCTGCGTGTGCCAAGAACATTTCTCACACGAATGAAAAAAGGTGATCCCCGTGATCCTCTGTTATTGCAAGTCCTGACTGCCCGGGAAGAGTTTGCTACAACCTCTGGTTTTTCCACCGATCCATTAGAAGAACAACAAAGTGTTGTGCCTGGCCTGTTGCACAAATATCGTAATCGGGCCTTGTTATTGGTCAAAGGGGGATGTGCTGTCAATTGCCGTTATTGTTTTCGCCGTCATTTCCCTTATGAAGATAACAAGGGCAATAAAAATAACTGGCAACTTGCATTGGATTATATTGAACAACATCCAGAAATTGATGAAATTATCTTCTCTGGAGGTGATCCATTAATGGCAAAAGATCATGAGCTGGATTGGTTAATTAGTCGCATTGAATCCATTCCTCATATTAAACGATTAAGGATCCATACACGCCTGCCAGTTGTGATCCCCGATCGAATCACGCTTTCACTGTGTAATCGTTTAGCCCTGTCCAATTTGCAGGTCATCATGGTGACCCATATCAACCATGCAAATGAAATTGACGATGCCGTTCGAGAAAGCATGATACGACTAAAACAGGCCGGAGTAACACTGTTAAATCAAAGCGTGATGCTACGTGATATCAATGATAATGCTGATACGTTAGCTGATTTAAGTAATGCGTTATTCAACGCGGGGATTTTACCTTACTACATCCATGTCCTGGACAAAGTTCAAGGTGCAGCCCATTTTCTGGTAGGTGATGAAGAAGCAAAAGCCATCATGCGGGAATTATTGACAAAAGTATCCGGTTATTTAGTTCCCCGCCTGACAAGGGAGATTGGGGGTGAACCCAGCAAAACACCTCTGGATTTAGGGTTGAAACAAGACCAGTGATACTAAACAACCCACGGATGTCGTTGTAATATCCGCCCAAATAATGGGTGATATCCCTGATTGCTCCATGAATGTCCAAATAACCTTCTGGCGGAGCCATTCACTGTTATTCCCTGCATTTCGGCCTAGTATTGGCGACCCCATTAAGTTACTTACATATAGTTGTGTTTTTTTATTTTTCATGTGAAGTCTGTCACTAAAAGAATCAACATAAGACTGAATTTTATCAGTCTTATGTTGGAGATAAATATCAAAGATGTGTTGAATCAGTAGGATAGACTAAGCTAATTTGCTTTTCTTTAAAGCTAAATAGTCCAGAATTCCGCCCAAGAAAAGGCTTACAGCTCCAATGAGTACACCCCAGGTTAATAGCGGGGATATACAGTCACCTATTTTATTAAGATGTAGAATATATTCTGGAGACATATCATACATCAGAGGCACAAAATAAATTATGATGAACAGTATGCTGCTAATAATTAACCAGGTTATAAACATCAAGGCAGCAAGCATCATGATAATAAAAGTGGACTTATAATATTTTTTGAACAGAGTACGGGGAATAAATGAGTCAATTTCTTGGGTATATGTCAGTGTCTTACGGCAGATAAATAACAGTATAAGCCCCGGTAATCCGACAATAACAGAAAACAAATAAAACATAGGCCAGCTATACGCTTCTGCAAACCAACCCGCTATTGGGCCAACATAAACCCGACCAACTGCCGACAGTGCAGAAAGTAACGCGAACTGAGTTGCCGAGAATGATTTATTGCACAGGGTCATCAGTAAGGCAACAAAAGCGGCAGTCCCCATACCACCACAGATGTTTTCCAGAAAAATAGCTACCCCCATGACATAAATATCTTTAGGAGTAACCGCAAGTATCCAGTAACCGAAATTTGAAACGGTTTGAAGAATACCGAATATCATCAGAGCACGGAATAGGCTCAGCTTATGCATCAAATAACCACCGTACAATGCACCAATAATGGTTGCCCCGAGTCCGAGGGTTTTATTGATCATGCCTACTTCTGCAGGAGTGAAACCGACACCACGAATAAGGAATGGTGTACTGAGTGAAATAGCAAAGGCATCTGCCAGTTTATACAGTATGATCAATAGAAGGATAAGCCAGGCATTGTTTCGACTGAAAAAATCATACAAAGGCTCTAATACTGCTTGATGCAACGTTTTGGGGGGGACTGTATTTACTTCTGGTTCTTTGGCTGTCAGAGTAGCATAAACACCAATCAGCATCATGCCAGCCATAACCCAGTACATACTTTGCCAGCCAATATAGGTAGCTATCAATAACGCTAATCCACCGGAAACCAGCATAGCCAGCCGATATCCCAGAACAGAAATAGCGGCACCTGTTCCTCTTTCTTCTTGTGGCAGCAAGTCGGTTTTATAGGCATCGAAAATAATATCCTGAGAGGCGGAGAAGAACGCAACTGAAACGGCTAATGCAGCGAGCCACCATAAATGTTGGGAAGGTTGGAGAAAACCCATTGCCGCGATACTGACGATCAATAAAAGCTGAGTAACCAGCATCCATCCTCGTCTTCGTCCTAATAATGAGGGCGAATATCGATCCATTGCGGGTGCCCAGAGGAATTTAAAAACATAGGCTTGACCAACTAATGTGAAAAACCCGATAGTTCGGATATCAACGTCTTCAACAGTCATCCATGCTTGTAACGTTCCAGCAGTGAGCGCAAGAGGTAGGCCAGAAGCAAAGCCTAATAATAGAAGGGTACGATAATTGCGTAATGCAGATAGGTTTAAATAACGATGGCTAGTCATGAGTCTCCTAAAAACTTTCTGCCTGTTGTCTGGTTCAGTCAGAGCCAGGCACAAAGTTTATTCATTATCCTGTTATTGCACGTTTTGTTTGATGAAGGTACTGATTGATGTATCTTGAGCCATGTCCGCGATCACGTCAGATAAAACCGTATTTACAGCATCAGCAATTTTAGCATTTGTTGCACTTAATGGTGCTTGAGCATTATAGCTGGTACGATAGTTTTTAGTTTGCTTGTTGCCATTTTGAGCGTAGACAATGATAGATATCTCTGCTTTGGCCGAGATATCATGGCGCAGACTCCCTTCTTTCACATTGGCATAGAGCTGATTTACAATGACTTGCAAATTGGCATTCGCAGGAGAACCAATCATATAGCCGCGAGCCACCATTTGTTTTTCCAGTACTTCTTGCAATAAAAAACGTAAATCACGGGAAGGGAGGAGAGTGACTAAGCGCGAATCACGATTAATTTGAGCAAGAGTTTGAGATTGACGATGATCGATCCCACTAATACTGATTGTAATTGCCTTCATTGTTGGGTCTGCCTGTGGCAGAGTGATTTTAGGTTGAATAATCAATGTATTGCCTGAGTCTGCGCAGCCGGATAAGCCAACTAAAAAGAAAAGTGTGATCACTGAAATAAATATTTTCTTTAGCATTTGAGTGTTCTCAATTCAAGATTAGAATACCCGATATATTAAAACAGGTAGTATAAATCGTAGGTAGTATAAACTGTCGTAATCATAACATCGCCATTGATATCGGTATATCCCTTATGATTGATATATAGGGAGAAGTTCTTAAGCAAATGCTGTTAAAGAGATTTGGTTGCCCTGATGTTATAACTCACGGGAAATAAACTAAAATTAATTAGGTGATTAATAAATAACCTTAGGTGATTAAGGAGAATGAGATGGTTCGTCAGGAAATAAAAACAAAGTTACAGGCGGCATTTAAGCCTTCTCATCTGGAAGTTGTCAATGAAAGTTATCGTCATAATGTACCTGCTGGTTCCGAAAGCCATTTTAAAGTCATTGTAATAAGTAATGATTTTATTGAACAACGAATGATCAGCCGACATCGCTCAGTATACAATGTCTTGGCTAAAGAGTTGGAAGAAGGGGTACATGCTTTAGCGCTCCATACTTATACAGAGAAAGAGTGGGCAGAATTAGGCGATAGTGTTTTGGCTTCTCCTGCATGTCGTGGTGGAAGCACAACGACATCAACTTTGTGATTTTTTAACCTAATTCAATAGCCTATTCCGCTTTATTTTATTAATCTAAATAGCAGCTAAAAATTGTAGATCACTTCCTTACTCCTCACGTTGCGAGGAGTAAGGAAACCTCATAATTTGTGTGTATCACTATTATGAAAGCTATTTAGGTCTTAATTTTAGATAGCAGCCTTCGGGCTGTATTTTTATTTATATACATAGGACATATAACCAATGGATTTCAAGATGTGGAGTGACGGCAAAAGCACTAATTCTCTGGAAGCATAGATAATTATGTGACTGGGTGAGTGAACATAGCCAACAAAACTGCAACTGGAAAGACAAAGGGGATAAACAATATAGTGATGTGGCTAGTGAGTAGCATTTATCACATAAGTCAACGAATCATGCATGCTTTTATCTGCAATTCTCGACTCATACTGTCTGCATCGCTATAATGTTGCGTCTAAATTTTTAGAATGGTTTCGGGACACTTCTGATCACAGGGATTTCGGTTTTTAAATACGACCGCCCCGGTTCTTAAAGAGTGCTGTGGTCTACTTATTTTAAGTATTGCAGTCATTCTGAAGTTGACCGAGCACTATGATTTTTTTGAGGTAACAAGATGCAAGTTTCTGTTGAAACCACTCAAGGCCTTGGGCGTCGTGTGTCAATCACCGTTCCTGCTGTCGATATCGAAAAAGCAGTTAGCAGTGAATTGGTTAATGTAGCAAAGAAAGTCCGTATTGACGGTTTCCGTAAAGGCAAAGTGCCAATGAAGATAGTTCAGCAACGTTACGGCGCTTCTGTTCTTCAGGATGTTCTGGGTGATTTGATGCAACGCAATTTCGTCAATGCGATTATTGAGCAGAAAATCAATCCAGCAGGCGCACCAAGCTACAAACCAGAGCAGTTCAAAAAAGGTGAAGACTTTACTTACTCAGTTGAGTTTGAAGTTTATCCAGAAATTGAACTGAAAGGCCTGGAAGAAATTGAAGTTGAAAAACCTGTTGTTGAAGTGAAAGATGCAGACGTTGACACTATGCTGGACACTCTGCGTAAACAGCAGGCAAATTGGAAAGAAACAGATGAAGCAGTCGTTGCAGAAGATCGTGTAACTGTTGATTTTACTGGTTCTATTGATGGCGAAGAGTTCGAAGGCGGTAAATCAACTGACTTCGTTCTGGCAATGGGTCAGGGTCGTATGATCCCTGGCTTTGAAGAAGGTATCGTTGGTCACAAAGCAGGTGAAGAGTTTACTATTGATGTAACTTTCCCAGAAGATTACCATGCAGAAAACCTGAAAGGTAAAGAAGCTAATTTTCTGATAAACCTGAAGAAAGTTGAACAGCGTGAACTGCCAGAACTGACTGAAGAATTCATCCAGCGTTTTGGTATTGCTGATGGTACTGTTGAAGGTCTGCGTGCTGAAGTTCGTAAGAACATGGAACGTGAACTGAAAAATGCGGTTCGTAATCGTATCAAAACTCAGGTTCTTGATGGTCTGGTTAAGGCTAACGAAATTGAAGTTCCTGCTGCAGTTATTGATGGTGAAATCGATGTACTGCGTCGTCAGGCAGCTCAGCGTTTTGGTGGCAATGAGAAACAGGCTCTTGAACTGCCGCGTGAACTGTTCGAAGAGCAGGCAAAACGTCGCGTTGTTGTTGGTTTGCTGTTAGGTGAAGTTATCAGCAGCAATGAGCTGAAAGTAGACGGAGATCGCGTTAATGCACTGATCGAAGAGATGGCTGCTGCTTACGAAGATCCGAAAGAAGTTGTTGAATACTACAGCAAAAACAAAGAAATGATGAACAATGTTCGTAACATTGCCCTGGAAGAGCAGGCAGTTGAACTTGTTTTGAGTAAAGCTAAAGTTTCTGAAAAAGAAACTGGCTTCAATGATCTTATGAACCAAAATCAACTGGTATAAGTTTCATTTATTGATTGCCTGGGATGATGAAATCTCACTCTCAATGGAAGGAAACCCGCAGGCAATACCTGCGGGTTTTTTTATTTTTCTTGAAAAAAACAGATTTAACCTCATGTCCTTTCTTACTATTATGTAAGGGCTTACTACTTTTTAGAGGGAAGAAAACCCCTTGTGAGTTAACTTTGAATCATGGTCATCATCACTTATCTCAAGTAGAATCAGTTATGAATGGCACCAGCGTGAGTTCTATTAGGAGACGGAAATGTCATACAGTGGCAAGCAAGATCAATATGCACCTAACATGTCTTTGGTGCCGATGGTGGTTGAACAAACAGCACGTGGGGAGCGTGCATTTGATATTTACTCCCGTTTATTAAAAGATCGTATTGTTTTTCTGACAGGCCAAGTTGAAGATAATATGGCGAATTTGATTACCGCCCAAATGTTATTCTTGGAAGCAGAAAACCCTGAAAAAGATATTCATCTATATATCAACTCGCCGGGTGGTGTTATTACGGCTGGTATGTCTATTTATGACACAATGCAGTTTATCAAACCAGATGTGAGTACTATTTGTATGGGGCAAGCCTGTTCGATGGGTGCGTTCCTGCTGACAGCTGGAACAAAAGGAAAGCGTTTCTGTCTACCAAATTCCAGAGTTATGATTCATCAGCCATTAGGTGGTTTCCAAGGGCAGGCGACGGACATTGAAATCCATGCGCAGGAAATACTCAAGGTTAAAGCTCGTATGAACGAGTTGATGGCAAAACATACTGGCCAACCACTTGATAAGATTGCACAGGACACTGAACGTGATCGTTTCTTATCAGCGTCGGAGGCCGTAGAATACGGGTTGGTTGATAGTATATTCACCCATCGAAACTAATTTATTGACAATTATTTTATTACTCCGATGCTGGTTTTTTCTGAGTGCTTTTTGTCTTAGTGTCAGACTAAGCGGAGTAATAAAACAGCGTTTTTTCTGTTATGCCAGATAAACTGGGATAACAGCTCATAAAGTGAGGTTGACTGATGACAGATAAGCGCAAAGACGGTTCAGGAAAGCTGCTGTATTGCTCTTTCTGCGGGAAAAGCCAACATGAAGTGCGGAAATTAATAGCTGGCCCGTCAGTGTATATCTGCGATGAATGTGTCGATTTATGTAATGATATCATTCGCGAAGAAATTAAAGAGTTAGTACCACATCGTGGGCGCAGTATATTGCCTACCCCTCATGAAATTCGTCAACATCTGGATGATTATGTCATTGGTCAGGAACCGGCGAAAAAGGTATTGGCAGTGGCCGTCTATAACCATTACAAGAGATTGCGTAATGGTGACACCAGTAATGGCGTGGAATTAGGCAAGAGTAATATTTTGCTGATTGGCCCGACGGGTAGCGGTAAGACTTTGTTGGCTGAGACCCTTGCCCGCTATTTAGATGTTCCGTTTACTATGGCTGATGCCACAACATTGACAGAAGCGGGTTATGTTGGGGAAGATGTCGAAAATATTATCCAGAAACTTCTGCAAAAATGTGACTACGATGTACAGAAAGCACAACGTGGTATCGTATATATTGATGAAATAGATAAGATTTCTCGTAAGTCTGATAACCCTTCAATTACCCGTGACGTATCAGGTGAAGGGGTTCAGCAGGCACTGTTGAAACTGATTGAAGGTACTGTGGCAGCGGTTCCACCTCAAGGTGGTCGTAAGCATCCACAGCAGGAATTCTTGCAGGTTGATACATCCAAAATCTTATTTATCTGTGGTGGTGCGTTTGCCGGTTTGGACAAAGTTGTCAGCCAGCGCTTGAATGTCAGTTCAGGCATTGGTTTTAGTGCTACAGTTAAAGGCGAATCGGAGAAAGCAACAGAGGGTGAATTACTGGCTCAGGTTGAACCAGAAGACTTGATCAAATTTGGGTTAATTCCTGAATTCATTGGCCGTCTACCTGTTGTGGCAACGCTGACTGAGCTTAATGAAGAAGCATTGATTCAGATCCTTCAGGAACCGAAGAATGCACTGACTAAACAGTACCAGGCCCTATTTAATCTTGAGGGTGTTGAACTGGAGTTCAGAAAGGAAGCACTTACTGCTATTGCGAAAAAAGCAATGGCACGTAAAACAGGTGCCCGTGGTCTTCGTTCAATTGTTGAAGGTGTTTTGCTAGATACAATGTATGACCTGCCATCAATGGAACACATAGAAAAAGTTGTCGTTGATGAAATGGTTGTTGAAGAGAAATCCGCGCCATTATTAATATATAGCAAGCCGGATGCCCAAGTTTCTGGTGAGTGAAGAAAATAGGGTAGGAAATACCGATTATCAATATCCATTGAAAAAATAAATGAGGGATTCTCCCTCATTTTGTTTTTTGCCGTTATAGGCTATTGAATGTCAGATTCTTGTCCCCATATATTTTATATTCTTTGAAGTGAAACTCGTGAAAACCGTGTTTCACGAGATTCCTAAAAACTGGCGAAAGCTGTACCCGATAAATTTCGAGTTACATCGCGACGGCAAGTTAATCGATTCACAGCAGCATAGATACTATATAGCGACTATGTGACTGGAGTGAATGAGCGCAGCCAACAGAGAGGCAACTTGAAAGATGAAAGGTATAAACGAAGAGAGAGCTCTATGAATCCTGAGCGTTCCGAACGCATAGAAATCCCTGTATTGCCTTTGCGTGATGTAGTGGTTTACCCACATATGGTGATCCCTCTGTTTGTTGGGCGTGAGAAGTCAATTCATTGCCTAGAAGCAGCAATGGATCATGACAAACAAGTCATGTTGGTCGCGCAAAAAGAAGCATCCACTGATGAACCAGGAGTCAATGATCTTTTCTCCGTAGGTACAGTGGCTTCTGTTTTACAGATGTTAAAATTGCCAGATGGTACAGTAAAAGTTCTGGTTGAAGGTTTGCACCGTGCTCGTATTACCACATTAACGGATAATGGTGAGTATTTTTATGCGCAGGTTGAATGCCTTGAATCTCCTGAATTGGATGAACGTGAACAAGAAGTTCTGGTAAGAACTGCTATTAATCAGTTTGAAGGTTACGTCAAACTGAATAAAAAGATCCCGCCGGAAGTATTGACATCGTTGCATAGTATTGATGATTTGGCAAAATTGGCAGATACTATTGCCGCTCATATGCCTTTGAAAATCAATGATAAGCAGGCAGTTTTAGAAATGTCTGATGTTGTTGAACGCATTGAATATCTGATAGCTATGATGGAGTCAGAAATCGATCTGTTACAGATAGAAAAACGTATCCGTAATCGCGTTAAAAAACAGATGGAAAAAAGCCAGCGCGAGTACTACCTGAATGAACAGATGAAAGCGATTCAGAAAGAATTGGGCGAGATGGATGATGCGCCTGATGAATATGAAACGCTTAAACGCAAGATCGAAGATGCGAAAATGCCGAAAGAGGCTCGCGAAAAAGCAGAAGCTGAGTTGCAGAAATTAAAAATGATGTCTCCGATGTCAGCAGAAGCGACCGTCGTTCGTAGTTATATTGACTGGATGGTACAAGTTCCTTGGGTTACACGTAGCAAAGTTAAGAAAGATTTAGTTAAAGCTCAAGAAGTGCTGGATATAGATCATTATGGTCTGGAGCGTGTTAAAGAGCGTATTCTTGAATATCTCGCAGTACAAAGCCGTGTTAGCAAGCTTAAAGGGCCAATACTCTGTCTGGTAGGACCTCCGGGTGTGGGTAAAACCTCGTTGGGTCGCTCCATTGCATGTGCGACAGGACGAAAATATGTGCGTATGGCATTGGGAGGCGTGCATGATGAAGCTGAAATCCGTGGGCATCGCCGTACCTATATTGGCTCTATGCCAGGTAAATTGATTCAGAAAATGTCCAAGATTGGGGTTAAAAACCCACTGTTTCTGTTGGATGAGATTGATAAAATGTCATCCGATATGCGGGGTGATCCAGCCTCAGCTTTATTAGAAGTCCTTGATCCTGAACAGAATGTGGCATTTAACGATCACTACCTTGAAGTAGATTACGATCTGTCTGATGTGATGTTTGTGGCAACATCTAACTCCATGAATATTCCAGCGCCGTTGCTGGATCGTATGGAAGTTATTCGTTTGTCAGGTTATACCGAAGATGAAAAACTGAATATTGCCAAACGCCACTTAGTGCCAAAACAGATCGAACGCAATGCGTTGAAGAAAGGTGAACTGTCCATTGATGATGGTGCGATTATTGGCATAATTCGTTATTACACTCGTGAGGCGGGCGTTCGCAGTCTGGAGCGTGAAATCTCCAAATTGTGTCGTAAAGCTGTTAAAGCATTACTGATGGATAAAAAGATTAAGCACATTGAAATCAATGCGGATAATCTGAAAGACTATCTGGGTGTGCAGCGTGTGGATTATGGTCGCGCTGATACAGAAAACCTTGTTGGTCAGGTAACAGGCCTTGCATGGACAGAGGTGGGCGGTGATCTGCTGACCATTGAAACAGCCAGTGTACCGGGTAAAGGTAAATTGACTTATACCGGTTCATTGGGTGAAGTGATGCAGGAATCCATCCAAGCTGCATTAACGGTCGTTCGGGCTCGTGCAAATAAATTGGGTATCAGTTCTGATTTCCATGAAAAACGTGATATTCACGTTCACGTACCAGAAGGGGCTACCCCAAAAGATGGGCCGAGTGCAGGTATTGCAATGTGCACAGCACTGGTTTCTTGCCTGACTGGTAATCCAGTTAACGCTGATGTTGCTATGACGGGGGAAATTACCTTGCGGGGTTTAGTTTTACCAATTGGTGGCTTGAAAGAGAAACTGCTGGCAGCACATCGAGGGGGAATTAAAACGGTTGTGATTCCCTACGAGAATAAACGAGATCTGGAAGAGATCCCTCAGAATGTGATCAAAGACTTAGAGATCCATCCTGTTAAGCGCATAGAGGATGTTTTGTCTATTGCTTTGCAGGAACCGGCATTTGGAACAGAAGTAGTATCACTAAAATAGTACAAAAATAGTGAGCTAATTCAAGAATTGTGTATAAAATTTAGGTTGGCGAGTAAATTCAGACTTGCCAGCTTTTTTTGTATCATTAAGTTAGTTTAGTCTAATTATCCGATTAAATATTTTGCTGTTCCATGATTTCTTGCTAATACTGGAAGGGATTGATATGACAGCGTGACTGTTATGTTATCTGTTATTAATCGGATTTTGTTACAATAGTAAAACTAAATGGGGACGATAAGAGTGAATAAGTCACAACTGATCGACAAAATTGCTGCTGATGTGAACATTTCCAAGGCAGCCGCTGGACGTGTAATAGATGCATTCATTTCTTCAGTATCTGATGCATTAAAAGACGGTGATGATGTCGCTTTGGTAGGGTTTGGTTCATTTATTGTGCGTGAGCGTGCTGCACGTACAGGACGCAACCCCCAGACAGGCAAAGAAATCAAAATTGCGGCAGCAAAGGTACCTGCTTTCCGTGCAGGAAAGGGCCTTAAAGACGCTGTTAATGCCTAAGAATAGAAAACAGGCCTCTCATTTTTGCCAATCGCAGTAAACTTCAACTGACCAGGCAGGGTTGATGGGTTAGAATATAAGCGCATCAATTGATTGGTGCGCTTTTTTTCTCTTATCGTTTGAATTAGCGTAATATGACAGTTTCTTTTTTACTAAAGCGGAGTTTTACGTCTTTATGATGGACAACCTACGCACGGCGGCAAACGGTCCTGTGCTTAAAATTGTGTTGGCTCTAATTATCCTGACTTTTGTGTTGACAGGTGTAACGGGCTACCTGTCAAGCGAAAGTGGTAGTTACGCTGCCAAAGTGAATGGTCAAACCATTAATCGTGCTCAACTGGAACAGGTATTTCTGCAAGAAAAAAGTATGTTGCAGGAGAAGCTGGGAGATCAATTCTCAACGCTGTTAAGCAATGAACAACAAGTGCGTCAGATTCGTCGTCAGTCATTGGATCGTCTTATCAATTCTACACTGATTGAACAGTATGCCTACAAGTTGGGCTTGTCTGCAAGTGATGATCAGGTTGCACAGGAGATACGTAACTTACCTTTTCTCCAGACCGACAGTAAATTTGATAGCAATAAATATCAGGATTATTTGAACTTACTTGCCCGTTCAAACATAAGCCCTGATAACTTTGCAGAGCAGGTTCGTAACAAGATTATCAATCGTCAATTGATGCAAGTATTGATGGGGTCGGAAATTGCCTTACCGACAGAAATCAAACAAGAAGTCATGCTTGCTCTTCAAGAAAGAACGGTACGTCTTGCGACTCTTGAATTGAAATCAATTGAAGCACAGCAAAAAGTTACCGAAGATGAGTTGAAAAACTACTATGGTGAGAATAGCAAGCATTTCACCGTGCCAGAAAAAGTTAAAATCAGCTATATCAAGATGGATGCTACAGATGAACTCAAAAATATCACTGTATCTGAAGCCAATATCGAAAAATATTATAAAGATAATTTGTCAAAATATACGACATCTGAGCAGAAGAAGTATAGCTTTATTCAGCTGTCTTCAGATTCAGTCGCTAAATCTGTTTTGGATGAGTTAAATAAAGGGGCTGATTTCAGTCAATTGGCAA
This sequence comes from Xenorhabdus koppenhoeferi, assembly GCF_900116635.1. Lineage (GTDB taxonomy): Bacteria > Pseudomonadota > Gammaproteobacteria > Enterobacterales > Enterobacteriaceae > Xenorhabdus > Xenorhabdus koppenhoeferi. The sequence continues at coordinate 27,736 of NZ_FPBJ01000019.1, read as the reverse complement.
CCGAAAAATCGACTGATAAATTTTCTGCCCAAAAGGGAGGAGATCTCGGTTGGATGGAAGAGAGTTCTCTGCCTAATGAGCTTAAATCAGCTAATTTGACAAAAAAAGGGCAACTTTCTGATATTGTCAAATTATCCAATGGGTACGCCATCTTCCGTTTAGATGATATCAAGCCTCAGGTAATCAAATCATTAGCTGATGTGCATTCAGAAATAGAGAAAATTGTTAAGCAGGAAAAAGCAGTTGATGCGTTCTATGCATTGCAACGGAAAGTGAGCGACGCAGCAGCTAATGATAACGAATCCTTGGCAGCAGCAGAAAAAGCAGCTGGTCATGCAGCTGTGACTACTGACTGGTTTGACCGCGATCAAATTCCCGCCGACATTAATTTCACTCAAGTTGTTCAGGCTATTTTTTCCGGTAATTTGATTGATGATAAAGGAGCAACGGGAACTAACTCTGATGTCATTTCTGTTGAAGGTGACAGAGCCTTTATTGTTCGTGTTGATGATGTCAAACCTGAAACTGTTCAACCGTTCGAACAAGCTAAATCTGAAGTAACTGAATTGTTGAAACGTCAGAAAGCAGAAAAACAGCTTCAGATTGAAAGTGAAAAGCTGCTGGCAGCTCTAAAAGAAGGTAAAGGCGAGCAGGCGCTGAAAACCGCTAATATCCAGTTTGGTCAGCCTACAGTAATAAAACGCTTCTCACAAACTAACCAGGTGACTGATGTTGCATTTACTCTGCCTCGTCCTAAAGAAGGTAAAGTTGAATATGGTTTAGCTCAAGATGAGCTTGGGAACTCAGTATTTATCCAGTTGGATAAAGTTGCTCCTGGCTCTATCAACGAAGAGCAGATTAAAGAATATCTGGAAGGCTATCAGTATCAGACTGGTAATATTATGCTGGAATCATTGATAATTAATTTACGTGATGAAGCTGATATTAAGTTCGGTCAAACCGAGTAAAATTGCGACGTTACCCGCAACTATTTTTGCAAAATAGCAATTTGAAAAGGCCACTTTCGTGGCCTTTCGCATATTTGAATCTTGCCTGTTGTCCAAAAATATCGTTATGGCAATCTCTCTTCCGTCAACAATACATGGAGAAATTTACATGAAGTATTTAAGGATATTATTCAACTCAGTCATCATGGCTTTGTGTATCAATATGCCATTATCGTATGCGATCACGTCAAATGAGCCTGCTGATAAAACGGTAAAACAGCCTGGTAGTCAACATAAAGCTATTATTGAAGACAGTGCTTCAAAAGAAGGAAAGGAGCAAGTCACCGCTCAGCAAATACCAGGGGAAGGATCACTTAATATTAATATTGCAAATGCAGAAGAATTAGCGAAAGAACTTAATGGCATTGGAGTTAAAAAAGCACAGGCAATTATTGAATATCGTGAGAAATATGGCCCTTTTACGGCAATAGAACAACTACAGGAAGTTCAAGGTATTGGACCTATCTTTATAGAAAAAAATCGGAGTAAGTTAACTTACTAAGTATTAAGCCCTCTTGAGACACGGTTATGCTTCTACCAAGAGGGCTGTGATACCGATCAAAAATAATTGATTAAACACTATTGTAATTAAATTGTTTTGATATTGTTAATGTCAGTCTGGTCGGATGAGTGTAAGGAAAAAATAGCAATGAGCACGATTATCAAAGTTAGGGGTTACCATATCGATCTTTTCCAGCATGTGAATAACGCTCGGTATTTAGAGTTTATGGAGGCAGCACGCTGGGATTTACTCACAGAAGGTGACTCTATGGAATGGTTAAACAGTAATAATATTGGTTTTGTCGTGGTGAATATCAATATTAATTATCGCCATCCGGCAGTGATAGCCGATGAATTGGAAGTCAAATCTTCTTTACAGGAATTACGCAATAAAAGTGGCACATTCTTTCAGGAAATTATACGCAGGAGAGATAATCAAATTATTGCTGATGCTTTAACTACATTTGCCTGTATTGATTTAAAAACCCAAAAATCTCTGATATTGGAAGGTGAACTACGGAAAAAAATGGAAGCCTATAACCAATGAGTTGCGAATTGTAGCGTGACAGTAAGGAAGCAGATCCTGGGGGAATATAGGAGCATAAATAACTGCATGTGTATAAAAACGGTGGCTGGGATAAGCTAAACCAACAAAGCTGCAACTTGAAAGATGACGGGTAATCAGACCTAATACAATCAGACCTAATACAATAAAGTGAGAGGTCTGTTGAACCTCTCACAAACAGATATGAATTAAATAAAGCGATGTGATTAACTTAAATGTGTTTTAGATTTCATATCCGCCATTATGGATTGGATATTGGTTAAATAGTTAGTTAATCCTTTGGTTCGAAGATGGCAGGCAGCGCATTCACCGCATCCATCACCTTGAATACCGTTATAACAAGTGAGAGTTTGGTTACGGACAAAATCTAGTTTTTGATAATAATCGGCCAGTGCCCAAGTTTCCGCTTTGTTTAACCACATTAAGGGAGTTTCAAAACGGATATCACGAGCGATACCAAGGCTGACAGCGTTATTTAGCGCTTTGACAAATTCGTCACGACAATCTGGATAGCCCGAAAAATCAGTTTCACAAACACCAGTAATCACTGCTTCAGCCTCAATCTGGTAAGCATAAATAGCGGCCAGAGTTAAAAACAGAATGTTACGACCGGGCACAAAAGTATTTGGGAGGCCACTTTTTTCACTTGCATTGAAATCTGGCACAGGAATGTTGTCTCTTGTCAGGCTGCTGATTGCAAGCTCATTTAACACAGTAACATCAAGTACTTTGTGGGCAGCGGCTCCTAATTCTTTGCTGATACGACAAGCAACATCAATTTCAGTGCGATGACGCTGTCCATAATCAAAAGTAACACAGTGAACTTCGTCATATTGACGGAGTGCCTGAATTAAACAAGTGGTGGAATCCTGCCCACCACTGAATACAACAACGGCTCGTTTCATGATACCTGCCTCTGTAAATTGAAGGAGGTATGTTACTCATAACTGTTTAGCTTGGGTAGTTGTGTTAGATACTGAGTGACATCACCGATATTATTGCGAACCCATTCCGGATTGTAATAAGTATCAAGATAGCGTTCCCCGCTATCACAAATTAACGTCACGATAGCACCTTGTTGGTTGTTATCGCACATTTGTTTGGCGAGTTGCAAAGAGCCCCAGACGTTAGTTCCTGTTGATGCACCCGTTTTTCTGCCAATTAATTTTTCAAGCCAATAAATAGTAGCGATAGAGGCAGGATCAGGAACTTGGATCATATTATCGATAACAGTAGGGATAAAGGAGGGTTCTACACGTGGACGACCAATACCTTCGATTTTGCTGCCAGCATCTCCGCGAATTTCACGGCAATTCTGACGATAGCAGTCGTAGAAAACGGAGTTTTCAGGATCAACAACAACCAGTTTGGTGTCATATCCCTGATAACGGATATAGCGGCCAAATGTTGCCGATGTACCTCCAGTCCCTGCACTCATAACAATATAAGTTGGTTCAGGAAATGGCTCTAGTTTCATATGGCGAAAAATACTTTCTGCAATATTGTTGTTTCCTCGCCAGTCGGTTGCTCGTTCGGCATAGGTAAATTGATCCATGTAGTGTCCATTCAGTTCTTTTGCCAGACGTTCTGATTCTTGGTAAATCAGAGCCGAATGTTCTACAAAATGACATTTACCGCCATGGAATTTAATCTCCTGAACCTTACGTTTAGCCGTACAGGAAGGCATTACTGCAATAAAAGGTAAGCCAAGCAAACGGGCAAAATAAGCTTCCGAAACAGCGGTACTGCCGGATGAAGCTTCAATAATTGGAGTTCCTTCCTTAATCCAGCCATTAGTGAGCGCATAAAGGAATAGGGAACGCGCAAGCCGATGTTTCAGGCTACCTGTAGGATGAGTGCTTTCATCTTTGAGATAGAGATGAATATTTGGAAACATGGGAAGATTGAGACGAATAAGATGTGTATCAGCACTGCGCTGATAATCAGCTTGGATAGCTCTTATGGCATTTTTAGCCCATGAAGACGACATAAATTGATCCTGAATAATAATACCGTAGTGGTATATAGATTACCCTTACATTTAGAGAAATAGGTTGTTATTTTTCTGTTTTTATCCGTTATATTTGGGAAATATTTCTATAGGATTGAGATATGCTAGACAAAATAGACCGTAAGCTACTGGAACTACTCCAAAAGAATTGTAGTTTATCCCTGAATGCGTTGTCTGAAGCTGTTAATTTGACATCTACACCTTGCTGGAAACGTCTTAAGCGACTTGAAGATGAGGGATATATTGTTGGAAAAGTGGCATTGCTCAATGGTGAAAAACTCGGTCTTGGTCTGACAGTGATAGTGATGATCAAAACTCAGCAACACAGCAGTGAATGGTATGGGCAGTTTGTTACCTTTATTAAAGAGATGCCAGAAGTATTAACATTTTATCGCATGGCTGGTGAATATGATTACCTCATGCATGTAGAAGTTGTTGATATGAAAAGTTATGATCGATTCTACAAACGCATGGTAAATGGGATTTCTGGTTTGATTGATGTCACCTCCAATTTTGCAATGGAGAAAATAAAATATACAACGGCGTTACCAATATCAGATCCAGTAATATGAAGTTCCCTTTGGTATGTGGACGCTAACTTTTTCATTTTTACCTCAGGAATAGGTGCGTGAGATTATTTTCACAATTAGGTTGGTATTTTATTAGTGAATGGCGGCGTTATTTGGGCGCTATTGTTTTTCTCATTATGATTGCAGTGCTGCAACTCATTCCACCTCGCTTGGTGGGGATTATTGTTGATGGTATTAGCGCAAGCACTATGTCATCCGATCAGCTATTGATGTGGCTGGGAGTGTTACTTGTTATCGCATTGGCTATTTATGGGCTGCGATATGTTTGGCGTGTATGGCTGTTTGGAGCCTCTTATCGATTGGCTGTTAAATTGCGCAGTGATTTTTACCTGCGGCTGAGTAGCCAGAATCCTGAATTTTATTTACGTCATCGAACCGGTGATCTCATGGCTCGCGCAACAAACGATGTTGACAGAGTTGTTTTTGCTGCGGGTGAGAGAGTACTTACTTTAGTTGATGCCTTAGTGATGGGGTGTGCTGTTCTTATCGTAATGAGTGTGGAAATTAGTTGGGAATTAACGTTGTTATCACTATTGCCGATGCCCATTATGGCGTTGGCAATAAAACATTATGGTGCTCAGCTCCATCATCGTTTTAAATCAGCGCAAGGCGCTTTCTCAAGCCTGAATAACCACGCTCAGGAAAGTTTAACCAGCATCCGTATGATAAAAGCGTTTGGTTTGGAAGAATTACAATCCAGTCAGTTTGAAGAAGTTGCCATTGATGCAGGGCGTAAAAATATGCATGTTGCACGTGTGGATGCATGTTTTGATCCCACAATTTTTATCACTATTGCCATTTCAAATCTTTTGGCTATTGGTGGTGGGAGTTGGATGGTTGTGCATGGCTCCATGACGTTAGGTGAACTTACCAGCTTTGTTATGTACTTGGGATTGATGATCTGGCCAATGCTGGCATTGGCTTGGATGTTCAACATTGTTGAGAGGGGTAGCGCCGCATATACACGTATTCAGAGTTTATTGCAGGAACCTTTAGTGATCAATGATGGTACACAGTCCTTATCTTCAGATCATGGCATTTTGCAGGCAAATATTAATACGTTTACTTATCCAACAAATGATAAGCCTGTCTTGAATGGTATCCGTTTCCAGTTAGAGCCTGGTCAGTTATTAGGGCTATGTGGCCCAACAGGTTCAGGCAAAAGTACTTTGTTGGCTTTATTACAGCGACAATTTGATGTCACTGATGGAGATATTCGTTTTCAGTCACAAAATATCTCTGCCTTCAGAATAGAGGAGTGGCGTTCACGGTTGGCTATTGTTAATCAAACACCTTTCCTGTTTTCGGATACAGTAGCTGGCAATATTGCGTTAGGACGGCCTAATGCAACCCAAGAGCAAATAGAAGAGGTCGCTCGCTTGGCGAATGTGCATGATGATATTTTGCGGTTGCCGCAAGGTTATCAAACCGAAGTGGGTGAACGTGGAGTGATGCTTTCCGGGGGACAAAAGCAGCGTATTTCTATTGCCAGGGCCTTGTTATTGGATGCAGAGATTTTAATTCTTGATGACGCCTTATCAGCTGTTGATGGACATACAGAACATCACATCATGAAAAACCTCAACCAATGGAGACAGCGACGCACCATTATTATTAGTGCACACCGACTATCTGCATTAACGGAGGCAGATAATATATTGATTATGCAGCATGGCACAATTGCACAGCAAGGTTTGCATAAGCAACTTATCGTTCAACCCGGCTGGTATTCTGACATGTATCATTACCAACAATTAGAAGCCGCATTGGATGGGGAAAATGACTAATATTCATGTGCGCAAGCTATGGCCATCATTAAAGCGCCTGCTTTCTTACAGTAAAAACCATCGCAAGCCCATTATAATTGCTGTGTTAATGTTATGGGTTGCGGCGCTGGCAGAAGTGAGCGGGCCGTTGCTTGTGAGTTATTTTATCGACAATATAGTTGCAAAGGGACATTTACCGCTTGATGTTGTCAGTGGGCTTGCGGCTGCCTTTTTGGTCCTACAGCTTATTTCTGCTGCCTTACATTATTACCAGACCTTGTTTTTTAATCAGGCATCTGTAGGTGTGGTACAACAGATACGTACTGATGTTATGAACTCAGCATTACATCAGCCATTAAGCGCTTTTGATAATCAGCCTGTTGGTCAACTGATCTCTCGTGTAACTAATGATACTGAAGTCATTAAGGATCTGTTCGTAAATGTGATCCCTACTGTGTTTCGCAGTATTGCATTGATTGGCGCTATGTTGATAGCCATGTTTGTACTGGATTGGCGTATGGCATCTGTTACGATAGCAATATTCCCAATAGTCTTATTAGTAATGTTTATTTATCAGCGTTTAAGTACCCCAATTGTTAGGCAGATTCGTGGCTATCTGGCCGACATAAATGATGGTTTTAACGAAGTTATTAATGGAATGGCTGTAATTCAGCAACTCCGTCAGCAGGCTCGTTTTGGTGAAAGAATGCTGGCTACTAACCGGGCGCATTATAAGGCTCGTATGCAGGCTTTACGGTTAGATGGGATTTTATTGAGACCATTATTGAGTTTTTTTTCTACTGCAATATTGTGTGGCTTGCTTCTGCTATTTGGACTCAAAGGAACTGACGTCATTGGCGTTGGTGTATTGTATGCTTTTATTAACTACCTCGGTCGATTGAATGAACCGCTAATTGAACTCACGGCACAGCAATCGTTATTACAGCAAGCTGTGATTTCGGGAGAACGGGTTTTTGAACTAATGGATAGCCCGCAGCAGCTGTATGGCAATGACTCACAGACATTGGCGAGTGGTCGAATTGATGTTGAAAATTTAAGTTTTGCCTATCGAAGTGACAAACATATCTTGAATGATATTAACCTGCATGTTCTTCCTCATGGTTTTGTAGCGTTGGTTGGACATACAGGAAGTGGGAAAAGTACCTTGGCCAATTTGATTATGGGCTATTATCCGTGGCAAGACGGTGAAATTTATCTTGATGGACGCCCCGTATCTTCGCTTTCCCATGCAGTGCTGCGTAATGGCATCGCAATGGTACAGCAAGATCCTGTCGTTTTGGCCACTTCATTTCTTGACAATATCACGTTAGGACGGGATATCAGTGAAGAAAAAGTATGGGAAGTGCTGGAGCTGGTTCAATTAGCCGAATTTATCCGTAACTTGCCAGATGGTTTGAATTCTTTATTGGGAGAACAAGGGAACACTCTTTCAGCAGGACAAAAACAGCTTTTAGCAATGGCTCGGGTTTTAGTACAAACGCCACAGATTCTTATTTTGGATGAAGCAACGGCGAATATTGATTCTGGAACAGAACAATCAGTCCAAAAAGCATTGAGAATGATCCGTAAGCAGACAACGTTGGTAGTTATCGCCCATCGTCTTTCAACCATCATTGAAGCCGATTCCATCTTAGTGCTGCATCGTGGTGCAATTGTAGAACAGGGACAGCATCAGCAGTTACTGGCAAGACGTGGACGTTATTACCAAATGTACCAGCTTCAACAGGTTGGTGAAATTTTGAATGAGCCTGTGCACGTTTAATGTGCACATATAGGGAGCAGTTGCTGTTTGCTGCTCCTTTATTTATCCCTTCTTTAGCAATATTCTTCGGTAATGAAACGAATGAGAACGGTTGTTCATATTAATGCGGCAACAGCAGGATCGGTTGGAGCTTAATCACCGTAATAATAGGGTAACAATGAATAACCATTATGTGTTATCCAGATTATTACGGCATACAGTACTTATTTATTACATTTATTACAGTTTGCGGATAACCCCTTCCTGAACTGCAGAAGCAATAAGTATTCCTTCACGATTATAGATGTGCCCACGAACAAAACCACGCGCTCCTGATGCTGATGGGCTCTCGATCGCATAGAGTAACCAATCATTCATATTGAAAGGACGGTGATACCACATTGAATGGTCAATTGTGGCTACCTGCATGCATATTGTGCTCCATAAAATCCACGCTATGGGGCAGTAAAGATGTCGGCAGGAAATTGAAATCTGAAGCATAGCCTAACAAACAATGATGTATGAATGGATCTCCTGGCATTTTTCCATTACTGCGAAACCAAACATAACGCACAGGCTCTTTTGATGAATGATTAGGCAAACTGTGGGACTTAACCAGCTTCATCTCCAGAGGTGGTGCGGAAAAAGCTTTGTACAATTTGTCAGGGAGTGAAGGGGCCATTTTTTTTACCATTTCCTCTTGAGATTCTAACTCTTCTGGAGGAGGAACTATTGGCATAGTATTTTGATGCTCAAAACTTTCTTCAGTCTTCACTTTGCCCACGATAAATCCCTTCTTCTATTTTTTCCAGATGTATCAAGTTAATTAAATTTTGCAATGCCTGGCTCATAATGTGCCTTTGCTTTTTATAAGAGTTGTTGAAAACGTATAATCAAACGATTACAGATATAAAAACTCATTTATCCAAAAAAATAAAGATATTAAGTTGTAAATCAAATTTATCTTTATGTTTTTATTTCGGTGTTAAAATATCACTGTTGATTTAATCAATACTTATTCAAATAATGCATATAACATTGCTGCAGTGTTTATTTATTGATTTATATGATTATTTTTACTTGAGCGAAAAATAGTGTTAATATTTTATTTAAGTTGATATTGTAAAATTTATCAGATTTTTATATCAATTTAAAATTATTCATATTTGTTATCATATGTGCTTTTTTTATTATTTTATATGTTTATTGTTTGCATGTTAAATGTTCAATTTTATCCCAAAGACGATTATTACACTGAAGAAATTGAAGCTAATCTAATATCTATAGAACATAAAAAGAGCATTATGTTAAGCGGAAATGTTGAGTTATGGAAAGGTTAATTCTTTTAGGTAGCAGAAAAATTTATTTTCTTAATGTTATTTTTGATTTTTTCATCGCGGTGAGCAAGAAAGCAGCATTCAAATGAAGGTGTCTTGCTATTTTATTATATATGAATGATAATAGCCGCCGCTTCAAGATTTGAAGCTAATATCAATGAGGACTCTGTTGGTTCTCCCGCAACGCTAACTTGTTAACTTGGTCAGGTCTGGAAAGAAGCAGCCATAGCAAGGGATGTGTGTGCCGGGATGTCGCTGGCAGAGTCCTCGCCAATCTCAGGTTTATCATTGGCTCCTCAGTTAGCCGATAATATCTACCGGCTTTAGTCGCTTACTATCCTATCACTACAGCTTAGCGGACAAATTTCCAGACAGATGATGGGATTTTATCATAGAGCTTATTCATAGTAAGTTCGGCTAAACGGTGGTCAGCAGCGGAGTAGAACAATTCAAGTTCATCATCCGAAAGTTCGTATTTATTTTTTTCAATTACACGCTCCAGTGTTTCAATAGAAGTGCATTTTCTCAAACGCATCAGATAGTCAGTTTTAGTCATAATTGCCTTATCTTATTTGGTATAAAAATAGTTAGAAATATATTTATCAGGTTTTGCTTAAAGAAGCGTTCAAATCGAGTAGCAGAATGTTAGTTAAGTGTTCGTTTGTTCTTTGCCATTTTGTAAGTTCAAGGAAGCTTATCTTATCACTTCCAAACAAATTATATGTTTCATCCAGATATTCATCAATTAAGGTGCTGAGATCGTAGTTATCTGCATATTTAATTTTAAAGCTCCAGACAAAAGCTGTAACGTGTTCGATCAATTCGTTTAGTTTTAAGCTTCTCTCGGAAGCCAGATCCTGAATCCAATGATTATCAGTGCGATTCAGGACTAGAAATGCTTCATGAATTAATTTTTCACATAAGTATTTTAATTCAGCAATATCATGTCTTCTTGGTGAATATTCATCCATAATCACCTCCGTAAAAAGCGCACTGCTTATTTGAACTAAGACTTATACATACTATTTATTATAGTCATTCTTTTAGAATAGAGCCTATCAAAACATGATTATTATTTATTAATATTAAAAGCTCTATTTTTTTCATCTGCTAACTGAGTTTTTAACAATGACTAATTTATGTTTAGTTTTACTCAAACACTTAGTTCTGGTACAGCTTAGTTTCCGACAACAGCCTGACATTCTACTATAAAAGATAGTCATATCTACATATACCGTTAAATATATAGAATTATACTAATACAGTAGAGGCTGTAGCAATAGCACTGGGGTCATTATAGGCGATTGTATTGCGACTTTCAAAATCAATATATCGACATTATTACATATGTCACCATCGGGATGGAACACTTTTTACCATTAAAGCTGTAATCAGAAGAAAAATCAGAGCAGTTGCCAATTTATCTTGTATTTATTATAAAAAACAGAATGATATCGCCCTTAAATGTAGTTTTTTGCATAATTATTTATTTTAACTATACACAATGGATTTCAAGTTGCATCGCGACGGCAAGAGAGCAAATCCCCGGGAGCATAGATAACTATGTGACCGGGGTGAGCGAGCGCAACCAACAAAGAGGCAGTTTGAAAGACAAAGTGTATAGATTATAGATAGGGTTTAATGTAGATATTGTAATCAGGGGAATTTACCATTTGAAGTGATTTTTGCCCATTAAAAAAGGTCACTTATGTGACCTTTTTTAACATAATTAAATTCAGTAGTGGGTTGAGGTGTGCTCAACCGCTTCACTTTTCTTTGTGAATCGACGCTTGATAACAACGAAGAACACTGGGACGAAATAAATTGCCAATGATGTAGCAGCAATCATACCACCCAATACTCCTGTCCCTACGGCATTTTGTGCGCCTGAGCCAGCCCCGTTGCTTAATACTAAAGGCATAACCCCAAGCATAAAGGCCAAAGATGTCATCAGGATTGGACGTAGACGCATTTTGGCAGCATCCAGAGTGGCTTCTATTAACCCTTTGCCTTCTTTCTCCATCAGATCTTTAGCGAACTCTACAATAAGAATGGCGTTTTTCGCTGACAAACCAATGGTCGTCAATAAGCCAACTTTAAAGTAAACGTCATTATCTAACCCCCGCATTGATGTTGCCAACAATGCACCGATGACCCCCAAGGGGACGACCAACATGACTGAGAACGGAATGGACCAGCTTTCATACAGCGCTGCCAGACAGAGGAATACGACAATCAATGACAGCGCATAGAGAGCTGGAGCCTGATTACCTGACAGACGTTCCTGATAAGACATTCCAGTCCAGTCATAACCAATTCCGGCGGGCAGTTGTGCCGCTAGCTGTTCCATCAGCGCCATTGCATCACCGGTGCTTTTATCAGGAGCTGCTTCACCTACGATTTCCATAGAAGGAAGCCCGTTATAGCGTTCCAGACGGGGTGAACCATAAACCCACGGTTCTTTTGATACATCTATAAATGCGGAAAACGGCACCATTTGGCTATGGTAATTGCGGATATATAATTTGCTAATATCGCTCGGCAACATACGGTAAGCTGCATCAGCTTGGATATAAACTTTTTTGACTCGACCACGGTCAATAAAGTCATTGATATAAACACCACCAAACATCGTGCTCAGTGTTGTGTTGATATTTGAGGTAGATACACCTAACGCTTCTGCTTTTTCCTTATCGATATGGAGACGGTATTGCTGTGTGTCATTTTGTCCATTAGGACGAACACTTCTGAGCATATCAGGATGCTGAGCAACCATACCAAGCAACTGATTACGTGCATTCGTTAATGCTTCATGCCCAAGATTTCCTTTGTCAATCAATTGGAAATCAAAACCACTGGCAGAACCCAACTCTACAATCGAAGGAATATTAAACGCAAAGACCATGGCTTCCTTGATTTGAGAAAAGTCAGCATTTGCTCGATCAACAATAGCGGAAACTTTATCTTTCTCATTCTTACGCTGGTCCCAGTCTTTTAAACTGATAAACGCCAGACCGGTATTTTGCCCCTGACCAGCAAAACCAAAGCCGTTAACTGTAAACACAGATTTAACAACATCTTTCTCTTTGGTATAGAAGTAGTCATTGACTTGATTCAATACCTTTTGTGTCTGCTCCTGAGTGGAACCTGACGGTAATTGAATCATTGCCAATAAAACACCCTGATCTTCTTCAGGCAGGAAGGATGATGGCAGACGGGTAAACATCAAAGCCATACCCGCAATCAATGCAACATAGATCAGCAAGTAACGCCCTGTACCACGCAACATCCGGCCGATGCTATCGGTATAATGGAGAGTGCTCTTTTCAAACAGACGGTTAAACCAACCAAAGAGTCCTCTTTGAGTGTTATGGCTGCCTTTGGCAACAGGTTTGAGCATGGTTGCACACAAAGCTGGCGTCAGGATTAAGGCTACCAGAACAGACAATATCATTGCAGAAACGATAGTAATTGAGAACTGGCGATAAATTGCCCCTGTAGCGCCTCCGAAGAATGCCATTGGTACAAATACAGCAGAAAGTACCAGTGCAATACCGACTAGAGCACCTTGAATCTGCCCCATTGATTTTTTAGTAGCTTCCTTTGGCGATAGCCCTTCTTCCTGCATGACACGCTCGACGTTTTCCACTACAACAATAGCATCATCGACCAGCAAACCGATGGCAAGCACCATGGCAAACATCGTCAATGTATTGATGGAATAACCAAAGGCCGCAAGAATGGCGAATGTGCCAAGCAATACAATCGGAACCGCAATCGTTGGAATCAGAGTAGCCCGGAAGTTTTGCAGGAACAGGTACATAACAACAAACACCAGCAGGATAGCTTCTGCCAATGTTTTCACCACTTCGAAAATAGATATTTTAACAAAGGGTGTTGTGTCATACGGATATACAACAGCCAGCCCATGCGGGAAGAATGGCGACATCTCAGCCAATGCTTTTTTGACGGCTTTGGATGTATCCAGTGCGTTGGCACCTGTAGCTAGTTTGATACCGATACCAGCCGCAGGTTTGCCATTGAATCGGCCAATGATATTGTAACCTTCAGCACCTAGTTCAACGACAGCAACATCACTCAAATTAATTTTTGATCCGTCAGGATTCACGCGTAGCAGAATTTTGCTGAATTCTTCCGCAGAACTGAGGCGAGTTTGTGCAATGATCGACGCATTTAATCGTTGCCCCGGAACTGGTGGTGTTCCCCCTAGCTGCCCACCTGCAACCTGATTGTTTTGTGCTTTAATTGCATTAACCACTTCCAAGGGGGTCATTTTATAGTTAAGCAGCTTTTCAGTATTGAGCCAGATACGCATCGCATACTGTGTACCGAACAGCGTTGTTTCCCCCACGCCTGTAACGCGGCTCAAGGAATCTTTGACATTGGCTCCGACGTAGTCGGAAATATCATCTTGACTCATGGAACCATCTTGCGAGTTGAAACCAACCACCATCAAAAATGAGTTAGTTGTTTTCTCAACATTGATCCCTTGTTGCTGAACTTCTTGAGGTAACAGAGGCATCGCCAATTGCAGTTTATTCTGAACCTGCACTTGAGCAATATCTGGGTTCGTGTTCGCCTCAAAAGTCAGCGTGATATTCATGTGACCGGCAGAATCACTATTGGAGGACATGTACACTAGATTATCTATGCCATTCATATTCTGTTCAATAATCTGTGTTACAGTATTTTGTACTGTAGAGGCATCAGCTCCAAGATAAACTGCCGAAATAGAAATAGCGGGTGGCGCAATCGCAGGGTATTGCTCCACGGGTAATTTCATGATTGCCAGCAGACCAGATAGCATAGTGATAATTGCAATTACCCATGCAAAGATTGGTCGCTCGATAAAAAACTTAGGCATGAATCACCGACTCCTTATTGAGGCTTTTTTTCAGGCTCAGCTTTATTAGTCGCAGGCTTGACATTTAGATCAGTTTCTACTGGATTAACCGTTATTCCCGGCGCTATTTTCTGTAATCCAGTGACGATAACTTTATCTCCAGATTTCAAGCCTTCCGTCACCAGCCATTTGTTACCGAGTGCCTGAGTAGCACTGATATTACGTACTTCTACTTTGTTATCTTTATCGACAACCATAGTAGTCGCTTGGCCGCGAGGTGTCCGGGTAACAGCTTGCTGAGGAATCAAAATTGCATTCGGACGGACACCCTCTTCCAGTTTGGTACGGACAAACATGCCAGGAAGTATTTCTTCATTTGGGTTCGGGAAAACAGCACGCATAGTGATAGAGCTGGTAGTTTCATCAACCGTCACGTCTGAAAACTCAAGATAACCTTCCTGACTGTACTCTTGTCCAGAGTCAGTAATTAGGCGAATTTTGGTTTTTGGGGTCTCTTTTTGAACGACTCCTTTTGCAATTTCATTTTTAAGCCGCAGGTAGTCATCACTTGATTGGGTGATATCAACATAAATAGGATCTAACTGTTGAACAGTTGTTAAGGCCGAACCTTGGTTAGCAGAAACCAGCGCGCCTTCTGTGACGGTGGATTTACCCGAGCGGCCGGAAATAGGGGATGTGACTTTGGTATAGGCCAGATTGATTCTGGCACTTTCCAATGCAGCTTGAGCGGACTGAACATCTGCGCTTGCTTGTGCATAATCAGAAGTTGCTTTATCAAATTCCTGCTTACTTACATACTGTGTGCCCAGCAATGATTTATAACGTTCAACGGTCAAATGAGAGACATTCTCATTAGCCTGCGCTCTGGCTAAATTTGCCTTAGCCTTGCTGTACTCTGTTTGATAGGTTGCCGGATCTATTTGGTATAACGATTCTCCAGCAACAATATCACTTCCTTCTTTATAGTTACGTTTCAGAATAATACCACTGACTTGAGGCCGAACCTCCGCAACACGATAAGCCACTGTACGGCCTGGCAATTCCGTGATCACTGTCAGAGGTTCTGCTTTCAGCGTTACGACCCCAACCTCAGGAACATGCTGGCCGGCAGCTCCTTGCTGTGCGTCTTTATTGTCATTACATCCAGAAAGAATAAAACCGCCTGAAAGCACTAGTAATGTAGCCAGAGGTAAAACTCCCCTGTTTTTTCGCATAAGTAAACCTCAATTTTTCAATGTTGATTCTCTGAACAAACAAGTGAAATCATTACTTCATTGATTAAGGGTGCTATAGTACAAACATACATGAATGTATGTAAATCAGCCTCAGTCAAAAACAAAGTTTATGGCACGAAAATGGCACGAAAAACTAAACAACAAGCAAAAAAAACTCGTCAACAAATCATAGACGCTGCGATAAAGACTTTTTCTGAGCAGGGCGTTTCTGCTACTTCATTAGCAGATATCGCAACAGCAGCTGGTGTAACACGTGGAGCAATTTATTGGCATTTTAAAAATAAAACGGATTTACTTTCCACTGTTTGTAAAATTCCAGAAGATAAAATAGACGCGTTAGAGAAAGAGTATCAAGCAAAATACCCTAATAATCCACTCCTTGCGTTGAAATCTTTATTGATTTTTATATTAGGAATGATGATGGATGATCCTCAAAGTCACCTGTTGGTGGAAATTTTTTTCCATAAATGTGAGTTCGTAGGAGGAATGTCTTCATTAGCGGAGGAGCTTCGGGAGACATGTATTTCCGATTACGAAAGAATTGAAAAAGCGTTGGAAGCGTGCATTCAATCTGGAGAATTACCTCACGACCTAGATCTCAGACGTTCTGCGATAATGCTGAAAGCATTGATGACGGGATTATTGGAAAACTGGTCATTCGCACCGGACAGTTTTAATATTCAAAAGCAGTCAGTGTATCTGGTGGACAGCTTTATCGACACACTTAAATATAGTCTCCACGTGCGGAATCGCGAAGAAAATGAAGCTTGAATAACAGGAGTGAAAATTGATGGAATCCATTCTTATCATTGCCAATGGCGCAGCATTTTGACGGCCCAGAATGTCGAAGTGAAATTGTGCAAAACTTGTGCGGATGCCAGAGGAATTAGTGGGCTGGCATTATTCCATTATCTGCAAATGATGAGTAGATGAATTTATGGTTCCAGCTAACCGATATTTGGGTATTTCGCTTAATAGGGGGAGTTCGTGTAACAAACTCTCCGATAGATTATTTTTTCGCTTTGCGTTGATGATAAGTCTGTTTTTTCTCCTGTCATCTCTCTTTTCTCCTGCAAGTACGGCATTCAGTAGCGATGTCCCAACCCGTAACGATATTCAAAACCAGCTTAAGAACCTGACAGAACGTAAGGAACATACGGTTGAAGAAAGAGTATCCATATCTGATTTAGAAAAAACACTTGCTTTCTTTGACAAGATAGAACAAGTGAAGTTGGATACCGAGCTACTTCACAAAAATTGGCAAGAAGCGCCACAAAAAGCACGTCAGGTTATGACTAAATTAGAAAACCTGAAAAATAGCACTCAGCAAGATAAAAATGAATACATAGAGGCGCTGGAAAGATTATCTCTTAAACAGCTTGAAGTGAAGCTAAATACTACATGGAATAGCTTGCAACAGGCACAGGAAAACCTTGGAAGCTACAATAGTCAGTTGATTGGTTTGCAAACACAGCCAGAACGAGCACAAAACGTGTTGTTTCAAAACATGCAGAGATTGCAGCAAATTCGTAATCAACTTAATAATGCATTGACTGAACAACCAGAATACAGTCGTACCCAAATGGAATTGTTGCAGGTAGAACAATCTTTCTTGATGTATCAAAATGCGTTTCAAAAAGCATCCTTGCAAGCGAATATTCAGTTGCAGGTGCTTCTACGACAGCAAAGGGATTATACGACATATCAGATTAGACAACTGGAGAGTTACGTTGAATTTATTCAAAATGTGTTGAGTGGAAAACGCCTGAGCATATCTGAAGAAACAGCTAAAGAAGCCCAAAATCAGGACGGAAAAAATTCACATATTCAGGATAATCCACTGATTCAGCAGGAAATTGAAAATAACCATGAACTCAGTGAACGGTTGATTGCGGCAACACGTGACAACAATCAGTTGTTCCAGAAAAATATTAGTGTCAAAAATTATCTGGAAAGAATTATTCAATCCGAGCGGAATTTAAAAGAGCAGGTCAAGGTATTACGTGGCAGCTTATTATTATCGCGTATTTTATTTCAAGAACAGTTAAAAGTCCCTCAGGATATTCTGACAAAAGATTTGCCGACAAAAATTGCTGACTTGCGTCTTGAGCAGTTTGAGATTACTCAGGAACGGGATCTTATTTATCAAAATGATGACTATATCGTCGATTTATTGAAAGATAGTCACAATAAAATAAAGAATGAATCCTCTGAGATGATAGAAGAAATTCACAATGCCCTTAACAAGGTTATGGATGTTCGCCGTGGGCTTCTGGATCAGCTAAATGATCAGTTAGGAAACCAAATTACTCATGCTATCAACTTACAGATGGATCAACAGGAGTTGTTGGATGTTACTCATTCGTTGGAACAAACGCTTGTTCAGCAGATTTTTTGGGTGAACAGTAATAAACCGATGAACTTAGTTTGGCTGAAATCCTTGCCCGGACTGATTCAAGGAGAATTGAGCCACTTAAATGTTCGATTTAACTTCAGTGGGCTTATCACTGGGCTAAAAGATTCCATCCATTTCGTTATTCCTCTTATGCTGGTTAGCTTATTTTTACATTGGCAGACCAAAGGCATTAATGAACAGTTGAAGAAAATTGCGGATGAAGTGGGGCAATTTCGTCGTGATAGCCAATTACACACACCACTGGCATTGATTCTGACACTGATAAAAACATTACCACTGGCTTTTATCGTTCTGGCAATAGGTTATTGGTATTCGAAATCAGGTGATGATCTGAATGATTTGATTTGGGGATTTTCTCGTCAATTGGCATTATTTTGGATTATATATAGTTGTAGTTACCAAATTCTTACCAAAGATGGAATTGGAGAGAGTCATTTTTTTCTGGACAAAGCGGTCTGCACTTTATTTCGCAAAAATCTTGTACGTTTATCGATAGCGTTACTGCCTATTTTATTCTGGATAACATTGGGGGCAAAACATCCCCTGAGATTGTCTGATGATGTTATTGGTCAGGGTATTGTATTTATTTGCCTATTCTTGCTTTTCTTTTTTATTTTTCCATTCTGTCGGTATATATGGCGTGAAAAAAATTCACACATGATTCGCACTATCGTAGTGACAGCATTGACGTTTGCACCATTGGTACTGATGGTATTGATGGTATCCGGCTATTTCTACACGACTTTGCGCTTGGCAGAACGTTGGCTTTACAGCCTGTATTTACTGTTCTTCTGGCATATCAGTTATCAGGCTTGCTTACGGGGATTGAGTATTGCTGCTCGCCGCATTGCCTATCAGCGGGCCGTTGCCCGCCGTCAGTCCCTGGTGAAAGAAGGGGCAGAAGGTGAAGTTGTGGAAGAACCCCCAATGGCTTTGGATCAGATTAACCAGCAGTCATTGCGTTTGACGACGATGGTACTGTTTTTGGTCTTTCTGGGAGCGTTTTATTATATTTGGTCTGATTTGGTGACGGTGTTTTCTTACCTCGATAGGATCAATCTGTGGCAATACAACAC
Organism: Xenorhabdus koppenhoeferi; assembly: GCF_900116635.1. Lineage (GTDB taxonomy): Bacteria > Pseudomonadota > Gammaproteobacteria > Enterobacterales > Enterobacteriaceae > Xenorhabdus > Xenorhabdus koppenhoeferi. The sequence continues at coordinate 8,585 of NZ_FPBJ01000019.1, read as the reverse complement.
AACAACAGAACTGGGCAATGTTCTGAAATACGTTACTCTGAAAGACTTTATGCTATCGCTAGCAATGCTGGTGATTGCATGGGTCATGATGAGAAATTTGCCGGGATTATTGGAAGTCTTGGTACTCTCTCGTCTGCAATTACAGCAAGGTTCCTCATATGCCATTAAGACGACATTGACTTACTTAATCATGGGTGTCGGAGGAATTACTGCTCTAGGAACTCTGGGTGTTTCATGGAATAAATTACAGTGGCTGGCGGCAGCTCTTTCAGTTGGGTTAGGTTTTGGTTTGCAGGAAATCTTTGCTAACTTTGTTTCAGGCCTGATTATTTTGTTTGAGCGCCCAGTTCGTATTGGAGACACAGTAACAATAGGAACTTACTCTGGTTCGGTCAGTAAAATCCGTATTCGTGCGACAACAATCACAGATTTTGATCGCAAGGAAGTGATTATCCCTAATCGTGCATTTGTAACGGAACGGTTAATCAACTGGACACTTTCCGATACTGTCACGCGAATTATCATTAAGGTTGGTGTCGCATATGGCTCTGATCTTGATAAGGTAAAAGAGATTTTGTTAAAAGCAGCAAACGATAATTCCCGAGTAATGAACGAACCGGGGCCACAAGTCTATTTTATGAGTTTCGGTTCCAGTACATTGGATCATGAATTAAGGCTCTATGTTCGAGAATTGGGCGATCGCAGTCGCACAGTGGATGAAATAAACCGCAGTATCGATAAATTATGTCGGGAAAATGGTATCAACATCGCATTTAACCAGTTAGAAGTTTACTTACACAATGGGCAAGGCGACAGCTTGCAAGAGGTACAGAAACCATTAAATGGTGATAACCACCACCCAGATGGCCGTTTTTAAAAAAGGAAGCCTGATGAAATAGGAATTAGTTTTACTTATTTCTCAGGCTATTGAGTCTGTTTTTCCAGTTTCCCCTGAAAATCGTGTTTGACTATCTCTAATGCAGCTAATGCAATGGCAGGGGAAATTTCATTGCATTCAAGCAGATAAATAAGATCTACTGCAAGTTGTACTTCAGGTGGTGCTTGTTCAAGAGTCATAACGGCTTTTTTATCCTTCTGGTTAATCTGAATGTTCTTGTTTTTCTATTGATTTTTCGATACGCATCAGTGCCTGACGACAGCGGGCAAGCCTTCCTGCCAGAGCTGCGATTTCTCTTTGCAATTTTGACCTGTTGGCTAGTATAACTTGCTTATTTAACTGCAATTCTCTGTCATCGATCATTGCAATTAAACGGCGTTCATAATCTTGGTGCTCTGCCAGACGTTGATAAAGATCGCGTTGTTGTGATCGGTGTTCAAATTTATCTTCCTGTTTTCGCAGCGTTTGGGTTGCTATTTCACGCTTCAATGCCTCAGTTTGTGTTACCAAGCGTTCAGAAAGGTATTTAACCTGCTCAATACGATAGTCGTTTACACAAGCTTTTAACTGCTCCATATTTTGTTTAATTTCTTGCATGTATCCACTGAGTTTGTTGCTATGGTGGTGGAATAGTGTCCGATCAAAACGTGCGATGGAAAAAGGCGTATCGTGTAATAAAGTGAGGTCTTTTTCCAGAATACTGATTTGTTTTTCAAGTGCATTTAATAAATTTTGTATGCTCATCAGTATCTCGTTATCGTTAATAATCTGTTCGTTAAAGACGATTTCGTTGGCCTATCTTATTTGGCCACGATATCACCCTATTTGATAGACGCGAAGCTTGAACTAAATCAACAAAATATAAGCTGTAATTTGCATTACAGTTGCTTTTTTTCAATAGGTTGAATAAATTTCACCATTTTCGTTTTTTATAAACTGGCTGGCATCGATTATGACCGCTAACGCACAACAACTGCAATTAATTAAAGATAGTATTGAAACAATTCCTGATTATCCAAAAGCGGGAATACTTTTTCGTGACATTACCACATTACTGGATAATCCTGCTGCGTACCAAGCTACAATAGATCTATTAGTTGCGCATTATCAAGGAAAAGGCATCACGAAAATTGTTGGTACTGAAGCTCGTGGTTTTTTATTCGGTGCTCCTGTTGCACTGCGTCTGGGTGTTGGTTTTGTTCCTGTCCGTAAAAAAGGTAAGTTACCGCGTGAAACGTTAAGTGAAACTTACGATCTGGAATATGGTACTGATACGCTGGAAATCCATAAGGACAGTATCAATGAGGGGGAAAAAGTCCTGGTCATTGATGATCTACTTGCAACGGGTGGTACGATTGAAGCTACGGTACGCCTGATCCGCCGTTTGCGGGGAGAAGTTTCAGAAGCAGCGTTCATCATTGGGCTACCGGATTTGGGTGGCACCGAACGCTTGAAAAAACAAGGCATTGATAGCTATACAATCATTGAGTTTCCCGGTCACTGATTGTTCTCATTTTCGCATTATTGATACATCAGCCTCGCCGTTCATGGTGAGGCTGTGCTAGCATGATAGTCAGTCATGTTCAATTTCCTCGGTATTCATGAGCTATCAGGTACTTGCCCGTAAGTGGCGCCCACAAATATTTTCTGACGTAATCGGTCAGCAACATGTGTTGACTGCATTGGCGAATGGTCTTGAACACCAGCGTCTCCATCACGCTTATCTTTTTTCCGGCACTCGAGGTGTAGGTAAAACCACAATTGCACGTCTGTTGGCAAAAGGATTGAATTGCGAAAAGGGTATTACAAGGACTCCGTGTGGTCAGTGTGTAAACTGTCTCGAAATTGAACAGGGACGATTTGTCGATCTGATTGAAATCGATGCAGCTTCCCGAACAAAAGTAGAGGATACCCGTGAACTACTGGACAATGTTCAGTATGCTCCGGCCCGAGGCCGTTTCAAAGTTTATCTTATTGACGAAGTTCATATGCTCTCTCGCCATAGCTTCAATGCTTTGCTGAAGACATTGGAAGAGCCGCCTGAGCATGTGAAATTCCTTTTGGCAACGACGGATCCACAGAAACTGCCCGTAACTATTCTTTCACGTTGTTTGCAATTCCATTTGAAGGCGCTTGATGTGAATCAAATCAGCAATCAATTGGAATATGTTCTGAATGCGGAACAAATAGAAAGTGATGTTCGTGCCCGCCAACTTCTTGCCCGTGCTGCGGATGGCAGTATGCGTGATGCCTTGAGTTTAACCGATCAGGCCATTGCTCTTGGTGGAGGCAAACTGACATCTGATATCGTCAGCCAGATGCTGGGAACATTGGATGATGCCCAACCATTGGAGATTATCGAAGCGTTGGTTCGTGCTGATGGCCAACAAGTGATGGCTTTGGTTGAGCAAGTTGCATCCCGTGGTATGGATTGGGAAAACTTGTTAGTCGAAACACTGTCGTTGTTGCATCGCATTGCGATGCTTCAATTATTACCTCAGCAACCTGAGAGTGATCCTTCTTCTATAGAAGAGCGTTTGCGCTTGCTGGCAAGATCGATCTCCCCTACTGATTTGCAGGTTTATTATCAGGCATTATTGGTTGGACGCAAAGAACTCTCTTATGCCCCAGAACGCCGAATGGGAGTTGAAATGGCATTATTGAGAGCTTTAGCATTTCATCCCAAGAGTGTCATTGAGGAAACACCGCCATCTTTGGTGGAAGCGCCCGTAGTGCCGGTGGGTTCAACATCTGTAACCCCAGCTTCAGCCCAGCCAGCGTTAAGTAATGAAGAAAACAGGCAAGCTGCACAGAAAGTCTCCCAATCGTTGGGAACTGCATCCACAGTTAACAGTCCGACAGCAAAATTATTGCAAGCGAGGAGTTCACTTACTCGTCAAGGACAAACTTCACCAAAAAAGCCTGAGCCGGCAGAGTCTGCGAAGGCTAAACCGGCAAGTTCGGCTCTGGAGCGATTGGTGGCAGTGGCTGAGCAGCGCCCTCAATCATATATTCCTAAAACACAAGAGCCTAAACCGATAAAGAAAGAGGCGTATCGCTGGCGAGCCACAAATGCGAATATTGAAGAAAAACAATCATCGGTGACAACGCCAAAATCGATAAAAGCGGCGCTTGAAGATGAAAAAACAGCAGAATTAACCGTAAAACTGGTTGTCGAATCGATACAAAGGGATTCATGGGCAGCGGAAATTGATAAACTGAATATTCCAAAATTAGTTCAGCAGGTCGCATTGAATGCATTTAGAGAACAGATTGATGAAACTCGGTTCTGTCTGCATTTGCGTTCAAAGCAGCACCATCTTAATTCGGCATCGGCACAGAAAGCATTAGCTGAAGCATTAAGTGCATTACATGGAAAACCTATTGAACTCAGTATCATTGAAGATGATAATCCTGCGGTAAAAACGCCTCTGGAGTGGCGAAAAGCCATTTATGAAGAAAAATTGGCACAAGCGCGCCAATCCATTATTTCGGATAGAACAATTCAAACACTTCAGCAGCTATTTGATGCAGAATTAGATGAAGAAAGTATCCGGCCTGTTTAACTGCCGCAGTGTATCTTTATGCTGTGGCTATAGCGAAGAGAGAGAATTATGTCTGGTAAAGGTGGTTTGGGTAATTTGATGAAACAGGCCCAGCAAATGCAAGAAAAAATGCAAAAAATGCAGGAAGAAATTGCAAGTCTGGAAGTGACGGGGGAATCCGGTGCGGGTCTGGTGAAAATCACTATTAATGGCGCACATAACTGCCGCCGTGTAGAAATCGATCCAAGCCTGATGGACGATGACAAAGACATGTTGGAAGATCTGATCGCTGCTGCATTCAATGATGCGGCGCGTCGCATTGAAGAAACCCAGAAAGAGAAAATGGCCGGTGTTTCCAATGGAATGCAATTACCACCAGGCTTTAAGATGCCATTCTGATGCAAACCAGCCCTCTTCTTGAATCACTGATGGAAGCACTACGCTGTTTGCCCGGCGTAGGTCCCAAATCTGCTCAGCGGATGGCATTTCACCTATTGCAGCGGAATCGTAGTGGGGGAATGCGGTTAGCACAGTCACTGACGAGAGCGATGTCTGAAATTGGCCATTGTCAAGATTGCCAGACATTCACTGAACAGGAACAGTGTACGATTTGCGCTAATCCCCGTCGTCAGCAAAATGGACAGATCTGTGTGGTAGAAAGCCCTGCTGACATTCATGCCATTGAGCAGACAGGTCAATTTGCGGGACGCTACTTTGTCCTGATGGGGCATTTATCGCCTTTGGATGGTATCGGGCCAATGGATATTGGTCTGGATCGTTTAGAAGAACGATTATTTGCTGAAACGTTGTCAGAAGTTATTCTGGCAACGAACCCAACCGTCGAAGGAGAGGCAACGGCAAACTATATTGCAGAAATCTGCTCTCAGTATGGTGTGACAGCCAGCCGAATTGCTCACGGGGTTCCTGTGGGTGGTGAGCTTGAAATGGTGGATGGCACGACCTTGTCTCATTCACTGGCTGGCCGTCAAAAAATCACTGATTTGTGATTTATTCCCCTAATTCAAATGGGAAAATTCAATGGATGGTGCTGCGGTTAATGCCGCCATCCATAACAGATTTACGCACTCATCAAACTAAATTTTTCATTCTTCTTGTTTTTCTAACTTGAAACTCTCCAGATCTATCCCCATTTGATTACCATCATTCGATTTTACATATCTGAACTGGATTTAGATTGAGGTAATAAATGAACATGAAAGGTCAGAAAACCCGTGGATTTCAGTCTGAAGTCAAACAACTGTTGCAGTTGATGATCCACTCTCTCTACTCCAACAAAGAAATTTTTCTTCGTGAACTGATTTCGAATGCCTCTGATGCGGCTGACAAATTGCGTTTCCGTGCATTGTCTACACCTGAGCTGTATGAAAATAATGGTGAATTACGCGTTCGTCTAGCTTGTGATAAAGAGCAAAAAACCATCACCATCAGTGATAATGGTATCGGTATGTCCCGTGATGAAGTCATCGATAATCTGGGAACGATTGCAAAATCCGGCACTAAAGCATTTCTTGAATCCATCGGTTCTGATCAGGCAAAAGACAGCCAATTGATTGGCCAATTCGGTGTAGGTTTCTACTCTGCATTTATCGTTGCGGATAAAGTTACTGTACGCACCCGTGTAGCTGGTGCTGCGGCTGATCAAGGCGTATTCTGGGAATCAACGGGGGAAGGTGATTACACTATTGCTGATATCGAAAAAGCAGAGCGAGGTACAGAAATCACCTTGCATCTGCGTGACAGCGAAAGCGAATTCCTCAATGACTGGCGTCTTCGTTCTATCATCGGCAAATATTCTGATCACATTGCTTTACCTGTTGAGATTGAAACTCAAACTAAAAATGAAGAAGACGACTCGGTTACAATCACATGGGAAAAAATCAATAAAGCCCAAGCTTTGTGGACTCGTGGTAGAGCAGAAATCAGTGATGAAGAATACCAAGAGTTTTATAAGCATATCTCTCATGACTTTGCTGACTCTCTGACCTGGAGCCATAACCGTGTTGAAGGTAAACAGGAATATACCAGCCTGCTGTATATCCCTTCTCAAGCGCCATGGGATATGTGGAACCGTGAGCATAAACATGGTTTGAAATTATATGTTCAGCGCGTATTCATCATGGATGAAGCTGAACAATTCATGCCGAATTATTTGCGTTTTGTCCGTGGCCTGATCGATTCTAACGATCTGCCGTTAAACGTTTCCCGTGAAATTCTGCAAGACAGTACAATTACTCGGAACTTGCGCAGTGCGCTGACTAAACGTGTATTGCAGATGCTGGATAAACTGGCAAAAGATGATGCAGAAAAATATCAGACTTTCTGGCAGCAATTCGGTTTAGTGCTGAAAGAAGGGCCGGCTGAAGATGGTTCAAATAAAGAAACCATTGCTAAACTTTTGCGCTTTGCGACAACTCACAATGATTCTTCAGAACAAGCCGTTTCTCTGGAAGATTATATTGGTCGCATGGCAGAAGGGCAGGAGAAGATTTATTACATCACTGCAGATAGCTATGCTGCGGCGAAAAATAGCCCGCATTTGGAACTGTTCCGCAAAAAAGGCATTGAAGTATTGCTGCTGTCTGACCGTATCGACGAATGGATGATGAACCATCTGACAGAATTTGATGGTAAATCATTCCAGTCTGTTAGCAAAGCTGATGAATCTCTCGATAAACTGGCGGATGAAAATAAAGCAGAGCAGGAAGAAGCAGATAAAAAATTGGAGCCGTTCATTGAGCGTGTGAAGACTCTGTTGGGTGAGCGCGTGAAGGAAGTAAAACTGACTCACCGTTTGACTGATACGCCGGCAATTGTAACAACTGATGCCAATGGAATAAGTACTCAAATGGCGAAGTTATTTGCAGCAGCAGGCCAGTCTGTACCGGAAGTGAGCTATAATTTTGAACTTAACCCAGAGCACGACCTGGTTAAAAAAGCATCAGATGTTCATGATGATGCTCAATTTGCTGATTGGATAGAATTGTTGCTGGATCAGGCTCTGTTTGCAGAGCGTGGCACACTGGATGATCCAAACCAATTCATTCGTCGAATGAATCAATTGTTATTAACTGAAAAAGCATAATTTCATTGAGATCGTGATAAATAACCACGCTTCCATGAAAAATGGAGCGTGGTTTATTTTTGTATAACGCGAAAACGTTTACCTGTTTTCTTGAGCCACTCCCCATTCAAGTGGTATGGTGGTTCGTTTTCTTTAAAAATACGAAAAGCAAATAGCAAGGGGATTTACGCGATGCGTATTATTCTGCTGGGCGCACCAGGCGCCGGTAAGGGGACTCAGGCCCAATTTATCATGGAGAAATATGGGATCCCTCAAATTTCGACAGGTGACATGCTGCGTACCGCAGTAAAAGCGGGTACAGAGTTGGGTTTGCAGGCAAAGGAGTTGATGGATAATGGCAAGCTAGTGACTGATGAATTAGTCATTGCCTTGGTTAAAGAGCGCATCAAACAAGATGATTGCCGTAATGGCTTCTTGTTGGATGGGTTTCCGCGTACTATTCCACAAGCTGATGCGATGAAAGAAGCGGGTATCAAAGTTGATTCGGTTCTGGAATTTGATGTTCCCGATGAAATCATCGTTGAACGTATTATCGGTCGCCGAGTGCATGCACCATCAGGCCGTGTTTACCATATCAAATTCAATCCACCAAAAGTGGAAAACAAAGATGACGCAACTGGTGAAGAACTGACTATCCGTAAAGATGATCAGGAGAATACCGTCCGCAAACGCTTGGTTGAATACCACGCACAAACTGCGCCTTTGGTCTCTTATTACCAAAAAGAAGCACAGGAAGGTAACACAAAATACTTTAAACTTGATGGTACCCGTCAGGTATCTGAAGTGAGCGCAGAATTGGCCAGCATTCTGGGTGAATGATTTAGCGTATTTCTAAATAGTGATATCTTGAATTGCCAGAATAGTCAGGGGGTATTTGTACCGCCTGACTTTTTTGTATACCATTCCATGAAATGTTACATATAGCTATTAATCATGCCTTATACTAGATAATGTCGTCATAAATTATTTTGTGCGATAATAAGATTTGCATTCCATAAACAGAGTGAACTAACCATGAGCACGCCTGCATACCGCCGCC
>NZ_FPBJ01000018.1 GCF_900116635.1 Xenorhabdus koppenhoeferi | reverse complement strand
CGACCCGTTACGCCAAAAACAGTGCATCGTTTCTTGCCGCAGTCCAAATCCGCTGCCTTGCTCTTTGGTTGAGTATTTCATGACGACGCCATCTAGTATTTCTCATAAAAATATGACAAGTGTCTAACTTTCAACTTGGTAAGATTACTTCTTAAACGTTGTAAACTTTCAATCAATGAACATTATTTGGTACAGACTCTAACCAGCCCCAGTATAAATACAAAACTAGCATGAATATCAAAACAGTGCACAAAAAGCTGGGATAATGCATATATGAACAATCATTGTTTACTGCTTATAATCAAAAGAGTACATTACATGCAGTTTCTGTAAAAAAATTACAATATCCCGTAATTGAGGATGAGGAGATGCAACATGGCGGTGACGTCTACAGCTCAGGCTTGTGATTTGGTAATTTTTGGGGCGAAAGGAGACTTAGCACGCCGGAAATTAATGCCTTCCCTTTACCAATTGGAAAAAGCGGGTTATATCCATTCTGATACTCGGATTATCGGCGTTGGCCGAGCTGACTGGGATAAGAAAACCTATATCAAAGTTGTTGAAGAAGCGTTAACTACATTTATGTCCGAGAAATTGGACCCAGAATTGTGGAAGAAATTAAGTTCACGTCTGGAGTTTTGTAATCTGGACGTTAATGAAACGGAACATTTCACCCAATTGGCGAAAATACTTAATAAGGATAATTTGCCTACCATTCACTATTTTGCCATGCCGCCCAATACGTTTGGTGCAGTATGTCATGGGTTGGGAGCTGCGGGACTGAATAAAGAACCCAATCGTGTTGTGATGGAAAAACCACTGGGAACAGATCTTATCTCTTCCCGATCTATCAATGATGAAGTAGCAAAATACTTCAATGAGAAACAAATCTACCGTATTGACCATTATTTAGGTAAAGAAACGGTATTGAACCTATTGGCACTGCGTTTTGCTAACTCACTATTTGTCAATAACTGGGATCACCACACAATCGATCATGTGCAAATTACCGTTGCTGAAGAAGTCGGCATTGAAGGGCGCTGGGGTTACTTCGATCAGGCTGGGCAAATGCGCGATATGATCCAGAACCATCTTCTGCAAATATTGACTATGATTGCCATGTCTCCACCGGCTGACCTGAGTGCTGATCGTATTCGTGATGAAAAAGTGAAAGTGCTACGCTCATTGCGTCGGATTGATCATACTAATATCAGGGAAAAAACTGTTCGTGGGCAATACACCGCAGGTTTTGTGCATGGCAAGAAAGTTCCCGGTTATTTGGAAGAAGAGGGCGCGAATAAAGCCAGTAAAACGGAATCTTTTGTATCGATCCGTGTTGATATTGATGATTGGCGCTGGTCTGGCGTGCCTTTCTATCTGAGAACAGGTAAACGTTTACCTGCTAAATGTTCCGAAGTTGTCGTCTATTTCAAAGAGCCTTCGCTGAATTTATTCGCTGAATCTTACCAACAATTACCGCAGAATAAGTTGACGATTCGCTTACAACCAGATGAAGGTATCGACATTGAAGTGCTGAATAAAGCACCGGGGCTGGAACATAAGCATCGTTTGCAGACTACCAAATTGGATCTGAGTTTCTCCGAGACATTTAATCAAACGCACCTTGCGGATGCTTACGAGAGATTGCTGCTGGAAGCTATGCGTGGTATTCAGGCATTGTTTGTCCGCCGTGATGAGGTGGAAGAAGCATGGAAATGGGTAGATTCTATTATGGAGGCATGGGCGGCGGATAATGAACCCCCTAAACCTTATCAGGCAGGGACGTGGGGACCGGTTGCTTCCATTGCCTTGATTACACGTGATGGACGCTCATGGAATGAATTTGAGTAACCTGCATACTCTTTAGATTGTATTAAATTTGTACATAAAAATACTCAAGCCGGACTCATGTCCGGTTACCCCCTTTATTTTTCAAGCAGCAGCTTTTAGCGTACTCATCCATCCCGGTACCGTTTTCTGATGTTTATTCAAACAATATCATGTTGCTGAATATTTCTAACTTTCTCAAGCTGAGTTTATTTTCAAATATTTTTGATATTAATCACGGAAAAATAGTTTTAATTAATTATTAATTAGCTGCATTTCTAAGAACGAATAGGTAGATAAAATGGGTAATTTTATAAGTAGAAAATTTCGGCAAGGTCAACAGGCACGCTTATTTCCACGGTCATTGAGGCGTGATGAAGGATGCATTGAAGAGCATGATGAGGAAGTGTGCGCTAGGGATCAATGGGTATCTGATCGGATACACCGTCATTGCGAATATGCACCAGAAAACGCGCTGACAAACCTCCATAAAACATACGCAGATAGAGGGAAAATAATTAATTATAATTGCTTGGACGCATTTAATACTAAACGCGATCCTGTAGGCAAAGGGCGCAGACTTGCTATGCAGCAACCCCATGCTCAATTGGATGAAATCTATGTCCTTGAGCGCACGCACTGCCAATTACAAGGAGATGGTGACGCTCATTATTTTATGAAAAGTATAGAACCAATAACGCTACATGTCCCAGATGGTCATTATCTATACGTTATTTACACCGATATGCCTCTGACAGTTATATGTGGTCTTTATGATCCTAATCGGATTCCTGCTATAGGTCATACGTCATTAATAAAAGGTAGGATTCGATTGTATGGCAAGAATAAAAATATTTCTCAGCTAGATGATAAAGATATTGACTATGCAAAATACCCTGTATTGTTGGCAGGAGAGCTATTTTTCGATGATGGTCGATTGACTATGTGGAATAATCGGAGTGGTCATTATTTTCCTAAAGGGGATAAGGTTGTCTTAAACGCCACTAATTGCATATTGCCCCAAAAGTTATTTAGACAAGCTTGGGGATAAAATCGGCCGTATTCCTTAATGGTATGATTAATGTTGCTAATGAAATTCTTTATCGCATGAGAATGTGAATTCCGTGGCGCGATCTGCCTTCCAAATCAGATTTTGGGATTGCTGATAAACGATATGGATATGATAGTCAGTGTTTGAAGAATGTTATTGAAAAACAAAAGCCGTTTCCGGTGATCCCTTATCATAGAAATAGAAAAGTGAAAGTTCAGCGTTATCTCGTTGCTTTTTATTTTTGGTTATGGTACAAGTATTCCAGTTATTAAGTCTACTTATATGAGGGTTCGTAGTATATCACACAGTAGTAATCGTGTGATGAAAGAATAAAACATCATGAATAGCGCCAAAAGCGTCAACATTCAACATAGTAATAAAATTCAACGTTGCACCCACGTTCTTTTTCTTTCCGCTATCTTATCCAGTGAGCACTACTGGTGCGGTGCCCTTTAGGGCCTTCTCCTGTTCATCGGTTCTTCACCGATAAAATTCTTGTTTGTCAAAATATTTTGCTAAAACGTCAGTTTGATTCTGATATCGCGTATTTGAATTTGCGTCTGATTCTGTTGGCATATACAGCTTGATGTCTTGGCATACCTATTAGTATTAGTATGTTCAGGAGAAAAAAATGATTTATTGGATATTTCTTGCTCTGGCGATTGTGACAGAAGTGATTGGTACTTTGTCAATGAAACACGCCAGTATTTCGGGTGATTTTACAGGTATGATCGTGATGTACACCATGATCACAACTTCTTATATTTTGCTGGCGATTGCCATAAAAAAAGTGGCATTAGGGGTGGCTTACGCCTTATGGGAAGGTATCGGTATCCTGTTTATCACGACTTTTAGTGTACTGTGGTTCAATGAATCGTTGTCATTAATGAAAATTGGAGGGTTGACACTGCTGATATCAGGAATTGCCTTAATCAAAATAGGTACGAAAAAAGCTACGGAGAATGTTCTGAATAAAAAAATCAAGGAAGCATAACATGTTAACTCAATTTGAATGGTGGCATGCTGCGTTTTTGGTTTTAGCCGTTTTTCTGGAAATTGTTGCGAATATTTTATTGAAATTATCCAATGGATTTCAGCGTTTTTGGATAGGTATTTTATCACTGGCTGCTGTTTTAGGCGCATTTAGTGCATTGGCTCAGGCCGTTAAAGGAATTGAACTTTCTATTGCTTATGCATTATGGGGGGCATTCGGTATTATTGCTACAATCGCAGCAGGTTGGATTATGTTTAATCAGCGTCTGAATTTTAAGGGATGGTGGGGAATTGTACTGCTATTGATTGGCATGATAATGATTAAAATGGCTTAATTTTTCATGCCCCATTCCTTAAAGTTTATTTGATAAATTTGTTTCTAAAATGGCATTGGATGAGTTGATAATGTGTTCAATGCCATGCTCTTCTTGGTAAGTTCTAGTTCAGCTTATAAAGCGGCGATGATTTTGATTTCTACCTTATATTTAGGATCCATCAGCTCAGCTTGAACAGTGCAGCGAACTGGGGCACTTCCTGCAACAACCCAAGTATCCCAGGCTGCGTTCATACCTGTAAAATCGGCTTTATCGGCCAGGAAAATCGTAACATCCAAGATCTTGCTCTTGTTTGAACCAAGACGATGTAACAGGGCATCGATGGCCGCCAGTGTATCGGTTGTTTGTTCTGTGATATCACAGTCCAGCTTTTCTGGCACACTGGTATAATAAATAGTGTCATTGTGAACGACCGCTTCTGACCAGCGGATATCTGGATTAATGCGTTTAATAGTCATTAAATCTCCTGTTAATTTATACAGTTTTTTGCTGAATTGGGTGGTGATTACAACGCAGTATTGGCATAATTCTGCCACATTTTATTAAAAGAGACAGTTTGTGTCAGACGATTTCGCGAAAAATGGTGTACTTGCCAAGGCCATATCGGGTTTTAAACCACGTGATGCCCAGCGGGAAATGTCTTCAGCTATTACGGCTGCTATTAAAAAACAGCAGCAATTGGTCGTGGAAGCGGGAACAGGAACTGGGAAAACATTTGCCTATCTTGTACCAGCTTTGCGTTCTGGTAAAAAGGTGATTATTTCTACAGGTTCCAAAGCGTTGCAGGATCAACTCTATGATCGTGATCTCCCGACTATTGTTAATGCTCTGAACTTTACCGGTAATCTTGCATTGTTAAAAGGGCGATCAAATTATTTGTGCCTTGAGCGTTTAGAACAACAGTCAATTGGGCATTCTCAGTTGGAAACTGAAATATTGGCGGAAGTGATCAAACTAAGACATTGGTCGGCCCAAACGGAAGAGGGAGATATCAGTACGTGTCACCAAGTGTCAGAAGACAGCACAGTCTGGCCGTTGGTCACGAGCACTAATGATAATTGTCTTGGCAGTGATTGTCCTCGTTATCAGGAATGTTTTGTTCTGAAAGCCCGTCGTAAGGCGATGGAATCGGATGTAGTGATCGTTAACCATCATTTATTTATGGCGGATATGGTAGTTAAAGATACCGGATTCGGGGAATTAATCCCGGAGGCGGATGTAGTGATCTTTGATGAAGCTCATCAAATTCCTGATATTGCCAGTCAATATTTTGGGCAGCAGTTAAGTAGCCGACAATTGATGGATTTATCGCGGGATATCATCATGGCTTATCGTACCGAAATCCGGGATCAGGCTCAGTTGCAAAAAAGTGCTGATCGTCTCAGCCAAAGCATACAAGATTTCCGTTTGTCATTGGGCGAAAATAGTTATCGGGGTAATTTGCGCGAAGTTTTACAGCGGCAGCAGGTTCAGCGGGCATTAGTGCGTTTGGATGATGCTCTGGAACTTTGCTATGACGTAATGAAACTCTCTTTGGGGCGTTCAGCCATGCTGGATGCGGCTTTTGAAAGAGCAACGATTTATCGCAACCGCCTTAAACGTCTCATTGATGTCACGATACCCAATTACAGTTATTGGTTCGAAAGTTATGGTCGGCATTTTTTGCTGGCTCTGACACCACTGTCTGTCTCCGATAAATTCAGTGAGATGATCCGTGATAAATCAGGTTGTTGGGTTTTTACTTCGGCAACTTTATCGGTCAATGAACAGCTTGACCATTTCACGGAGCGTTTAGGGCTGAAACAAGCCCAGACATTGCTTTTGCCCAGTCCCTTTGATTATGAGCGGCAGATGCTATTGTGTGTCCCTCGTCATTTGCCATCGCCAAATCAGAATGGTGGCGCAAAATGGCTAGCCCGCATGTTGAAACCATTAATCGAAAGCAATAAGGGGCGTTGTTTTTTCCTTTGTACTTCCCACCAAATGATGCGTAGTCTGGCTGAAGAATTCCGTGCCAGCATGACATTGCCGGTATTAGTACAAGGGGAAACCAGCAAGGGGCAATTGCTGTCACAATTTATTTCTGCGGGTAATGCATTGCTGGTGGCTACAGGAAGTTTCTGGGAAGGGGTAGATGTTCGGGGTGATGCGTTATCCTGTGTAATTATTGATAAACTGCCATTTACAGCTCCGGATGATCCTTTGCTTAAGGCACGTATTGAAGATTGTCAGCTTAAGGGTGGCGATGCTTTTAATGAAGTGCAACTGCCTGATGCGGTGATTAGTTTGAAACAGGGTGTCGGGCGTCTTATTCGTGATATTGATGATTATGGTGTGGTTGTCATTTGTGATAATCGATTAGTGATGCGTCCATATGGTGAAGTATTTCTGAACAGTTTACCGCCAGCACCTCGTACCCGTGATCTATCAAAAGCGGTTACGTTTCTTAAATCACGCCCATCATAGTCAAAGTAAAATTGTTGGTGCTGTGGTAGTATAGCCCCTTATTTCGAATTCTATTCTTGCCGGAGTTAAGGCATGTCCACGCGTATTTTAGCTATTGATACCGCAACTGAAGCTTGTTCTGTTGCACTTTTGAATGATGGCCTTGTTGAGGCACAGTTTGAAATATCCCCACGAGAGCATACTCAACGTATTTTACCGATGGTTCAAGAAGTATTGTTGGAAGGTAATGTCAGTCTGCAACAATTGGATGCATTAGCATTTGGCCGTGGACCGGGCAGTTTTACTGGTGTACGGATTGGGGTTGGCATTGCTCAAGGCTTGGCATTGGGAGCCGAATTACCTATGCTCGGTGTTTCTTCCTTGAAAACGATGGCACAAGGTGCATTTCGTTTGAAAGGGGCAATAAATGTTTTGGTCGCCATTGATGCACGCATGGGCGAAGTCTATTGGGGACAATATAGCCGTAATTCACAAGGAGAGTGGCAAGATGATGCGACGGAGGCGGTTTTGAAACCTGAGCAGGCGCAAGAAATTATGCGTTCCTTGTCAGGTGAATGGACGATTGCAGGAACAGGGTGGAATGCTTATCCTCAATTATTGGATAGTCATTTGACACTAATAACCAGCGACATTACTTTGCCCCATGCGGAAGATATGTTGCCACTGGCGCTTCAAATGTGGGAAGCAGGAGAAACAACGGTGGTTGAACATGCTGAGCCTGTTTATCTGCGTAATGAAGTAACATGGAAAAAATTACCGGGTCGCTAAGGATTTTGCGATTTTAAAGATTATTATGTAACTTTGAACCTGGGTCAGTTGCAACATTCTTAATAATTATCTTTTATTTAAGCATTATTGCTATAACTATTTGGAATAATAGAGAGAACTTTAAGTCAAAAACTAGTAAATTGGTGTATAACTAATTATAAACACAAAATTAATTAATTTAAGTAACTTTTTGATAAATAAAGTAAAAAACAAAGGTGGCTGAAGCTGCCTTATTTTTTACCATAATTAATTATATTAAATTAGTGATGTGTATCGCCAACCTGGACATTGTTGCTTTTCAAACTGGTACGCTGAGTTAATAATTTGTTAAATGTATATACCCAATGGATTTCAAGTTGCATCGCGACGGCAAGAGAGCAAATCCCCGGTCACATAGATAACTATGTGACCGGGGTGAGCGAGCGCAGCCAACAAAGAGGCAGTTTGAAAGACGAAGTGTATAGTTCTAGTTTGTTTTATGGTCAGTAGTTACACCGCAATTAGATTTCAGGAGTATTCAACTTGGAAAAAGTCTGGCTAAAACATTATCCGGCAGATGTTCCGGCAGAAATCGATCCCGACCGTTATTCGTCGTTGATTGAAATGTTTGAAAATGCTGTTGCGCATTATGCTGATCAAGTCGCGTTTATTAATATGGGCGAGGTGATGACTTTCCGTAAATTGGAAGAGCGTAGCCGTGCCTTTGCTGCCTATCTACAGAATGGACTGGGGCTGCAAAAAGGGGATCGCGTGGCATTGATGATGCCAAATTTATTGCAGTATCCTGTAGCGTTGTTCGGTATTCTGCGAGCTGGAATGATAGTTGTTAATGTCAACCCACTTTATACTCCACGTGAATTGAAACACCAGCTGAATGATAGTGGAACATCCGCCATTGTTATCGTTTCTAACTTTGCTCATACCTTAGAAAAGATTGTTTTTAACACACAAGTCAAGCATGTTATTTTGACGCGTATGGGAGACCAGCTTTCTCGTCCGAAAGGAACCCTTGTCGATTTCGTTGTTAAATATATCAAACGGCTCGTCCCTAAATACCACCTGCCGGATGCTATTGCATTCCGTAGTGCTATGCATAAGGGCTACCGTATGCAGTATGTCAAACCAGATGTAAAAAGTGAGGATTTGGCGTTCCTTCAATATACGGGCGGAACCACCGGTGTGGCTAAAGGGGCAATGCTGACTCACCGTAATATGCTGGCGAACCTTGAACAAGCCAAAGGCAATTACTCTCCACTGATGAAACCTGGTGAAGAGTTAGTGGTAACAGCCTTACCGCTGTACCATATTTTTGCTTTGACAATAAATTGCCTGTTGTTCATTGAACTGGGTGGGCAAAATCTGCTGATTACCAATCCTCGGGATGTAAACGGAACAATCAAGGAACTTTCGCGTTACCGCTTCACTGCACTATCGGGTGTCAACACTTTGTTCAATGCTTGGTTGAATAACCCTGAATTCCAGAAAGTGGACTTCTCCTCATTGCGTTTATCTGTTGGCGGAGGCATGGCTGTGCAAAGAGTAGTAGCCGAAAAATGGGAGAATCTGACAGGATGCCACTTGCTGGAAGGTTATGGTCTGACAGAATGTGCTCCTTTAGTTTCAGCCAATCCTCATAACTTAGTTCATTACAGTGGCAATATCGGTTTCCCTGTTGCTTCGACAGAAATAAAACTGGTAGGGAACGATGGTGATGAAGTTCCACAAGGAGAAGCAGGTGAAATGTGGGTGCGTGGGCCACAGGTGATGAAAGGTTATTGGAACCGTCCTGACGCCACTGCCGAAATTCTGAAAGACGGCTGGTTGGCGACTGGGGATATTGCCAATATAGATGAAAACGGCTTTTTCCACATTGTTGACCGGAAAAAAGATATGATTCTGATTTCTGGTTTTAATGTCTATCCAAATGAAGTCGAAGACGTTGTTTCTTCTCATCCTAAAGTATTAGAATCAGCCGTGGTGGGTGTTCCGAGTAAAAACTCAGGAGAGGCTGTTAAAGTATTTGTAGTTCGTAAAAATTCCAGTTTAACCGAGGATGAACTGAAGGCATATTGCCGTCGTTACCTGACAGGGTACAAGGTGCCGAAACTCATTGAATTCCGCGATGAATTGCCAAAGTCCAACGTAGGTAAAATTCTTCGCAAAGAATTGCGTAATGAAGAGATGGCAAAAGCGAATAATGCTGCTACGAATTGATCCCTGTTTATTCTTATATCCAGTTGATTTTAAGCAGTGAGTTTGACCTGATAAAAACAGTTGCCTGAAAAAAGGCGGATAACCCCAGCCGTATTCGTATTCACATATATATTGCGGCTGGTATTCTTTATCAAAGTTGTGGTAAGTGAAAAGCGTGTCTAATGCTATAGAAATAGCTATCCGGATAAAGGGTGTTTAGAGATTTTCGTTGGCTGTACATAACTGTGTGCATTATTATATTTTTTTAGTATTCATGGCTATACAACATAATGTATTTAAAGGATATTTTTTTGTTAAATTGTAATTATCAGTTGATTACTACCGATGTCCAATTGCAATCAATCTGTGAACAGGCAAAAAAAAATGCAAGAATTGCATTAGATACCGAATTTGTTCGTACACGGACGTATTATCCTCAATTAGGTTTAATACAACTATTTGATGGTAAACAGCTTTCTCTTATTGATCCTCTTGAAGTTTCACAATGGCAACCCTTCAGGGAGTTATTGACTGATCCAGATGTACTAAAGCTTATTCATGCTGGTAGTGAGGATTTAGAGGTTTTTGGGAATAGCTTTCAATGCTTGCCAGCACCTATGATTGATACTCAGGTATTGGCTGCATTTATCGGTCATCCTATATCATGTGGTTTCGCAACGTTGGTTGCTGAATACTTGCATGTAGAATTGGATAAGAGTGAATCCCGTACCGATTGGTTAGCGCGTCCATTGAGTGAAAAACAATGCAAATATGCTGCGGCCGATGTTTATTACTTATTGCCACTTGCTGACATTTTGTTGGAAAAAACAGAGCAGGCGGGATATTTAAATGCAGCAAAAGATGAAAGTAATTTGATTGCTCAACGGCGTAACGAAATATTGATGCCAGAATGTGCTTATAAAGACATTGGTAATGCATGGCAGTTACGCCCAAGACAATTGGCTTGTTTGAAAAAACTGGCTGCATGGCGGCTAAATCAGGCGCGAGAGCGTGATCTGGCGGTTAATTTCGTGATCCGGGAGGAAAATTTGTGGCAGGTTGCCCGCTATATGCCGACTTCCTTGGGAGAGTTAGATGCTTTAGGATTGAGCGGACAGGAAATTCGTTGTCATGGTCGTCGCTTGCTGGCGATGGTCGCGGAATACAGAGATATTCCAGAAGAAGAATGTCCGGCTCAAATGATGAATTTGATTGATTATCCGGGCTACCGCAAGGCGTTCAAAGAAATTAAAGCTGTGGTCACCCGAGTGAGTGAACCTCATCGTTTCAGCGCAGAGTTGCTGGCTTCTCGCCGACAGATTAACCAACTACTTTATTGTCATTGGAAACTGAAATCGCTGGGATCTCAACCTGAACTGCTCAGAGGTTGGCGTAGTAAGTTGTTGGCTGAACCTATTGCTGAAATATTGGCAAATTATTCTGAGCAATAGCCTGGAGCAGTGATGCTAACTTAAAAAGGCATTAACTGATGTGCATCTGGTTCTTAAATCGGGATGTAATAACATCCCGATTTATCCTTGAGGAGTCATAGCCTTAAATTAAATAGCATCATTTGATGCTTTATTTTGGCGATTCTTCCATCTCAGGTAATGTTACATTAAGTTCCAGTACAGAGATGTCATCATTTTTTTGCTCAAACTGTACAGAAAGCATCTCTGGATCGATTTGTACATACTTACAAATTACTGCCAGAATATCCCGTTTCATCTCGGGCAAATAAGCAGGCTCAGAGTCACCACGGCGCCGCTCTGCTACGATGATTTGTAGCCGCTCCTTGGCAATATTGGCTGTCGGTCTTTTTCTCGACAGGAAGAAATCTAACAAAGCCATGCGTTACCCCCCAAACAGGCGTTTTAAAAAGCCTTTTTTTTCTTCTTCGATGAAACGGAAAGGCCGTTCTTCACCGAGTAAACGTGAAATTGTATCTTCGTATGCTTTACCTGCATCAGAATCTTTATCCAGAATAACCGGTTCTCCTTGGTTAGATGACCGAAGAACAGATTGATCTTCTGGGATGACACCAAGTAAAGGAATACACAGGATTTCCAGTACATCTTCCATGCTAAGCATATCTCCGCGGTTCACGCGTCCCGGATTATAACGAGTCAGCAGAAGATGCTCTTTGATAGACTCTTTTCCTTGTTCTGCTCGGCGTGATTTAGACGCTAAGATACCTAAAATACGGTCAGAATCACGGACAGATGAAACTTCCGGATTTGTCGTAATAATTGCTTCATCGGCAAAGTAGAGTGCCATCAATGCACCGCTTTCAATACCCGCAGGAGAATCGCAGATAATGAACTCAAAGTTCTGTTCAGATAATTCATTCAGAATTTTCTCGACGCCATCACGGGTGAGAGCTTCTTTATCGCGGGTTTGAGAGGCAGGCAGAATGTATAGATTCTCTGTGCGCTTATCTTTAATAAGTGCCTGATTTAATTTAGCATCCCCTTGAATAACGTTCACGAAGTCAAAGACCACTCGGCGTTCACAACCCATGATCAGATCGAGGTTCCGTAGACCGATATCAAAATCAATAACTACAGTTTTTTTTCCTCTCTGAGCGAGACCGGTAGCAATGGCCGCGCTTGAAGTGGTTTTGCCAACGCCACCTTTACCAGATGTAACAACAATAATGCGTGCCATGAAGCAATTCCTTGTTATAAGGGCTAGACTAAGGTTTCAATAGTTAATTCATTGTTAACCAGACGTAATTTTGCGGCGTTACCGACAAAAATTTCTGGTATTTTTTCGCTGAGCCAATATTGACCGGCAATAGAGGTGAGTTCAGCATTTAAATGGGTGCAGAAAATCTGGCTTTCTTGATCGCCAGATGCGCCTGCCAATACCCGTCCACGTAGCACACCATATATATGAATATTTCCATCAGCGATTAATTCTGCACCAGCGCTCACATTACTTGTCACAATGAGGTCACTATTTGGGGCATAAATTCTTTGTCCTGAACGAACAGGCGTATTAATTATACGAGTTTTTTTGAAAATAGGTTCAGTAGGTTTATTCTCTTGAGTAAGAACCTGCTTACTTTTACCTTCCTTCAATAAAGGAAGTTCAGATTTCAAAACAATTTTCCGTTGTTCTTCATCTTGACAACCGCTGATGCCAACAACACGCAATCCAACCGATTCGATAGCTTGATGGAGTGCAATAAGATCTGCGCCGACGGGGAGAGCAGATATATTAATAACAACAGGAGCATTTTTCAGGAATTCAGGTGCTTGCTGCATTTTTTCCTGTATAGCTCGATGAATGATTTCCGGCTGTTCATCATACAAATGAACAACCGAAAGCGTAAAATTACTGCCTTTTAGCTCAATTGGCGACTGTGGCATCGATATTTTGACTCAGCAAGGTTAAGTTTCCCGGGATGGTGTTTTAAATCATTTTCCTAGAACAGACTCAGGGAGACGATATTCTTAAATATAATAAGCATGTTATAGTTAGTGAATTATTCAAGCAAGTCGCAGAGTTAATTTAAAAGAGTTTATAACAATGATTTGTGTAATCTACAGAAGCCTGAAACGTGACCAAACATATCTCTATATTGCAAAAAAAGACGATTTTTCGCGCGTTCCGGAAGAGCTATTAAAAACATTCGGTCAGCCTCAATATTCAATGATGATTTCATTATCAGACAGAAAAAAATTAGCCAATGCAGACATCGAAAAAGTAAAAGCAGCGTTGGTTGAACAGGGATTTTACTTACAAGTACCGCCCCCAGTGGAAAATTTGATCAATGAACATCTTGCATCAAACAAACCAACTAAACTATAGAGAATGGCTGGTAATTGCCAGGGCCTGAACTAAGGATCTGATGTATGAAATTAATAACCGGAGTGACTTTATTGGCGGCAACTCTGTTGACTGGGTGCAGTGCATCAAATAACAAACAGTTGTATGAACAATCCGTTTTGACCCCTCTGGCAAAAACAGATGTTAAAGCTCTGGAAGACCAGTTTCCATTAAATTCTCGTGAGCCAACACAATTTCCTGCATATGTGACTTTGTTGAAGCAGCAGGCACGCGAGCAGGGAGTCAGTGAAAAAACCTTAGATAGAGCATTTGCCAATATTCATTTTATTCCACGAGTCATTAAGGCTGATCGTAATCAACCAGAAAAAAAGGTCACATTGAATGGCTATCTGAACCAAGTCTTGCCAGTTTGGAGGATTGAGCAAGGGGTCACTCAATATGAAAATCATCTTCCTCAGTTGGAAAAAATCAGTCGCAGATATGGTATACCGAAAGCCTATATTGTTGCCTTGTGGGGATTAGAAAGTGGTTTTGGCAAAATTCAGGGAAAAGAAGATGTTATTTCAGCATTATCCACGCTAGCCTTTGAAGGTCGCCGTGAAGTATTTTTTATTAAACAGTTATTGGCAGCGTTGGGAATAATAGAAAATCAGTATATTGATGAAGGGCAAACTTTAAGAGGTTCTTGGGCCGGAGCGATGGGGCAAAGCCAATTCATGCCGACTTCTTATTTGACGTATGGTGCAGATGGAGATGGTGACGGAAAAATCGATATTTGGAACAATAAGGAAGATGTTTTTGCCTCAACAGCCAATTATTTGGCTAAAGAAGGGTGGCAAAAAGGACTACCGTGGGGATATGCCATCTCATTACCTGCTGGTTTTGACGTAGAATTAGAAGGTGTTAAGACTGAGAAGGGAAAAACCATTGCTCAATGGCAGACATTGGGTGTTTCATCGCCACACTTTGCTAATTTACCTGCCAATACCAAAGGTTGGATTGTTATTCCTGATGATCCGGAACAACGGGCATTCTGGGTAACGCAAAATTTTCGAACTATCATGCATTGGAATCGTTCTTACTATTTTGCCCTCAGTGTTGGTATGATGGCGGATGGTATCACACAACGAGTTCATTTCCTTACTCACTGAAAATCGAATTTTAGCTATATGTCGCGCTTTTTTATCCTCCGTCCGGGCGATATTATCTTGACGGGAACGCCTGAAGGCGTAGGGCCACTGCAATCTGGTGATGTGTTGAACGTTGTTCTTAATAAACATGTTTTGACAACCAGAGTGATTTAACATGAGGAATGACAGAAATTATGTCTCAACCTTTCTGGCAGGTAAAAAACCTGGAACAAATGACAGACCAAGAGTGGGAAACATTATGTGATGGCTGTGGCCAGTGCTGCCTGCATAAGTTGATGGATGAAGACACTGATGAAATCTACTTCACCAATGTTGCCTGTAATCAACTGAGTATTAAAACCTGCCAGTGCAAGAATTACGAAGATCGTTTCAGATATGAACCTGACTGTATCAAATTAACCCGTGAAAACATGGTCACTTTTGAATGGTTACCGCAGACTTGTGCTTATCGTTTGATTGGAGAAGGCAAAAAACTGCTGCCGTGGCATCCCTTGGTCAGTGGTTCAAAATCAGCTATGCATGCGGAGCGCATTTCTGTCAGGCATATCGCTGTACGTGAAGCGGATGTGGTGGATTGGGAGGATCATATTCTTAATAAACCTGAATAGTTTCTTCATTCATTGATATAAAATGGATTTTATATCAATGACAAATGTTTGGGGCATCGTTGTTTTATACACTTCGTCTTTCAAACTGCATCTTTGTTGGCTGCGCTCGCTCACCCCGGTCACATAGTTATCTATGTGACCGGGGATTTGCTCTCTTGCCGTCGCGATGCAACTTGAAATCCATTGTGTATAATATTTGGTTTGACTCCCCGATGTCAGAACAGCAATAGCTAAAAAATAACAAATTATCCGCTAAAGTACAGAGATCATCTATACTCGATACTCCTCCGCCGGCAACTACAGGAGATGCAGTTTTTTCACAGACTTCACGCAGTAGGGTGAAATTAGGAGAACTCATCATACCGCCTCGTCCAACATCTGTGACGACGTGGCGCTGGCAGCCTTGTTTATCAAGGCGTTCAAGAACATCCCAAATATTTTAGTTAATTACATTCCACCCATGTGTTGCTAACTGATAACCTTCTGGGGTGCATTTTACATCAAGAGCAATTGCAATTTTCTATGACAAAATAACGCCAATCGTCAGTGTCATGGTGATCCAAACCCCTACAAACACTATATAGCTTATCAATTTGTTGTTCATTTTTCTTTCCCTCATTATCAAATAAATTTCCATAGCTGCACGGTAGTGGCTTTGACTGTCTGATACAAAAATTATATCGACAGTGCTTAATATATATTGGGTAAGCAGCATAAATACCATTCTAATATTTAATACAATGGAGCATGAAATTAGCTGTATTGTTATAGGAGCCGAACAATTCAAATAATAATAAAAAATAAATTTATTTTTCAAAGGAATACAGCTAAAGAAACAACAGATTACCCAGTATTGCACCGGGTAATCAAAGATCATGTAAACACAAATAATCCAAGGCAGAAAATGTTGCATCAGAAGACGATGGCTGGCTCACTGAATACAAGATTATTGAGAGAGATCCCGCAAAATATAAACTAAGGTATTCTTACCGTTAACTAATGTAAGTCGCTTACCTTTTAAATTGATTTTTACCCCTTTAGTTAATACGTCATTTAGCACGAGATCCCATTGATTAAGTCTTTCATTAACACAATACATCTCAGAACCGGTCAAATTTTTTACTGTTAGAATATTATTTTTTAATTTACCGACTCCCATGAAGTTATTGCACATAGTGCCTGATATATTCATTTTTCCATCAAATGAAATAGAGAGTTTGCTGTCATTTTTATTTAAAATATACTCATTATTGACACTAATTAAATCAAAATGACGATTTTGCAAACCTCTCTTTGTGACACTCTCCGTAGCACTGACTCCTGGAGATTGACATGCTGTGAGTAATAGAGTGGTGACCACTAATTGAATCACTTTTTTCATTTTATCCCCAGATATGCGTTGAGATTATTCAACAATATTCGGACAAGTTTCTCCAGACATTAATTGCTGAATATTTTGTAGAGTCGTTTCACTAATGCTGGTTAACGCTTCTTCAGTCAAAAATGCCTGATGACCCGTAAAAAGCACATTATGGCAGGAAGACAAGCGGCGGAAAATATCATCTTGAATAACGTCATTTGATTTATCTTCAAAGAATAAATCACGTTCATTTTCATAAACATCCATACCTAATGCGCCAATTTTTTGTTCTTTTAGTGCATTGATGGCGGCAATGGAATCAATTAGCGCACCCCGGCTGGTATTGATGATCATCACACCATTTTTCATTTTACTGAATGCTGTTTCATCCAATAAATGATGGTTTTCTGGTGTCATGGGGCAATGCAGGGAAATAACATCAGATTCAGCATATAAAGTATCTAAATCTACATATTCCACACCCATGTCCAAGGCTTCAGGATTTAGATAGGGATCATGTGCTAATAAATGCATACCGAAACCTTTCAGAATTCGTAAAGTAGCGAGGCCGATCTTTCCCGTGCCGACAATACCTGCGGTACGTTTATACATATTGAAACCAGTCAGACCTTCAAGGGAAAAATTGGCATCGCGGGTTCGTTGGTAGGCGCGGTGAATACGACGATTCAGACATAACATAAGCCCAACAGCGTGTTCAGCAACTGACTCAGGTGAATAAGCGGGTACTCGAACAATTTGAATGCCAAATTCGTTGGCTGCATCAAGATCGACATTATTGAATCCGGCACAACGCAGGGCCAATACTTTGATATTCATTTCTGCCAGTTCCTGGAGCACTTCACGTCCGCCATCATCATTGACAAAAATACAGATAGCATCTGCACCAATGGCATTTTTAGCTGTTTGTGGACTCAGAGGAAAGTCAAAAAACTCGATATGATAATCTAGCCCAAGTTTTTGGTTGAGCATTTCAAGATGCTTACGATCATACTGCTTTGTACTATAAACAACCAATTTCATGGTAACACCCCCGTCAATACAGTAACTGCAAAATCATTCGAGCCTATTGCCTGATATGAGACTATCATAACAGGAAGTTGCTCTTAGGTTGAAAAAGAAGAGATATGGATGTGATGACCAAGATATTAAAAGTGTTCGCAGTGATAGTAATGTTGTTGGTGTTATTGATACTGGTGGGTTGGTATACAATTTCGCGCTGGTTGCCATTGATTGCCAGTCATTGGTTGCCGCAAGGAGTTACTCTTTCTTTAAGCCAGCCTAAATGGAAAGGGAGTGAGTTATGGTTGGATGATCTGTCATTGAAAGTGAAAAAATGTGAATGGATCAGTGTGTCTGGTCTATCATTAGGATATTCACTTAGCGGAAATACCCAAGATCGTTATTGGGATGTTCACGCTGAGAATATTGATAGTCAAAGCCAATGCTTGGCGCAATTAACGGTCACGCAAAAACAGTCAACGCCTTTATCCATTCAGAAAATATTATCCTCTATACCTTCCGTTAATTTTATTGCTGAACATTTTGCTCTCTCTCCTTGGCAGGCATTTTCCGGTAAACTTCAATTTAATTCATCATCTCAAAATCAAATATTTTCTTATCAAGGCGAGCAATTAAAGCTAAGTGCAAGTATTACAGATAAAAAAACGCTCATTATTCAGCAACTTTTTGTCAGGTTACCGGAGCAAGAAATTAATCTGAATGGGAATATTGTCTTACCTTTAGACCTTGAAACCCTGCCACAACAAGGTCAAATTACCGCTTATCTATCTCTGAGCCAATATCCTGATCCGTTACACTTAACACTGAAATGGCAGGGGCAGAGTGGCCAACTTATCGTCAGTGCAGAAAAGAAAAAACAAATATTGGCGGAATTGCCCTGGTCATTCAATACATCTCAATTTCAGATAACCGATGGTAGATGGCAGTGGACAGATGCCAGCCAGCCATTCTCTGGAAGAGTGAATATCACGCTTGAACAATGGAAAAAAGGCTTGAATGGTATGTCTGTCAGTGGGCGGTTAAATTTAATCACTCAAAATAAGCAGGGTAAAGGTAATATTGTTCTTTCCGTACAACCGGCACCAATTAATGTCACCAATACTCATATTCCGTTTCAGTTGACTGGGCAAATCAATAGCGGCCAAATGATTATGACGATGTCATTGCCTGCTGTTGTCACTGGGTCATTCGTTTCCCCTAAAATCACTTTTCAATCAGGGGCATTATTTCGGGCATGGGGAAAAATCAGTGAAACCTTTACCGTTACAGAAGCTCGTTTACCCTTGGCCGGGACTTATCTGACTCGTAATGGACTAACCGGTCGTCTTCAAGCCATTGTAAAAGCACGGGACGATTATTGGGGAAAAGTTAAATTGCATTTAGATGGGTATGCGGCAGATTTTATACCCGATCAGGGAAACTGGAAATGGCGTTATTGGGGTAATGGGAATTTACCTCCGTTACACGCCAAATGGGATATTGCCGGCAAGGGAAATTGGCTGCAATCACAGGTAACAGTGGAGACATTGAATACAGGATTTGATCGCATTCAGCATGGTTCTGTGCAAATGAAAGCTCCGCGTTTAAAACTAATCACGCCATTGGTTTGGGAGCGTGCCTTAGATCGTCCAAAATTAATGGGAGATTTGCAATTATCAGCCCAGGGAATAGAATTTCGCTCTGGTGGTTTTTGGCCTCTCTTTGATTTTAAGGTCACATTGAATGGTCAATCTCCGGACAATTTTATTCTGAATGGTAAATTGTACTCCAAGGGGATTGGCCCCATTCCATTTTATGGGCGTTGGGATGGTGAACGATTAAGAGGTGAAGTTCGCTGGCCGCAACAATCTTTATTAGCATTTCAGACTTTAATTCCGCCAGACTTAGGAATTACGGTGCGTGGTGGAAATGTTTATGCTCAAGCCGCTTTTTCAGCGGCGAAGGGGCAAGGATTACGTGCTGGTGGTCATTGGGTAGTCAAAGATGCTGGTATGTGGCTGAAAAATGGAACCGTTGATGAGTTGAATTTTGTTCTGCCGTGGCGTTTGCAGGATCATACTTGGCAATTAGGGCTGACATCGCCTGTTCAGTTGCGAATCAAAGCAATTAAGGGGTTGTTTGATATGCAAAACGTAACAGCGGATCTTCTGGGATTTTATCCTCCGACGGATACACAGCCATTGGTCTTATCCCATGTGAATGTTGATCTTCTGGATGGCAAACTGGGGATGGATAAGTTACAGCTTCCACAAAAGGAAGCGGCCAGATTGAAATTTAACAAATTAAGCCTGAGTAAATTGTTTAGTGTGTTAAAAGTCAAACAAATGGCGATGTCAGGTAAAATCAGCGGTGAATTGCCTGTATTATTAAATGATAAATACTGGATTATTCAGAAAGGCTGGGTATCCAACGAGGGTTATTTGACATTGAGATTGGATACAGACACGGTGGATTCCATTGGCAAAAATGATTTATCAGCAGGTATGGCAATGGATTGGCTGCGTTATTTAGAAATCGACCGTTCGCAGGCATATGTTACTCTCGATAACTTGGGAATATTGACATTGCATTCAGAAATCAGTGGTGTTAATCCTCTGGTAGATAGAAAACGTGAAGTCAGGCTCAACTATCGCCATGAAGAGAATATTTTTCAATTATGGCGTAGTCTGCGTTTTGGCAATGATCTGGAAGAATGGTTACAGAAGAATGTATCTGTAATGGGCAGGGGTGAAAAATGATAACAGAAACTGGATTCAGGTTGCCGATAGCCAAAATGGGTATGATGTGGGCTGGAATAATATTGGTTAACCTGGCATTACTGGGGTGTGTCAGGCTGGAAGTAGCAACACCGGATAAGCCTATCAATATTAATATGAATGTAAAAATTGAACATGAAATTCATATTAAGATTGATCGACAAATTGAAGATATGCTCAAAAATAATTCTAACCTATTCTAAAGGCTAAGATATGAAAAAAGCAGGAGTAATATTTTTGTTGGGTCTGCTATTCAGTTCTTTTGCCATAGGCATGACGTTGAATGAAGCCAAACAACAAGGACTGGTGGGAGAGACATTTAGTGGCTATCTGGCTCCCGTAAAAAACACTTTGGATGTTCAATCTATGGTTAAAAGGATTAATAGGGAACGGGAAAAGAAATATGCTGAGATAGCAGCTCAGAATAATATGACAACAGATCAAGTTGCGAAAATAACGGGTGAAAAATTAGTGAATCGCGCAGCTTCCGGGGAGTATGTGCTTGGTATTAATGGTAATTGGATGAAGAAATAAGCGCGCCGTTTGGCGCACTCAATCCTGGTTAAGCGACAGCTTCTTCGGGCTGCGTTTGTGTCATTTTTTCGATGACAGTATCCTCTGAGCCTGCAAAGACAGCGCTACTCAGTTTAAGAACGTCACAAGGATTTATTACTGTGGAATCACCTTTGACAGCAACATTCGCTGAATTATTCACTGAACTTGATCACACATCGCTGTGCGATCAGTTCCGTTTGAGAAAACGTCTGCATGGGGCAACAAAAATTAAGAATCAAACTTCCTTACAGTCTGTGGCAGAATCTATTTCTGCGGATATTGCGATTGCAAAACGAAAAATCATTAATCGCCAAGCCGCATCTCCTTCAATTAACTATCCTGAAAATTTACCTGTTAGTCAGAAAAAAGGCGATATCTACAAAGCGATCCGGGATCATCAGGTTGTTATTATTGCCGGGGAAACCGGTTCGGGTAAAACGACTCAGATCCCCAAAATATGCCTTGAATTGGGCAGGGGTATCAAAGGGCTGATTGGGCATACTCAACCCCGTCGTTTGGCCGCCCGTTCGGTTGCCAATCGTATTGCGGATGAACTGGAAACCCCGTTAGGTTCGACAGTCGGTTATAAAGTCCGTTTTAATGATCAGGTCAGTGAAAATACGTTAGTCAAATTGATGACTGACGGTATTTTGCTGGCAGAATTGCAGCAAGATCGCCTTTTGTTGCAATATGATACGCTAATTATTGATGAAGCCCATGAACGCAGTCTGAATATCGATTTCATTCTCGGTTATTTACGTCAATTGTTGCCAAAGCGCCCTGATCTGAAAGTTATCATTACTTCTGCAACCATTGATCCTGAACGTTTCTCCCGCCATTTTAACAATGTTAACAATGTTAACAATGTGCCAATTATTGAAGTGTCTGGGCGTACCTATCCAGTGGAAGTTCGCTATCGTCCAGTAGTTGGTGATGATAATGACAGTGATCGAGATCAGCTTGAAGCCATTATTGATGCAGTGGATGAATTAGGGCGTGAAAGCTCAGGTGACATACTGGTGTTCATGAGTGGTGAACGAGAGATTCGTGATACGGCGGATGCGCTCAGTAAGCAGGATTTACCTCATACTGAAATCTTGCCACTCTTTGCACGGCTGTCTAACAGTGAGCAGAATCGGATATTCCAATTCCATATCGGGCGCCGTATTATCCTGGCAACCAACGTAGCGGAAACGTCGTTGACTGTGCCGGGCATTAAATATGTGATCGATACAGGATATGCGCGTATCAGCCGATACAGCTATCGAACCAAAGTGCAGCGTTTACCGATAGAACCTATTTCTCAAGCATCAGCCAATCAGCGAAAAGGGCGCTGCGGTCGTGTTTCAAATGGGATTTGTATTCGTCTCTATTCGGAAGAGGATTATTTATCACGCCCCGAGTTTACTGATCCTGAAATTTTGCGTACCAATCTGGCTTCTGTCATTTTGCAGATGACATCAATTGGCTTAGGGGATGTCAGTGCATTCCCATTTGTTCAAGCTCCGGATAAACGCAATGTTCAAGATGGTGTCCGCCTGTTGGAGGAATTGGGAGCCATTGATCCGGAATCTCTGTCGCAAGAGGTCTACCAACTGACACCAATGGGGCATCAATTATCAAAGTTGCCTATCGACCCACGTTTGGCTCGTATGGTGCTGGAAGCGAAAGCTCATGGCTGTGTCCGTGAAGTGATGGTAATTGCCTCCGCGTTATCAATTCAAGATCCACGAGAAAGGCCACTGGAAAAACAGCAGGCTTCTGATGAAAAACATCGTCGTTTTGCGGATAAAGATTCAGATTTCATTGCGTACCTGAAATTGTGGGATTTTTTGCTGGAACAGCAGAAACTTCTGTCCAGCTCTCAGTTCCGCAAACTTTGCCGTCAGGATTATCTGAATTACCTTCGCGTCAGAGAGTGGCAGGATGTTTATACCCAGCTTCGACAAGTTGTGAAAGAAATTGGTTTGCCGATTAATAGTCAGGAAGCGGACTATCGCAGTATTCATATTGCCTTGTTGACTGGTCTGTTATCCCATATCGGGCAAAAAGATACAGATAAACAGGAATATACCGGTGCACGCAACGCTCGCTTCTCTGTTTTTCCAGGTTCTGGCTTATTTAAAAAATCCCCTAAATGGGCAATGGTTGCTGAATTGGTGGAAACCAGCCGGTTGTGGGGACGCATTGCTGCGCGTATCGAACCCGAATGGGTAGAGCCACTGGCCGCACATTTGATTAAGCATCACTACAGCGAACCACATTGGCAAAAATCACAGGGCGCAGTGATGGCAACGGAAAAAGTCACTTTGTATGGCTTGCCGATTGTGGCAGGGCGCTTAGTGAATTACAGCCAGACAGATCCGATGTTATGTCGTGAACTGTTTATCCGCCATGCTTTGGTCGAAGGGGATTGGCAAACTCGTCATTCATTCTTCCGCGCCAATTTGAAATTGCGTGAAGAAGTTGAGGAGTTGGAGCATAAATCCCGCCGCCGGGACATTCTGGTGGATGATGAAACCTTATTTAATTTCTACGATCAGAGAATTGGCAAAGACGTTGTTTCCGCCCGTCATTTTGACCGTTGGTGGAAAACGGCGAGTCAAGAACAATCGGAATTGCTCAACTTTGAAAAGAGCATGTTGATTAAGGGAGATGCAGATAAAGTCAGTGCATTGGATTATCCGAATTATTGGCATCAGGATAATTTAAAATTCCGTTTGAGTTATCAATTTGAACCAGGAACTGATGCTGATGGCGTGACTGTACATATCCCGTTACCGGTATTGAATCAGGTTAAGGATGAAGGATTCGACTGGCAAATTCCGGGAATTCGCCATGAATTAGTCATTGCACTGATTAAATCATTGCCAAAACCGATACGCCGTAATTTTGTACCTGCACCTAATTATGCGCAGGCATTTCTGGAGCGGATTACACAGCCACAAGCGACTTTATTGGATAGTCTTGAAAGAGAACTACGCCGTATGACGGGTGTGACAGTGTCACGTGATGACTGGAAATTGGAACAGGTGCCTGATCATCTGAAGATAACATTCCGCATTCTTGGAGAGAAAAACAAAGCGTTGGCTGAAGGCAAAGATTTGTCAGCACTGAAACTCAAATTGAAAGGAAAAGTTCAAGAAACACTTTCGGCTGTTGCGGATGATGGTATTGAACAAAGTGGTCTGCACATCTGGAGTTTTGGCGAATTGCCTGCGCGTTACGAACAAAAACGCGGTGGCTATTCCGTTAAAGCATTTCCGGCGCTGGTGGATGAAAAAGATAGCATTGGCATAAAACTATTCGAAACCGAATCCGAACAGCAAAATGCAATGTGGGAAGGAACACGTCGTTTGTTGTTGCTGAATATTCCATCACCGATTAAATATCTGCATGAGAAATTACCGAATAAATCTAAACTGGGGCTGTACTTTAACCCATACGGAAAAGTATTAGATTTGATTGATGATTGCATCTCCTGCGGTGTGGATAAATTGATTGCAGAAAACGGTGGCCCGGCATGGAATGAACAGGCATTTTCTGGCTTGCAGGATAAAGTACGTGCTGATTTGAATGATGCCGTCGTTGATATTGCCAAACAGGTAGAACAGATCCTGACTTCGGTCTTTAACATCAACAAACGCTTAAAAGGGCGGGTAGATATTGCTCTGGCGCTTGCGTTATCGGATATTAAAGAACAAATTTCAGGTTTGGTCTTTAATGGATTTGTCACCTCTCACGGTTGGAAACGTCTGGCGGATATTTTGCGTTACTTGAGTGGTATTGAGCGTCGATTGGAAAAATTGGCAATTGATCCTAATAAAGATAGAGCGCATATGAGTCGGATTGAACATATTCTGCGACAGTGGCAACAATGGCAGGCAAAACTGTCTGTTCAGCAGCAACAATTTCCGGAAGTAAAAGAAGTTCGCTGGATGATCGAAGAATTTCGCATTAGCTTATTTGCCCAGCAATTGGGTACAGCGTATCCAATATCAGATAAGCGTATTTTACAGACGATGGCAAATATAGCATCGTGATCTTACTGTTTATGGGCTGTAGTCATTTTACTATTTACTATGGCCCATAAACGTATACAACGTTTTGTTTTTGGATTAAAAAACTCGGCTAACATTTTTATAGTTACAACATACTTGTTTAATTATCAACTCCAAGGTTTCAGTCAACCAATTAAAAAATCCTCCATAACAACATCACTATGGAGGAAATGGAAGGGGCTAATTTTATTGATAGGTTAACGTAATCGTTGCTGTTGCATTTGCTTTCCCAGGGATAATTCGGGCATCAGTCTGGATATAATGAGCGCTCAATGGAATTCTAATATATCCTCCCAACTGAGTGGAACCGGACACAACCGGAGTACGTATTGATATGAGGCGGTTTTGATATAGGATTTGCAAACCGACACCTTTTGCTGTGACGTTGTCACTACTGTAATCCAACGCCCAAATATTATTAGAATAGCTTTTAGCAGGGCGCCCATCCAATAAGACTTGGACATTAAGATTTGCATCACAATCTAATTTCAGCTCGAAATCTTTGGTTCCAGCAGTACTGTTAATACCCCGAAATTCACTTGTTCTGATATCCCCCATATTAACAAAGATCGTGTTTTGTTTAAGAGAACACCCTTGAGTAACGATGCGCGTATTTTCTAAATAGAAAGTATTAATAAGAGCATTGCCCAATAGAGCTCGGGTTAATACCCGTCTATGAGTGTTTCCTGAGCCTGTGGTAGGTGCAATTTTTATTAATTGCACGGTTAAATAACCCCATGTTTTTCCACAATAGAGCCATCCATTTTTACGGAAGTATTCTGGTAGATTACAGTAATGAGGATTTGCCACTTTTCTGGGCAACCAGTTAATGCCATAACCCGGTCCCCATGTATTGATACGTATTCCCACGCCAGGTACACCGGATTCATAAATTGCATCATAATTGTAGTGTGCTTCTGCAAAATCAGGTTTATCCCACGAAGCTTGTGTCGGTTGATCACAAAAAGCGATATAACCTTGCTCATCCACTTGATCCAGACGAATTTCCCTGATGGTTGTTCCGATGGGATAATTTCTGGGAATGACAATAGTGCCAAAAGAAACGGGTGTCATTTTAGCAGTCATATTTGGATAATATTGGCACTGATTATTTGCCTGACTGGCAAAACTGCTCATCATGCCGACAATAAATAAACTCGCCATTAATAGTTTTAAGCTGCTAGCCATAAATAATTTCCATAATATGTAAAAATATCAAATAAATAGTCTATACACTTCGTCTTTCAAACTGCCTCTTTTGAAATCCATTGGGTATATATTGTTATTAACAAATTGTTACTCGCAGGATGCATTCAGCATGTACAGACCAGATTCTGGAGTTTTCTCTGGAAGTTGATAATTAACACGACATTCTTGAACATCTTTATGACCCCATTTCACCCATATCCGGCCTGACTGAGGAATACCACTGAGATAAGCCTGACCATCATTACCGACAATAGTACTATTGGGTTCATCTATCTCATTTTCTTGCTCCAATGTTGCAATTGCACCAAAGGGGATCTCTTTATCGTTGTGGGAAAATGTAAGTAAAACACGGTGGCCAATGCGAGTTTGGAAATTGGCCAAAGTCAATGAACCCCGGGTTGGGACGATGGTTTGCGTGTTAATATCAATATCAACGTTATTACCCATCGAATTTGTATCCAGAGCAATGCGGTTTTTTCGGTAGCTACTGACATAAGGCACGATTGCATGGCCTTGCCAGTCAGTCTTGATACCAGAATAATTTTGTACTTTAATGCCCTGAACACCATTGGTACGTACCAATGCAAGCGTATCCCCCAAAGATTGTGAAAGGGTAACGCCATAGGGATGGACGACAATCCCACCATTTAAACCATAAGTCAGTTGCCTGGAATGCTTATCGTAATTGTAACCGGCGTTAATTTGGCTATATGCTCCTTTATATTCCGCATTAATATTTCCGCCATTAGTTTTATTATGGTGAGTGTAATTCTGCTGGATATTGTAAGTCAGCTTGTTATCTTCAAGAGCACTACCCGTCAAACCGAGCTGATGAGAAGTATCACTGTTTTTGCTGTTAGTCATGTTATAGCTTACCCAGTTATTTTTCAGCCAACGGTCAAGAGGAATCTGAATACTCAAGGCGATAATCTGCTCATTGCGATTTTCACCCAGGAAACTATTATGGGAATAGTTCAGGTTATAATTGATTGAGTTGTAACTTGTGCTATAACCTGCGTTAATGCTTTTCTCATAACCTTTCTGATGCCAATAATCTTGCTGCAAGGCAGAGAGATAGACAGATCCCCAGTCACCCAGAGGCTGGTTAATATGTAGCTGTAATTTGCTGCGTTTATTGGTACCACTGTAAATACCTCCGCCATTCGCAGCATTTAATTCATTTGCCTCTTTGAAATCGTAAAAATTTTGGGTTGAATAACGATAACCCGCAAGAGTGAGGCTGGTACCGGTTTGTGAGAGATCTTTGGCATATTGAAAGCGATAAGATTGACCATAATGCTTACCGCGGGGTACTGAATTTGTTTTGGCATAAGTCACATCAAAAGAGATGGAACCCCAATCAAAAAGGCTATAGCCTGTACCCAATGCCACTGATTGATAATCTTTTGCGATTGTTGTTCCGCCATAAGCAGTGACACGATTGGAAACACCATATATCACCGTACCTTGCATAAAAAAGGGTTCTTTATCTTGATGAGAATTGGATTTGTATTTTCCCAACGTCAGGGAATGCCGTAGGCTATTTTCCCGCAACATGATCGGTACTGTAGAAAAAGATTGCATAGAACGATGTTCTTTTCCATCTGCTTCCTTGACGATAACTTCTAAATCACCAGTAGAAACTGTTGGATAGAGATCGTTGATGACAAAAGAGCCGGGGGAAACATAAGTCTCATAGATAATATAACTATTCTGTTTAATGGTTACCTGAGCATTACTTTGTGCAATTCCTCGGATTGTTGGAGCGAATCCTTTTAGGCTATCAGGCAACATACTGTCATCAGATGCCAATTGAGCACCGTAAAATTGAAAACTATCAAAAATAGGTGAGGAAGTGTAATTATCACCTAAAGTTAATTGGCTTTTTAGAGCATGAATATCCCGTTGAAGATAAGTATTCAGATTTTGCCATTTTCTATCTTGGCTGCTATAGGTGGAATAATTCCGTAAACGCCATGCTTCCCAGTTAGCGCCTGTTCTAAGATTAAGAAAATGATTTTTTGTAGCGCCGGATTGGTTATCTTGCCAGGCTAAAGAGCTATTGTAATTATAGTTGACTAACAGAGACGTTAATCCCTGTTCCCATAAATTAGGTGGTACATAGTCTCTGGCTTGATTATGTAATGCAGCCTGCGGAACACTGATATCCAGTCGCTGAAGTTTAAAATCAAAAAAAGTTGATGCAGATGAGATATATTGACCCAAATCAGAAAGTTCTGTCTCTTGTGATAAATCACGGAGCAAAGGGAATGAATCAATATTAACTCCCATTTCCCGGAGTTGTTGAATTTTAAGTTTTGGCGAGAGTCTATTGTTTACGATAATAAAATCAATATTTCCGGTATTTACTTTCTCTCGATTAAGATAAATATCGACCCAATAACGACCGGGCGGCTGCTGATCATCTTTAGTAAAAATTGACAGATCAATATCTTCTGGAAAACCTGAATGGGTTTCCAACGCATTGATGTTAAAATGTTCTTCAGAATAAATTTTATTGTTATAGGCCAAAAAACAGGAAGTTAATAACGTACCGAAAAGCACTTTTCGATATAAATATCGCAAGCTTGACTTGATAAATAACATCCAATTATTAGAAATTTTTTGTTGAAGATAATGACGATAGTTATCCATGATAATTTTCTAATTTTGATACACCCGCCATCTTTCACATTATATTTTGAAATCTATTGGGTATATAGATGGAATGATTTTTGTTCAAAATGTTCAAAATATACGTTTTTCTTCTGGCGTGATGCCGCCAAAATCATTAATAGTTTTCCAAGTTACTTTATTGATGTTTTTAATCGAAACATCCCAGCTCAATTGTTCAAAAGGCGGGATCATACCGGGGGATTGAATTTCATAATTTTTTACCCCATTTCCGGCTGCCAGCTCAGAAAAAGAGACGTAATAAGGTGTTGGATTTTCTGCAATGAGCTTATGGCCATCGGTTCTGAACTTCAGGGTCTTATAAGCAGTTTCCGCATATTCAGCTAAGTAGGCAGGGCGATAGAATAACTTAAACCGGGATTTTACCGTGATTTGCAATTGGTTTTGTTCTGATTTGGTCATAGCAGGAATAGACTTGATATTGAGCCAGAACAGAGATTCTCTGTCATTTGGTAAATTATTTCCGATTTTAACAATCCGTAAAATATTCTCATTCCCTGCTGTTAATTTAAAGAGTGGGGGAGTGATAATAAAGGGTGGTTTAGTTTCATCATGCTCACCTTGAACCCACGTTTGAATGAGGTAAGAGATATCTGTTTCTGGATTGTTAATGGAAATAGACGCTTCTTTTTGGTCACTGATATAAATAACTCGAGTACCGCCAATTACGACACCAGCAAAAGAGATATTGGTACTGAAAATGTAGATTACAATAAAAAGCAAAATGTGAAAATATTTCAAGGTAGCTGCTCCAAACAATATTATTCTTATGTTTCAATCAATATAATTAACGAACCAGTATCATTTTTGGTCATTTAAACCTGAATGATATTGTCCCGAGTTATATTGTTTTGGCTTCCTTGCCATAAATTCCATTAGTACTCGATTAGTTATAGATGATAGTAAAGTGAGCTACTGCGTCACCTGTACCCGCAGTCACGGTGTTGTTAGTTGTCGCAATGTATTTGGCAATGAAATTCAGATTATTAATTTTTTTGCCATCCAAGGGATGGGGACGTGAGTTTTCAGCGATATTAATCAACGTATTACTGTCATCTTCATAAAGAGCAAGCGCAACACCTTTAGCCGCGTTTCCTTTATTATTGTCTAACGCTAAAAAACGATTGCCGACTCTGTCTGTTTTACCATCAAATTTGACTTGAGCATGGTGATAATCTGTTGGGCAATCAGTCAATTTAATACTAAAGCGAGTCGGGGCAGAAGTACTATAAGCTCCGTTGAATGAACTTGAGCTAATAGTTCCCATATTTACGGTTTGATTAGCTGAATCTGAATCGATTTTACACGCAGTGGCAGTAATCTTTCCCGTAAATTTGATTTGTCCATCAATAGCATGAGCAGCAGATATAAATACAGATGAAACAAATACAGATGAAATAATTAATTTAGTTTTCATTTCTTAATATATCCCACCTCTGACGAGCTTAGGCGACAGAGAGATAGATTATTGAGTTAACATTAAAGCCGTACATTAATACAGCGAGTGAATTGTCTAGATTTACATCTGATGAATAATAAATAAACAACAGTCCATATTTTCTTATCAACAGATAAGTCGAAGAATATAGTAGCGATAAATTATAGAAGTTCAAAATAATAACTTGACTAATCTACTTATTCGGGATTTTTAATCCGTAAAATCAATATTGATAGCATTGTTATTCATAACATAGAATGTTTTTTGATCGCTAATAAATTTTTATTCTGTTTTATAAGATTAATTATTAATTGGTGATGTTTTTTGAAAAAAAATATGGTTTAAAATATATACATGTTTGCGATTTATTTTTTTCTGCATTTTTAACTAAATATTAAGCGCTTGTGATTTATATTCCCTTTTTTGATTTTTATTTTAAATATTTTGTTTATGTCAAAATTTATAATTTGATCCTAATCAAATTTGAACGTATTGAATCTATTTAAAGTTAACTTGTTATGAGTAATGGCCAACGAAAAGATCTAATGGAATAGAAAAGTTTAATTCATACTTCAAATAAATCAGATAAAAATAATAACTAATATTAATGTATTGAGTGCATTATGAACAAAAAAATAAGAGGAGAAGTAAATTCTTCCCCTTAAAAAACTACTTGAAACTAGATGATTTTTTATTAACGTTATATTTTATACTGAATCCATCCAGCAATAATGACTCATTGTTAATGCATTAATAGCCACGTGGAAGGAATCGTTACTAAGAATAAAATCCCAATAGCCGATTTTTCCATGGGATTCAGTGGTGTTCTTTCTTTATTTTGTTTACGAGCATACAGAAAAACCAGTAAACCCGGAGCATATAACACAACTGAAAGCAGCAAATTGATTAAACCTGATGCGTAAAGCAACCATAATCCATAAATACAAGCGCCCACAGCAATCGATAATAAAGCACGGCTACTACGCTCAAATGCTACTTTCACTAAAAATGCACCAACAAGAAAGTAGGGTACAAGGATCATCTCTGAAGCAATAGAGAGTAACGTATTATAATTACTTCCGCTTAACCAAATGAAAATTAAAGCCAGCTGGACTGCTCCATTCGTAATCCAGAGTGATGACTCAGGCGCTTTCTTACTATTTTGTTTATTGAATGCTTTAGGAAATGAGCCGTGTAATGAAGCAATAAATGGTACTTCTGCTGCCATGATTGTCCAGCTTAAATAAGCTCCGCAAACAGAAATGATCAATCCGGCAATAATCACAATTTCCCCCGCAGAGCCAATTAACCCTACCATCAGATTTGCCATGGAAGGGTTCCGCATAGCTGCCAATTCAGATCGTGTAACTAAGCCTAGTGAGAGTAAGGTAACGAGCACATAAACACCCAATGCAGAAATGACAGCCAGTGCTGTGGCGATACCAATATCTTTACGCTTTCTGGCCCGGGCTGAAACAACAATAGCACCTTCAACCCCAATGAAAACCCATAAAGTAATTAGCATCGTATCTTTAACTTGCTGCCAGACCGGAACTCCCATTTCAATACCAGTAAAATCAAAAGAGAACACATCCATTTTGAAGGCGATAATAGCTAAAATAATAAATATACCTAACGGTAATAATTTTGCTATCGTGGCTAATTGATTGACTCCCGCAGCAGTCTGCACACCTCGAAGAACTAACCAATGGACAAACCAAAGTAAAATGGATTCACCTATTAACGATTGCCAAGTATTACCGTCACCGAATATCACAGAATGTTCGGTATCAGTGAAAAAACTTAATGCTGCAAAGACGATAACTAAATAAGAAACGTTAGCAATAATGGCGCAGAACCAATATCCCCATGCAGAACAGAACCCAACTAACTCCCCAAATCCTTCTCGTGCATACGTAAAAATGCCGCTGTCCAAATCAGGGCGAAGGCGCGAAAGCAAAAGCAAAGAGGTGGCTAAAAAGAGAATACCTATGCCTGTTATTCCCCAACCAATCATTAATGCAGCTGGACTGCCAACCTGTGCCATATTTTGTGGCAGACTAAATACACCGGCTCCAACCATAGAACTGAGTACTAAGGCTGTCAGAGATGTGAGGTCTAATTTCTTTTCCAAAGATACGTTCCTAAAAATAATATAATCGATACGATTAGCCAGAACACTTGCTCTGAATATCGAACACATATTGGACATTTATTGCATCCATGCTATGGATTGCAGAGAAGATTTAGTAGATTAATCTAAAAAAACAGGACGATTTTACGGAGTGAAGGGATTGTATGCAATGGTTGACTATGCAAAAAAAAATAAATTTTATGCAGAAAAGTAAGTAAATGAATTACTAATAATTTTTCTAATTTTCTAAAATACACTATCAACTTAAGAAGTATATAAGTGTTCATAAGACAAACATTTATCATTGTGCCTACTGTGGTTCTTATTCATTCCGGATATTTGCAACAGCGCCTAAAAACTGCGTGGAATTTCATGGTAAATACCTTATATGAGGTATTATGAGGTATTTATTTCAGAGAAAGGTGAAAGCATCGTGGCTATTGATTTTATTGTAGATGATTACCTGATCGTGGATTACTCCCGTAATCCACATGGGAAATGTCTCGTTTGTACAAAACGGATAGTTGAGCTTCTAATACAACGCAACATACCTTATCGCGTGATCGGCTTACTTAGGTGGTCTGGGCTTTCTGATAAAACACCAGCCAATCATTATGCTGTAGTCGTAAGTATTAATGGTCAAGCCATCATCATCGACCCTACTGCGGGGCAGTTTTCGGGATGGAAGCCATTTTATGGATCAATTGACGACTGGATTGAGGGTTTTAAGCGGTATTTATCTCCTCGACTTATAAAGGGACGCGAATTTATTACTATTAGTGAAGCTGAAGCTACCCTAGGTTCCTTGATTATAGGAAGTCCAGTAGATTTCAATGGGATCGTTTTACAGAACACTGAGTGGCATGACAGAATTATCAAAAATCCGGTTCTTTTTGCTACTCAGGAACAAAAACAAATTCAAGCATCAGCTTTTGTTCCGCTATGTGACCTAAAAAGCAGAACTCGATGGAATTGCTTTAAAAAATAGTTGAAAGTATTACAGACAAAGCTCATGAAATAGAAAAGTGACTGAGCGAAAAAGGCACAAATGTAACATTTGTGCCTTTTTTCATAAATGGGAGTAATCGTGTTCTGATTATTTGAATAAATCAGCACTGATAGTAACGTTACCACCATTAGACTGCCATTCTCTGGTGATGTGATAGTATTTTGCACCTTTTTCTGCTGCCCGTTTTGCAACCTGATAAGAAACTTCCGGTGCAGTTGTGTAGTAGCCAGAAAAAGAGATGGAATCAAATGGAACCATCTGGGCGGCGGAAGCTTTGTTCAGTTCTTGAATTTTTGCACCATTAGGTAAGGTTACAGTGTAACGCCCACCTTCTTTTGATGTCTGGGTTTCAAAAAAGCGACCCACGACATTACTTGTTGAAGTTGAAGAAGCAACGCCGGGAATTTCTACTTTCTTAGCTTCTTCACCACCTTGTGCCAGAACTTGGCGCCCGGTATCAGAGTCGGCTGGGATCACAGCATTATTGGATTGAACCTTGCGCTTTGGTGTATCTTCTTTATAGATATATGCTGTAACTATCTGGTTTCCGCCATTATTTGGTGCAATATCCCGAACGATAAAGAAAGAAGCTGCATTTTTCTTTTTAGCCTCTTTAGCAATAGCTTCTTTCAGGTCAGGGTCAGTAGGAAAATAACCATTCACGGTGACAGTATCGAAAGGTTCTAAAGTAATTGCTTCATTTTTAGGAAGTTCCTTGATACCACGGTAGATGCGATAATTAGGTGTTTTATCTGCTTTTTCCGCATCTTTATGATACAAGTCGGCTACAACACGCAAATTTCCCCGTCCATTAAGATCGTCGAGGCTTTGGATGTAAAAACTTTCAGCGCCTTTTTTATCCGCCTGACGTGAAACTGCATCAGCAGCTTCATAAATTGCATTAAAACGACCGGTGACTGCGATTCGCTCGAAGGGTTTGAGCTCTGCGGCTTGTTCTGGAGTTAATTCTTTAGCCGCATGTGCAGCAGTAATCGAGGTTAATGAGAACACCACGGTAGTGATGATCGTTGTCTTCAGCTTCATAAAAAATCCTTTCGCCTTGCGCATTAAAATATTTATAACGGGCTGAACTGTTATGTATCACATAGAGCGCAATTATTACATGTAATAATGCTAATTGTCGCAAGAATTTGCTCCACCCAAATAAACGATCGTTATTTTTTGGTATATGTTTCTAAGAATTATAATAAATATAGATAGTTATACGAGATGAAGTATTGTTTATATTGAAACGTCTTTTTATTTTTCTGACTTCAACCATAATAAACTGTTGACATTAATTTCATTGAGTTACAATTTTATTGGTAGATTTTGCTGATAGCAGTAATAAAATCAATCTAATCGTTAAATAGGCTTCAACAGGTAATAATCGGCAATATATTTCATTCTCAGAGAAGGAAACATTATGCATATTGGTGTACCAAAAGAACGGCTCTCCAATGAATCTCGTGTTGCTGCCACACCATTAACCGTGGAGCAGTTATGTAAATTGGGGTTTAGCGTCATAGTTGAGTCAGGGGCAGGGCAACTTGCCAGTTTTGATGATGTTGCCTATCAAAAAGCAGGAGCAGAGATTGCAGAACACCATCAAGTCTGGCAATCAGATATCATTTTTACAGTGAATGCCCCCGAAGATGATGAAATAGCCTTGATGAAGGAGGGTGCTACGCTAGTTAGCTTTATTTGGCCGGCACAAAATCCGGAATTAATGGCGAAACTATCAGGACGTAAGGTAACAGTTCTGGCTATGGACTCGGTGCCACGAATTTCCCGGGCACAATCTTTAGATGCTCTTAGTTCAATGGCGAATATTGCTGGTTATCGAGCCATTGTCGAAGCGGCCCATGAGTTTGGTCGTTTTTTCACAGGGCAAATTACAGCAGCAGGTAAGGTACCACCAGCTAAAGTTATGATCATCGGAGCAGGTGTCGCGGGATTGGCTGCCATTGGTGCTGCTGGTAGCCTTGGCGCAATTGTCCGTGCTTTTGATACACGTCCCGAAGTTAAGGAACAAGTTCAAAGCATGGGGGCTGAATTTTTGGAATTGAATTTCAAAGAAGAGACTAGTAGCGGCGATGGTTACGCAAAAGTCATGTCAGAAGCTTTTATCAAAGCAGAAATGGAATTATTCGCTGCGCAGGCAAAAGAGGTTGATATCATCGTCACTACGGCGTTGATACCCGGGAAACCAGCACCACTGCTCATTACCAAAGAAATGGTTGATTCTATGAAGCCAGGTAGTGTGATTGTCGATCTGGCTGCCCAAAACGGCGGTAACTGTGCATATACCCAAGCCAATAAACTTTTCGTGACACCAAATGGTGTAAAAATTATCGGATATACTGACTTACCCAGCCGCCTGCCAACTCAATCATCTCAGCTCTACGGAACGAATCTGGTCAATTTACTGAAATTACTGTGTAAAGAGAAAAACGGGAAAATCACCATCGATTTTGATGATGTCGTTGTGCGTGGAGTTACTGTTATTAAAGAAGGAGAAATCACATGGCCGGCTCCCCC
The DNA here is from genome assembly GCF_900116635.1 of Xenorhabdus koppenhoeferi. Taxonomy (GTDB): domain Bacteria; phylum Pseudomonadota; class Gammaproteobacteria; order Enterobacterales; family Enterobacteriaceae; genus Xenorhabdus; species Xenorhabdus koppenhoeferi. The sequence goes on along the minus strand of NZ_FPBJ01000018.1, from coordinate 32,084 downwards.
GATCCAGGTTTCCGCCCAACCAGCCTCCAAACCTTCGCCGCTGAAAAAAGAGGATAAACCAGCAGAAAATCCGAAATCTTCGTGGCTGAAATATGGAATTGCCAGTGTGGCAATTATTCTATATGGCTGGTTAGCTCATGTTGCCCCGAAGGAATTTTTATCTCATTTTACTGTGTTCGCATTGTCTTGCATCGTAGGGTATTACGTTGTCTGGAACGTGAGCCATTCACTGCATACACCATTAATGTCTGTCACCAATGCTATCTCAGGGATTATTGTCGTTGGGGCTGTAATGCAAATTGGTGAGGGAGGATGGGTAAGTTTCTTCTCATTCATTGCCATATTGATTGCCAGCATTAATGTTTTTGGTGGCTTTACTGTCACTCAACGTATGCTGAAAATGTTTCGTAAAGGGTAAGGAGTAACTTATGTCGAACGGAGTAGTTACAGCGGCATATATTATTGCCGCCATTTTATTCATTTTCAGCCTTGCAGGGCTTTCTCGCCATGAAAGTTCAAAACGGGGTAACATTTTTGGCATTGTTGGTATGGCAATCGCGTTGATTGCTACTATTCTGGGGCCTGACTCCGGCAAAGTTGGCTGGATTATTTTGGCCATGATCATTGGTGCTGTTATTGGTATTCGCCTAGCCAAAAAAGTCGAAATGACTCAAATGCCGGAATTGGTCGCCATTCTGCATAGTTTTGTTGGTTTGGCTGCGGTTTTAGTGGGATTCAATAGCTTTATCACCCATGATATCTTCGCCACCCCTGTTATGGAAAATATCCATCTGACAGAAGTTTTCCTTGGCGTATTCATTGGTGCTGTGACGTTTACTGGCTCAGTTGTGGCATTTGGTAAATTGCGCGGAAATATCTCTTCTAAGCCATTGATGTTACCACACAGGCATAAACTCAATTTAGCGGCGCTGATCGTATCTTTGATACTTATGTTCACTTTTATCAGAACAGAAAGTATTGGTTTGCAAGTATTCACACTGTTGATTATGACCATCATTGCACTCACTTTTGGTTGGCATCTTGTTGCCTCTATCGGTGGTGCAGATATGCCTGTAGTTATTTCCATGCTGAATTCATATTCAGGTTGGGCAGCGGCGGCGGCAGGATTCATGCTAAGCAATGATTTGCTGATTGTCACTGGTGCCTTAGTCGGTTCTTCGGGTGCCATCCTTTCTTATATTATGTGTAAGGCGATGAACCGTTCCTTTATCAGTGTTATCGCTGGCGGTTTCGGTTCTGATGGAATTTCGGCAGATATTGAACAAGATATGGGAGATTATCGTGAGACAACAGCGGAAGATGTTGCTGAACTACTGAGAAACTCTACATCAGTGATTATTACTCCGGGCTATGGTATGGCGGTCGCTCAGGCGCAATATCCGGTTCATGATATTACAGCAAAACTGCGTGAGAAGGGCGTGAATGTCCGTTTTGGTATTCATCCCGTCGCAGGGCGTTTACCAGGCCATATGAATGTTCTGCTTGCTGAAGCCAAAGTTCCATATGACATTGTTTTGGAAATGGATGAGATTAATGAAGACTTTACTGAAACAGATGTTGTTTTAGTCATTGGGGCCAATGACACGGTAAACCCGGCTGCTCAGGAAGATCCTTCAAGCCCTATTGCTGGAATGCCAGTATTGGAAGTTTGGAAAGCCCAAAACGTTATTGTATTTAAACGCTCCATGAATACCGGATATGCCGGAGTGCAAAACCCATTATTCTTCAAAGAAAATACACAAATGTTGTTTGGTGATGCAAAAGCGAGCGTCGAAGCTATCCTTCGATCTTTATAATCTAAAATCGTCTTAATATCCAAAGAGCTTCATATCATAATATGAAGCTCTTTTTATCATCATAAGAATGTAAAGTGAAATAGCCATTATGTTTACTCGCTATTGTGCAATATTTTTCATTATATATAACTTATTGTATTAATTTAATATTTTATTCATTGTTCATTCTACTTATTAAAATATACATTTGAAAAAGTAAGATTTATGAAATAAAATGGCATGAGTAATCACCCCCATTTTTCACAGAGCATAACCCTTAAAAAGACTTTAAAATTGAGTCAAAAATAGGCAATAAGGAATGGGCTTATCTATGGGCTACGTTTTTGGCAAACTGTAGACATTGAAGTCAGGAGGCAGCTTTGACCCGCCATAATCAAAATGAAGATAACTACGAAAATAATGATGATAAAAAATCACTGATTATATTGAGAGGTTCCCGACAAGAACCGGACATGATGATGTCTCTATCCGTTCCGGGAACACAGTTATATGATAACCCTGCAATTGCGTATCTTGTCAGTCTTGGATCAAAACGCAGTCGTCAGACTATGAAATCATTTCTGAATATTGTGGCAAAAATGCTTGGATATCAAAACGTTCAGGACTGTACTTGGGGAGCGCTTCGACGTCACCATATTCAAGCTATCATGGAAATGCTTTCAGATTCAGGTAAAGCACCGGCAACAATTAATACTTACCTTTCTGCTTTGAAAGGTGTTGCATTGGAGGCATGGACTATGAAGCAACTCGACACCGATAGCTTTCAGCACATAAAACAGGTTCGGTCTGTCAGGGGAAATCGCTTACCAAAAGGCAGGGCACTTGAACGTTATGAAATAAAAACTTTATTTTTTACCTGTGAAAATGATCTCAGCACAAAAGGACTGCGTGATGCTGCAATTATTGGTGTGCTTGTTGGATGTGGGCTTCGTCGTTCAGAAATTATTTCGCTTGATATGAAACACATAATTCGTCGAGAACAAGCATTAAGAGTTATGGGGAAAGGTAATAAAGAACGTCTGTCTTATATGCCGGAAGGAACATGGGAACGCTTAAATCGTTGGGTAGATGAAGTTCGTGGCGATCATCCAGGCCCACTTTTTACCCGAATTCGCCGCCATGATGATGTTACAGATAATCGTTTATCAGACCAGGCTATCTATCACATCCTTGAAATACGCAGAATAGAAAGTGGATTGGAGAAATTTGCTCCCCATGATCTACGCAGAACATTTGCATCAGTTATGCTGGATAACGGTGAAGATATCATCACCGTCAAAGATGCGATGGGACACTCAAGTATTTCTACAACCCAAAAGTACGATCGACGTGGAGATGAGCGATTAAAAAATGCAGCCAGAAATCTGGATTTTTAATCTATTTATAGCCATACCGTCATATCGAAACTGGCAAAGGTCGTTACAAAGCCCTCTACGTCATATCTAGATAATAAAATAAACGAAAATAATTCAATAACAAACATCATTGTTATAAATAAACCAATTGATTTATAGCTGTAATTATTTGCTTAAAACGCAATTGCAACTAATTATCATTTTTATAATAATTATCAGCATAGTTAGGTATTTTTAGATATTCTGACTAATTCTCGAAGCGCGAAGAGCTTCGCTCAAAAACAGATAAAGGATTACTGTAATGGTTTATATGTCCACAAAATTCAAAAACCTGCTCAATAGCTTGATCGATCAACAGATCAAGGAAGGGGGTCGTCAGACTGAATGGTTCAACATGAATGCCAGCGAGCGTGACGACTACATCAGTCAGGTAGGCGAGCGGCTGCAGGAAATGCAGCAAAGTACTTTGAGTGTGCTTGCCGCCCAGTACTTTCAGATGCAAGACTCTCCCTCTTCGGTAAGCGACCATCTGCAAACTTTAAAGCAACGACGACAGCAGATGAACACCATACCCAACACCTCGGCGACCACTGCCCATAAGCAGCAACTAGACCGCGACATTGAGTTGTATAGCCGTCAGCAGACGGCCATCACGAGCTATAACAATGTCTGGAAAAAGGCTCTGCTCAAACTCAATAACGGCAGCGATAAACCCTTAACGGTGGCAGGCCTGATGGTCAATGCACCAATCAAGCAAGACCATATGAATAAGCAAATCAGCCATCTGGAACGAAAGTTCACTATTCGGGTGGCTGAGTCCACGTTCACCGAAGGATACGTGAGGCTGTTCTCCAGACTGCAAGCCGCCAAAAATGTCAAGACCCTTTACGACAAATTTCTCAATGCACCGCCTGAGAAGCAGAAAACCACAGCCCTCGATGCCCTCGTCAAGATCCCCCAAGCCTCCGATGATCTGCCGGTGAACATTTCATTACTGATGATGGAGGAGCGCCCTAGCTACATCCGCATGAATGTTGCGCTGGTCAATGCCAGCACCGATGGTCGTTTCAAGGACTTCTTCTTGGAGAACGGCAGGTTGGTAGTACCAACTGACGGGGTACTCAACTTTTCTTTCGGTACCGCAGCCCGCTCCTTGGCCTGGCAACAACAATACCGGCTGAAGAACGAGCCACCTTCCTTCCGCTCGCCGACCTATGCACCGATTCGCTCTGTGCTGGTCAAAACCAAGTTCGTCGAGCAGTATTTCGCCAACCACCTGGTGTCGGAACACTCCTTGCGAGAAGGCTTCAAGGCGCAGTTGCTAAATAACGGTCACAAATTGTTGTTGATCAACGTTGATCGCAAAGTTCCGAACCAGATTGGGATCCAGGTCTCCGGCCAGGTGCCGAATACCACCATCACCCGCGAAGTGCCACTGGCTAGCGCCTTGAGCGAGCTGATCAATCAAAACGCGGATATCACCAGCTTCCAGACTATAGGCTTCGAAGTATTTCACCGGAACAATTACCATCCGGATCGTGACGGGTCGTTTGTCAATATCCATGAGCTTGAGCGCTCGGTCGGTTTTGCCGAGCGCCAGTATCTGTTGGAAATGCCCTACGGCGATGGCTACCCGTCCGCGACACCTTTTGTGGTGATGACCGTCGAGGGTAACAAGGTCAGCAGCAGTCACTTGAGCAAGGCGCAGACCGAAGCACTATACAAACACAACTCCGCATTCTTTGAGAAACTGGAACAACTGCGTAACGGTGATATCAAGGAAAGTCGCCTGTTTGAAAGCAGCAGCGAACGTACGAAGTTCGAGCAGCAGTTGATGCGTTTGCTTGAACGCAACCACATCACCCCGGCAGGGGTGTTAATGCCAAAGTATCCCCGTGACAGCATCTACGATATCAAGGGCAACAACCTGAACAAGGTACTGTGGGAACGGGCCTTCGCTGAGTCAGTCTGGCAGAACCGCAATAACGATTCACTGTTGTTCAGTCTGGCGGCGAACTTAGTAAAAAATCATGATGTGGACAAGATCCTGCCAGGTGGCTACGTGCAGAGTGATATTGCCCAAGCCAAACTGCTACTGGCACCGCTGTACGAACAATGGCGTGAGCAGGCTATCGACACGGAAAACCAACGGGTCGTCAGTGCCAATGAGGCGAAGCATCCAAACAATCCGAGAGTACATGTCTTTGATCAGGTGGCAGTTGAGCGATTACTGGACAGAAAACTGTTCACCTTGTTATTGCGTGGCCCGGAGGGCCTAGAGATTAGCGATGTGCAATTGCACCAGACAGCCGAGGCACTTCTGTCGGGCAATGATGGCCTGAGCCTGCGCAAGCAGACGTTGTTCCATGCCCTGCGTCCGCTAGCCGATAGTTTTTCCAAGGCAGCGGTGCCGGTCAACCCCCATGATGAGCTTAAGCCGATATCGGAAAGCGGTGACAACAAGGTCATAATTAATAACCGGCTGAATCAGACCGATCCGTATCTTATCCTCAATACCCACCCGGAGCTGACATATGCCGATGGCCCGTACCGGATCAAGGAAGATAAATACCGCAGCTACAACCAGTTCCGTCCCGACTCTGAAAATAAAGCCACACACTACATGAGTGACCTAGACACCCCATTCGTAGGCGGGATTTCCGGGACCACCCAAACCGTCAGTAACGTCTTGCCGGAATTGTTCGGTTACCCGTTGAGCGTCAAGGAATACTGGCAGTTCCAGATGGCCAATGCGGCCTTCATGATCCGTAACGGCTATCACTCATTCTTCGAGACCTTCTATATCGCCGCACGCTACGAACCGAAGGGAGCGGGCAGTATCGGCAAGGTCATGCTACAGATGTTCGACCAGTACCGCGATAAAGGCAGAAAGGAGGCGTTACAGGGTGAACTGTATGCTGGAGTGATGGAGCGAGTCTTGCCTATCATCAATCAGGGCTTGCCAGAGGCTGAAAAGTTCCATTCACCGCGTTTTACCCGCTTTGGTCCAATGCCCACGCTGCTGGGCGTTGCTCCGTTCGATGAAAAACCTGTCAGTGACTGGGAAAAGCCTGTCGTTAAGGCTTACCATGAGGGTGGAACGTCCCGCTTTGATGGTCAGCTGATTATTCAGCTTGAAAACGACCCGGTAGTCATGGAGGCAGCGGCAAAATTGGCAGGAAAACACCCTGATTCGGTACTGGTACAGCTGGATGTCCGCGGTCAATACCAGATGGTTCATGGTGACCTGACTATCCTGAAGGATAAAGAAAAAATCCGCTGGCAGCTGGTTGGTCATAGCCGCGATGGGGAGGATAAGCTTAATCACCAGACGCTGGCCAAACGCACTCCGCAAGACCTTGCGTCACAACTCAGCCAGTTCTGCACAGATTCCGGTATTAAAACTTCCCCTGGACATATCAGTATGGTGAGCTGTTCACTGGCTGGTGAAGGCCAGCAGGAAAGCTATGCGCTAAAGTTTGCTCAGTCACTTAACCAGCGTATTCGTCCGCTTTCAGTTAAAGCTTATACCACTCAAATTATGGTCAGCCCTGAAGGCCGGAAACAACTTACGGAAAACGGTAATAAAGTCACACTTGTTTTTAATCCGGAGCAGGGTGTATGGGAAAAAACAGTAGCGCCAAGTAAATCAGTCCCGGCAGGGGGGATAGTTAACCCGCCACTGGGAGATAAAACGGCTCTGGTTCCAGACAATGAGCAGATTGACATCCGGCTGCTGGCGATGCTTAACCGCACAGAGGATTTTCAGCAAGCCATGGCGCAGCTGTACAGCAAAAAAACATTGTCCGCAGAAGAATGGCTACCAGTACTGGGCAGCCTCAGGGAGGATAAGTCCCAATTGGGAAGTTATTCTTTACAGTTTATTAATACGGCACAGTCTGAGCTTCCTCCCCAGACACTCATGACGGATGACCGACGTATTATTGATTTTATTCATTCTTATGATAAAGATCTCGATACTATCAGCAAAACCCACGAGTATACTGAAGGAAAGCTCACCCTGCGCACAGGTATCCCCGAAGTGGAAGCTGTACACGGGCTGAATTCCGCCTTTATCGTTCAGACTCTGATCCCCTGGTTTGCCGATAAAAGCCGCACCACTGTAGCCAGTGATAAGGCATCCAATATGATGCCCTCTACGTTAAAGACAGCACTGCGGGTGCACACTTATGTTAATCTGGCGCAGATGGCTCATGGTGGTCTGGAAGACATCGCTAAACTCGCCAGTTTGTACAGGGCAGTGGCCAGTGAAGGCCGGGGAGTGACCAGCAGCCTGTTTTCATCACTGTCGCATGTCAGCACGGGTGTCGGGGTGGGATTAAATATCGCCAGTGTGGTACTGGACAGCCTGGAACTGGCGCATGCACAGAATGAATCCCAGAAGGCTGTTTATGGTACTCAGCTGGCGTTTGACAGTGCTGGCCTGGTGACAACTGGCGTGGGTATTGGTGCCGGGATCCTCGGTGCCCCTATTGTTGCGGGTTTTGCCTCCTCACTAGCGGTGCCACTGGCAGGTTTAGGGATTGGTTTTACAGCCCTGGCCGAGGCGTTCGGCAGGGTAGCCGATGATGCAAAGGCGGTAGGCAATTATTTTGCCGATCTGGACGCCGCTTATCAACAGGGGGGATATCGGCAGACGGAAAAAACGGCAGCAGATGGCAAGCATTATACGGTGATGGAACCGATCCCCGGCGCAGTGATCAGTAAACTCGATTTGCGCCACGGTCACCTGACTTTTGACAGCCAATATCTCTATCGCAACGACCCGACTTACTCAGTAGGCTCAGGCCGGAGTAATTACTTTTTCTGGTGGCCCGGCAGAGCGGCTGATACTGATAAAAATCATGCAATTAATATCCGCGAAGGCATCGGTTACAAACAGGCACAGGTCAACTTCAATTTCCATCCCAGAAGCAGTGACATATTGATCCCGCCAGTTACTATGAAGTCCTACATTAATTACGAATATATGATCCTGCCCTTCGTCACTGGCCGTCACGACCGGGGGTTTGACGTTCTGCGACGACTGGAAAAAGACGGACGATTCGACTTTGATTTTTATGCTTTTCCCGGAGAACGTGTGGTACGCCGTATAATGCCGGACTTTGTTAAGACGCCAGTTGACATCATTCTGGACGATGAAGACCGGGATATTGTCATCCAGCAGTTGCCGGAGAAGGTTCATGGGATCTTATCCTACCGATTAACGGGCGGGAAGGGCAAATACCGTATCAGCTTGCAGGAGGGTGTCTCTCTGTCCTTACAGGGAAATACTGATACCCACTGGATACTGGATGCCCATCATATCCGTTCTCATATTACCCCCAGTCTCAGCAAAAAAGATGACAGACAACTACTGCATATCGGCAGTATAGAAATAACTCTGTCTGAAGCGTCGGATAATATTTCCCTGATAAATAATGCAGGGGTATTTTCTGTCGAGCAGGACAAAGATAATCAGTGGCAGATAACAGAGAACGTAACAAATGCTAAGTCGTATCACAACTTGCAGGAGTTGCATGAACATCTCAGTCAGTTAAGCAATTTTGAGCATCACAACAGACCGTACTTAGTGGTGGAAAACTATCAGCCGCCGAAAAGCCGTCTTGTCGGCCGTGCATTCTATGAGATCGGTCGGGATCGTATGATTTACACCAACGTTCCTGACGCAGCAGATTTTCTCAGCTATGCAGAGCTGGCGAAAGTTGAAGGTGATGAGGCGTGGTTTTACCGTGATGCCACGCTATGGCAAGTGGACATTGCCACTGGCGAAGTTCTTCGGCAATATCTGCCGATAAAATTATCGGGGAATGAGCAGGAAAAAATCAGCAGCCACGTGATGCAAAGCAATGACCAGCTCTGGTTCGTGGTGGAACAGCAGTTGGATGAAGGTCGTATCTCGTATACTTATCAGGTAGCAGAGAAAACACTAAAATTGGTGGCAGTTGACGGGAATACAGCTATGCTGGCGGGTTTGGAGAAAGTCAGTGAAAAAATCTCTCTGCCTGTCTCCCTCGATTCCAGTGACGGTGATTTTAATGGCCTGCTGGCACCACTGGCGGCGAATCAGTGGTTTATCGGCGATCTCTGCGCACCGGAACGTCAAGTTAAAGGCAGCCCAGCGGAGGTCATCGGCCTTTCTGGGCAAGTAGCGGGTGTGGATAGACATTACTGGTTACAGACTGATGGAAAACAGCTGCAGAATGTGGTCAGAATGAACCGGATAAATCCGGATCAGGAGGATGCCGGTATTCTGGCTGGGCTGAACGATAAAAAACGGAACAATCCGGATCAGGAGAATGACGGCATTCTGGTTGGGCTGAACGATAAAAAACGGAACATTCTGGCCTTAACGGCGGATTTCACCCTCGTTTTCACCACGACCGGTGATAAACCGGGTTATTATTTTTACAGTCATCAGAGGCATAGTCTTTATTTTCAGCAGGATAATGGACTGTCCGGCACTCCGGCCAGCAAGGTGGCGGTTGATGATATCAGATCCGTATCCATCGTGAATAAGCAGTTAGTTGCACTCTCCAGCTGGGGGATGTTATGGCTGGCAGATGATCAGGGCAGTGTCCGTCTGATCGGGGTGACGACAGACTGGCTGCAATTGCAACAAAAGAAGCTGCAACAACATGGCCAGAAGACACTGACTGACGTACTGAAGCAGATGACGCAGGATACTCCAGATCGATTCAGTACCCTGCTACTGTTGGGGTTGCAGGATAAAGACGGAAAACCCTTCAGTGCCTGGTATGACAGTACGAAAAATAAGGTGGTGCAGGGCAGAGTTGGTCTCAATACAGAACACACTCTGGACTACCTTGGTTTAACGGGGGATGGCAGTCAGGCATGGATTTTTGACACCGATAACCATCAGTTATATCGTCAGCCACTGTCGACGGAGACTAACTTTAAATTGAGTGAAAGGCGAGTGCTCTCTGAAGAACCTGCTGCGGAACCCTGGCCCCGGGACGGCCATCAATACCACAGTGCGGTTCGTCAGGGCAATACACTCCGGCTGGAAACCCCTGACGGTGCGGTCTTACTGCTGTCAGCTGATGCCAAGATGACAGACCGTCCGATGCTGATTGCCTGGCATTTGCAGGGGCGCACGGACAATCAAATTACCTCAGCCATTGTGGCACTCAGGAATGAAGCTGCATTACCGCAAGCCGTTAGACTATTTTCTGAGCGTAGTTATCCTGCGTGGTATCTGCCGAAGGAAGGGAAAACGCTTCGTTCCAGCGAACTTAATCCGGATCATGTTCTGCATTACTTGGGTCAGGTTGCCGGGCAGGAAGCCAGTTATGTCCATGATCAGACTACCGGAGAATTGTGGCAAGTCAGCGAAAGAAAGTCTACCCCAGTGGGGAATTACCGTTTTGTTAACCGAACATCGGAGAGTCTGGTGTTGCAGGTAGGTCAGGTTCCTTATGGTGAAAAAATCAGTCTGCCACAACTGGCAGGTATCGATCGGCTGGCTATCACCGGACGTTCAGACAAATTGTGTTACAGGCTTTCCACCTCCGAGACATTGGCTCACTATCGGCATATCACGATAGATGATCGGGGTCAGGGTTCAGCCGTCCGGTTTTCTGATACCAGATTAGCCAACCTGTCACTCTGGCGCAGTGGCGAAAATCTAGAGCTGCTTCATCAGGCATTAGAAGACACCAGTATATGCATTGTCAATCTTGAACAGGCGGCTAAGCGCTATATAAGGCTTGAAAGCATCGGAGCTCAGACGCTGAAGAAGATAATTTTACTGGCAAAAATAGTTAAATGGATGGAATTAAGCCCCAATGTCAGCCGTTTCATATTAGTATCAAAGGAGGGTGAGGGTGAGCTCAATATAAAGCCAGATGAACGTACAAAGAACTAGAGTAATTTAATTTTCATCATGCAATAAACTGGCGTTGGTGAAAAAGGCTCCAGGGCACAGTGTTAAGCAACTGGTCGATTTAATTGGCCAGTTGCACAAATTGTTTTTTGGGCAATCTATTTATCAGCAATTGTTTTATTCATCATCTAAACTAATCGGGCAAACAAATCCATCAGGCTTAATTGCCAACAGATCACATTTAAGTCGATCGATAACATGCTCTGCTGTATTACCAAGAAACGCAGCAGATAAACCAGTTCGACCCAGAATGCCTAAAACAACCACACCTGTATTGAGTTCATCACAGACTTCAGGAATGACCTTTTCCGGTACACCTTCATGAACATGGGTATACTGTTCATCAATATAAAATTTTTGACGCAATTCTTTCATTGCAATCAAATGTTGGCCACGCAATGCCTGATTATACACATTGGGGTCAAAATCAGGGAGTTCAGTTGCAATATTTAAAGGTGCAACAGGATAAGCACTAACAAGGTGAATCAAAGGGTCTTTTACAATTCGATTAGCAAGATCTTGTGTTTCACGAACTAATTTAAGATTGAGTTCAGTATGATAAGGTTCTTCATTGGATAAATTGACGGCAACAACAGCAGAGCTGTTATCGGGCCATACTTGATCTTTCACCATCCAGACTGGACAAGGACACTTGCGTAACAAATGCCAGTCAAGTGGAGTAAAAATCATGGACTCTAACCGAGAATGTTGATGAGCCATTTTCAATAACAAGTCATGTTTTCCAGTGATAATTTCTTGAATTATGGCTTCATAAGGACGATTATGCCAAACCACTTTAATCTCAATATCAATTCCTGATTCAAGATAATAATGAGCTTGTTGTTTTATCCAAGCAACTCGCTGACCAATCACACCCTTACGCATGGCACTTCTTTCTTCTGGAGAAAGCAGGGTAGTCATTTCATAGGAAAGGTCATAAATAGGTAAAAATGCTTTAATCCGACCCCCGTTACGCTGAATGATATAAGCAGCCCGTCTTAATGCTGGCTGATCATCCTGATTAGGGTCAATTGCAACTAAGAGATTCTGGTAGTTTGCCATATTGAGTTCCTCGCTGAGTATGGATGCTTTTTGCATACAGAAGATAAACCAATATGGATAACTATAACAGGCAAAGAGAATGCCAGATCAGCAAAATATAGTGATCTGGCTTAAATTTTAGGTAACGTTAGGATGCATTAGCAGGAGCCTTGCCAGCCAATTCAGTCAATTTATCCATATCTTCAACAGCAATATACTTACCTTTAACCACCAAAATGCCATTTTTCTGAAAACGACCAAGTAAGCGACTGATTGTCTCAACGGTTAAACCAAGGTAATTGCCTATATCTCCGCGAGTCATGGTCAAACGGAATTCTCGAGGTGAAAAACCACGTTGTGCGAAGCGGCGAGACAGGTTATAGGTAAATGCGGCCAACCTTTCTTCCGCATTTTTTTTCGATAACAATAAAATCATTTCCTGATCACCTTTGATTTCGCCACTCATCAAGCGCATCATTTGCTGGCGGAGATTAGGCATTTTCCCTGAAAGGTCATCCAGAGTTTCAAATGGAATTTCACATACCATTGATGTTTCCAGAGCTTGGGCAAAACTTGGATGTTCAGTATTAATGATGGCATCAAATCCAACCAGATCACCTGCAAGATGAAAACCTGTAATCTGTTCATCACCTTCTTCAGTGATAGTATAACTTTTGATTGTCCCAGAACGAATGGCATAGAGTGACTTCAGCGCATCACCAGCCTTAAATAACGTTTGCCCTTTCTGGATGGGTTTCTTACGCTCGATGATATTATCAAGTTGATCAAGCTCATGTTCATTTAAGGTGAAAGGAATGCAGAGCTGGCTGATGCTACAATCCTGACAGTGGATTGCACAACCACCAGATTGAATCCAACTAATAATACGTTTTTCCGGGATCATAGGGAATGCTCATTAGAAGTGATTGATATGAGTGAATTTAACATACTTAGGTAGCTCTGATAAGGACCAGATAATTCCATTCATCACGCTATTTATCATCATGAGCGAAAAAATGAATTTTTTTGATTAACAGTGAAGTTATGTAAAATTTTAGATGTACAATATAAAATATCAATCAAACTAATATTGAGTCAATAATATATGGATGTAATACGCGTCGATGATGTTGTTTGGTTACAGAAAAATGGAATAGAGTTGACATGAGCGAATGGTTATTAATTGCATTTACAATGATAGTACAAAGCTCAGTGGGGCTTGTATTGATGAGCGCACTTTTTATTTACTGGCTTAAGCACGAATTAAACACATGGCAACATTCTGTGACTATTCTTGTGCAAAAAATATTACTAAGAACATTATTAGTGAGTGGATTATTGGCAGGGTTAGGGCTGGTTGCTTCTCTGAATATTCTGGAGTATCCATTTAATATTTATCATTCATTGTGCAATATCCTGCAGGAATGTGTAAACATAGAAAAAATCTTTGCTGCCATATATTTTGGATTGCTTGTTTTTTATGCTCTTTTTATTGTGATTATAAAAAGAATACATGTTTACATTATATTTGTTATTGGTGTAATTGGATTAATTGATCTCTATTATATGGCGATTATCTATGTTAATAGTGCCATGCTCATATGGACAAATGTTAATACCTATTTTCTGTTTTATAGTGCTGTATTTACATTGGGCCCAGCATTGGCACTGTCATTTATCGGTTACCCGCTGAGAAAATACATCCGAGGAAAGTTATCCATTAAATTGGTGATGGCAGCTTTGCTTGTCGTGTTTATCAGTGTAACAACGAGACTCATTGAACACCCCTATATGGGATGGTTAACAGAAACAACAATAATTAATGACAGCGCTATCTTTCCTCATTTTCCTCATCCGGTTGAGCGTGCTTTTGGGCTGAGAATGATTTCTTGGTGCTTATATATTATTGGAATGGCAATCTGGATTTATGCCTTATGGAAGGGAAGAGACAAGCTCTTGATTCGTAACAATACCTCGATTCTTATCGGGACAATTGTCATGTTTATTGCTGAGTTGGTTAATCAGTATACATTTTTCATTATATGCAATACATGATCGATAATTCATTCTGTCCCGATTAATTATTCTATTCTTTCGTTCTGCATGACAGATTAGTGACAATGTCACTAATCTGTCATGCGTGAACACCTCCTCTTTTATAGTTTCATAAAAAAACATTACCGCACATTCATTATGGGTTTGTTATCTCATTTCTTTGTGGTAGCGCACAAATCTCAACTTAATTATTAACTTATTATTAATATTATAAGGATTATGTTTTATATCTATGAAGTAGATTGACTATCTATATCTTGCAGAATATTTTTTATGAGTCGATATAAAATAAATAATTTTTTTCAAACATTTACCACAATAGCCTTACTTTCGTCACAATCGATCCGTCATTAACGCAGAAAATAAAAACAATATTATTAATAAATGTATAAATTTACTGCAAATACAAAAATCAGTTAAAAGGTTGCGTAATTATGACTAAGTTAATTCATCAAAATTTGAACGTAGATGCGTTGTTTTTAGGTCCAAAATCCGAGAATGCTGTTTTTTTTAGAGAAATGATGGATTATGCAGTTAGTGAGCACATGCATTGGCGTTCAGGCTTTCATCCAGGAGACGCGGCTTTAATTACATCCATGGAGCGCTATGAACATAACTACAGAGAAACACTTTATCGAACAGAAGGAATATTGAATCAATTATCAGCAAAACTGAAAAACACATCTATTCCTTTCTTTTCTCCCCGTTATCTGGGTCACATCAACAGTGATACCTTAATGGTTTCTAATCTTGCCTATGTTATGGCCATGATGTACAACCCGAATAACTGTGCTTATGAAGCATCTCCCACAACAACAGAATTGGAGCTTGAATCCGGATTGGATCTCTGCCGCATGTTTGGCTATGACCCTCAAAAAGCTTGGGGGCACATCACTTCTGGTGGAACAGTGGCTAACTATGAAGGATTGTGGGTTGCCCGAAATTTAAAAACATTACCTTTTGCAATATCTCAACACCCTGAAACGAAAGATTTGGTCAGCCATAAATCACACCAGCAATTGATGAATATGCCAACAGCTGAAATTCTGGATTTAATCAGCGAATTACAGGAACGAGGAATTTTTGAGGAAATTCGCGATATAACATGCCGGGGTACTGGAGTGAACCCGGAAATTCTAGGCAAGTTGTTAGTTCCACAATCTAAACATTACTCTTGGATGAAGGCAGCCGATATTTTTGGTATTGGTCAAGAAAACATTGTTCCACTACCCGTCAATAAAAATTATCAAACTGATGTTGCCAGTATGCGCGAAATCACTTTTGATTTAATTGAAAAGGATGAGTCAATTTTGGCGATGATTGCTGTTGTTGGAACAACAGAAGTTGGGGCGATTGATCAGATTGATGAAGTTATTGCATTAAGGCAGGAGTGTGAAGAGCGTTATGGCAAGTCATTCTATATCCATGTTGATGCCGCTTATGCAGGATATGCTTGTACTATGTTACTGAATGAAGAAGGAAAATTTATAGAATATAACAAGTTGGCTGATTATCATCATTCAATGGAAATTATGCCAGAAAATATCAGCTGGCCAAAGCCAGAAATTTACCAAAGTTTCAAGGCGTTGAAAGAAGTTGATTCAATCACCATTGACCCACATAAAGTAGGTTTCATTCAATACGCTGCTGGTGCCATCTGCATGAAAGACAAGCGTATTCTAGATTTAATATCTTCCCGTGCGGCGTATGTCTTTCAAGAAAATGGTACCTTTGAAGCAAAGGGTGCTGAAACGAATACTGAAAACAATAATCGGAAAACTCTAGGTTCATTTATCATGGAAGGGTCAAAATCTGGTGCTACAGCTGCGGCACTTTGGGCCACTCATCGTTTATTACCGCTAAATGTTAGTGGATATGGGAAAGTGATTGCTGCTGGTATTGTTACAGCACAAAGGTTATTGAATAAACTCGCCGATATGCCACCAATAGAAGTGGGTAAACATCGGTTTGAAGCTCATATCATGTCGTCACCTGACTTCCATATGATCAATTTCACATTCAAAGAAGTCGGTAACGACAGTCTACTTAATCATAATGTTCTCAATAAACGATTCTATGAACTGTGTTCGTACTCTACAGGACGTGCTTATACTAATGATTTTCTCACATCATCAACCATATTGGATTACAAAGAGTATGGTGATACACCGTGGTATTACGCAGAAAAATGTGGTTTTAGCCGTAGTGAATGGGAAAAAGTCCGCTGTGTTTATGTACTGCGTGCAGCAATAATGACGTACTGTTTACGTAATAAAGAACATTTCGAAGAGTACTGGCAGCAATTGCAAGCCATATTTGTCAAGAAATTAAACCAATTAGTTGACGAAGAGGATAAAAAGTACGTATGACATCAAATGTTTATATTCTATTCATTAGTTAATAAATAATATTTTGAATATTAGATAATGATATTTTAAGTAGTTAATATATAAGGGATTAACTTATAACCAGCTCAAGAATTTTCTTGGGTTGGTCTTTTATTTATGACTTTAGCCAGCTTAAGTAGCGTAAGCTTCTTAAACATAAAACCACCTGCTATGCAGGTTGTCTCTTAGTACGGAAAACCTATAATTTAATATTTTCGTAATGTTAATAATTTTTACTGTCTTATTGCATTTTGAGCATCAATGTGGGGGATATGGGGCAATATATGGGGGGTAAACAGACTTTATGGTGTGTAAATATTGATTTTGAGTTTTTGCCCTATATTATTTTATTCCACTTATTCATTTAACCACATTTATACACTTCGTCTTTCAAACTGCCTCTTTGTTGGCTGCACTCGCTCACCCCGGTCACATAGTTATCTATGCTCCCGGGTTTGCTCTCTTGCCGTCGCGATGCAACTTGAAATCCATTGGGTATATAGATATATAAGCTCATTATTCCTCTGAACTTAATGTCTTTGTTTCCTTGTATATTTTGTTGTCTTTGTGAATAAATTTCTTTTTGGGGATGAAATATGTTTAGAAAATGTGAACAAATCATCTCTGATATCAGTTATAACGAGGGGGCTTTTCTCTTTATTTCATTATTTAGAAAAATAATAGCCCGAAAAATGACTGAAAACAGCAATCAGCCTGAATTAGAACAGATTATATAAAAGAATATCTGATTGATTGCTGTCATTATTTTTTTCCGTAGAAAATCCAGAGGGTTTGTATCGTTTATGGGACATTAGATTATCAAGACAACTGCTATATCCGCCAGATGTAGTGGTTTTCTATTTAACCTCAACTAAATTAAGGGCTTGTTTATGGGGAAATCATCAAACCGCAGTACAGAATATTTCTTTACCGGGAAATATCAAGATGATGATGGTAGTAATAATATTTTCGCTGTTGGGGTAAAGGGAGTTATTTATGCTAAAGGAGGAGATGATCATATTACTGTTGGTTCGCTAGGGGCAACAATTTATGCCAGTTCTGGCAATAAGGTTGTAGATGGTGGTGCCGGATATTTAAAAATAGTGAGTATTGACGGTGATCTGAATGTACATGGTGCCACAGGTTACGCAAGTATTGATAAAAACGGGAATGGCAATATTTCATTTGCTGGCGTGGCGGGCGGTGTTTCTATGGATCACCGAGGTAGTCGCGGTAACCTGGATTTCGCCGGCGCTGCTGCTTATAACCACATGAGTCGTAAAGGGCAATCCGGTGATATGGCGTTTCAAGGTATCGGCGGTTATAACGAATTATGGCACGAAACTAATCAGGGGGATTTAAATTTTGATGCCGCAGGAGCGGGTAATAAAATTGACCGTACTTGGTATGGCCGTTATGAAGAAAGCCACGGAGATGTGATATTTAATGGTGGCGGGGCAGCAAATAGCATCAGCTCGCGGGTTGAAAGCGGTAATATTGATTTCACAGGTATAGGGGTTGATAACCACATTATTCGTAAAGGGAAAGAGGGCAATATTATCTTGCATGGTGCAGGAGCATCAAATCGCATTGAGCGTCTGCGAGATAGTAAAGATAAATATGAACAGACTCGCGGTAATATCGAATTTGAAGGTGTGGGTGGTTATAACAAAATTTATTCTGATATAGCTCATGGTAATATCAGTTTCTCTGGTGCCGGTGGTTACAATGAAATATCAAGAATAGGTGAAGATAGCGATTCGTATGATAAAGCTTTGGAGTACGCTCAAGCTGAAGAAATTGTATTAACAACGGCGAAGATGAGAGTCCAGAAACCCCAGCAAGTGACAGGTATAAAATCAACAACTGAGCCTAATACTTATCTCTTTGCGTTTGCTGACGGAGAATATACTAAGATCAGCAAAGTTCAGCTGAGAAATGATCCTGAAACCGGTAAGCTTAATTATTACGCAACTTCATGGCGTAAAAATGGTAATCAACTCGAAAATCTTGCTACGGAAGATATCTCTTCAGAGAATGGATTTGATGATATAAGCAATGATGATGATTACCGTCTTTTCAATTTAATCTTTGAACATCATCGACCCGTTACTATTCAGCATACTGTTGAAGAAGATTTGCAAGAAAATCAGTGGGTGACTTATGCCAGCGGAACCACCGCCAAAGCAGAAGATGTCACACTGATTGATGCAAAAATGCATGGGCATTCAATTCATTTTGATGGTTTGGTATTAGATGTTTCGGCAGTGAAATCGAATCGTCGATCAAATGCTTATGTCTATGCTAAATATGTCGAGTCATATACCAAAGTGGTCATGGTAGAGTTGAAAAATGATCCTAAAACCGGAGAGCTGAAATATTATGCCAGTGCGTGGTACAAAGCAGGCGACCATACCGGTGATTTGGCCAATGAAGATTTTTCAATCGCAAATGGTTATAGCTCGATGGAAGTGGGGGGATATTCACTAACTAACCTTAAATATCAAGCCAATACTGTACGCCGTGTCTCTGAGCATTTAGAACATATTGAAGAATATAGTCATCAGGAACTGGTGAAGTCATCTACGAACATTGGTGATAGTTCCGGTGATGTTAATTTTAGCGGTATGGGTGGCGGAAACGTTATTAAATCCAGTGTGATAAATGGCAATGTTAATTTTGAAGGTAATGGGGTTGCGAATGTCATTCTTCATAGTTCGAGATTCGGTAATACGCATTTTGAAGGCGCAGGTGCTGCCAATATCATCGAAAAAAGTGGCGAAAATGGCAATTTGACATTCCGTGGTGCAGGTTTGGCGAATGTACTTGTTCACCAAGGCCGGAATGGGGAAATGGATGTTGACGCCGATGGTGCGGCAAATGTGCTGGTGCGTGTCGGTGATGGGCGGTATCTGGCTCATCTTCTGGCGGTTGGCAATATCTCAATCCACCAGGGTAATGGCGACAGCCGGGTTACCATGCAGGGAGGATATAACACCCATACTCAAATAGGTAATGGTAGCGCGAATTGGTTAGGTGCGGGCGGTTTTAACGTCATGACCCAGAAAGGTAAAGGAGAAGTCTCTTCGGTATTGGTGGGAGGGGCCAATGTACTGACCAAGCTTGCAGCAGGTCATCTGGTTTCCGGGATGCTCGGTGGAGCCAACATTATCACGCATATTTCGGGTGATAATGAAATATCAGACACCACAGCAATTGCTCTGGGCGGTGCCAATATCCTGACCAAAAAGGGGAGAGGTGATGCTGTTGCGCTGATGGGCGGTGGCGCCAATGTTCTGACTCACATTGGTAGCGGGAGTACGACGGGGATGATGTTGGGTGGCACCAATATTCTGACGAAAGTAGGCGATGGTGACACTACGGGCATTATGCTTGGAATTGGTAATGTGCTGACCCATATCGGTGACGGTCAGATACTGGGGGTCATGGGGGCAGCAGGTAACATCTTTACTAAAGTGGGAGATGGAACCGCAATTGCGGCCATGATTGGTGCTGGCAATATCTTTACCCATGTTGGTAACGGTAATGCATGGGCGTTGATGGGCGGTCTGGGTAATATCTTTACCAAAGTAGGGGATGGTAAAGCGCTGGCTCTGATGGTAGCCGAAGGCAATGGGTTTACCCACGTTGGGGATGGAATGAGTGTTGCCCTGATGCTGGCGGAGGGTAATGTTGCAACCAAAGTGGGTAATGGTACGACCCTGGCAGCAATGATAGGCGAAGCCAATGCGATGACCCATGTCGGTAATGGCCAGACATTTGCCGCTATGATCGGGGAAGCCAATATTCTGACGAAAGTGGGTAATGATTTGACCGTCGGCTTAATGGTGGGGAATGCCAATATCTATACTCACGATGGTGATGGGACAAGTATTGGTTTGTTTGCCGGTGAGTTGAACGTGATGACCAGAGTGGGTGATGGTACAACGCTGGCGGCAATGTTTGGTGAGGCTAATATCATGACGCATTATGGTAAAGGCTTAACAGGCGTACTGGCACTGGGTGAAGCCAATATTGTCACCAAAGTGGGTGATGGTTTTATGGGGGTTGTGGCAGCGGCTGAGGCTAATGTTGTTACTCATATGGGAGCATCAACGACGGCTGCTGTGCTATTAGGTCAAGGCAATATTCTGACCAAAGTGGGTAGAGGCACGACGGTCGGCCTGCTTATTTCTGATGTGGGTAACATCATGACACACATTGGTGATGGTACAACTATTGGTTTCGCTACAGGTAAAGCTAATATCATTACCAAGGTGGGGAATGGCACTGGTATTAACGCCGTCTGGGGTGAGGCTAATGTCCTGACTCATGTTGGTCAGGGCGACCGTTACAATTTCGCGAAAGGTAAAGCTAATATCATTACCAAAGTGGGAGGAATGCGAGAAGTTACGGTAGTCCAGGGAGATGCCAACATTATCACCCATGTTGGTAACGGTGATGATTACACGGGAGCCTGGGGCAATGCTAATGTCATTACTAAGGTAGGCGACGGGAATAATGTGGTACTCGCCAAAGCTGATGCCAACGTTGTGACTCAAATTGGTAACGGTGTCAGCTTTAACGCCTTGTGGAGTAAAGGCAATATTGTCACCAAAGTCGGTGATGGTATGCAGGTTACTGCGGCAAAGGGTAAAGCTAATATCACCACCACGGTGGGGAATGGTTTAAGCGTGACTGCGACGCATGGCGACCTTAATGTGAATACCAAAGTAGGTGATGGAGTTTCAGTCAACGCGGTGTGGGGTGAATATAACGTTAATACTAAAGTCGGCAATGGTCTCAATGTTGCGATCATGAAAGGCAAAGGCAATGCCAATATTCATATTGGTGATGGTCTGGGGATCAATGCCTCCTATGCACGCAATAATGTGGCGATTAAGATTGGTAATGGTGATTTATACAGTCTTTCTATTGCAGAGAGCAACACACAAAGTAGTCATCTCTCTTCTCTGTTTGAGAGTATTAAACAAACTGTATTAAATGTGGAAGGTAGCCAGGCGATTAATTATCTGATCCATGATAATGAGTCTAATACTTCTGGACTTAATAAAGGTAGAGGAGCGATTAATTTAACCGAAGTTTCCGCCATTGATGGCTTCCAGATGGATAAAATTGATGAAGTGAGTTCGGATCTGGCGAACAACTTGAGTGGCGCAATAACCCCGGTAGAAACGCCTGATTCTGAGGTTATTCAGAATGCATTGCAGATTGTAGATAATGTTGCTTCAGCTCAGGATCAGACATCACCACACGCTGATGCGGTTATCAGACATGCAACGCAAGATAAAGCCGCGCAAAATGCGTTAAACGATAAAGAAAAAGCTGAGATGAATCGTCAGCTTCTGGAACAAGAGCAAGATAAACAACTTAAAGCAATTTCAAAATCACAATTCCAACTAGAATCAACCAATCAAGATGCGCTGAATAAGAATGGGCAAGTACAGCGTGATGCAATAAGTGAAGAGTCCAGGATGGTCACACAAGAACTATTCTCCATGACTCAAGGTATGGATGCGCTTAATAACTATGGAAATTATGATGGCAAATCAGGTGATGAGTGGCGTAATCGGTTTGCTGTTGGATATCTGGATCACACCCAGAATAGATTAAATGATGCCAAACTGACTGCACAAGAAAAATTAGTTGATATACAGCAGCACTTTATTAATAAACGAGAAGTAATAAAAAAAGCCCTGGAGAAATCAGAGGCAGGTTCAGGAAAAAGTCTCGAAAATATAGGTAATGCAGACGAAGATATTGCAGACGCTAAGCAAAAAGCAGAGCAGAGAAAAGAAGAGGCATTATTACAGAAACAACGGGCCGAAAAAGCTGAGGGTGACGCCAATACCGCGTATGAAAAAGCGAAACAGCGTGGTGAAAGTGACGGTACAGCGGCGGAAAATAAAGCGGCTCAGGCGCAGAAGAATGCAAAAAGCGTGAAACAGGCTGATGATGCTAAACCAGAGCGTACCGGGGCAACGGGTAGCGGTTTATCTGGGGAAGTTTATACACCGATTGAAGTGGAGAAATCGAAGAGTCATATCGATCCTGCATTGAAAACTGAAGCTGACGGTTGGATTAGCGAAGATTTAACATTAACAGAAGAAGACCTGGCCGCTTTGAACAATGCGCAGCAGGCAGTCAATCGGTTACAGCTTAATAAAGGGATGCGTTCAGAAAATCCCGGTGCTTCGATCATTTCAATGTTTACCGAAACATCATCCAGTGGCAGTAGTACGGTGGAATCAACCTTAAATCAGCCCAGAGAGTTAACCAGAAAAGCGCCGACGATTTCAGGTATTGATCTGCAAGGATTAGGGGGAAATAACCATTCTGTACTCAAAAAATTGGCGCTTGTCTTACTGAGTAAGGGAAACAAGAGGTTTATTGATTCTACTAAAAGACATCTTGGTTCGATAAATACCGATCTGCCTGGTAAGGCGCTGGTGGCCGTGCGTGAGGCTTTTAACAGCACCGTCGAACAGCCTGATGAACAGCATGTATTGCAGCTTGAGTACGCGTTAGCTCATTGGCAGCAGAATGACCCCAAAGAATTCGCTCAGCGTAGTAAGCTGGTGAAAAGCTTACGTTTTGAGATGGGTGAGCTGATTGCTCACATTCAGGCCCAAAGAACTGAGTCAGCCGGAATTTTGGGTATCACTGTGCCACCTGAGCAAGTGCCACAGTTTGGTCAGCAGATATCCTTTGATGGTTTCGGGCGTGTGGTGGGCATGAAAGGCGATATTGAGCAAAGCGAAATTAATCGTCTCATTGATTTGCAAATTAAGCCATTAACCCAGATTAACTCCACCGCGGAGCGGGATGCACCTAAGACCGAAAGCGAGAGCCTTATCGTTTTCGTCAGCCGATTACAACAAGAAGCTATCCCAGAAGGTAAGCCTTTGATTGAACGCGCCAGAGAACTTTGGCTTACCGGACAAGTAACGAATGAAAAAACCAAAGAATTATTTAAGGATGCTGTTACCCAGTTGCAAATGCATCCTGAGTTGCACACGCTGACTCAACAGCTGTTGGCTGATGCCAACAAAGAGAAGGCCACCGGGCAATATATTGATAACCTATTTGGCCGTCATTTTGATTCTGAACTGGCTTATGAACTGGTGAACACGGCATCACCGGAGGCGAAAGATACCGCTAAACAAACAGGTAACTTCCTGATACAGGACTTTGAGAAGTCGATAAGTGTTTTTTATCCCGAAGTTGCTGATCGTGACCGTGACCAGAAAATTGCCAGCAAGATGCAATCTTTTGCCAAGTCGATTGATAAGGATTTTCGTCCTTGGTTCAGCAGAGTGCCTGAGATAACGACATTCCTGGGCGATCCGACTTTTGCCAATTTCAAGACCATGATGACTAAAGTTGATGATGGTTTTTCTGTGATTAAGGTGCCGTTTCTGGCGGTAAAAATGGCGACTACACCAGGAATGGGGATGGATATTGCTGACTGGAAGAAAAAAGGGGATATTTTCTATCAGAATGTGATCACTAAAGCCCGTTCAACCAGTACTGATCTGACTACCGGGACTGATGTTACGCACAAAGTTGTTATCACGCAAAAGCAGACCAATGATTATGGCACAGCGCTGCCCTACCAACCTGCGAATAATAAACATGACGATTTTTTGTATGGCCGAAAAGTCGCAGCAGGTCGGATCTTGACCCCCGGACGCGAAACTACATTTGAGCGTAATGCATTAGCGCAAGGCCAGTCTGTGGTGACAGGCGCATCTGGTTCAACCAATATCATGGTTCACCTCAATGACTATATTGCTAGCAAGCAACCTGACTTCCCAACCGGGCAAAGCTATCTTAATACGCTGGCATTTTTGGTATTTGATGGTGGTCACTCTGTCAACGAAAGTCTGGCGGTTTACCAGGCATTACAGGCAACGGGTGATGAGCGTCAGCAGGTACTGAACAGCTACACCGCCAATTATCAGGATCTGGCAGAGATTGCCGGGGAATCGGGCAAGGTGTGGGTAAATCAGGCGCTGGATAATGCTTTTAAAGAAACTCAGGCGTTTTATCAGAAGTATGCGGTAGTAAAACCGCAAAGCCGTCCTGCCGTGGAAGACTTAGACGGGTTATCTGGCAAAAATAAAGGGGTAGAGCCGACGATTATCGACGATAGTCATCTGAATAAGGCCGTTGATGGCTGGCAAACGGTGGAGGTGACACCACAGATTGATGGTCGCGAAACGCGTTTTGAGGGTCAGATCATTCTTCAGATGGAAGATGACCCGATAGCTACCAGAGCAGCCGCTAATCTGGCGGGTAAACACCCAGATTCCAGCGTGGTTATTCAACTCGACGCTAACGGTAAATATCGTGTTGTTTATGGCGATCTGTCTAAATTATCCAACAAATTACGCTGGCAGGTTGTCGGTCATGGTCGTGATACGTCAGAGCAGAATAACATTCGTCTGAGTGGTTACAGAGCTGATGAATTGGCGACGAAATTAACGCAGTTTTATCAGAATGCTAAGCTGGGCGAAAAGGCCATCAGCAAACCCGATCACATCAGTCTGGTGGGCTGTTCACTGATTAGTGATGATAAGCGGGATGGTTTTGCTCGTCACTTTATGACTGAGTTAGATAAACAAGGTATTCGCAGTGATGTTTCAGCCCGTAGTAGCGAAGTGGCGGTTGACGCAACAGGCCGTAAATTTACCCGTGATAGAAATAACCAATGGGTTAACAACTTGCCTGATAACAAAATCGTATTGAGCTGGAATGCAGAGAATAAATTGATAACTCATACAGAACAGGTTCGTCATGGTATTGCTGAAAGCGATATTAACTTCTCTAAAGTCGGCTACACAGAGGCTGATTCAGTTACCAAAGGGGCAATTGCCGATAACACTGAAGTTTTCATTAAGCCACAGCAGCGTGAAAAGGTTAACACCAGCGATAACTCGCATAGTCAGCTCAGTTATTCCGGTAATATCCAGGTGAATGTTGGTGACGGAGAGTTTACCGCATTTAATTGGGGAACATCGAACGTCGGCATTAAAGTGGGAACCGGTGGTTTTAAATCACTGGCTTTCGGTGATAACAATGTGATGGTTCACATCGGTCATGGTGATAGCAAACATAGCTTCGACATTGGCGGCTATCAGGCGCTTGAAGGGGCGCAGATGTTTATCGGTAATCGCAACATCAGCTTCAACCAGGGACGAAGTAATGACCTGATTGTGATGATGGATAAATCCATCCCAACGCCACCGTTGGTCAATCCATTTGATGGTACTGCCCATGTTGCTGACGTATTGAAAGGTATTGCCCGTTCCGGTGAAGGGCAGGATTGGCTAGCGGCACAAGATCAGCAGTGGACAATCGCCGGTGCGAAGAAGTTTGTGCGTGATATATCTGGTTTAGACCAAACCAGCAGCGTGGATTATAAAACCCTGACTGATCTCGATTCGCAAAATGAACGTAGCAGCCGTGGTTTAAAATATGATGCTGAATTAGCACTGAATAAGAAACTTAATCAGTGGTTAGGCGAAAATGACAATAGTGTCAATGCAGGCAAAATGAGCCGGGCAGATAAATTCCGTCTGGCTAATCAGGAGTCGGCATTCAATTTTGCTGTTGGCGGGCGTGGAGCTGATATTCAGGTTACGACTGGTAACTGGAACTTTATGTTCGGTGACAATATCCAGTCAATTTTGGATACCAATCTGGGTTCACTGTTTGGTCTGATGACTCAGCAATACTCAGCAACGGGCATGGCGAAAACAACCTTTACCTACAACCCGCAGGACTTACCACGTCAGCTTCAGAATAAGCTGCTTGGCCGATTATCGGGGGTGGGTGCGGATACTACCTTAGCGGATATCTTTGGTGTGGATTATACCGAGGAGGGGAAAATTATTTCCCGGACAGGCAAGCCTGTTGATGGCGAGACTATGCTAAAAGAAATGCTGGAAGTGATAAAGAAATTTGGCGGTGATCAACTGAAAGACTTCACTAATCCAGAGAAATTGTTGGATAGTTTGGAAGCTAACATCAATGCGGGAGAAGATTGGGTTAGAACATTTGCGGAAGGTCATGGTTTGAAAGAGAAAGCGCCCAATGAAAATCAGGAACAAGGCGCTGTGATTAGCATCAATGGAAATAGCGCTCAAACTAATAGCAAAGCAGAACGTGCATTTGGCTTTAATTCGCTGAACTTGCCTAACCTGTTTGCAACGATGTTTAGCATAGATAAGCAACAAGAGATGAAGTTGTTAGTGTCTAACTTAAAAGAAAACCTGACAGCGGATCTGCTCAACATGAAGCAGAAAACGTTTGATTTCCTGCGTAACAGTGGTCATCTGCAAGGGGATGGTGATATTCATGTGTCACTGGGGAACTATAACTTCAACTGGGGCGGAGATGGTAAAGATCTCGGTGCCTATCTGGGCGATAACAACAACTTTTGGGGTGGTCGCGGTGATGATGTTTACTACTCACTAGGAACATCTAATATCTTTGCTGGTGGTGAAGGCAATGATTTGGGCGTCCTGATGGGGCGTGAAAACTGGATGTTTGGCGGAAATGGTGATGATACCGCAGTGGTAGCCGGACGTATTAACCATGTCTTTATGGGTGAAGGTAATGACCAGACGTTTGTCTTTGGGGAAGGTGGCCTTATTGATGCGGGTAACGGACAGGATTATGTCGTCACTTCCGGTAACTACAATCGGGTGGATACCGGAGCAGATCAGGACTATACGGTGACTATCGGCAATAACAACCGGGTTGATTTAGGTGAAGGCAATGACTTTGCCAGAGTGTTTGGTAATGACAACCGGATCGACGGTTATTCCGGCAATGATACAGTTAAACTGATGGGCTACCATGCGGTGATTAACGGTGGAGAAGGTGATGATCACCTGATAGCCGCTGCGATTTCGAAGTTCAGCCAGTTTGACGGCGGAGAGGGGCAGGATCTGCTGGTGCTGGGTGGTTATCAGAACAGCTTCCAGGGCGGAACAGGTGTAGATAGCTTTGTGGTCAGCGGAGAAGTGATTGATAATCGGGTTAACGATATCAACGCAGAAGATATGATCTTGTTTGACGGTGTTGACTGGAAAAATTTGTGGTTCCAACGCAGTGGATACAATTTGGTGTTGTCAGTGAATCGTCCTGCTCGGGATAAAACTGCTCAGAGTATATTTGCATCAATGGGTTCAGTGACTTTTCAGGATTACTTTAATGGTCATCGTGCCAAATTAGTGGCTCAAATGGGTAGTAAAGATGCGTCAGGAGAGCGAGAATTTACTGCATTATCAGATAATGCGGTTGATTCTTTGATTCAGGCTATGAGCAGTTTCGCCCCGACAGCGGGGGATAATGGTTTCATTGAGAATCTGGATAGTAAGGCGAAAGTCGCTATTGCAATGGCGTGGACAGATACCACTATCAGCAAGGGGACGTTTGCCTGATTAACGCTTTATAATAAAAATAAAAAATAAGAAAAAGTTGTAATAAGAATAAAAATGGCTCACAGAACAGGTGAGCCATTTTTTGTATCCATAGTTTATAATGAGTTAGCTGAAATTACTTGATGAAATTTAAAGCATAATGTTTAGTATTACGGAAATGCTATATAAAATTTGGTGAAGAATCGTCGTCAGCCGTCGCCAACAGTGAGTTTTTTATTAAACAGCAGATTATGATTAGAACTTCCAAGCCGCGTTCAAGAACACTCCGTTATCTTTGTTGCTGCCTGACAATACACCGCTATATCCCAATGACAGTCTCGTGTTTTCATTGAGACCCAATTCTGTACCAGCTTTGATGACTGCGGCATCACGTTCTGGAGAAACACTGTTAATGGTAAACGTTGAATCGCTATTACTGAAACTTAATTTAGTACCGCGATCTACGCTCCCGAACTGGTGTTGCCAACCTAATTCACCATACAGGCCGACTGTTATTTCATTTTTAGTCTTCCATTTTTGGTCAGCACGTAAACCTAATGTTGAGAAAGTTGCGTTTTTCGATTGTTTATTGCCGTGCAGCGCAGCCGCACCACCGTGCTCATTAATGCTATTGTTGCGGAAGTTAACATATGACACGTTGGCAAATGGTTCTAAATTCAGCCCGGATGTGTTAATGCCATAAGCCGCTTCAGTAAACAATTGCCCGGTTTGTGCACCATATTTAGCTTTCAGGTTATCGGATTGGCGACCAAAAGCTACCGAACGTTCTGTGTCAAAACGATGCCAACTATAGGCAGCTCCAGCACGCAATGCCAGGGCATCAATCTGTTTGCTGCCGTATAGGCCCAGATGGAAATTATCACTGCGTGCTGAAGTGCTATAACTACCCTTCAGCGAAGAACGGGTATAACCGGTGGCAACACCTAACCGCCAGTCATTACCCAATTCTTTATCCGCACCCAATAACACGCCGTAATTGGACACACGGTAACCGTTGATGTCACTGTTCCCATTAGCACGTTGCCAGTTACCTATTATTTGCACCCAAGCACCATTTTTATCTGATTTGATATCCTGACCAGCAATTTCACCATCAGCCTGACGCAAACGGGTATTCAATGTATCACGTAAGTAGCGGCTACTATTGACCTGCGCTATGGCAATATCATCATGGATCTGTCCAGAAGATAGTTGTTGGAATGCTTGTCTGGCCTGTGTTGCCGTGTCAGACATCAAAATACTTTCATAAACCGGATGACCAAGATTTAGTTTATCGGCTGCATGAGCCACAGCACGTTCATTAGTTGTCATACCTAAACTGGCGAATGTGGTGGAATTACGTTTAATATCCAACATCACTCGGTCAGATTGATAACTCAGTTCTGTACCAACAAATAAATAATTCGGCACTACAGTCGTAAACTTACCATTGATACCACGGTTTGCTTGCAGGATGTTGTATTGCTGATCAAACAAACTGCGAACTTCTGGTTTTGATAGCAGGTTTCTGTTGTTTTCCAGTCTGACTTGCACTTCGCCGCCGTTCAGTGTCGCTAAGCCATTACTGAGAATACGATCGCTTTGCCCCTGACTATTTGGTGCAACTTCTACCAAATAACGTGAACCAGTATGGAAGGTAACATCACGATTGATGCTCAGTATACCGCTTGAACTCATTGTACCGTATGAGTATAAATCACCGGGTGCAATATTGGCGCCAGTGTCAGCTACGATAGAACCAACCGTACCGCTTCCGCCTAAAGTTGCTCCATCGTGAACGGTAACATCTGAGGTAATGGAACCGCTAACCTGTAACAGACCTTTTTCCACTAACGTTCGGCCTTTATAGGTGCTATTTTTACCCGCAAGATCCAGAATACCCTTACCGGTTTTCGTCAATCCTCCGTGACCGCTGATATCATTGCTCCAGATGTCATAAACACATTCAATGCTGTCGCATACCCGTTCAACCGTGGTTCCTTCCTCAAGCATACCGCCTAATCCCGGAATATTGGCGATAAACTGGGTTTCAGTATAAGAGCCTGGAATGTAATATTTGGGGGAAATGTCTTTCTCAGTAATGAACATCTTAGGTCCATCAATCGCATCTTTCAGGTTCAACATTCCCCAACCATACAGATCGTCCAAGCCTGGTTCACCCAAATCTGTCGCTGTGGTTTTCAGAACATCAGAGATTTGTCCTGCGGTCATATACGGAAAACGTTGCATCAAGACAGCCGCCGCACCAACTACATGGGGCGATGCCATTGATGTACCTGTATAAGCCGCATAGGTAGGATCAATCTCCAGTTCACCATTATTTAAAGCATGTTCATTAATATAACTTCCATTTTTCGAAACAAAATCACCTGTACTGCTGTAAATCTTAGTACCTGGTGCGGACAAACAGAAACTGGCAGTATATCCACAGCTTGTTGAAGAGATGTTAATCTGATTCTCTCGAGTCAGGTTGGCAACATTGAGGTAATTTTTCAATGCATCAGGGAAAAAGTAGGGCGTACCTGCATGCATCCAGGTTACGTTATAGTTATTTGAATTTCCTGCTGCAAAAACAACTAATTTTCCATGACGTGCCGCACGCAATAAACCTGCACTTCTGGTTATGTAGTCATCAAGTTCTGGTATTGGAGAACGACTTAACCGATCCAATTCATCTTTAATCGGTGTGACATAATTGATCACATCTTGCAGAGTGACTTTGTAGTAGTCGATTGTGCCATCGGGTCTCCGTTTGGGATTACCATTTTGATCAACATAATAGTCCGGGCGAACTCCCCAACTGTTATTGATGACACGTGCATTACTCTGGATCATGGCTTCTGTACGGTTATAATCGTTTTGCAAATATTTTCCAGTAATCAAACCTGCATCAAATGCCACACCGTGCATTTCCTTGCCATCCCGGTTTGCCGCAATAATTCCCGAGACATGATTGCCATGTGCACCGAAACTGATAACACCGGTATAGGGATTCTCGTCATAATTCCAAGGATCTTCTGGGTTCAGGGTTTTCAATTTATTTGCAAATTCAGGGTGATTAGTAACAGCTTCATCTAATACACCAACATTAACGCCTTTCCCTGTATAACCGCGTGCATAAGCATAATGGGCACCAATTGCAGCCAGTCCCCATTGATGATTAAATTCCTCTGATAACCAACTATCAGGTAAATTTTTTTTACCCTGTTCCTGATATTCGGTCGCAGCCATTGATGCCCCGGCAGGTAATAATCCAAAAAATAATGTCAGCCACAAAAATATCTGTCGTGCCGAGTTGTTTTTTTTCATAATAGAGATTCCATTTTTTATAAAGTGGCAGCTTTCAATTCGCTTTCAATTCGCTTTCTGGCGCATCGCTCTTTGAAAAGTCATTATTAATAAAATCGATGATATAAACTGAAAAAAATCAGAGAAGGTTAGTTTCACCCCATATGTTCAGACTACCAATGAGACGATTTCGGCATAATATTCTCCACCTGCAATGTGCTATAGCATAATAATTAGAACTAAAATGCAATAATTAGAATTAACTAATTTACAACATCTTAGTAACAAAAATAAAAAAGACACCAACAGATGACGATCTCAATGCAGACTGTTAAATTGGAAGTTTTTCGTTTTTTAAATTAAAAATGTTACCAAAATGTGATTACTTGATGAAATAATATCTCCAAAGATGTTTACTAAGAAAATGGTTTTAAAAAAAATCTCGGAAAGATTAATGAATGTATTCACTAATTCATTATTTTTTATATTTAAAAAATATTATTATTCATGGTGGGATATTAATTTTTTGGAAGAGTGGAGGAGGTAAATAATTTAATTAATGATTAATAAAAAACAACATATGAATTTAGAGGAATATTGTTTTATTAAATTAGTTTAATCAGCTTTCTGCATAAACAATCAAGCTTGGATTCACATATTAAGCGCAACACCGTAATGGACGAAGTAAA
Organism: Xenorhabdus koppenhoeferi; assembly: GCF_900116635.1. Lineage (GTDB taxonomy): Bacteria > Pseudomonadota > Gammaproteobacteria > Enterobacterales > Enterobacteriaceae > Xenorhabdus > Xenorhabdus koppenhoeferi. The sequence goes on along the minus strand of NZ_FPBJ01000018.1, from coordinate 51 downwards.
TGAGTGGGTATTCCTTTAAATAACTCATTCGGTGTTTTGTAATCTCGTGTT
>NZ_FPBJ01000020.1 GCF_900116635.1 Xenorhabdus koppenhoeferi | reverse complement strand
CCGCTGACGAACACGCTCGTCAGGTATTTGGCGAGCGTATCCGCCATCATGAGCAGGCGGGCAAACAGATTGTTTATCTGGATGAAAGCGGCTTTGAGCAGTCCATGCCACGTACGCATGGCTATTCGTTAAAAGGGTCCCGCTGTTTTGGTTTACATGACTGGCAGCACAAAGGCCGCATTAATGCCATTGGTGCTATCATTAAAAATACCTTTGTGACCTTAAGTTTGTTTGCCGGAACCATTAATGCGAATGTGTTTCATGCCTGGCTGACACAAGATTTGTTGCCGAAGCTCCCTAAGGGGACAGTGATTGTGATGGATAATGCCCCTTTCCATAAACGCGGTGACACGCGAAAAGCGATAACCGATCACGGATGCCAGTTAGAATGGCTTCCGCCTTACAGCCCAGATTTAAATCCTATCGAAAACAAATGGGCTGAAACAAAAACAACAAGAAGACGAGAAAGATGCTCTATTGATGAGCTGTTTACAGAGCATGTGACTTATGTCTGATTATATTGATTCTGCTATACAACCGCATGTTGCTGATGCCTGGATCAATGCGGATAAGCGCGATGAAAAAGAGGGTGAAATCGGCGTTGTTGGATATGAAATACCCTTTAACCGCCATTTTTATGTTTATCAGCCTCCGCGCGACCTTGCAGCTATTGATGCCGATTTGGATAAAGTCAGTGCTGAGATTATGAAACTGCTGCAAGAGGTGCATTCGTAATGAGTAAGTATCAGGCGTATCCGGAATATAAGGATTCTGGGGTTGAGTGGTTGAGAAGTATTCCAAGTCATTGGGAAGCGAAACCTTTAAAATTTATTTGTACATATAATGATGAGGTAATTGCTGACTCTACAAGACAAGATGTCGAACTTGAATATGTAGATATTGGTAGTGTATCGGTCCTTTCAGGAATATCTCACGTAGAAACAATTATTTTTGGTGAGGCGCCATCTCGGGCTCGGAGAATTGTTAGGGACGGTGATGTTATTGTATCGACTGTAAGAACATATTTAGATGATCAGCTACAAGAAACTATCTATCAATTTGAACACAAGGATGGTGTTGTTGTCCGTATTAATCATAAAGAGGGAAATGGTTCAAAATCAGAGAAATTGGCGGCTGCGCTGAAAACTTCACAGCCAATAATTATTGTCACTATTCAAACTTTCCCATTTGTGATTAAAGCCATTGAGAACAGCACAAGCTTGAAAGAGCGTCGTTATGCAGTCATCGCCGATGAAGCACACTCATCACAAACCGGCACGACGGCAGGTAAGTTGAAAGAAGTATTGATGAAGGAAGAAGCGGGTGAAATAGAACCTTCTTCCGAAGATACAATTAACGCAATGGTTGCGGCTCGTTCCGGTAGTTCTAATCTCAGTTATTATGCGTTTACCGCAACACCAAAACCAAAAACTATCGAATTATTTGGTCGTCTCCCCAATCCAGACTTGCCTGCTTCAAAACAGAATAAACCTGAGGCTTATCATATTTACTCAATGCGCCAAGCCATTGAAGAAGGATTTATTCTTGATGTCCTAAAGAATTACACCAATTACAAGTGTAGCGGTCAAGAACTTTAGGACACATTTCTAGCCTTTTCCCATTGTTTTTCGTATTCAGCGGGAGAAATTCCCCTCACAAAACGTCAACACGCCCCAAGTTTATCATTAACTTTACGAAATTTTTTTGGTGAAATGTTGAGTAAAAGATAGCAGTGATATCCTACCTCCGTGAAGTTAATTTTGGTTGAAAATTGCCCTATTGTAGAGAAAAATGAGGATTCATTTCGTCTTTCTCGAATAGTTAACGATTTAGCAGAGAAATTATTCCTATTTGCTTGAGCTATGTCACTTGATTAATCAGACAGTCTGTGGGGGAGATGTTAGAATTACCGCCGGCGAAAATTAAGAGAAAATTGTAACGATTATCGGAGTGAATAACTTGAGGCATATGTCGCTCAAGATGTTTTTAATTACTGAAGTCGCTACGCATTACCTGAGGAAATACCCAAGGGATACCGCAGGGTAATCTGTAGCATATGATTTAACTGATAAATTTGTGCAAATCTTATGATTAAAATTAAAAAAGGACTCAACCTCCCGATAGCAGGATCTCCTGCCCAAGTTATAGAAGACGGTCCGACGATTCGCCATGTCGCTTTGCTGGGCGAAGAATATGTTGGAATGCGTCCTTCTATGCTGGTTAAGGAAGGTGAGCATGTCAAAAAAGGTCAAATTCTTTTTGAAGATAAGAAGAATCCAGGGGTTGTTTTCACGAGTCCCGCAAGCGGGAAAGTAGTAACCATCGGGCGTGGTGAACGCCGTGTCCTGCAATCTGTAGTGATTGAAATGAATGGTGATGAGAAAGTGATGTTTGATCGTTATGATCGTGCGGAACTTGCTGATCTGAGCCGTGAACAGGTAGAAAAAAACCTGCTTGTATCAGGATTATGGACAGCATTGCGTACACGTCCTTTCAGTCGTTCTCCTGTTCCCGGTTCCACACCAAAGGCAATCTTCGTTACAGCAATGGATACTCAGCCTTTGGCTGCTGATCCATTAGTCGTTATTGCGACTCAGGAAGAGGCTTTTGTTGATGGCCTGAATATTTTGTCAAAATTGACAGAAGGAAAAGTCCACGTCTGTCATGACGCTGGAAATATTCCAAGCTCAGGAAACAACGCTCAAATCACCTATAACCAATTTGTTGGGCCACATCCGGCAGGGCTGGTTGGTACCCATATCCATTTCATTGAACCAGTTAGTGCGCATAAAACGGTATGGCACTTGGGCTATCAGGATGTCATTGCTATCGGTAAATTGTTTACAACAGGTGAACTTTATACTGATCGCATAATATCTCTGGCGGGGCCTCAAGTTAAAACACCGCGTTTGATGCGTACTCAATTGGGTGCTGATTTGCTTGAGTTAACGCAAGATCAGCTGAAAGAGGGTGAAAACCGTATTGTTTCTGGTTCTGTGCTCTGCGGTACAAAATCAGATGACGTTTGTCATTATCTTGGTCGTTTCCATACTCTGGTTTCAGTACTCGCTGAAGGCCGTGAAAAAGAGCTGTTCGGTTGGATTGCACCCGGGGTTAATAAATTCTCCATTACCCGCACCACGATTGGTCATTTCCTGAAAAAGAAACGTTTTGCTTTCTCAACCACGACAAATGGCGGGGAGCGTTCCATGGTGCCAATTGGCAACTATGAGCGGGTAATGCCGCTGGACATTATGGCAACTCACCTGTTGCGGGACTTGCTTGCAGGCGATACTGATAGTTGTCAGGCGCTGGGTTGTCTGGAGTTGGATGAGGAAGATTTGGCATTGTGTACCTATGTTTGCCCCGGCAAATATGAGTACGGTCCGGTATTGCGTGACGTACTGACTAAGATTGAGCTGGAAGGGTAATTCATGGGCCTGAAAAATTTATTTGAAAAAGTAGAACCCCACTTTGAGGCCGGTGGCAAGCTGGAGAAATATTATCCTCTCTATGAGGCAGTGAGCACCGTTTTCTACACTCCGGGTATCGTGACAAAAGGAAATGCCCACGTCCGTGATGCCATTGATCTCAAACGTATGATGATTCTGGTATGGCTATCTGTTTTCCCTGTCATGTTTTGGGGGATGTATAATGTTGGAAATCAATCCATACCTGCCCTGACTCACTTATACAATGGAGATGCTTTACAGCAGATCCTGACTTCTGACTGGCACTATGTGCTTGCTCAGTTTCTTGGTGCATCATTGACACCAGATGCCGGATGGGGCAGTAAAATGTTGCTGGGCGCAACTTACTTCCTGCCAATCTATGCAGTCGTTTTTGTCGTTGGTGGTTTCTGGGAGGTTTTGTTTGCCGTTATCCGCAAACATGAAATCAACGAAGGTTTCTTTGTCAGTTCCATCCTGTTTGCACTGATTGTACCGCCCACCCTGCCATTATGGCAGGCAGCCATAGGGATTACCTTTGGTGTTGTGGTTGCAAAGGAAATCTTCGGTGGTACAGGTCGTAACTTCCTGAACCCCGCACTGGCTGGCCGCGCCTTCCTGTTCTTTGCTTATCCGGCCCAGATCTCAGGTGACTTAGTGTGGACGGCGGCTGACGGTTTCTCTGGTGCAACGCCTCTGTCCCAATGGGCAACGGCGGGCAGCCACGGTCTGGTCAATACCATCACTGGTCAGCCTGTGACATGGATGGATGCTTTTCTTGGTAACATTCCCGGCTCAATCGGTGAAGTATCTACGCTGATGATTTTCATCGGTGGTGCCATCATTCTGTTTGCCCGTATCGCTTCATGGCGCATTGTTGTCGGTGTAATGCTCGGTATGATTGCAACGTCTTACCTGTTTAATGCAATTGGCTCCAGCACTAACCCAATGTTTGCTATGGAATGGTACTGGCATCTGGTTCTGGGCGGCTTTGCATTCGGCATGATCTTTATGGCGACTGATCCAGTATCCGCGGCATTTACAGATAAAGGGAAATGGGCATACGGTATTCTGATTGGTGTGATGTGTGTTCTGATCAGGGTAGTCAATCCAGCTTATCCAGAAGGGATGATGTTGGCGATTTTGTTCGCTAATCTGTTCGCGCCACTATTCGATTATCTGGTCGTACAGGCCAATATTAAGCGGAGAAAAGCCCGTGGCTAATGATAAACCAAAAAATAATGACAGCATCGGCAGAACGTTTATCGTTGTTTTTGTGCTGTGCCTTATCTGTTCGATTGTAGTTGCAGGGTCAGCCGTAGGTTTGAAAGCGCAACAGCAGGAGCAGAAACTGCTGGATAAGCAACGCAATATTCTGGATGTGGCAGGTTTGCTAAAACCTGATATGACGAGTACGGAAATCAAAGCCATTTATGACAATCGCATCCAACCTGAACTGCTTGATTTAAAAGCAGCAACGCTGGAAAAAGGCAAGGGTGATTTTGATTTGAAAAATGCTCTGCGCAGCGATGAAACCAGTATCGTTTTATCACCAGAGCAGGATCTGGCAAAAATTCGTCGCCGTGCCAATATGGCAGAAATTTATCTGGTTAAAGACGAGCATGGCAAAACGACGGAACTGGTTTTGCCAATATACGGTTCAGGTCTGTGGTCAGTGATGTATGCCTTCATTTCCATTGATGTAGACGGTGTCACATCCCGCGGCGTTACTTACTACTCTCATGGTGAAACCCCGGGTTTGGGTGGTGAAGTGGATAACCCACAATGGCGTAAACAGTGGGTAGGTAAAAAACTTTATAACCCGCAAGGTATTCCGGCACTGAAAATCGTTCGTGGCGGAGCAGGTGATAACCCTTACGGTGTAGATGGTCTGTCCGGCGCGACCCTGACTTCTAACGGTGTTCAGCATATGTTTGATTTCTGGCTGGGTGATAACGGTTTTGGCCCGTTCCTGAAAAAAGTACGTGAGGGAGCATTGAAAGATGGCTGATAGTAAAGAGATAAAACGCGTTCTTCTTGGGCCGTTATTTGATAATAACCCGATTGCATTGCAGGTTTTGGGTGTGTGTTCAGCATTGGCTGTTACCACCAAACTGGAAACTGCATTGGTTATGACCCTTGCTGTAACCTTAGTTACTGCATTTTCTAACTTTTTCATTTCATTGATTCGTAACTACATTCCCGGCAGTGTGCGAATCATTGTACAGATGGCGATCATTGCATCGCTGGTTATCGTGGTAGACCAGATTTTGCAGGCCTATGCCTACGAAATTTCTAAACAGCTATCGGTGTTTGTGGGCCTTATCATCACGAACTGTATCGTAATGGGACGTGCTGAAGCCTATGCCATGAAGTCACCTCCTGTTGAAAGTTTCATGGATGGCATCGGCAATGGCCTAGGCTACGGCGTTATTCTGGTTCTGGTTGGTTTCCTGCGTGAACTGTTTGGTTCAGGCAAGTTGTTCGGCATGACCGTACTGGAATCAGTCAAAAATGGGGGCTGGTATCAGCCAAATGGTCTGTTCCTGCTGGCACCGAGCGCATTCTTCATTATTGGTATGCTGATTTGGGGTCTGCGGACGCTGAAACCTGCGCAGATTGAGAAGGAGTAACAAACAAAATGGAACATTATATTAGTTTGTTTGTCCGCGCCGTCTTTATCGAGAATATGGCGTTATCTTTCTTTCTTGGTATGTGTACGTTTCTGGCGGTATCAAAGAACGTTAAAACCGCGTTTGGCCTGGGTGTTGCTGTAACCGTTGTATTGGGAATTTCCGTTCCTGCCAATAACCTTGTCTACAATCTGGTACTCCGTGACGGGGCTTTGATGGACGGGGTGGACTTGAGCTTCCTGAACTTCATTACCTTTATTGGTGTCATTGCTGCACTGGTACAGATCCTGGAAATGATCTTAGACCGTTATGTTCCGGCACTTTACAACGCATTGGGAATTTTCCTGCCGTTGATTACGGTGAACTGTGCAATCTTCGGTGGCGTTTCTTTCATGGCGCAGCGTGACTATAACTTCAGTGAATCCATCGTATACGGTTTCGGTTCAGGCATGGGCTGGATGCTGGCGATTGTTCTGATGGCTGCTATCCGTGAAAAACTGAAATATGCAGATGTTCCGGCAGGTCTGAAAGGGTTGGGAATTACCTTTGTCACCACCGGCTTGATGGCATTGGGCTTTATGTCCTTCTCCGGTGTGCAGCTCTAAAGGCGAGAAGAATTCATGGATATAATTATTCTAGGCGTAGTAATGTTTACCCTGATAGTGTTGGGACTGACCGCATTGATTTTGTTCGCAAAATCTAAGTTAGTGAACACCGGGGATATTAAAGTTGAAGTCAACGGCGATGAGGACAAGAGTTTCTCAGCCCCCGCTGGTGACAAATTATTGAACATGCTTTCCAGTCAGGGAATTTTCGTTTCCTCTGCGTGCGGCGGTGGTGGCTCTTGTGGTCAGTGCCGTGTGAAAATCAAGGAAGGTGGTGGTGATATCCTGCCAACTGAACTTTCCCACATCAATAAGCGTGAAGCAAAAGAAGGCTGCCGTTTGGCATGTCAGGTCAACGTTAAGCAAGATCTGAAAATCGAATTGCCAGAAGATATTTTCGGCATCAAAAAATGGGAATGTGAAGTTATCTCCAACGATAACAAAGCGACTTTCATTAAAGAACTGAAGCTGAAAGTGCCTGATGGGGAAGTGGTTCCATTCCGCGCAGGTGGTTACATTCAGATTGAATGTCCGCCACACGTTGCCCGTTATGCTGACTATGACGTACCAGAGGAATACCGTGAAGATTGGGATAAATTCAATTTGTTCCGTTATGTCTCTGAAGTCAAGGAGCCAACAGTTCGCGCATATTCAATGGCGAACTATCCGGAAGAGCACGGTATTATCATGCTGAACGTGCGTATTGCAACTCCACCACCAAGAAACCCAGATGTTACACCGGGCATTATGTCCTCTTATATTTGGTCACTGAAAGCGGGTGATAAGGTAACGATTTCCGGCCCATTCGGTGAATTCTTTGCGAAAGACACTGATGCAGAAATGATCTTTATCGGTGGTGGTGCAGGTATGGCACCAATGCGTTCCCACATTTTTGACCAGCTCAATCGTTTAAGCTCCAAGCGTAAGATCTCTTTCTGGTATGGTGCACGTTCTAAGCGTGAGATGTTCTATACCGAAGATTTCGACCAACTGGCAGCAGCAAACGAGAACTTCACATGGAATGTGGCATTGTCTGATGCTTTGCCGGAAGATAACTGGGATGGTTACACAGGTTTCATTCATAACGTCCTGTATGAGAACTACCTGAAAGATCATCCGGCACCAGAAGATTGTGAATTCTACATGTGTGGGCCTCCGGTCATGAATGCTGCGGTAATTAAGATGTTGAAAGACCTCGGTGTAGAAGATGAAAACATCATGCTGGATGATTTCGGCGGCTGATGGTTGTAATTCATTTATTTAACGACAAGCGCCCACAAAATGTGGGCGCTGACGATTCAGAAAGAGTCCAAATAAGTCAGAAAGAGTAAGTTATGTTGAGTAAAAAAATGATCAACTGGGGAGCATTGTTGTTTGCGGTTATGCTGCTGGCAGCATGTGGTGGCCCTGAACAACAAAATCTTAATGGGCAGACGATGGGGACTTATTATTCCGTTAAATATGTCGCTGATTCATCTGTCCCTGCTCCGGAAAACCTGCAAAAAGAGATTGATCGGCTACTGGAAGAAGTAAACGACCAGATGTCTACATACCGGCCAAATTCTGAATTGAGTCGTTTTAATCAAAGCCGCGAAGTGAATAAACCTTTTCCTGTGTCTGCCGCTACGGCGAAAGTCGTTAAAGAAGCTATTCGCATCAATAAACTGACAGAAGGTGCGTTGGATGTCACTGTTGGCCCATTGGTCAATCTGTGGGGATTCGGGCCGGAAGGGCGAATAACCAAAGCACCAACAGATGAGGAGTTAGCGACCCGCCGAGTGTGGACGGGTATCGAACATTTGTCTATTGAAGGCAATAATCTGATTAAAGCTATTCCTGAACTTTATGTCGATCTTTCTTCTATTGCCAAAGGTTATGGCGTTGATGCTGTAGCCGAGTATCTGGAATCACAGAGCATCAAAAATTACATGGTTGATATTGGTGGTGAAGTTCGCACATCAGGTAATAATGGCAAGGGAAATCCGTGGCGGATAGCGATTGAAAAACCATCGGATACCGGCATAGCACAGAGCGCTCAGGAAATTATTGAGCCGGGCAATATGTCTGTTGCAACATCAGGTGATTACCGGAACTATTTTGAACAGAATGGAGTGCGTTACTCTCACACCATTAATCCTAAAACGGGCAGACCTATCACACATAATCTGGTTTCGATTACTGTGATTGCACCGACATGTATGAGTGCAGATGGCTTCTCGACAGGCTTGGATGTATTAGGGCCAGAAAAAGGAATGGAATTAGCTGAGAAGCTGAATATTCCCGTCTTTATGATTGTGAAAACCAAAGAGGGTTTTGAAGAGCGTTACAGTACTGCTTTTAAGTCATACTTACAGAAAAAATGAGATAGGGGGAAGTTATGGAAGTCTTTATCGCCACTTTTATCTTTTTCTTGCTGGCTTTTGCAGGAATGTCGCTGGGTTATATCTTTAAGCGCAAGAGCATTCAAGGCAGCTGTGGTGGTCTGGGAAGCATTGGTGTAGAAAAAGTGTGTGATTGCCCTGAACCCTGTGATGCCCGTAAAAAGCGTGAGGCAAGGGAAACTGCGCGTAATGCTCAGCTGGTGAAAAATCGTATTCTGTAATAACAAATCTCTTATTAAAAATTAGTCACCAGCTGAGAAATAGTATGTGAGTATAACCCGTTGTTAGAAAAAGCCCCTGCAATAACTATCTCTTATAGACAACTCTATATCTTGCTGTTTTTATGAGAATTATTTAAAGCTCTTCAATACGGTGCTCGAGAATATTTCCTTTAAAATCAGCTTGTATAGTTCTCAAATTATGGTCATTTGGCCGGAATTTGAGATGTGTATAAGAGACAGGTTCCCAATCTGGTTTTGCGAAGACTGATTATTGATGACATGAACGGCTTATCGACCTGATAGAATTCTGACATAAAAAATGGCTCTCTGAAGCCGTGCAGTTTTTTAGGCTTATCAGGTGCGGAACTCATCAAGGCGCGGGCATCCCTGCCCATAGTGACGCCGGATAGATTTCAGCAAGCCAACATCAATCAAAAATCAGTGTTGCAAAAAAGGTGGGGACCATAGATTTTTATCACATAATTAACTATTGCGCCGATAGCTGAAATCGAGCTGGAAACCACAGGCTTTTGCATAATTTACCAGTGTGCTTAAAGTTGGGTTACTTTTTCCTTTTTCCAGTCGGGAAATGTTACTTTCTTTAGTTCCCATTCGATCTGCAACTTGCTGTTGAGTTAACTTCGCCTCAGTGCGCATACTCAGCAATGTGTTGATGAGTTCGAATTCATCATTCAATTCATCATAAGCCTGTTTCACGTCTGAGTTTTGTAATGCTTTAGCTTTAAGAGCTTGTAGTTGACTCATTTTTTCACCTCTTTCATGCGGTTTTTGGCTAAGTCTAAATCTTTCTTAGATGTTTTTTGACTCTTCTTAACAAAAGCATGGAGAATGTAGATATTCGAGCCATCAAGGTAGCAGAATAAGCCTCGACCAATTCCTTCCTTCGCTTTTGCTCGTAGCTCAAACAAACCATTACCCATAGGTTCAGTATGTGGAGACCCAAGGTTAGCGCCATGCTGTTCCATTAATTCGAGCAGTTTTAGCATTCTTGCTTGAATCTTAGGGGGCATATCCAGAATGTTATCCATTACTCCGTGGTAAAAATCAATATTCCAGCTCATGTCTGCCTTTTGTAGTTATCATATATGATAGGTTGAATTGAGTCAACTGAGTGGGACCCGTAAGATTTTACAGGCATTCTATATTTTGCTAACTTTTGCGAATTGAGGCGCTGTGAGCGGCAGTTTTCGCTGTATCCAGTTGTTTTAATTGAGTGCCCCCATTAGGTTGAGTCGTGAACTTGACAGGTTACTGAACCTCCATCCAGATGACACGGTCTATTAAAATGTAACAGGTTAGCATATTATACCCGTCGTCTTTCAAGTTGCGGCTTTGTTGGCTGCGCTCACTCACCCCAGTCACATAGTTAACTATGTGACTGGGGATTCATTCCCTTGCCGTCGCGCTGCATCTTGAAATCCATTGGGTATAGCACTTTCAAGCGTCCTATATTTCTTTGGATCTTTTATTTTCAAACAGGCTCGAAATTTTTTTTGCAAAAAATGTAACACATGATTATTTCTTCGAACCAATTCGATAAATATCATGAAGGCTATTTTATTTTTCTCCTTTTAATTCATACTTATTCTCATCCGCATTTATCCCCAATAGATTTCAAATTGCGGCATTGCGGCATTGCGGCACAATATTGTAGCGACGTAATTATTTGGAAGATTATAGCCATATCTGCAATCGGATATGGCACCAAACTATAAAAAAGGAAAAAAAATGAACCAGCAAGGATTTACATTGATTGAAGTGATGGTTGTTATGGCTATCGTGTCAATTCTCGGCGCAATTGCCATTCCCAGTTATCAAGGATATATCCAAAAAGCAGCATTAACCGATATGCTACAAGCTATTGTACCTTATAGATCAGGAATAGAGCTTTGTCGTTTTGAAACTGAGAATTATAAAGAATGCAATTCAGGACAAGTTTCCATTCCATCCGGCCATAATAGCCGATATATCAGCACCATCTCAGTAAAAGAAGGAGAAATAATCGTTACAGGTCAACAAAACCTCGGTGGTTTGAATGTTATTTTAAAACCAACTCAGGATATTAAAACAGGATTCACTCAGTGGAAAACTATTTGTGAATCTAAGAATGAATCATTGAAAATGAAATGTCAGGAAACATTGAAATTTTAAATACCAAAGAATTTTATATCAAATAAACAAACTCATTAATCACGTTAAAAAAACAACTAATTAGTTGAAATTTTCGATAAATAGGAAACAACTTTAAAAATGAAGGATATTATTAATGAAAAATAAGGAAAATGTATTAATGGAAAGAGAAATAAAAGATCTGTGTCAACAGTATCAGGCTATTGTTATACAAAAAGATCACCATACTATTACCATAGCTTGTAGTAAATCACCTAACGAAGATTTCATCGCTGCATTACGTTTTGTTTCTGGCCTAATTGTAAATGTAAATATTTGGCCTCAAGCAAAAATAGAATCTATGCTGACACAGGAAAACCCTTTGATATCAGAAGAAATTTATTGTGCAGAAAGTGATGATATAGAGTCTTATCGTATAGAAAAACTGAACATCAACTATTCCAATCATCATACAATACAAACTAATAATATCCGAGATGAAGATATAGATGCCCCAGTTATTCAGTTAATTAATCAGACGTTATTAACCGCAATACAAAAAAGAGCCTCAGATATTCACTTTGAGCCTTTTAAAAATAATTATCAAATACGTATTCGAGTGGATGGAATATTACATACAATGAAAACTCCGCCACCTCAAATGAATGCGAGTATTCCTGCCCGTTTGAAAATTATCGCAAAACTCAACATCGCTGAAAAACGTCATCCACAAGATGGGCAATTTGACTGGAACGACAGTAAGAATAACTATGCGATACGTATATCTACACTGCCGACACTACATGGAGAAAAAATAGTCCTGCGAATTCTAAATACCATACACCAATTGTCATTGGAACAACTTGGCCTGCCTGAGTCACAGTTACAACTTTTAAGACAAAAGATCCATTTACCACAAGGCATGATTTTAGTAACAGGCCCAACCGGCAGCGGAAAAACTGTCACTCTCTATAGTTGTCTGCAATATTTAAATCAAGCTAAAAAGAATATCTGTAGTGTTGAAGATCCCGTAGAAATCCCTTTGAATGGCATTAATCAAACACCTGTAAATAACAAGATTGGGCTAGATTTTGCCAAAGTTCTCAGGGCGTTATTGCGGCAAGACCCCGATATCATCATGGTTGGTGAAATCCGTGATAATGAAACAGCCGAAATATCAATGAAAGCTGCACAAACAGGCCATTTGGTTTTATCGACACTACACACTAACTCGACTATCGATACCTTATCCCGCCTGCAAAATCTGGGAATTTCTGGCTATACCACAGCTTCATGCGTGAAGTTGATTATTGCCCAACGGTTAGTTCGCAAACTTTGCCCCCACTGTCGCCAACAAGATAGCACTCCGACTATTATTCCTAACATAACTAATAAAGAAGAAAGTCCATCAGTTTTAACACTAAAAAAATGGCATGCGGTTGGCTGTGACAACTGTTTTTCAGGTTATTATGGCAGGACAGCCATTTATGAATTTCTCGAAATTAAACCAGAATTCCTGCAAACACTATCTGAACATTTAACTGGCAATCTCTCACATTTACTCATCCAGCAGCAGGGTTCAACACTGTTTTCGTCAGGAATCACATTAGTAGAAAAAGGGATAACTACTCTTGAAGAGATTTACCAGATTATAGGCCATGAAACTGTATGAAAATAGAGTATATCTACCAATGGCAAGCCATTAACAATAAAGGAAAGATTATAGCGGGAGAAAGCATCGGTTACAGTAAAAAAAGTGTCTTCCGGCACTTAGGCCATCTCGATCTGCAACCTTATTCCATTAAATGTAAAAGAGTGATTCACTACGGTGAAAAAGAAGTTGCTTACCGCCTACATTTCATTCATCAATTAAGTACGCTACTAACATCAGGCATCCCCCTTTTACGGGGGTTAGTTATCTTATTGCAAGATTGCAAATTTGCTCTCTGGCGATGTGTATTAACAGATATGATCCAGAAAATTAGTCAAGGAGAATCATTCTCAACAACATTGGCTCATTATCCGAAGCTATTCTCCGCTTTATTCTGCCAAATTATTGCAGTCGGAGAACAAACAGGCCAGCTTGAAAATTGCTGCCAGTTAATCATCAATCAGTTAGAGCAACAGGATGCGTTACTGAAAAAAATGCAAAAAGCTTATCGTTACCCTTTGATAGTCGCTTTTGTAACACTGTTAGTCATTATTTTGATGTTGATCTTTGTTCTGCCGGAATTTCGACAAGTTTACTCTTCGTTTAATGCTACCTTGCCTCTGTTAACACAGTGGGTTTTGTCGGGATCTGATTTTTTGATCCAGTATGGCCTATTACTACTAATAATAATATTTATATTGCTAACTGGTTACCTATGGTTACGTAGGCGTTTTTCAATATTGCAAACAAAAGAAAAAATGCTCATGCTGAGGCTCCCTCTTTTTAAACAATTGATAATTTATCAACAAATAAACCAGATATTTCATATCTTATTTATGACACAAAAAGCAGGGTTAACGCTAACAACAGGGCTGGAATGTGCTATTAATGCCACTCGTCATCCAATTTTTATTGCTGGAGTAAAAAGCTTACATAAACAGATCCAACAGGGAATTCCTATGAGTGATGCATTAAAAAAAGCAGCATATTTCCCTTCATTATGCCAGCAATTTGTCATGATAGGTGAAGAATCAGGCGAGTTAGAATTATTCTTGTTTAATATTGCAAAATGGTATAGAGAAAAATCCATCAATCTTGCTGATAGTTTAGTTCAATTACTTGAACCTCTATTGATGTTGATAATGGCATTGATTATTGGTTTATTATTGTTGGCCATGTATCTGCCTATTTTTCAATTAGGGACAATATTGTCTTAACAAAATATTTACATATTTTATTATGCTTCCTCAAGGACACAAAAGCTGGGAATATATTTGTTTGTTTATAGCTCATTAGCTTTCCTTGGGTTACAATTTAATTATACTATCAGAAATATTTTAAGGGATAGGATGACTTATATTGTTGCACTCACAGGTGGAATTGGTAGCGGTAAAACGACTATCTCTAATGTATTTTCATCCCTTGGTGTTCCTCTTGTTGATGCCGATATTATTGCCAGAGAAGTGGTTGCTCCTGGTACTCCCGCATTGCTGGCAATTTCACAGCACTTTGGATCTGACATATTATTATCCGATGGCAACCTAAACCGCGTATTGCTACGCCAAAAAATTTTTGCGGCCCCAGAAGAAAAAAAGTGGCTGAATGCGCTGTTGCATCCACTGATACACACAGAAACTCAACGACAATTAAACCAAGTGACTGCCACCTACGTCATTTGGGTGGTTCCTCTGTTAATTGAAAATAATTTAATGCATCTGGCAGATCGTATTTTAGTTGTTGACATCCCACCAGAAACACAAATTGCTCGAACAATGGCACGTGATGGCGTAAACCGTAAGCAAGTCGAAAATATTCTGGCTGCACAAGCCAGCCGTCATGACAGACTGGATAAAGCAGACGATGTCATCTTTAATCACTCTGGCGAACAAGACATTGTCTCCCGTGTGGTTGAATTACATCAACAGTATTTAAAACAAGCAAAATCAGTCAGACAGGAAAACCGTAATGAGTGATGCAACCTCTACTATTATTTTTGAACATCCACTTAATGAAAAAATGCGTTCATGGTTGAGGATTGAATCTTCACTGCAACAGTTGGAAAAACAACGCCACTTAGATTCTCAGGCAAGCAGCCTGTCGTTTTTTCGTACAATCGCAGAACTAATTGAGATCCTAGATCGTGGTGAAGTCCGTTCTGAATTATTAAAAGAGTTAGATCGCCAGCAAGTTAAGTTAAAATTGTGGCTCGGCGCTCCAAATGCAGATACTGACATGATCCAGAATTTAGCGAAACAGCTGAAAGAATGCAGTATTGCCTTGAATCAAGGCCCCCGAATCAGCCAGCATATCAAAGAAGATCGCATCATCAGTATGGTTCGCCAAAGATTGAGCATCCCGGGGGGGTGTTGTAGTTTTGATTTGCCAACATTGCACTTGTGGCTGTATTTGCCACAATCAGTCAGAGATGAATCAGTCAAAGCCTGGCTAGGCAGCCTCCTCCCATTAAAGCAAGCACTGGAAAGTATTCTGGATCTCATACGCCAATCGACAGTATTTACGCCTAAAATCAGTCACAATGGTTTTTATCAAGACAATGCTGACGAAGCAGACCTCCTGAGGCTGAAATTGGACGTCGTACCGAATGCATTAATTTACCCACAAGTCTCCGGCTATAAGACACGTTTCGCCATCCGTTTCTTGCCCATGGATAGTGAACGTATTGTTCCTGCCCATTTGTCATTTGAATTAGCCTGCTGTTAACATGGCTCCGAAATCAAGCAGGGGAAAGGAAAGTAAGATGTCTGAAGTATTGACAGTAGAATGTCCAACATGTGGTAACACAGTAATATGGGGTAAAATCAGCCCACATCGCCCATTTTGCAGTAAACGTTGCCAATTAATCGACTTGGGAGAGTGGGCCAGCGAAGAAAAGAAAATACCGAGTCAAAGCGATAGTGCAGAAAATGATAGCTGGAGCGAAGAGCCAGAACGGTGATATCGCTTAGATGACATCACGAGAGCACTGATCTTATTTGGTACTATTGCGATGTCATTCTCTAAAGTAAATAATTTTAAAAAAGTAATCCCCGTTTTTTAATGGGAGTCATTTTTTGTCAAGAAACCGACAATACCACGGTTTGCGGGTGGAAATTCATCAGCAATCAATTCTGATTGTAATACCCAGCGGGAAGGCTGTCCTTCTCTACCAAATGGTTCATTTTCCCATTCATCAACCAGAAAAAAGTAGAGTGTGATATTTCGGTCAGGAAAATCATGTGTAATAGTATCTGTCAATTTACAATGAGTCACAGTGATCCCGACTTCTTCCTTTAATTCTCTAATCAATGCTTGTTCAGGTTTTTCTCCTTGTTCAAGTTTCCCTCCGGGAAACTCCCAAAAACCGCCCATATGTGAATCAGCCCTACGCTGCGTGATAAATATTTCATCATTGCTATTTTTAATGATGCCTGCGGCAATATGCAGATATTTTTTTTCCATAATTGTTTTTTCTTACTATTGATTATTTAACCTAGGTGATTATATCTTGCAGACTACAATAAAATTAGAGATGGGCTGAATCTGACAATCTCAGTCGTGATAGTTTTCCGTTACTGTGATTATATAAGCCTGAAATATGGAGCGAGTGGCAACCTGCCACTCGCTCCATTCACTTGGTTTTAATTATAAGCGACCGTGACAATGCTTATATTTTTTGCCGGAACCACATGGGCAGGTGTCGTTACGTCCAACTTTACGTTCCCCACTTGCCATCTGTGCTTCCTCTTCTGACATTAATGCGCCTTGTTCAACTTCATGGCTCAAGTGCTGCTTTCTTGCCAAACGTTCAGCTTCCTCGCGGCGTTGCTGTTCAAGTGCTTCAACTTCTTCCGGCATTCTGACCTGAACTTTGCTCAAAGTACTGATCACTTCATATTTCAATGATTCCAGCATATTGGCAAACATGGCGAAGGATTCACGTTTGTATTCCTGTTTTGGATCTTTCTGAGCATAGCCACGCAGATGAATACCCTGACGCAGGTAATCCATCGCAGCTAAATGTTCTTTCCACAGTGTATCCAAAGTTTGCAGCATGATACCTTTTTCAAAGTTACGCATCATTTCTGCATTGACGATCTCTTCTTTCTGTTTATAGACTTCAAACGCCTTATCAAGAATACGATCGCGCAATGTTTCTTCATGCAGCTCAGGTTCTTTATCCAACCACTCTTTTATTGGCAGATCCAGATCGAAATCGTTGACTAAACGTTCTTGCAAACCTTCAACATCCCACATTTCTTCCAGAGATTGTGGTGGAATATACGTATCAATCGTTATTTTGAAGACATCTTCACGAATGCTGGAAATGGTTTCACTGACATCACTCACATCAAGTAATTCGTTACGCTGAGCATAGATTGCACGACGCTGATCATTGGCAACATCATCATATTCCAGCAGCTGCTTACGGATATCAAAGTTGCGGCTTTCAACTTTACGTTGAGCATTAGCAATCGCTTTAGTCACCCACGGATGCTCAATTGCTTCACCCGGTTTCATACCCAACTTGCGCATCATGCCTGTAACACGCTCAGAAGCAAAAATGCGCATCAGGGAGTCTTCCATTGAAAGATAGAAGCGTGAAGAACCTGCATCCCCCTGACGCCCTGCACGTCCACGTAACTGGTTATCAATACGGCGTGATTCATGGCGTTCTGTACCAACAATATGCAAACCACCCGCTGCCAATACCGCATCATGACGCACTTGCCATGCTGCTTTGATTTTCTCGATTTGTTCTTCAGTCGGTTCTTCCAGCTTGGCAACTTCTGCCTGCCAGCTTCCTCCCAACATGATATCTGTCCCACGTCCCGCCATGTTGGTTGCAATAGTTACCGCACTGGCTTGGCCTGCCTGAGAAATAATATCGGCTTCCATAGCATGGAATTTTGCGTTCAGGACATTGTGTACAATGCCAGCTTCAGTCAATGCATTAGAAATAACTTCCGATTTCTCAATCGAAATAGTTCCCACCAACACAGGTTGGCCTTTGCTTGTACACTCCCTGATATCCTCAATGATCGCTTCAATTTTTTCCGCTTCTGTCATGTAAACCAAATCCGGTAAATCTTGACGGACCATTGGGCGGTTTGTCGGAACAACAATAGTATCCAGCTTATAAATAGAGCTGAATTCAAAAGCTTCAGTATCGGCTGTTCCCGTCATCCCCGCTAATTTTTCATATATACGGAAATAGTTCTGGAAGGTGATTGAAGCCAGTGTCTGGTTTTCATTTTGGATTTCGACACCTTCTTTAGCTTCTACTGCCTGATGCAATCCATCAGACCAGCGACGTCCCTGCATGGTACGCCCAGTATGTTCGTCAACAATGATAACTTCATCATCTTTGACAATATAATCTACATCGCGGGTAAACAAGGCATGGGCACGTAAAGCTGCTGTTACATGGTGCATCAGCATGATATTGGTCGGCGAGTACAGAGATTCACCTTCATTCATCAATTTGGCATCCACGAGTAATTCTTCAATCAACACTAAACCGCGCTCTGTCAGATTGACCTGACGTGTTTTTTCATCAACTGAGAAATGACCTTCGCCCTGAAAAGTATCTGAATCCTCTTTTTCCTGACGGATCAGTTTTGGTATCAGTTTGTCCACTTTGAGATAAAGTTCAGAGCTATCTTCCGCAGGCCCTGAGATGATCAGAGGTGTACGGGCCTCATCGATAAGAATGGAGTCCACCTCATCCACCAAGGCATAATGCAATTTACGCTGAACTCGTTCTTCCGGGCTAAATGCCATGTTGTCACGCAGATAATCGAAACCATATTCATTGTTAGTTCCGTAAGTAATATCTGCACTATAGGCCTCACGTTTTGCTGGCGCTGGCATGTTCGGCAGGTTAATGCCGACTGTCATGCCGAGAAACTCAAATAGTGGACGGTTGTTTTCGGCATCACGCTGTGCCAGATAGTCGTTCACGGTAACAACATGGACACCCCGACCACTCAGGGCATTAAGATATGCAGGCAACGTTGCTGTCAGTGTTTTACCTTCACCGGTACGCATTTCTGCTATACAACGTTCATTCAGTACCATCCCGCCCAACAGCTGCACATCAAAGTGACGCATACCAAAGACTCTTTTACTGGCTTCACGTACAGTAGCAAAAGCTTCCGGGAGAACTTTTTCCAGTGACTCCCCTTCCTTCAGACGAGTTCGGAACTGATCTGTTTTTGCTTTCAGTTCTTCATCAGAAAGTTTTTCAAAATCCGGCTCCATGTGGTTGATCACATCAACTACTTTACGCAAACGACGCAAGGTACGGTCATTACGGCTACCAAAAATTTTAGTCAGTAATTTAATCAGCATAATTTAGTACATCTCAGATAAGGCTACTGTTGCAGCCAATCAATCATTTCTTGAAAAAAGTCTTATTGAATAAGAATAAAATAATACAAAAGTATTAAAGCAAAAATAAATGATTGGATAATGGCCCTGCTCTGATCCCTTGAATTTGGGCTACCCAGAGCGCTGGTGTGTACGTATCAGGAAAAACAGTCACTAGCATCGCAACATCAGATATGGTGTCATCAAATGGCTTTGATACTTGTGTCAACATATCATGCAAAGTGTCCAGCATAAGCTGTTGCATTGATGGAGAAGAACTCCGAGTACTTTCTTTTGCTTCTTCGCATCTAATCGGCTCTGTGACCGAAAAAGCAAAAGAAAGTTGACGGATCATGTTACGAACAGCGTGTTGCTGCCAGTAGTTTAAATAATTGGAGGGTTGACGCTGAACACTTTTTAGTTCAAACAGGTGTAATTGAAATAAATGCTCAAACGAAGAAGAAGAAAATGATTGATTTTGATTTTCTTGAGTAGAAGAGGTATTAGTATGGGGAAAGTTTTCTGCCATTTTAGCAAAAACAGTAGGAACACCAATTCCCGTGGCAACTATGCCCAGTAAAAGGTGAGACCAAAAATAACGCCTACTAAATTGTCGCCAAAGATTTAAAATACTCATTAATCCTTCATTAATAAATACTGGAACTGCCCTTATTATGCGAGATAATCGTCCACAATCACTGGATACTCTATTTGAAGACGAGGCGACTGTAGGGAAAAGCCCACTTCAAGTAATTCAGAAACATGCCATCGCATTATTGAAGCTCAACCGTGCCGTTCTCAGCTTACTTCCTGCACAGTTGCATCCATGGTGCAGGGTTGCCAATTATCGCAAACAAATTCTGGTACTGGAAGCAGGAAATGCCAGTTGGATGACCCGGCTTCGTTATGAAATTCCTACGTTGCGTTCTACTCTGAGGAGCGAAATTCTACCATCTTTATCCTCAATCGACATCAAGATTAATCCATCATTAATGGTCAAGTATGATAATAATGCACAGAACATCGCAAAATCCTCAGTTGAAGTATCCAATAATGATAATCAGGATTTACCAAAGCGCCAACTGACTCATGAAAGTGCAGAAACAATAATGATGTTGGCTGAACGCAGCCCGAAGAAATTGAAAAGGAAATTAGAACGATTGGCTGCACTGGCCGGAGAGGGTACCAGCACAGCCAAGAATAAGCGCTAACGCTGAATGAAAAACATCAGCGAAAGGAGTGTGATAGATAACATAACCCACTGGTGCATCATAGGAATGTTCTCAACACTCTTTTAGTTAATATACATGTTAGAAACACACATATTAGCCATTATGCCAACACTAATGAAGGGGCACGGAAAGCCAGCGGCATTTCAGCCTCATCTTCAAATGTGACAAATTCCCAAGCACTTTCTTGCGCTAAAATGGTTTGCAGTAGCTTGTTGTTCAGTGCATGACCCGATTTGAACGCGGTAAAGGCACCAATAATGTTGTAACCACACATAAACAGATCGCCGATAGCATCCAGCATTTTATGACGAACAAATTCATCATGAAAACGCAAACCATCTTCATTGAGTACACGGTAATCATCTACCACAATCGCACAATCGAAGCTGCCACCAAGACACAGACCTTGAGATTGTAAGTACTCAATATCACGCATAAATCCAAAAGTACGGGCACGGCTAATCTGACGAACGAATGAATCTGCTGAAAAGTCCATACTATAATGCTGTGAACCGGAATCAATCGCTGGATGGTTAAAGTCGATGGTAAAATCCAGACTGAAACCGTGATATGGTGCCAATTCAGCCCATTTATCACCATCTTCCACGCGAACAGTTTCTTTCACACGTACGAATTTCTTCGCGACATTCAGTTCTTCAATACCCGCATCCAATAACAGGAAAACGAACGGGCTGGCACTACCATCCATAATCGGGATTTCTGGTGCATCGACATCAATAACAATGTTATCGATTCCCAAACCTGCCAATGCTGCATTCAAATGCTCAACAGTTGAAATCCGCACATTATGCTCATTCACCAAGCAAGTACAGAGCATAGTATCACGCACAGATTTGGCATCAGCCGGAAAATCAACCGGAGGATTCAAGTCAGTACGACGATAGATGACCCCGGTATTAGCCGGTGCTGGACGCATTGTCAGCGTGACTTTCTTACCGGTGTGTAAACCAACGCCAGTCGCTTGAACAATACGTTTTAATGTCCTTTGTTTGATCATCGTTTATATCTCGCAGTGTTACTTATCCTGCAAATCATTATAAAGTATGATTGGCAGGATATTTTAGCACAAAAAGCGGAGAAACCAATTTTTAGTAATTAGTCAGCCTGCTTACGTAAAAATGCTGGAATATCAAGATAATCAGGCTCTTTGCTTGTATGTGTATTTTGGTCATTAACTACTTTTGCTGCTGGTTTACTCTCATCAGACAATGAAGAGATTCCGCCGGGCATCTGCTGGTAACGGCGATCCACTGTATTTGTCTGAGGAGCTTTGTTATTGGTCACCAGAGTAATTTCCGGACGCTTGTCCATCCCTATACCCGTTGCAACAACAGTGACACGCAGTTCATCGTTCATGTCCGGATCCAATGATGTACCGATAACCACGGTTGCATTATCAGAAGCAAATGCACGGATTGTGTTACCAACCGTTTCGAATTCGTCCAGACGCAGGTCAAAGCCCGCAGTAATGTTAACCAGAACACCACGCGCACCAGATAGGTCAATATCTTCCAACAGCGGGCTGGAGATAGCCATTTCTGCTGCTTCTTCCGCACGATCTTCACCTTGTGCGATACCTGAACCCATCATGGCATAACCCATTTCAGACATCACGGTACGAACGTCAGCGAAGTCAACGTTCATCAGCCCCGGGCGAGTGATCAGCTCAGCAATACCCTGAACCGCGCCTTTCAGAACATCATTTGCCGCACCAAACGCATCCAGCAGGGAAATTCCGCGTCCCAAAACTTTCAACAATTTGTCATTTGGAATAGTAATCAATGAGTCCACATGTTTGGACAATTCAGTGATCCCTTGTTCCGCGAAGGCCATACGCTTTTTGCCTTCGAAGTTAAATGGCTTAGTCACAACAGCCACGGTCAGAATGCCAAGTTCTTTGGCAATTTCAGCTACAACGGGTGCTGCACCTGTTCCTGTACCACCGCCCATACCCGCAGCAATGAATACCATGTCAGCCCCTTCCAATGCGGTACGCAATGATTCGCGATCTTCTTCCGCGGCAGTACGGCCAACTTCAGGGTTTGCACCAGCGCCCAATCCTTTCGTAATGCCGTTGCCAATCTGGATAGTCTGACCAACAGCTGTCTTACGTAGTGCCTGAGCATCCGTGTTAATCGCAAAGAAGTCTACTCCTTCTATGCGTTCACGCACCATGTGCTCAACAGCATTACCGCCGCCGCCGCCGACGCCGATGACTTTAATCACCGCGTCATTGGTTAATTCCAGTGGTTCAAACATAATTTCTCTCCGTTTTGTGCCTTTATATCGAGGCAGGCGACATTGTCTTAGCCTCTGTATAAAAAATCAAAATTCTTTTTTCAGCCAGTTGCTAATTTTATTAAACCAGCCGCTCACTGACGTTCTTTTATCGGCATCAGAATCTCCACCAAGGTGGGATTCTTTGCCATAATGCAGAAGCCCAACTGCTGTTGAGTAGCAAGACTCCTGCACATAATCTGTCAGGCCGGTGATGTTCAGAGGACGACCAATACGAACCTGGGTATGGAATACCCGCCGGGCACAATCGGCCAATCCATCAATCTGGGCTCCTCCCCCTGTCAGGACAATCCCTGCTGCCAGGTGGTGCTTTACTCCCAGCTGACGCAACTGTTCCTGCAATCGCAAAATTTCATCATTCACCAAATTCAGCAGTTCGGTATAACGGGGTTCTATTACTTCCGCCAGCGTCTGACGCTGCAAGCTACGGGGAGGCCGTCCTCCCACACTTGGGACTTCCACGCTCTCATCTTTGCTCACTATTGAACCCAATGCGCATCCATGACGAACCTTGATGGTTTCAGCATCACTTGGGGGGGTACCAAATGCATAGGCGATATCACTGGTAACAACATTTCCTGCATAAGGAATAACCTTGGTATGACGCAATGCACCGCCGGTATATACAGCGATGTCCATCGTTCCACCGCCGATATCAACAACACATACCCCCAATTCTTTTTCGTCTTCTGTTAATACAGCATAACTTGCTGCCAGTCCGGCAAAAATAAGTTGGTCAACTTTCAACCCACAACGTTCAACAGCTTTTACAATATTTTTTGCCATGTCGTTATGACAGGTAATCAAGTGAACTTTTGCCTGCATACGCACACCAGAAAGCCCAACTGGATTTTTAATCCCTTCCTGATAATCAATCGCGTATTCCTGTGGAATTACATGCAAAATACGGTGTTCATCACGAACACGAACCGATTTGGCTGTATGGACAACGCTGTCCACATCATCTTGCGTCACTTCTTCTTCCGAAATCGGCACCATACCAATTTCGTTCTGACAACTGATATGCTTGCCGGAAAGCGCCAAATAGACCGACGAGATCTGGCAATCGGCCATAAGCTCAGCCTGATCTATTGCACGCTGGACGCACTTAACAACCGATTCAAGATCGTTGACACCGCCTTTATCCATGCCACGGGATGGGCAACTTCCTACTCCGATAATATTAACCATACCATCGGGCAGAATTTCACCAACCAGGGCAGATACTTTTGCTGTCCCGATTTCAAGGCCAACTACCAATTTTCTGTCCGTTGATTTGATCATCGTTATTCTGCCTGTCTCTGTATTATTACCAGTCACTGTTTGTTTTCTTGCCCGTTCATTGAAACTGGCGCATCAGTTAATAAAGGAGCCCAACCAACCGCAGCACCGCTGTCATAACGTAAATCGATATAAGCCACGCGCTTTTCCATGTTTTTCAACAAAACAGGATAAAGTTCAACAAAACGTTTTATTCGTTCCATTTTATCTCGATTTCCTAACTCTAACCGGATATCGTTATCCAGTATCAATTGCCAGGAATTACGCGCTGTCATGATCACCGCTTTTAATTTTATTTGATGTGCTGAAAGAAAAGTTGTCATTGTGCTATATCCTTCCAATACATCTTTTTCTTTGCTTTCAGGACCATACAGCATCGGGTATTGCCCATTAATACTGCGTTCCACGGGCAAACTAAACACCCGAGCTTCGGTATCTAGCATTTGCGTATCGTTCCAGCGCGCATAAGGCACGTATTCTACCAGATGAATTTTCAGTTCATCAGGCCATTGTTTACGCACAGTAACTTGCCGAATCCATGACAGTTGTTCAATATTTTCCTGAATGACATTGACATCCTGTGTCATAAATGTTCCTGGAGTTCCCAGAGACAAAATAGCCTGCCTGACATCATCATTCGTGGTGTAATGGCGTTCACCGGTTAACACCAGTTTTGAAAGCGGTAATCTACTAGAGTCTTTCATCCAGTCCAGCGTCATCCAGCCCCCCCATATGATAGTGCCGATTACCATCAGGAAGAAGATAATCCCTATCAGATGATAACCATTACTGGGGCGTATCCCCTGAGCTTCGATCTCCCGCTCCCGGATATTCCGGGCTGCCTGTGACATATCAATCAGCCAATTCCAAAATTCTCGCTACAAGTTGGGAAAAACTGAGTCCGGCCTGACGCGCGGCAATTGGTACCAGACTATGACTGGTCATGCCCGGAGAGGTATTTGCCTCTAACAGATAGAAATTACCTTTGCCATCATCCATGATATCAATGCGTCCCCAGCCACTGCATCCCAGTGCCTTATATGCCCTTGATGCGATATCTATCAATTCCTGCTCTTTTTCGACACTCAATCCACTTGGACAAAAGTATTGTGTTTCGTTGGAAATATATTTCGCATCGTAGTCATAAAACACATCAGGAGCCTGAATCCGGATAGAAGGAAGAGCTTCATCACCCAAAAAACCCACGGTATATTCAGGGCCAAACAACCATTCCTCAATCAATATATTGCTGTCATATTTGAATGCCAGTTCTAATGCACCACGCAGTTCAGAATAGTCATTCACTTTGGTCATGCCCACACTGGAACCTTCCAGATTTGGTTTGACCATTAACGGTAGACCTAATTCTCGGACATAATCTTTGAGTTGAAATTCACTAATTTGTTTAAATTTTTGAAAATTAATCGCAACATAAGAAGAAATAGGCAGTTTTGCTCCCTGCCATAGCTGTTTTGTACGTAATTTGTCCATTGACAGAGCTGATGCCATCACACCACTGCCTGTGTAAGGAAGCTGTAAAAACTCTAGTAAACCTTGCAAAGTACCATCTTCACCACCACGGCCATGCAAAGCGATAAAAACTTTACTGAACCCCTCTTCTTTGAGTTTAGTCACATCAAAGTCTTTTGTATCAACTGAATAAGCATTAATGCCCGCTTTTTTCAGCCCAGCCAAAACTGACTGCCCTGATTGCAGTGAAACTTCACGTTCAGCAGACGTTCCGCCCAACAAAACTGCAACTTTATCAACCATGATGCTCTCCCTCATTAAAAGATGGCTGCATTTTTGTTTCAGCCAGATTGCGCGCTATTTTACCGATATTACCGGCACCCTGAACCAAAACTAAGTCATTGTTTTCCATAACCCGTGACAGTATGGATGAAATTTGCTCTGAATCTGACACAAAAATTGGTTCCAGTTTCCCACGGCTACGGATAGTCCGGCATAAAGAACGACTATCTGCCCCTGGGATCGGGGTTTCACCTGCGGCATATACATCCAGCATCAATAGAACATCTACCTGACTTAAAACATCAGCGAAATCATCATATAAATCACGGGTTCTCGTATAACGATGGGGCTGAAATACCATCACAATACGTTTATCCGTCCAGCCAGCCCGCGCAGCTTTGATCGTGGCATCAACTTCGGTTGGGTGATGGCCATAATCATCAACCAACATCACGCCACCTTCTTTGTTATTGATATGTTTGAGGGCAAATTCCCCCAGAAAATCAAATCGGCGTCCCGTTCCCTGAAACTCTGCCAGCGCTGTCAGAATTGCAGCATCATTAATGCCTTCTTCTGTTGCTACTGCTACCGCTGCCGTCGCATTCAATGCGTTGTGGCGTCCCGGGGCATTTAACACTACATGCAGGTCTGGCAGGTTATTCCGGCTGATAGTGAAAAATCCCTGAGCTCCTTTCTGCTCATAATGGGTAATACAGACATCTGCTTCTTCACTGAAGCCGTAAGTCGTAACATAACGCCCAATGCGGGGAATCAATTCCTTCACGACAGGATCATCAATGCACATCACTGCACGACCATAAAACGGCAAATTATGTAGAAAATTAACGAACGTCTGTTTCAGATTTTCGAAATTTCCCTGATAGGTATCCATGTGATCAGCTTCAATATTGGTGACAATCGCCATCATGGGCTGCAAATGCAGGAATGAAGCGTCGCTTTCATCTGCTTCTGCTATCAGGTAACGGCTGCTACCTAAACGTGCATGTGTACCCGCCGCTTTTACCAAACCGCCATTGACGAATGTCGGATCAAGGCCCGCCTGTGCATAGATGCCAGCAACCATTGCGGTTGTCGTGGTTTTTCCATGTGTTCCCGCGATAGCAATACCGTGGCGGTAACGCATCAGCTCTGCCAGCATTTCTGCGCGGCGGATCACCGGAATGCGGGCTTCACGAGCCGCCATAATCTCAGGGTTATCCGCAGGAATGGCAGTGGATGCAACCACAACACTGGCACCCCGTACATTTTCCGGTCGGTGATTAAAATAAATGTTTGCACCCAGTGCAATCAGCTGTTGTGTGACTGGGTTGGGTGCCAGATCAGAACCGCTTATCTGATAACCTTCATTAGCCAACACCTCGGCGATGCCACCCATGCCAGCACCACCAATGCCGACAAAGTGGATATGCCTGACTTTTCTCATCTCAGGCACTAAAGCTCTTAATTTCGCCAACTGTTGTGTATTCACGTTTTAATCTTCACTCGTTATGTTTACGTCGCCGTTCTTCTTTCTACTTACTAGAATGCTATTTAGAACCAGAACGGCCTGAATGATTTTCAGCAGCATCAATCAGCGCTGCTGCCACACGCTCAGTTGCATTGATAATGGCGACTGAGCGTGACTTTTCTGCCATCTCCAGTAATTGCGGGCGTTGCCACTGCATTAACAGTTCTGCTACGGCATCTACCGTAAATATGGGCTGCTCGAGTATCTTCGCGGCTCCCACTTTTTCCAATGGCAAAGCATTCCAATACTGCTGGCGATCTTTATGTTGAAATGGAACAAAGATCGCGGGTAAACCCGCAGCAGAAATTTCGCTGACCGTCAGTGCGCCAGAGCGACACACTACAATATCTGCCCACGCATAAGCCTGCGCCATATCATCAATAAATTCAGTTACTTTGAATTCATATGCGGCTGAATTTTCATATCTTTTCTGCGTTTCTTCCTGAGCACCTTTTCCGGCCTGATGCCATAACGTGATTTTATCCCCCAAACGAGCCGCCACATCTGGCATAGTTTGGTTTAAAATCCTCGCCCCCTGACTGCCACCCACAATCAGAATCCGCACAGGGCCTTCACGCCCACTCAAACGCTGCTCAGGTACGGGTAGAGCCAGTACATCTTCCCGTACAGGGTTACCAACAACTAATGCATTAGGAAATGCGCCCGGAAAGGCCTGTAAAACCGTTTTTGCAATTTTAGCCAACCAGCGATTGGTCAGCCCGGCAATACCATTTTGTTCATGTAATACAACCGGAATGCCACATAACCATGCAGCTATTCCACCCGGCCCAGAAACATATCCGCCCATGCCCAGTACGACATCCGGCTGATAACGTTGCATAATGGCTTTTGCCTGCCGGATTGCCTTAAAAATTCTTATAGGAGCGGCCAGCAATGCTTTGATTCCTTTGCCCCTCAATCCTGAAATTTGAATAAATTCGATATCAATACCATGTTTCGGCACTAAATCGGCTTCCATGCGATCAGAGGTTCCCAACCAGCGGATTTCCCACCCCTGCTCTTTTAAATGATGGGCAACCGCCAGTCCCGGAAACACATGACCGCCCGTACCACCTGCCATCACCATTAATCGCCGGTTTTTGCCACTCATTTAGGGCTCCTTATGAACGCCTGTGCTTTCGCCAGACGTACTTCATAATCAATTCGCAATAACAACACGATAGCCGTTGACATCACAATCAGACTCGAACCACCGTAACTCACCAGAGGCAACGTCAGACCTTTTGTTGGCAATATACCCGCCGCTGCCCCTACATTGATGAATGTCTGAAAGCTGAACCAGATACCGATTGCACAAGCCAGAAAACCAGAAAACCGTTGATCAAGCTGTAATGCCCGGTGACCAATCATCATTGCGCGGAAAGCGACGAAGAATACCATTGCCAACACTAAAACCACACCGAAATAACCTAATTCCTCAGCAATAATTGAGAAAATAAAATCAGTATGCGCTTCAGGCAGATACTCCAATTTCTGAACTGAATTTCCCAAGCCTTGCCCGAAGAAATCTCCGCGACCGAATGCCATTAATGACTGGGTTAACTGATAACCGCTACCGAACGGATCCTCCCACGGATTCAGAAAAGAGGTCACCCTGCGTATACGGTAAGGCTCAGCGATAATCAGTACGCAAACGGCAAATATTCCGCAACCAATGATGGCAAGGAATTGCCACAACTTCGCACCCGCCAGAAACAGCAATGTCAGTGTTGTGACAAACAATACAATCACGGTTCCCAAATCAGGCTGAGCCAGCAGTAAAATAGCCAATGCAATCATGACCCCCATCGGCTTGCAGAATCCCCAGAAATTGTTTCTCACTTCCTCTACTTTTCTGACCAGATAGCTGGAAAGGTAACAAAAAAGCGATAATTTTGATAATTCAGCGGGCTGAATACGCAATGGGCCCATCGCTACCCAACGTGATGCGCCATTAACTGAGCTACCGACAAAGAGCACCACAACTAACATCATGATTGTGCCGAACAACATGACATAGCTGTAACGTTGCCAGAACGCCATTGGAATGCGCAGTGTGATCAAAGACAAGAAAAAGCATAGCCCCAAGTAAATCGCATCACGTTGCGCAAAGATAAACGGATCTTTAGCAAGACGTTGACCAACAGGCATTGAGGCTGATGTCACCATGATAAAACCGAGCGCAGCCAACCCCAATATCATCCAGACCAGGGTACGATCATACATGACGATATCTGTGGTATCGGCTTCCACATTTCCCGCCAGCCAATTTTTAAATTTACCGAAACCTGGAATAGTCATCAGCCTAGCTCCTCTGCCAAACGGGCAAATTCATGGCCACGATGTTCGAACCCACTGAATTGATCAAAGCTCGCACAGGCGGGAGACAGCAGTACCATATCGCCAGCGACCAGCCTGGATGCGATTTCTCTCATTGCCTGCTCCATCGTTTCTGTCAGTGTTGCGATTTCAGGACGCAGTTGCGCCAGCTGCCTCCCATCGCGGCCGAAACAGTAAAGACGAATATTACTCGCCGATAGGTAGGGCTTAAGAGGAGCAAAATCAGCCGCTTTTCCATCTCCACCGACTAAAAGATAGAGCGTACCTTCTACTTTCAATCCACTGAGAGCGGCCTGTGTGCTACCGACATTGGTTGCCTTGGAGTCATTGACCCAGCGAACACCATTTCTCATATGGACGACCTGAAAACGGTGATCCAGCCCCGAATATGTACGCAATGCCTGAATACTGGCTTCACGAGGAATACCTACAGCATCTGCCAGTGCCAATGCCGCCAGACCGTTAGCATAGTTATGTTGCCCGGCCAATTGCATGTCGCGGGTTGCTAATACAGGACATTGATTGACCACCAATTGTTGATGTTCACTATCAAGCTGATAATCACCGCTATCCACACCAAAGCGGATATAGCCACTACTCTTGCTTTCTATCGGCCAGGTCAGTTCATCCAGCGCATTCACTACGCATACTTTTGCTTGATCATAGATACGCAGTTTTGCCGCACGGTATTGTGATAACCCTTTCGGGTAACGAACCATATGGTCTTCAGTCACATTCAGCACGGTTGCGGCTGCGGCTTTTAGGCTGTAAGTGGTTTCGAGCTGAAAACTGGAAAGCTCCAATACATACAATTGGCAAGGTTTTTTCAGTAATTCCAGTGCAGGAACCCCGATATTTCCGCCCACACCAACCTGCCATCCAGCTTCTTTTGCCATTGCACCCACTAGCACAGTCACGGTGCTTTTACCGTTTGAACCCGTTATGGCAACAATCGGGGCCGTTGCCACACGACAAAACAGCTCAATATCAACGATAATTTCAACACCAGCATCCGCCGCTGCTTGTAATTCAGGGGTTGCCAACGCAATCCCCGGGCTGATAACAATTAAATCAGCATTCATCAGCCATTGGGCATTTAAACTTCCAGTGTGACACTCAACGTCATCAGGCAGCCTATCGCTGCCCGGTGGTACTATACGGGTATCCATCACGCGCGGAATCACACCACGTGTGATGAAAAAATCAACGCAGGAAAGGCCCGTAAGGCCCAACCCGACGATAACGATTTTTTTATCCCCGTATTTAGTCATGAATAACTCAGCCATGATTAACGTACCTTCAGCGTTGCCAGACCAATCAGTACCAGCATCAAAGAAATAATCCAGAAACGCACAATAACGCGTGGTTCCGGCCAGCCTTTCAATTCATAGTGATGGTGAATAGGTGCCATGCGGAAAATCCGTTGTCCACGCAGTTTGAACGAACCCACCTGCAAAATGACAGACAGTGTTTCTACCACAAATACCCCGCCCATAATGACCAGCAGGAATTCCTGACGCAGTAAAACAGCGATAGTTCCTAATGCACCACCCAGAGCCAGTGAACCCACATCACCCATGAATACCTGTGCCGGATAGGTGTTGAACCACAAGAAGCCCAACCCGGCGCCTACAATGGCAGTACAGACAATGACCAACTCACCCGCATGATTCAGGTAAGGGATATGCAAATAGTTGGCAAAATTCACGTTGCCTGTTGCCCATGCCACTAATGCAAAACCCGCTGCGACCAATACAGTAGGCATGATAGCCAGACCATCCAGACCATCGGTCAAATTCACTGCATTACTGGTTCCCACGATCACGAAATAGGCCAACAAAATGTAAAGCAACCCGAGTTGCGGCATGACTTCTTTGAAGAACGGCACGACCAATTGCGTTGCTGGAGTACCTTTGCCAATGCTGTACATTACAAACGCCATACCCAATGCCAATATGGATTGCCAGAAATACTTCCAGCGTGCAATCAACCCCTTGGTATCTTTGCGAACAACCTTCCGATAGTCGTCCACAAACCCCACAATGCCGTAACCTATCAACACCACCAGTACGCACCAAACATATGGGTTATTCAGACGTGCCCACAACAAAATAGAAATGGTGATGGAAAACAGGATCAGCAATCCGCCCATCGTTGGCGTTCCACGCTTGCTGAAGTGGGATTCTGGGCCGTTGTCACGCACAACCTGACCTATCTGCAATTTTTGCAGATAAGAAATCAAGGTTGGCCCCATCCACAATGCGATAAACAGTGCTGTAAGCAAGCCGACGATAGCTCTGAACGACAGATAGGAAAAGACGTTAAAACCGGTATGATACTGAACCAGATACTCGGCTAGCCAAACTAACATTGGAAGTTCTCCTTCAATGTGTTCACTACCTCTTCCATTGCGGTACTGCGTGAACCTTTGATTAGTATTGAAATCATTTCATGCTGTTCCAGTAAAGAGAGCAACGTTGCAATTAATTCAGCCTTGCTTGCGAAATGCTGTCCCCGACCACTTGCGACACTAATATGGGAGCTGAGAGTACCGACGCTAAATACCTTATCGATATCTGTCGATGCCACCGCTTCTCCCACCTCACGGTGACATTCAATTGTCTGCTTCCCAAGCTCTCCCATATCGCCAACAACCATGACACGGTAACCGGGCATTTGTGATAACACATTCGCAGCGGCAATCATGGAGCCTGTATTGGCGTTATAGGTGTCGTCCAGCACCACTTTTCCCGCTGCAAGATGGATGGGGAATAAACGCCCCGAAACAGCCTTAAGCTCCGATAACCCAGCACGAATATCCTCCAGCGATGCACCAACAGAAATTGCCAGAGCACTGGCAGCCAGCGCATTGGCAATATTGTGCCTTCCCGGCAATGGCAGTATCAGGTTGATATTTCCGACCGGGGTATGGAGACAAAAATGCGTTGCCAGTGGTTGTTCCGAAATTTCTGTCGCGTAAAAATCAGCGTCAGCTGTAGGGGCAACGGAGAAACACCACACTCTCTGCTGTTTATTGATGCTGTGCTGCCAATTATCCCAATCATTACTCTCCAGATTGATTATGGCTGTCCCGCCTGGAGCAAGGTCTTTAAAAATCTCGCCTTTTGCTTTTGCAACGCCAGAAAGAGAACCGAATCCCTCAAGATGAGCAGAAAACAGATTATTGACCAACGCACTTTCAGGACGAGTCATTTCAGTGGTATAAGCAATCTCACCAATATGGTTGGCACCTAGCTCAATGACGGCAAATTGGTGGTCGTTAGTGAGTCTGAACAGCGTCAATGGCACGCCAATATCATTATTGAAGTTACCAGAGGTATAAAGCGTATTACCGCATTGACGCAAAATAGCCGCCGTCATCTCTTTCACGGATGTTTTTCCTGATGACCCAGTTAAAGCCACGACTCGTGCCTTACTTTGCTGACGAACCCAACCCGCCAGTTTTCCCATCGCCAGACGAGTGTCTTTCACCACCACCTGCGGGCAGCCAATATCAAGACGACGGCTGACTAATAAGGCTCCTGCGCCCTGCTTAACTACATTGGCCGCGAAATCATGGGCATCAAATTTTTCGCCTTTTAAGGCAATAAACAAACCACCATTTACGATTTTGCGGCTATCAGTTTCTACTGTATTAATTCGGAGAACAGCAGATTGCTGTTCAGTTACGTGGTGTAAAGCACCATTAGTTAATTGTGCCAGTTGCTGGAGTGTCAGTGGGATCATGCGATTACCCCCAGCAAACGAGATACGGTCAGGCGATCTGAGTAATCCAAACGGCGATTGCCGATCAGTTGGTAATCTTCATGGCCTTTACCTGCAACCAGAACAACATCGTCTTCGGTTGCCTGCATAATGGCACTGGTAACAGCCTCAACACGTCCATAAATCGCCATCGCCCGTCCCGGATCGATAAATCCAGCCAGAATATCCGCTACAATTGCTTGTGGTTCCTCACTGCGAGGATTGTCATCAGTGACAACCACCCGATCCGCCCCCTGTTCTGCAACCCCTCCCATCAGCGGACGCTTGCCTTTGTCACGATCACCGCCACAACCAAATACGCACCAGAGTTGCCCTTTACAGTGCAGCCGAGCCGCAGACAATGCTTTTTCCAAAGCATCCGGTGTATGGGCGTAATCGACAACAACAGTAGGGCGACCCGCAGCAGTAAAAACTTCCATGCGACCACAAACGGGTTCCAGACAAGATACGGTTGCCAGCAATTTGTCCAAGGGATATTCCAATGACAGCAAAGTAGCCAGTGCCAATAACAAATTACTGACATTGAATGCTCCCATTAAAGGACTACTCAGCGTTCCATTTCCCCAACTTGAGGTAAACGCAATGGATGCGCCTTTGTCGTGATAATTCACCTCTTCGGCTGATAACCAACGCCCAAGCCAATTTTCCGGCAAACGGTTTTCCATCGTAACAGCAACAGCCTCAGGTAAGCGAGACAACCACTTCTGCCCTACCCCATCATCAGCATTGATGATTTTCTGTTTCGCATCATGACGGCTAAACAACATCCATTTAGCATTTTCGTAATTTTCCATGTCACCATGATAATCAAGGTGATCTCGGCTTAAATTAGTGAAAATGGCAGCTTGAAATGGCAATGCGGCCACCCTTCCCTGAATCAGTCCATGTGAAGAAACTTCCATCGCGGCAAAAGTTGCGTTTTGATTAACGAGTTGCTGTAAATCAAGCTGAATATCAACAGCAGAACCGGTGGTATTTTCGCTTGGCACAACCATGCCCAGCAGGCCATTTCCCACCGTCCCCATCACAGCGCTGGTTTCTCCAAGCCCCTGGCTCCATTGCGCCAGCAATTGTGTTGTTGTCGTTTTCCCGTTGGTTCCGGTAACACCCACCAATTTTAGTTTATTACCAGGATGTTGATAAAATTCACCAGCTAATTTTGACAATTTATTATTTAAATCATTCAAATAGATAACAGGCACCCCGTGCATTTTCTGTATTGTGCCGTTATCCGTTTTTCCCTTCGCTTCTGCAATCACCGCAGCAACACCTTGAGCGATGGCTTGAGGAATATATTTTCGACCATCTGTCTGGTGCCCCTGAACGGCAATAAACAGATCTCCGGCAGCCGCCTTACGGCTGTCCAATGTCATTTCGCGCAGCGGAAGCCCCGGTGTATTAACACCCCATGGAGCCAGTAAATCGCGTAAATTACGATCTGCCACTTTTATCCTCTTTATTTATTAATCACAAATTCGTTTTTATCACCTACAGGCAATGCATCTGGTTCAACATTCATCGTACGCAGTACACCACTCATGATGGAGCCGAAAACAGGCGCTGCAACCGCGCCGCCATAATACTTACCTGCTTGTGGTTCATTAATAATCACAACCAGTGAAAACCGTGGATTACTCGCAGGTGCAACCCCCGTAGTATAAGCAATATGTTTATTATTTAGGTATTTGCCATCCGGCCCGACTTTTCTTGCTGTACCGGTTTTAATTGCAATGCGATAGCCTTTTATTGCCGCCCGTACACCACCGCCGCCTGGTAATGCGACGCTTTCCATCATGTGCACTACTGTTCGCATAATGTGCTCAGGAAATACCCGGATTCCCGGTACAGGAGGATCAACTTTGGTAATTGACAATGGACGATAAACGCCCAAGCTACCGATTGTTGCATAGACACGCGCTAACTGTAACGGAGTTACCATTAGCCCATAGCCGAAAGAAAAGGTGGCCCTATCAAGATCAGACCACCGTTGTTTATTTATTGGAAATAAGCCACTACTTTCTCCGATCAGCCCCAAATTGGTCGGCTTTCCCATTCCAAAGCGTGAATAGACATCTACCAGCTCTGAA
The DNA here is from genome assembly GCF_900116635.1 of Xenorhabdus koppenhoeferi. Lineage (GTDB taxonomy): Bacteria > Pseudomonadota > Gammaproteobacteria > Enterobacterales > Enterobacteriaceae > Xenorhabdus > Xenorhabdus koppenhoeferi. The sequence goes on along the minus strand of NZ_FPBJ01000020.1, from coordinate 27,915 downwards.
GCGGGCATCGCTAACGCCAGTTTAGAAACACCAACGTTACTCGATTTCTGTAAAATTCCGGTGATGGTTAATTCAGGACGTGGGGCAACGTCTTTAATCTCGTGTCCTCTGGAACCATACGTTAATCGATAAGGTCTGGTATCCAACACCGTATTTTCTTTGACAATTCCACTATTCAGCGCACTCATCACCACCAGAGGTTTGATCGTGGAGCCCGGCTCAAAAGTATCGGTGATAGCGCGATTACGCATCGCATCTTTCGGTGTTCCGGCTAAATTATTCGGGTTATAAGAGGGGTTGTTTGCCATCGCCAATACTTCACCCGTATTAACATCAACCAGCACGGCCGTACCAGATTCAGCTTTGTTCAATGCAACAGCCTTAGTCAGCTCACGATAGACCAAAGTCTGAAGGCGTTCGTCAATGCTAAGCATCAGATCATGGGCCGCCCTGCTATCTGTAGATGCAATATCTTCAATCACCCGCCCTGTACGATCTTTACGAACAGTCCGGCTTCCCGGCATACCTGTCAGCCAGCTATCAAAGCTTTTCTCAATCCCCTCAATTCCCTTCCCGTCAATGTTAGTTACTCCAATAATATGCGCCGTGACCTGACCTGCCGGATAATAACGGCGAGATTCCTGACGCAAATAGATACCGGGTAATTTCAATTTCTGAATATAATCACCGATGGAGGGATTAACTTGTCGGGCAAGATAAACAAAACGCCCATTGGGATAGTCGCTGATTTTTCGGGTTAATTGTTCCAAAGGAATAGAAAGTGCATCAGCCAGTGCCTTCCAGCGGGAATCATCTGTAATTCCGCCTTTCTCAAACACCTCTTTGGGATCTGCCCAGATAGCATCAACAGGTACACTGACAGCCAGTGGACGCCCATTACGATCATTTATCATGCCCCGGGTGGTCGGAATAGATTGGACTCGTAAAGAACGCGAGTCACCTTCTTTTACCAGACGATCTGGATTGATGATCTGCAAATAAGCAACACGAATCAAAAGCCCGATTAAAGCAAACCCAATGCCCCCACACAGCAAGGCAAAACGCCAGCTTACAAAACTTGCTTTATCTTCTTGCTTTTTTGACTTTAAAGAGCGTGCAGCTTTCATCGCCTACCTTTTGGTTGTCAACTGGACTCAATGAGTTATCACAATATTTTCTTTTGCTGGATCAACGTGTTGCATCTGCAAATTTTGAGTTGCAATTCTTTCAACCCGACTGTGATCACCCAGAGCATTCTCTTCAAGGAGCAAGTTACGCCATTCAATATCCTGAGCATCAAGCTGAATTACCTGACGCTCCTTTTCCGCAGTCAATAAACGGGTTTCATGTGCGACCGTCACAACACCAATGGCTGAAACTACAACAGACACCAGTAAAACTAGTGGGAGCTTGGCATTACGAAGTAAATCTTTGCCAATAACCCCGACTAGCCCATGACGTTCACCAGCCATTATTCATCCGCCTTTTCAGCAAACCGCAAAATCGAACTTCGCGCTCTTGGATTTGCAGCCACTTCATCCTCTGAGGGCTTCATTTTGCCAATCGATTTCAAACTTCGTCCTCCCAGCGCTTTTAATTGTGCATCAGTGAGAGGCAAACCGACTGGAACCTGTGGTCCTTGACTGTTTTGCCGGATAAAACGTTTCACTATGCGATCTTCCAACGAGTGGAAACTGATGACAGATAATCGCCCCTGTGGTGTCAGAACGCGCAATGCACCATCCAATGCACGTTCAATCTCTTCCAGTTCACTGTTTATGTAAATCCTGATAGCCTGAAAGCTGCGTGTTGCCGGATGTTTATGCTTTTCCTTAACAGGGCTTGCCTGAGCGATAAGCTCTGCCAGTTCCCGTGTTCGCGTAATCGGTTGTTCCTGATTGCGTGCCACAATGGCCCTTGCGATACGCTTGGCAAAACGTTCTTCACCAAATGTTTTCAGTACCCAAGCGATGTCTTCTGCTTCCGCTTTCATCAGCCACTCTGAAGCAGACAGCCCGCGTGTAGGGTCCATCCGCATATCCAATGGCCCATCACGCATAAATGAAAAGCCGCGCTCAGGATCATCCAGTTGTGGGGAAGAAACCCCTAAATCCAACAATACTCCATTAATTTTTCCAACCAAACCTGCGTTTTCCACATAAGTTGCCAATTCAGAAAATGGCCCGTGTGTGATAGAAAAGCGTTCGTCTGTAATGGTCTTCGAAGCTTCAATGGCTTGTGGGTCACGATCAATCGCCATTAAACGCCCATTTGGTCCCAATTTAGATAAAATCAGACGAGAATGTCCCCCCCGCCCGAATGTTCCATCTATATAAATTCCATCTTCTTGAATATTCAGTCCATTGACAGCTTCATCCAGTAATACACTGGTATGCTTAAAATGACTATTTGCCATGTTTATAGTGATAAATCCTGTAGCCTTGCAGATAAAGGTTCTTGTGTGGACTGCTCAGCCGCAATATCACTTTGTATTTGCTGATACCAAACTTGCTCATCCCACAATTCAAATTTATTAAATTGCCCAACCAGCATGACTTCTTTTGTTAGCCTTGCATGCTGACGCAGTGTATTAGCTAATAAAAGACGCCCTGTATTGTCCATTTGACATTCACTGGCATGTCCCAATAATAAACGTTGAACACGACGTTCGGTTGGATTCATGCTGGATAAGCGAGATAATTTTTCTTCGATGATTTCCCATTCGGGTAATGTATAAAGCAACAGGCACGGCTGATGGAGATCAATGGTACAAACCATTTGGCCTACAGACTCCTCATTCAGCGTTTCTCTATATCGGGCAGGTACAGTGAGCCGCCCTTTACTATCGAGATTAACCAGCGTTGCTCCACGAAACATACTCAGGTTACCCCTTGATGGCCGAAATCTCCACATTATCCCACAAATCACCACAATTAAGAGTTTACGGATGGTATGAAAACCTTGTCAAGCCAGAGCCGATGCGCTTTAGCTAGATTTACAGAAAGATTCAGGAGAGAAAAAGATGGATTTTTCAATTATAACTATATTAAAAATGTATAACATCATGATAATTTTGAATAATTTAATAAGCCTGGAGAAAGCCTTCTTAGACTGTGAGCTTAGAACAAAAAATTACCACTTTAATTAATTTATGCAAGTCACATCTCATTGCTGACAATTGTTAACCGCATAAAATCTATCAATAATAAAGATATATTTAGGTAATAATAGCATTAAAAAATAATAATAATATGAAACCTATTGCGAGCATTAGGATTAAAAGCTATTAAATATCAAAAGAATAACGAGAAGCTCTAAAATAAAAAGTAAACCATATAAATAACATGGTATTTAGTGAGCAATTTTTCTATTTGTTAATTTTAATAATGTGTTATCAGTTATAGTGGTCACTATACTCTATTTAGGAAAATTTTAGTCAGAATAGTCTCAAAATTACATCAACACATGTATTTTAGTGATTTAGATAGAGCAAATAGCACCCTCATCTTTAATGAGGGTACTCAATCAGGCTTTACGGCTCAACTTACCACGACGGCATAAATGGCGGCGTATTCTGGTTATCCCGGGCGTTGGACGTTGTTTTTCATCCAAACTGGCCAATACCAATTCAAGGGCACGCTCAGCCACGTCACGATGACGCTGTGCCACAGACAAGACCGGACACTCAAGAAAATCGAGCAGCTCATGATCACCAAATGTAGCAATAACCAACTGGCTTGGTAAACGACCGCTGCGCTTGAGAATGGTATCCATGACTCCCTGAAGCAACGCAAATGAAGTAGTATACAGCGCCTGAGGAACTGGGTTGGTTTCCAGCCATGAAGCAAAAGCTTCAGCCGCCGCTTCACGCTCATAACTATTAGCATACAAATAATTTACTTCACGTGAATCGTGCTGCCATGATTCACGAAAACCCTGTTCACGCAAAAAACTGACTGATAATTCAGGCAATGCCCCCAAATAAAGTACAGATTCTGCCGGGAATTTTCGCAATTCCTGTGCCAACATTTTTGCATCTTCAAGATCATCCCCAACAACACTGATAAAATGCTCACTGTCCAATGCACGGTCAAGCGCGATGATAGGCAATGAACAGTTTGCCCAGCGCTGGTAGAAAGGATGTTCAGGAGGCAAGGCCGTGGAAACAATAATAGCATCAACCTGACGTTGCAGAAGGTGTTCAACGCAGCGCATTTCATTATCAGATTGGTCTTCAGAACATGCAATCAAGAGCTGATATCCACGCTGGCGTGCCTGACGTTCAAGATAATTGGCAATCCGAGTGTAACTCGTATTTTCCAAATCGGGTATGACTAAACCAATTGAACGGGTGCGCCCCGCCCTAAGACCAGCGGCTACAGCATTAGGATGATAATTGTGCTCTCTGACCACCACCATCACTTTTTCTACTGTTTTATCACTGACCCGATACTGCTTGGCTTTGCCATTGATGACATAACTGGCCGTAGTACGTGAAACACCTGCTAAGCGGGCGATCTCATCCAGTTTCACATTAACCCCTCAGTAAGATGATGAAAAAGCCCTACTTTACAGTAGGGCTCAGTAAATATCTGTATTTTAACCCGCAGATTACGATTTTTTATCGCATAATTTTATCTCCACGGGAGACACCAATAATACCTGAACGCACAACTTCCACAATTTCAGCCATATCCCTCACCGAATCAAGGAATGCATCCAATTTCTCACTCGTGCCAACTAATTGGACGGTATATAGCGTTGATGTGACATCAACAATCTGCCCGCGAAAAATGTCCGTACTGCGCTTAACCTCTTCCCGACCATATCCGCTGGCTTGTAGCTTCACCAGCATAATTTCACGCTCAACATGATGCCCTGCCGTTAATTCATTAACTCGCAGCACATCCACCAATTTATGCAGTTGCTTCTCAATTTGTTCCAGTACCTTGGCATCACCTTTGGTCTGGATAGTCATACGTGACAATGTTGGATCTTCAGTCGGCGCGACTGTCAGACTTTCGATGTTATAACCCCGCTGAGAAAACAAACCAATCACGCGGGATAATGCTCCCGATTCGTTTTCAAGTAATACAGACAAAATCCAGCGCATGATCAGGTCCTCTCTGTTTTGCTTAACCACATTTCATCCATCGCTCCTCCACGGATTTGCATTGGATAAACGTGCTCTGTTTCATCAACGGTCACATCCACAAAGACCAGACGCTGGTTTGCTGTGACTTCAGTCAGTGCTTCGGCCAGTCTTGTTTCTAACTCATCGTAAGTTTGGATAGAAATGCCAATATGACCGTAAGCTTCCGCCAATTTGACGAAATCCGGCAAAGATTCCATGTAAGATTGAGAATGGCGACCCGCATATATTATATCTTGCCACTGTTTTACCATTCCCAGGAAACGGTTATTCAGGTTCAGCACCAAAACAGGCAAACCATATTGCAAAGCGGTGGACAATTCCTGAATATTCATCTGGATACTGCCATCACCAGTCACGCATACCACTGTGGCATCAGGTTTTGCCAACTTCACACCGAGCGCGGCAGGCAGGCCAAATCCCATGGTTCCCAAACCACCGGAATTGATCCACTGTCTCGGCTTGTCAAATGGATAATGCAGGGCTGCAAACATTTGGTGCTGACCAACATCTGACGCGATATATGCTTTCCCGTCAGTTAAGCGGTAAAGCGTTTGAATTACAGCTTGTGGTTTGATCTTCGCAGTAGTGCGATCATAACCAAGACACTTGCGGGTACGCCACTGATCGATGGAAAGCCACCAGTCTTTCAGAGCATCCGAATCTTGGGTATCTTCTGTGGAATCCAGCAACTCCAACATTTGGCCGAGTACCTGTTTGGCATCCCCGACGATAGGGATATCCGCCCTCACCGTTTTCGAAATTGAAGTCGGGTCGATATCAATGTGTAACACAGTGGCCTCTGGGCAATACTTGTCCAGATTATTGGTTGTACGATCATCGAAACGGACTCCCACCGCAAAAATCACATCGGAATTGTGCATGGCTTTATTCGCTTCAAAAGTACCGTGCATTCCCAACATTCCCAGATTTTGCCGATGAGTTGCGGGAAATGCCCCCAATCCCATTAATGAACTAACGACGGGAATATGAAAACGCTCAGCCAGTTTCATCAATTCCGCTGAACATTCCGAATTGATGGTGCCTCCCCCCACATAAATCACGGGTTTCTTCGCATCCAACAAGGTTTTCAATACACGCTTAATCTGTCTTTTATGCCCCTGTACAGTGGGGTTGTAAGAGCGCATTTTGATTTTTTCAGGGTACACATACGGGAATTTCAATGCAGGATTGACGGTATCTTTGGGAAAATCGATAACGACAGGCCCGGGTCGGCCAGTCGCAGCCAGATAGAAAGCTTTTTTAATTGTGTCTGGGATATCTTCTGCTTTTTTCACCAGAAAACTGTGTTTTACAATCGGGCGGGAAATTCCCACCATATCACATTCCTGAAAAGCATCATTGCCTATCAGGGAACTGGCAACCTGACCAGACAGGACCACCATGGGAATTGAATCCATGTATGCCGTTGCAATTCCCGTGATGGCATTTGTTGCTCCTGGCCCGGATGTTACCAAAACAACCCCGACTTTTCCCGTAGAACGAGTATACCCATCCGCCATATGGACAGCCCCCTGTTCATGGCGAACCAGAATATGCTCGATCCCTCCAACCGTATGCAGGGCATCGTAGATATCCAAGACCGCCCCGCCCGGATAACCGAACACGTGTTCGACGCCCTGATCGATTAACGATCTGACGACCATTTCGGCTCCTGACAACATCTCCATTGAGTTTGCCTCCAGGCTCTGTTTGCAAGTTAATCGTCTGAATTTAATAAGGTTATTACTAAAATAGCCTTACTTATTCCATTTCTATTTATATGAGTTCCTAACGCTATCCTATAACGTTAAGTTAACTAACATAACGTTAGATATAAACCTTAGCAAACATGAATTCACATACTGGAAACATTTTTTTAATGGAAAGCCGATTTTTTTATCTGTCTTCAACTCCGGTACATAGACTCAATTTCGCGATGATAACGTTGTGAGATAACCTTGCGACATAATTTCAATGTCGGCGTTAACTCCCCTTTCTCCATAGAAAAAGCTTCTGGCAAAAGAATGAACCGTTTAACTTGATGGAACTTAGCGATGTTTTTCTGTTTTTCCTTCAATCATTTGTGGGGCGATATATTTACCTGTTGATGTCTTCATTACCGAGTAATGGGGCGCCAATTGAGCCTAAAAGATAAGCTTTTTCTTCCCAGCAAGACACCGTGGCGCAGGTTTCGGTCATGCAGGTAGATAAATACTGTGCCTGCGGATACGCTTTCAAATCCACAGATTCATCCATAACAATAAGATGAGTGAGTTTGGAACACAGTTCTATCAGTGTCACTGCGATATCATATTTACAGAATTTACCGAACAACTATGGATAATCAGGGATAAATATTGCGGCAAAGGAGCAAGCTGGAAGAGAACAGATATATTCCACCAAAGAAAATGTTGGCCAAGAGCCTTACTCCGACAACATATTGGAATAGGCTCTAGCGTGTTTTATTTTATTCTCGTTCACCAAGATGGCTCAGTAGCGATTTCATCCACTGATGACCTTTATCCTGATCTGTTGAGCTATGCCAAATCAAATAGCAAGGACGAGAAATCTGCCCATTAGGTAAAGGAACCGAACAAATATTTAACTGTTCGGAATAATGTTCAACCATCCATTTTGGCACGATAGCCACTAAATAAGTCTGAGAGACAATATTCAATACACTATTTAAGTCCGTTCCTTGATAAGAAACAGAACGCAATAATTCATTACCTTCATAGTAAGGTTTACTGAATGAATCTACATTATCCAATGCAACAATGGCGTGTCTTTCTTCCAACAATTGTTGCTGAGCAATTCGCTTACCAATTCTTGGGTGATGTTTAGAAACTGCCAGAACCAATTCATCATTAAACAACGGATAATTATTGAAATCAGACTGTTCTAATTGGGTATAACTGAGAACGAATTCTATTTCCTGATATTTTAATTGTTTCTCTATATCATCACTAATTTGTGTTCTAATGACAACTTCGATATTTGAAGAATGTTTTTTAATTTTCCCAACGATTTGAGCAGCCAAGCGAATATCAAGAGGGCTACAAATAGAAAGATTAAACACCCTTGTACTGTTATTGGGATCAAATCCTACCCCGGGCAATTCATTATGAACAATTTGAAGTGCCTGTCTGAGTGGCCCAAAGAGCTGTTTTGCTCTCGCTGTTGGCTGAATTCCCCGACCATAACGGACAAATAATTCATCATCAAACATCGTCTTCAAACGTGCTACAGCATTACTGACAGCTGGCTGTGACATTCCCAACGCCTGAGCTGCGCGCGTGATATTCTGCATCTGCATTACAGCATCAAAAACAGTAAGCAAATTAAGATCAACACTACGCAGTTGAACATCGCATGATTCTTTTCTTCCTGTAGTTACTGAGTTGTATTCAGCCATTATTTCACTCCACTAAACTTATAGCAGTGATCTCATTAAATAATGGCAGATTGACCATTCTCAAACGCAACATTTTGACATCAAAAACAGTTCTGCCAATTAATAAGATCAATTACCCCAATTCTTGTAAATTAAATTGAGATTCATCCTTGTACAAAAAATAAATATACATAACCAATGTTTTATTATTTACATATCCGTAATATTTTTAGAATCATGAATATCAATGCGTTATATATGAATAGAAATAACTCAACTTACATTAACAACTTACTTTCAAAACGTTCAGTCAATAATGACAAAATGAAGGTCAGAAAAAATTCATAATAAAATGCCTGCATTATGACTAGTTATCATAATTTTCTATTAATATTATCTATTGGGAAAATGCTCCGAAGTATTAATCAGAAATTCGCTCTTCCAATATATTGATATACAACTTATTAATATTCTATACACTTCGTCTTTCAAACTGCCTCTTTGTTGGCTGCGCTCGCTCATCCCGGTCACATAGTTATCTATACTCCCGGGGATTTGCTCTCTTGCCGTCGCGATGCAACTTGAAATCCATTGTGTATATATAGTTATGATTTCTTAATCTAAACACACATTTTTTAATCTAAACACACTATGGTGAACATTCATCTTATCCTTGTTCCTTAGAACCTCGTATCTGCATTTAGCCAATCATATTTAATCAATTGATTTAAACGCTGGGTTTAAAAGCGATCAGATTAAAAACAGCAATCGCATAAAAATCATATAAAAACGACTGTACAAAACAACAGATACTACATTTAGTATCCATCAGAGCCGAATTTTACTCCATATATAGATATGAAAAATAGATAAAAACATCGCTAAAAATGTAAAAAATAGTCACCAAGCCCAAAATATGCCCAATTAGGAATCAACAACGAACAGGATTCACGCTAAATCTCTACTCATATAGCTTGACATTATTTTTAAAATGACATATTTATAAAAAATACACTGATAATTAAAAGTAAATTAACAAATTCATAAAGGTTATCTTACATGATTCACTTAATTCGCCTGCTAAGCCTACTACTAATCGCCTTTAATGTGCGCGGTGTGCTGGTAGGTGAAAAACAAAGTTAAGTTAACCTCCATCAGAAAGCAAAAAACCCGCGCACCGCGCGGGTTTTTTTATCTGCTCGGCGCCTAAAAAAACAAAACATTATCGCTTAACCTATTTGACAGGAGTACAACAACATGAGCCAGCAAGTTATCATCTTCGATACCACATTGCGTGATGGCGAACAGGCATTACAAGCCAGCCTGAGTGTAAAAGAGAAACTTCAAATCGCTTATGCGTTGGAAAGGTTGGGAGTCGATATTATTGAAGCGGGTTTTCCTGTTTCTTCTCCGGGAGATTTTCAATCCGTTCAAACAATCGCACGTGAAATTAAAAATAGCCGTATCTGTGCTTTATCCCGCTGTGTTGACAATGATATTGATGTTGCTGCCGAAGCTTTGAAAGTCGCCGAAGCCTTTCGCCTGCACATGGTATTGGCTACCTCCAGCCTGCATGTTGAACATAAATTAAAAAGAACTTTTGATGATGTTGTTGAAATGGCAGTCCACTCCATCAAACGAGCACGTAATTACACCGATGACGTTGAATTTTCCTGTGAAGATGCGGGTCGCACAAATATCGACAACTTATGCAGAATTGTCGAACAAGCAATCAAGGCAGGTGCAACCACAGTTAATATTCCCGACACTGTGGGTTACACCACACCTTATCAATTCGGCGGGATTATCCGTACCTTATTTGAGCGTGTACCCAATATTGATAAAGCAATTATTTCTGTTCATTGCCATGATGATTTGGGCATGTCCGTGGCTAACTCAATTACCGCAGTTCAGGCTGGTGCCCGACAGATCGAAGGAACAATCAATGGGTTGGGGGAACGCGCCGGTAACTGTTCGCTGGAAGAGGTGATCATGACTATCAAAACACGCCAGCAAATGTTGGGCGTTCATACCAATATCAACCATCAAGAAATCTACCGTACCAGCCAATTGGTTAGCCAAATTTGCAATACCCCTATCCCTGCCCATAAAGCCGTTGTTGGTAGTAATGCGTTTGCTCACTCTTCTGGCATCCATCAGGATGGTGTCCTGAAAAATCGTGAAACTTATGAGATCATGACACCAGAATCTATCGGACTGAAAGATACTCAATTAAATCTGACCTCACGTTCTGGACGGGCGGCAGTGAAACACCGCATGTCAGAGATGGGCTATCTGGAAAATGATTATGATCTGGATTCCTTGTATAAAGCGTTCTTAAAATTGGCAGACAAAAAAGGACAAGTGTTTGATTACGATTTGGAAGCATTGGTGTTCATCAATCAACAACAGCAAACACATGAACATTACCGACTGGATTATTTCAGCATCCAGTCCGGGACCAATGTCGTACCTACGGCAACCGTACGCCTGGCCTGCGGTGATAAAGTCAAATCTGAAGCCTCTACGGGTAACGGTACTGTTGATGCTATTTATCAGGCCATCGCCCGCATTACGGATTATCCGCTTAAATTAATCTCCTACCAATTATCCGGTAAGGGGCATGGGAAAGATGCCCTTGGTCAAGTTGATATTATCGTGGAATGTTTTGGGTGTCGCTTCCACGGAATGGGGCTGGAAACAGATATCATTGAATCTTCAGCCAGAGCCATGATCCACGTCTTGAACAGCATCTGGCAGGCGGAACAAGTAGAAAAAGAGAAGCAGCGTATATCTCAGTGTAATACTCACAATAACAACTCTAACGATACTCAAGACAACTCTAAGGAAACTGCATAATCATGTCTTCAAGCCAATCTATTTCAAATAATGTTATGTCAGACAAGCAAGATACAAATCACTATCATATTGCTGTTTTGCCCGGTGATGGCATTGGCCCCGAAGTCATGAAACAAGCCTATAAGGTGTTGGATGCAATCCGCCATCGCTTCAATATTCGCGTTACAACCAGTGAATATGATGTAGGAGGAATCGCTATTGATCGTCATGGCACTCCCTTACCTCAAGAAACTATCAATGGTTGTGAAAAATCTGATTCCATCCTGTTTGGTTCTGTGGGAGGCCCGAAATGGGAGCATTTACCACCCTCACAACAACCTGAACGTGGTGCATTATTGCCACTACGCAAGCATTTTAAATTGTTCAGTAACCTACGCCCGGCGCGTTTATACACTGGATTAGAATCATTTTGTCCGCTTCGTCAGGATATCGCCGCAAAAGGCTTTGATATTTTATGCGTCCGAGAATTGACTGGCGGCATTTACTTCGGTCAACCCAAAGGACGTGAAGGCGAAGGAAAATATGAGCGCGCTTTTGATACTGAGATCTACCATCGTTTTGAAATAGAACGGATCGCACGCATTGCGTTTGAATCTGCTCGCAAACGCCGCCATAAAATCACGTCAATTGATAAAGCGAATGTTTTGCAAAGTTCTGTGTTATGGCGTGAAGTCGTCAGTGAAATTGCTAAAAATTATCCCGATGTTGAGATCAATCATATGTATATTGATAACGCTACCATGCAATTGATCAAAGATCCGGCGCAGTTTGATGTCTTGCTATGCTCCAATATATTTGGCGATATTTTATCTGATGAATGTGCCATGATCACGGGTTCAATGGGGATGCTGCCCTCTGCCAGCCTGAATGAAAAAGGCTTCGGCTTATATGAGCCGGCAGGTGGATCAGCGCCTGATATTGCAGGTAAAAATATTGCTAATCCGATAGCCCAAATTTTATCTCTGGCACTTTTGCTGCGTTATAGTTTTGGGCGCAATGATGCCGCAGATGTCATTGAACAAGCTATCAACCATGCTTTGGAACAGAATTATCGCACCGCAGATTTAGCGGGTAATGACAAAACCATTGGCACCGATGAAATGGGCGATATCATTGCAAATTTGATTGCAGAGAAAATGTAAAAAAACGCCACTTTTTCTTCGCTAACGTAGCCTTCCTCCTCTGTATAATACACCCATTAAAAAATGGCCAGTAAGACGACTTACTGGCTGGCAAATGGGTGGTTTAATTTCAAATCTGCCTGATTTACGCTTTCGCAAGGATAATTCACAGAAAAAACTAAAGTTATAAACATTATTTGTCAGGCAAAAACCATTTTATTCACTTTTTCTGTGGATATGTATGTGAAAAAGTGAGGGGTAAAACGGGTATACTTTTATTAGGTATTTTATCACTCCTCTTAAGAGTAAATAAATAACTATTATTTTTCATTATGTTAATAATTTTTACGTCCCTTTTTGCAATGCATATCTCCCATAAGAAATTTCAAACTTTCTCAATCTGGGTAAATTTCAACCAATGATGATTTTATCCACAGGATATGCCTTTTAGTTAAACAAAGATGGACTATTTTTGTAGAAAAAACCATTCATTAGGGCTGTGAATCAAACCAGTGATCTCACTTTTTATCACTTATCCCATAAATCTGTGGATAACATGGTGTAAGATCCTGTTTATTATCACTGGGAATCGGTGAATAATCATAACAAGCTTATTCTTAATACTGAGAGCACAAATGAAAAGATCTTTTATATCATGCCATTATCAAAAACATTAGTGTAATGATAAATTAATAATGATTTACACTAATCCTAATGGGCATTTTTTAACCAGAAAAAATATACTCAATAACATGTACTTTACACCCCCGATACCACCTGAAAACGAACAGCAATTACTCGAACGAGCTCACGCTTTAGCGGGTTTATCCATGGGTGAACTGGCTGAATTAGCTAAACTGCCTATACCTCCTAATTTAAAGCGTGATAAAGGTTGGGTAGGTATGTTGCTTGAATATTATTTAGGCGCAAATGCAGGCAGCAGGCCCGAACAGGATTTTCAACATATTGGTATTGAATTGAAAACGATCCCTGTGGACAGCAAAGGAACTCCATTGGAAACAACCTTTGTCTGTATCGCCCCTTTAACAGGTAACAGTGGTATTACATGGGAAAATTGTCACGTCAGACGCAAACTATCCCGCGTCTTATGGATACCTGTTGAGGGAGAAAGAAGTATTCCGCCTTCTGAACGCCGTGTAGGTTCCCCCCTGCTTTGGAACCCAAGTGCCATAGAAGAAGAGTTGCTACGAAACGATTGGGAAGAACTGATGGATCTTATTGTATTGGGCAAAGTCGAGAGCATTACAGCACGTCATGGTGAAGTATTGCAATTACGCCCCAAAGCGGCTAATAGCCGGGTTCTGACCGAAGCAATTGGAGAATATGGTCAACCAATAATGACACTGCCCAGAGGCTTTTATCTGAAGAAAAATTTTACAGCCCCATTATTGGCTCGCCATTTTTTCTTGTAGCACAGTATAAAATTACAGCCCTAATTGCTCTGTTTTGTTTTCAGCTTAAAATCAAATTTAGTACTATTAACTCTATCTATAGCAAGGTCTAACTGAGATTCAGGAGAGACTTTCATTGAAGTAATATCAACAAACCCAGATGGCGGATGGTAGCTAAGATAAATAGTGCCAACCAGTGGATAACTGCGATTGTCCCTGTTTTTGATATAAAAGGCACAGGCAATTTCATTGCTGCTGGCAGTTGATGGAATATTGACATATTCCATTTTGCTGCCAATTTTAACTGAGGAAATTTCAGCGTCTCTGATCCCCTCCGCATCCAATATCATCAAATAAGTACCTGTTTCGGCATCAGTCGTATCGATCAGGTTCAAATCTATGGAAAAATTAGGTAGCTGGTAATATGTAATATCACTTTTTAAGATCACAATAATTCCCCTGATTACATGATGACTGTCAAATTATTCAAATTCCATCAGATATACCTTTTAACTTTAAAACTCACTTTTGTATTCAAAATGGAATTTTAAACTTTATTATTCATATTTATCATTAATAATTTAAATAACAGCAATATATAAAATTACAATTTCTAATAATGTGACAATTTCGTTATGAAACCATCACATCTTCTCAATACTATTATCCGCTAATTCTTTCTGCAACTTGAAAAACTAAGTTTATAGACATATACATCTGGTTGATTCAAATATATCTGATCCTCAATAAGATATTATCAATTATTGAAATAGTTTTCCCTAAAAAACAAAATAGACAAATGCAATATTTTATCTATACCCATTGGATTTCAAGATGCAGCGCGACGGCAAGGAACAAATCCCCTGGAGCATAGATAACTATGTGACCGGGGTGAGTGAGCGCAGCCAACAAAGCTGCATCTTGAAAGACGACAGGTATATAACCCTAAATATCTTTATTCTTTATATACACAATGGATTTCAAGTTGCATCGCGACGGCAAGAGAGCAAATCCCCGGGAGCATAGATAAGTATGTGACCGGGGTGAGCGAGCGCAGCCAACAAAGAGGCAGTTTGAAAGACGAAGCGTATAATAATCAATTTAACTCATCACCTTACTTTAAGATACAAGAAATCCTAACTTATTCTGCATAATTAGAGGTCACTTATTTTTAAGGGAATCTATCCATAATAAAATAATAAAATAATAAAAAATGCTAACTGATAAAAATCGGCTGGCACACTGTTTTTGATTACACTCGCAGTTTATTTATTTGGTAGAACAACAGAGATCATGCCTCCAAAGCCTCGCATCTGGCGTTTTGCCAGCTCATGCTGAGGATGAGAAGCCAGGCCGGGATAGTACACTTTCTCGATTTGTGGCTGCTGTTCCAGCCAATGTGCTATTTTCTCTGCGCTGGAAATATGGCGTTCCATACGCAATGCCAATGTCCGAATGCCACGCAAGACAAGAAAGCTACTGAACGTTCCACCATAGAGATCATCCACGGCAATCATATGGCTATCTTTATCAAGTAACTCCAGAATGGTTGAACTGGCGGCAAGACCAGAGCCAAACACATAACCACGAGTTCCACTCTCTAATTCAGCAATCGCACTTTCCAGCACATCACATCGGTTCCCAGTGCTCGCAGATGATAAATTTTCTCCCTGCTCATTTTATCGAGCACGACCAGAATCAGTTTATAGCCTTTCATCGCAGTAACCAGCGCCACCCCAATGCCTGTATTATTCGCCGTAGCTTCAATGATAGTCCCTCCCGGATTTTGATTCTCTAACTTAATAAATAACTGGCATGGTCCCGTATCCAGATGAGTGAGTTCCAGTAATGGAGTATTCCCTATAAGTTCAAGAACCGAACGTGATGCTGCCATATTAGCCCCTTGAGAATCGGTAGAATTTACAAATAAAACGTTCAGATTGGGAGAGAATAACGCTGCATAGCAATTGATTTAAAAGAACAAATAAAAACCACATATAAGAAAAAGTAATTAGTTAATTCAATATTGATAGATCAAACATGAACTACAGATTATTTTTCTGATCATCTGATAATATTCATTTTCTGAAAAATACGGCTGACGAAATCCACATCACTATCATTTCAATAAATTATTTAAAAACATAATCTCAATAACTTCCTCTTCAGCCTATGTGTCCCCTGTATGTCAGCAAACCCAGAAAAATGACATACAATGAGATCAAATAATGCAAACAATTTATTAACAATAAAAATAAACAAAAGAGGCGATTATGTATACATATCGGGAAGCCGCCAATCTTGCAGCATTAGTGTTATATGCTGCTGAAATGAATAATCAATATTACAATAATCCCGTACCACCAGCCGACCCGCGCATTAAAGAAGACGGATGGAAAGTGATAGCGTATATTTCGGCCGATGATACTTCATTCTCAGTAAAGCCCCGCCACGGGATGTTACCGGAGCATGTCTGCTACGGTTACGTTGCAAAAAAAAATAAATTCCTGAATGAATATGTTGTTGCCATACGCGGGACAGATCCCACCATTTTGCTGGAAGATATTCATGACGGACTGATTGACCACACTTCTCCGTGGGCCAAGTTTCCGACAATAGAAGTAAGCAGAGGATTTTTCAGCATTTACGACTCAATGAAATTGATAACTGTTGATCCTGAGTTTCACGGTGATTACAGCAATCTCAATCTGGCAAAGGCAATGACTCAATTGATAGGAATCAATGGCCGATTTACAATAACAGCTCACAGTCTTGGCTCCGCTATAGCATCCTATCTCATGTATGAGATAGGCTCCAGCATTCCCAATCATTCAGCCTGTTTATTCGCCTGTCCAAGGCCCGGAAATAATGAGTTTTCCCAGCATATTACCCAGAATTTCGGCAATTTTGATGTGTTCAATTATGTAGACGATGTTATTCCTCATTTACCCCCTGAAATATTGGGATATTCATCACTGACGCACATTCGGGAGTTTAACACCCAAACCAATATAGATATTTCCGATGGTCCATTATGCAGCCACTATTTAATTAATTACATTGCCAGACTGAATTTTGATGTATTCAAAAGAGTCATAAAAAACGGTGATATTGATTCTTGTATCAACCTATAACTACTGTTCTGGCTAAGTCAGTGTTGATACTTTCAACACATTTTTCATCATGCTATGCCCTTTTATAGAATGATTATGGGAGAACCTCAGTGAGATTCTCCTTATGGAATCCAATTCCGACGGCTCCTTGCTGTCCTGTTGCCTGTTCTGCACCAGTGATCAACCCAATAATCTCGGCCAATGTTTGCTGATAATCATTAGGGAGGTCGGCTCTTAGTGTGATGATGCTTTTTTATTATATAAAAATAAGGAAGTTATTATATGAAACTGATGAAGTTCTAGGGCTTCGTCACATGATTCGTTATTATGCACCCTTATGTTTTAAAATGACCTTTGTCACGATGCGCAATAATATAGGGTAACTGCATGTTATGGTTCAAAAATTTAATGATTTACCGTTTAAACCGAGAGATTTCTCTTTCTGCGGATGAACTGGAAAAACAATTAAGCCCATTGGCATTCACCCCGTGCGGTAGTCAAGATATGATGAAAACGGGTTGGGTTTCCCCAATGGGTTTCCACGGTGAAGCGTTGACTCATGCTTCCGGCAATCAGATCTTAATCTGCGCTCGAAAAGAAGAAAAAATGCTGCCTTCCCCTGTAATTAAGCAGGAACTACAGTCTAAAATAACCCGTCTGGAAGGTGAACAGCACCGTAAGCTGAAAAAAACAGAAAAAGATTCTCTGAAAGATGAAGTGATCCATACCTTGCTGCCAAGAGCATTCAGCCGTTTCAGCCAGACCTATATCTGGATTGATATCGTTAATAATCTGATTATCGTAGATGCCGCAAGTGCAAAGCGTGCTGAAGATAATCTGGCATTGCTGAGAAAAACGCTGGGATCATTGCCGGTCGTTCCCCTGACATTTACCGATCCTATTGAACTGACTTTAACTAAATGGGTGCGTTCCGGTAATTTGCCTGCGGGTTATGCCCTGATGGATGAAGCTGAGCTAAAAGCTATTCAGGAAGAAGGTGGAGTCATCCGCTGCAAGAAACAAGAATTAGTATCAGATGAAATTGCGACACACATTGAATCCGGCAAATACGTCACCAAACTGGCACTGGATTGGGAAGAACGCATTCAGTTTATGCTGTCAGATGATGGTTCTCTCAAACGGATCAAGTTCAGCGAAACCTTACGTGACCAAAACGATGATATCGATCGTGAAGATGTCGCCCAACGGTTCGATGCCGATTTTACCTTGATGACAGGTGAATTAACTGCACTTATTAAAAACACCATTGATGCGCTGGGTGGTGAAGCGGAAAGATGATAACTGACGAACTGCCTACAATGGTCATATCCATTGAGGCAGTTCGACGAAATAACTTTCGCTGTTTTTCAGTTGCCTGTTTTCAACAGCCCTGCCATCTCAATTAGAAGCGGTAAACCAAACCAACACCGAAAACATCATCAGTACTGATATTAGCCTTTTTGGTGAAATCATTGTCTTTCAACAAGTTGAATTGGTATTCAGCATAAGCGCCCATATTTTTATTAAAATCATAGGAGGCACCGACTGAAACATACTTCACCAAATCTTCCGAACCCTTGTCTGTCAGTATTATTTTGTCGGCCAAGTCCTTGCCCAGATCTTTACCCTTGGAATAGACAAAAGCAACGGATGGGCGCAAACCAAAATTAAACTGGTATTGCGCAGTCAGCTCGATGTTTTGGGTTTTATTGGCAAACATGGTGTGATTGTCTACAGAACTACCAAATCTGGTTAAGTTACGGGTTTCACCGTACATAGCGGCCAGATAAACATTGTTTCGGTCATATTTGGTAGAGACGATCCATGCTTCCGCTTTGTTCCCTTTGGCCAGTGGCTTAGCGTTATCAGCACCCAGTTTTTGTGCTGAAGTACGGTTAGAATTGCCATAGGAAGCGCCAATACTGATACCGTTACCAAGCTCATAAGAGCTGGAAAGACCAAAACCATCCCCATTCTGTCTTGAAACATCACTACGGCTATTTCTGGTACCGTTATCATTCCTTGCTTGATACTGCAAAGCAAATTTAAAACCATCTACCAAGCCGAAAAAGTCTGAATTACGGTATGTCAACAACCCTGTCGAACGCCCCACCATGAAGTTATCCGTCGCAGCCATAGAATCCCCACCAAACACAGGTAACGCATCCGTCCATGAGTTGGCATCATAAACCACCCCCATATTACGTCCATAATCCAGTGAACCGAATTTGCCATATGTCAGGCCAGCGAAAGCATAACGGGTTCTGGTATTTTTACCACTTTCCGTTTCCACGCCATTCGCTCCCATATTGAATTCCCAGCGTCCGTAACCCGATAATTTATCGGTAATTTGGCTTGTACCTCTGACACCTATACGGCCGACAGAACCATCACCATCCTGTGATTTTGCCTTGGAGAAGGTTCTCTGGACATCTGCCTTTCCATATAAATCAATCTTATTGCCATCCTTATTATAAATTTCAGCGGCATTTGCTGCCCCAGTAAGGAGAAGTACCGGAAGTGCCATTGCTATTGCGTTGTGTCTTATCATTATCGTGTCCTCATTGGTATTGTTATTTTCGCCACCGCTAAAAAACGCACATCTCAAGAAAGAATTTTCTGGGATAAAGAATCAGGGGGAGCGGAATGTTTTACACGTTTAGTTACTTAAATGTTAAATTTGTAACAAACATTGAGGATAATAAGATTTAATTAAACCTTTTGCTAACAAAACTTGGCAAAAAATGCCGTCCTGTGAAGAATGTCACATCATAAAGAGATGCTAAATAACTATATATCATTAACCATCTTAATTAGTTATTTAAAACAGTAAGTTAGAATATTTAAATAAAATAATAAAAATTCTTATTCATATAATAAATAGAATTTTTCTAAGTTAATTTATAATTTTTACTCTATTTATAATGGACTGAGTAATAATAATTAATTGATATTGTTGACAAACACCTTTAAGTTCTGTATTTGATGAAGCGTGATTTAGTTCTTCCATTTAATTTAAATAAATAAGTTATGTTTCTTAATGGAATCACGCCAGTGCCGTACAAATATTAACAACTTATAAGGTGCTAAAATGGCAGAAAATCCTTCACGTTCACGAGGCCGTCCTACAATTCCAGAACAGGAAATATGGCATAAAATTCATGAGGTTACACTTTTACTCCTTATTAATCAAGGCTATAATAAAACAACTATGGATGTAGTTGCTACGAAATCCAGCATTGCCAAAAAAACACTCTACCGTTTTGTCAAAAACCGAGAAGATCTGATTGAGAAAATTGTCATGCGCTGGACGGATAATTTCATTCCTGTCTTTAAGAGAAAAGCAAATAATTCGCGGCAAGTTCTCAATCTATTGAAATTATATTTAGCCGAAATAGCTGATAAATCATTATCTCTCAATGCGGTAGGTTTATTTAAATTATTACAATCCGACTTTCCTCACCGTGAAACATTTTTAGATAAATATCAGCAAAGTGGTATAAAAAGGAGTCATAATATTCTGGCTAATTGGCTTGAACTCCAATATCAACAAGGATTTCTGAAAAAAATGGATTTTTATATCCTCAGTGAATTGGTGATTTCGATGGTTATTTCAGAACCACTCAGGCAAATAGCATTGGGCATCCTTCCTCCCCTGCCAGAAACGGATATCACGCCACGTATTAGTGCAGCTCTTACATTACTGGAACACGGGATTATAGAGAAATAGTCATTATTTTACAGCAAATTTAATTTAATCTCGGCGCTGAAATATAACAATATCAGCGCCTTCTCTACGGCTTTTTCATTAGATACAAAATAAATCTATTACTTCAACATATTGTACTGAGATGCCAAGTTATCCAAGAAATCCAATTGACTGTTTACCAAGCTGATCAGATCATGTTGATTGATTTCATTGCCAAGCAGTTTATGCAGTTGATTAGCGAATTCAGTCCATGCCTGTTCTATTTTCACTGCTTCGGAAAGCAAAATAGTGCGTTCTACATCAATTTGCATCACATCTCTTATGCCAGAAAGACGTAGATCAATTTCCCGCATTTTAGTTTTCACCACGTCAGTCTCTTTTACCAATTGATCAATTTGGTCACTCAATTTCATTCTGGCATTAGCCAAATCGATATATTTCAATCCCTCAGAGACTTTACCCAAAATTTTTCTGGCCATCTCAGCACCTTGTTTAATTGCCTGTTTGATAGCTTCTTTTTCAGGCTGGGTGAAATCCCGACCATCAATATCCTTAGCGCTGGGGATAAAATCTTTAAACATGTCCGCAATATTATTCTCTCGAATAACATCCTGACTTTCGATAATTTTAGCCCGATCCACATCCAGTTTATTTTTCTTTTCTATTTTTTCATCGATATCAGTTTGCAACTCTGTCTTTTGTGATTCCATTTGCGTAAGAAGATCTTGCAGACGCTCTGTAATCACCATATCGCTAATATCGCTGATTTTGTTTGTCAATTTATTGGCTCTGTCAGTGAAATTGACAATAACATTATTGATATCTTTTGATAAACTCTGGATTAGATTATTGCGTTCTAGTATTAAAGCCTGTCGATCATCTTCACTCAGAGAGGGATCAGCCAGTGCAGCATCAATTTCAGTAATAGTTTGGAATGCAGTATCAGAAGTCAGTTGCTTAAGTACCGGAATAAATTGTGCCAGAGAATCGCGTACCATTTCATCAAATTCACGGCTATAAAGGCTGATTCGTTTGACTTTATCACCAATAATTTCAATACCTGAAGTTTGTCGTTGTGCCAAAAGCCAAATCGTATTTACCGCATGATTCATGGCTTTAATATCCGGATACTTATTTTCCTTTGGTAAGGTAATATTTTCAGACATTTCCTGTTCCTTTCTTATTTATAAGTTATTTAAAGAATAAGTTAGCTATAGAGTTTTCTGTATTCTGCCAACGCTTCATCGAAAGTTTCAATTAATCGGGCGGCTGAGCCTTGAACGTCTCTCCAGGGATTAATAATTTGCTTAAATGTTAAGACAAAAGAAGTCAGACTCAGTGCATCATTAATATCGTCGAATTTCTCTTTGGAAGTCGTAATTTGCGTTAGCATTATGTTCCACATGAAATCCAAGTGATTTAAGGCCTCTTCTGCATCCAGCATACTTGTGTTAATACCAGAAAAATTTAGGGACAGGTTTTGAATTGAAGTTTGTAATGCACTTTTACCTTTAACTTGATCTTGTAACTCTTTGACTTCGTCAATCAGTTTATTTTTCTGTTTCCGCGCTTTTTCTGCCTTGTCACCAAAGATTCCGCCGGTAATCGCCCAGCCAACCAGACCACCCGCCATTCCGGAGAATGCCAAGCCTACATATTTATCGTAGTCCTTTTGAAGTTGATCAATCTCTTTGTTTTTCTCATCGATCTTATATTGCAGATCTTTGATAGTGGTAGAGAGATTGTTTTCGTCCATAAGTTTTTTCTTACTATTGATCTGTGGCTGCAACCCCTGAACAATTGTACCGTCCGATAATTCACCACCAATCAGTTTAAGTTTAAAGTCAGATACCACAGTTTTTACCTTCTGGGTATTTTCCTGCTGTTTTTTAATATCTTTCTTCATACTTTCGAGAATATTTCCCAATTCAACTGCTATCGCTTTATCATCATTGGTATATTTTATTTCAGCCAATTGCTTATCAGTTAAATCACCTAATTTCGTCTTTACACGTTCAATAATTGGCATCTGGTCAATAATACTGATTATTTCATCTCCCGTTAGGGTAATTTGTTTTCCTGCATTTTCCAGATCGATACTCTGTTGCTGAACCTTACTTTCTACACCACTCCAGCTAAGAGCATGGTCGTGAATTTCTTTAAACAAAGATGTCATCTTTGCAGGTTTTAAACCATCAATAGCAATATCGTTATAACCGATATATTCTTTTATCCCTTCCAAAGTAAAAGGAAGTTCTAAACTAGATTTAACATATAATTTAATCTTAATGAGATCTTCTTTAGTAAAGATCCCTCCCGGGCGGGCGACTCCTTCTGCTTGGCTGGTCAACATTTTTAAAATGACTGCGGGTACTTCTGATACAGGAATCTTTTTTTCTGCTACAGCTTGATTTAATGACATATAATTCTCCATTAGTGTTGATGGTCTGATTTTAATTTAATATAACTTCGGCTCTTTCCATCTGAGAATACTTTTATTTTAATATACTTAAAATATGAATAATTACATTGCTGTTGACATAAATGATAATACTTTGTCTATAAATGAACTTTAATTTCATTATATTATTTGTTTTGTTTTTATTATTAACGAATATCGACACAAGTGAAATTAAATTTACTTTTTACTTGTTAATTTTATAGTAAGTATCACTTTTAATCTCACCATTAATATTTATTGTGAAAATAACATATTTGTTCAACATAAGTGATAATAACATATTATTATATGCATTTTTATCTCTAAATTTGTTGTTTCTTTAATTGCTATATGATTTTTAAATTTATTCGCCACATTATTTATAAGACGGTTTATATTAATTATATCCAATGAATATTGAGAAGGACAAAGTTTTGCGAATGAGTCTATGACTCCTGAAGGTCAGGAAATTCAGGATATCAAACTACCCGATTTAGCTATTCGGGCAATTTGATTTATCAGATAATCAACTCAATAACCCATGAGAAGATAATTAATGTAGTTATTGAGCGGTAACAGCTTCCATTCCTACCAATCCAATTTTGAGGTAACCCGCTTTACGCAGGGAGTCCATCACACTCATCAAAGTTTCATAATCCACGGTTTTATCTGCCTGGAAGAAGATTGTGGTGTCTTTGTTGGATTGTGTAGTCTGATCCAATACTGAAGATAAGCTATCGTGATCAATCTGCTTATCACCGACATAAAGCTGATGATCCGCTTTCACGGTCAGGAATACGGGTTTTTCTGGTCTTGGTTGTGGTTTAGCTGATGATGCAGGCAAATCGACTTTAATATCTACCGTTGCCAGTGGTGCCGCTACCATGAAAATAATCAGCAGCACCAACATCACGTCAATAAATGGCGTGACGTTAATTTCATGCAGTTCACCGCTATCGTCCAAATCTTCATTAAGACGCATTGCCATAATCTCTTACCTTGCTTCTGTTTTTTCAGCTTTACTGTCAGCCAGATCAAGATCACGCCCCAGCAACAAAATTGCCTGAGCAGCCATGTCTCCCACTTGCCCACGGTATGATGAAATGACTCGGGCAAAGATGTTATAAATCACTACCGCAGGGATTGCAGCCACCAAGCCCAGAGCTGTTGCCAGCAATGCTTCTGCGATACCCGGTGCAACTACAGCCAGATTTGTAGTTTGTGAATGCGCGATACCAATAAAGCTGTTCATGATCCCCCAAACTGTCCCGAACAGACCCACAAATGGGGAAATTGCACCGATGGTTGCCAGATAGCCATTACCACGCCCCATATGGCGGCTAATGGTAGCAACTGCGCGCTCCATACGAAATGAAGTACGTTCTTTGATGCCTTCCTTATCAGTACTTTCAGCAGACAGGATACGTTCTGACTGTGCTTCATTCAACAGCAGGCGGCTGATGCTCTGCTTGCCAAAATCTGTGGCAATTTTTGCTGCTGCATCTAAATTAGCAACACCAACCAGGGCCAATTGTTCTTTGCGCAAACGGCGGCGAGCCATTGACAATTCAATCCCTTTGGAGAAAAACAGCGCCCATGTAATGATAGAAGCAATCACCAAGCCTACCATGACACTTTTTACTACTGCGTCCGCATTCTGGTACATACCCCAAACAGACAAATCTGTTGCAAAACCACTGGACGTGTTTTCAATTGGTGGAATAACAGTTTCGGTTGCCGTGGTTTCGGCAGTCACATTTTCTGCCGAGTTACCTTCTGCCCCGTTACTTTTTTCCCCGTTACTTTTTGCTCCGTTACTTTCTGCCGCATTACCCTCTACAGTTTGTGTGCCTGTGTTTGGTGGTACATCCGTTTTCTGATAGTTAGCGGATGATTGCGCGGTTGCCGGAGCAGCTACCTGAGAAGCAGCAACCTGGTTTTCTGGCACAGCAGCCGCTGTTGACGGTGCCGTATCAGCCCATGCTGAATTTGTTAATCCGAGTGCCAATAGAATAGAAGCTGTCAAATTACGCATCAGTTAGCCTTACTCTCTTTCTTATAGATTCTGTTACTTAGCAATGAATAGCGTTTACTTATCTTGCTAATCCTAATATGACCTGAGCCATGCCTCTTACCACAGTGCTTGTTACCCACTGTGCTTCTTAACCGTTTTAGGGGAAAAGTCCGCCGCAAATGATATCAGACATTGAGTGATTTGATAGTAATTATCATTACTATTTAATAAAAAAGTTCCGGCTAACGTTACACTTTCGCTAGTCTCTTCTGGTTCCCCTTCAGCAGAACATCTTGAATTTTCCTCAAGTTACTCTAATCTCTTTGGCAAATCTGTCTCAAATCTTTTAACTTGCTAATCATTTATTTGAACAAGTTTTATTTAGTCTCCGGGCAATAAACAAAAAATCAACCAGGGGTGAGATACCATGACTGAAAAAAAACTGGAAACCTTATTGGTCAATGCAGGAAGAGACAAGAAATATACGCAAGGGGCCGTTAATACCATTATTCAACGTACATCATCTGTCATTTTCGATACCGTTAGAGATATGCAACATGCTTTGAATAACCACCATAAAAATACATTAGTCTATGGTCGACGTGGAACAATGACGCATTTTGCCTTTCGGAATGCGATGACCGAACTTGAAGGCGGTGCGGGTTGCGCGCTCTACCCTTCCGGTACGGCCGCCATCACTAATTCTATCCTGTCTTTCGTTAAGACAGGCGATCATGTTCTGGTAACAGGCAATGCATATGAGCCAACACAGCTTTTTTGCAATAAAGTCCTGCAAAAAATGGGAGTCTCCACTGATTATTTTGATCCGATGATCGGTGAAGGTATCGCTTCGCTTATTAAGCCAAATACTACCGTGCTCTTTCTTGAGTCACCCGGTTCACTGACAATGGAAGTACAAGATGTTCCCGCCATTGTACGAGCCGCCCGTCAGGTCAATCCTGAAATTGTTATTATGATTGATAATACATGGGCGGTCGGCATTCTGTTTAAAGCTCTGGAGTTTGATGTCGATATTTCCATTCAATCCGCCACAAAATATATTATCGGTCACTCCGACGGAATGCTGGGAACAGCAGTTGCCAATACGCGATGTTGGGAACAACTCAGAGATGGATCTTATCTGATGGGGCAAATTGCTGATCCTGATACCGTTTATATGGCAACCCGTGGATTACATACGCTGGCTGCTCGCCTCAAGCAACATGAAGAAAACAGCATTAAAGTTGCCAAGTGGCTCGCACAACAGCCGGAAGTTGCTGAGGTAAATCACCCCGCCCTGCCTTCTTGCCCGGGACATCTTTACTTTAAGCGCGATTTCACCGGCACTTGTGGACTATTTTCTTTTTTCCTGAATATCCAGCTTACCCCTGAACAAGTTTCTGATTATCTGGATAACATGAAGCATTTCAAAATGGCGTATTCATGGGGAGGGTTTGAGTCATTGATTTTAGAAGTCCACCCCAAAGCGCTCAGAACACTGCACCAGTATGATTTATCGAAAAAAACCGGCACGTTGATCCGCCTTCATATAGGATTGGAAAATCTGCAAGACTTAATTGATGATCTGAAGGCAGGTTTTGTTCGCCTGAAAGGCCGTTAAATTCCAGACAAAGTGATTCACTAAAACCGTGGTTGTCTTTCTTTCTATTACAGACAACTGCGGTTTTCCATATGCTGAATCAAATCACCCCCCATCTCCTCATTTTGCGGTACACTGAGCGGAATCCATTTTGTTAACCATACACTTCGTCTTTCAAACAGCCTCTTTATTGGCTGCGCTCGCTCACCCCGGTCACATAGTTATCTATGCTCCCAGGGATTTGCTCTCTTGCCGTCGCGATGCAACTTGAAATCCATTGGGTATAGTTTACTCGCAAATTTACAGGATAAATGATGGAAATGTTAAGCGAGATCGTGCATGCACTCTGGCATCATGATTTTAACCAACTTGCCAACCCCGATATTATCTGGGTGATTTATGGTGTTCTCTTTGTCACACTGGTACTGGAAAACGGGTTGTTACCCGCCGCCTTTTTACCTGGTGATACCCTGCTGGTTCTTTCTGGGGCCTTGATAGCTAAAGGCGTCATGAGCTTTATTCCCACACTTGTCCTGCTCACCATCGCTGCCAGTCTGGGTTCTTGGTTGGGATATTTGCAGGGGCGCTGGCTCGGGCATACTCATCTTGTCAAGAACTGGCTGGCCCAACTTCCGCTACCATATCGCCAACGAGCCAATCAACTTTTCGTCAAATACGGCCTGTCCGCTCTGCTTATAGGACGTTTTTTAGCTTTTATTCGCACTCTCCTGCCAACCTTTGCCGGTATTTCTGATCTAAATAATAAACGCTTTCAATTTTTTAACTGGTTAAGTGGTTTTTTATGGGTCATTATTGTTGTCGGCTTTGGCTATATCCTGAATCAGATTTCTTTCGTCAAAGCACATCAAGATCTGGTCATGAATATTTTGATGATTTTACCTGTTATTCTGTTGCTCAGTGGGCTGTCCGCTTCTCTATTGATGTACTGGCGTCACAAGAAAACATCATCTAAGCATCATAAATAAAACAATAGTATGTTCGCTAGATGGCGTCGTCATGAAATACTCAACCAAAGAGCAAGGCAGCGGATTTGGACTGCGGCAAGAAACGATGCACTGTTTTTGGCGTAACGGGTCG
>NZ_FPBJ01000072.1 GCF_900116635.1 Xenorhabdus koppenhoeferi | reverse complement strand
CACTCTTCAAGACTTGGTTATCTTTTTCGCCTTTCGGCGTGAGATACAGTCCTGCGAGTGCCCACACAGATTGTCTGATTAAGTTGTTAAAGAGCAGTGGCAACCGGAAGTCTCTTCCGGGTTGCGAGGCTGCGTATCTTACGCTTTTCGCCTCCGGAGTCAAGCATTTATTTTCGCTTTTTGCCGGCTTCCCTCATCGGCGTGTTTCAGCTCAGAGTCGGTCAGTGGTGGCGCATTATAGGGAGTTTTCCGCCGCTGACAATAGTTTTTTTTTGATTTTCTTTCTGTTCGCGTCTTTTTTCAGCAAAAAAGGTGATTATGTTAGTTTTTCAACCAGAAATTGGTGCTATAGGCAACAATGATTAAATTAATATACTAGGATAACGTACTATATACGTAGTTATTCTCTATTCACTAATCCATGATCAGAAATAAATGGGATATCTAATGGTTAAATCCGCGCGTAATATGTCTGGATTGCCTTGGATTGCAGCCATGGCTTTTTTTATGCAGTCTTTGGATGCCACAATTCTTAATACTGCCTTACCAGCAATTGCTAAGAGTCTTCATCACTCTCCACTAGCAATGCAGCCTGCTATTGTCAGTTATACCTTAACTGTAGCAATGTTAATACCCGCCAGTGGTTGGTTAGCTGATAGGTTTGGTACTCGGCGGATATTCATTTATGCCGTCTCTCTCTTTTCTTTAGGCTCGTTAGCTTGTGCACTTTCCCACAATCTCTCTTTCTTGGTTATCTCCCGAGTGATTCAAGGAATAGGAGGAGCCATGATGATGCCTGTGGCTCGTCTGGCTTTATTAAGAACATATCCGCGTAGCGAATTGTTACCTATTTTGAATTTCGTCACTATGCCAGGGTTATTGGGGCCAATTTTAGGCCCAATGCTAGGCGGTTTGCTGGTGACCTACGCAACATGGCACTGGATCTTCATCATTAATATCCCCATCGGTTTATTGGGTATCATTTATGCCAGAAAGAACATGCCCAATTTAACAATGCCCAAATGCTCTTTCGATTTTCTGGGATTCATGTTGTTTGGCATGGGATTAGTAATGATTTCAGTCAGCTTTGACTTATTTGGTGAGAATTCTCTTTCTGGCTATATTCCCTTTTTGTTATTGGCTGGCGGTATCATTATTCTGTTGGGGTATATTTTCCACGCGAAAAAGCACAAAAACCCCCTCATTAACTTACAGTTATTCCAGACACATACATTTTCAATCGGTATCGCCAGCAATATTGCAACTCGTTTGAGTACCGGTTCTCTCTCATTTATTATTCCATTGATGCTACAAGTAGGGTTTGGATACTCAGCAGTGATAGCTGGAATAATGATGGCACCAAATGCGATAGGTTCTATTTTCGCCAAATCTTTTGTCACCAAGATACTGACCCTATTTGGCTATAGAAATACACTCCTTTGGGTCACCGTCATTATTGGTGTAATGATTTCACAATTTTCTCTACAAACACCGGGACTCTCTGTCGCATTTTTAATAATCCCTCTATTTATATTGGGAATGGCAATGTCTACGCAGTTTACAGCGATGAATACGATTACGCTTGGTGATTTGAATAATAACAATACAAGCGCTGGTAATAGTCTGCTAGCGGTGGTTCAGCAGTTATCGATAAGTTTTGGGGTAACCGTCAGTGCCGCTGTTCTTCGGTTTTATGAGTCAATGGGAAATGGCTCAACCGTGAGCCATTTTCACTATACCCTAATTACAATGGGAGTCATTACCTTGGTTTCTTCTACTATCTTTCTGTTACTTAATAAAGAAGACGGAAATAACTTAATTAAGAAATGAAACCATTAACGGCTGGCTACTGAACTACACTCGATCAGCATTGGCGTTAAAACCAGTTCAATGGGTGCACTTTCTGGATTGTCAATTCTGTAGAGCAGAATCTCAATTGCCAGTTTACCCAGTTCATCTTTTGGTTGATGGATAGTCGTCAACGGGGGGCCAAATAGGGGGCAATTGCTATGTCATCCTCGGGAATTTCAGGTAATTGGAGGAGTTTTTTCATTGATAACAATCCCCCCGCAAATTCATAATCACTGTGGATTTCATAACCATCAGGGATCTCAAGCTAAGCATCTCTCATTGCTTTTCGATATCCAGCCAGACGCTGACGGGCAGGAGGTATATTCTGTGAACCTGCAATACAGGCAATTTTGCGAAAACCACGATTAATTAGATAAAATGTAACCAATTCTCCTCCGAACAGAGAGTTATCTTTAATAACATCACTAAAAGCATCAAAAGGGGATCAATCCAATCAATGTTACTATTGGCACTAGCGGATATCGCAACAGAAAGCCTTTGGATAGCAATTTATGTTCGGAACTCATAATTAAAAGGCCATCAACACGTTTTTGCAGTAGTGTTTCCATACCGTGTAACATACGTGTAACGTTACCTTCGGTATTATTCAGATCGTCAATAGCCGCATTAACTTTCTTTTTCACGTTCTCACTGACATAACGATTGCCGTTAATCACATGAGAAATAGTTGATGTCGATACACCCGCCAGATGGGCAACGTCTTTCATGGTAGCCACGGTTAATCCTGTTCAGATAGAAATGTATCAATTTCATTTCGCCACGGAATCGCAGGCTGTGCTCCCTGACGTGTCACTGCAATCGCAGCCGCAGCATGAGCAAAGCGGATCGCCGACAACATTTCCTTTCCTTCCAGCAACCCCGTCACCAAAGCACCATTAAAAGTATCCCCTGCCGCAATTGTGTCGATCGCTTTTACTTTAAATCCGGGAACAATTTTGCCTTCCTGACCTTTCTCACTTAACCATACACCGCGGCTTCCCAAAGTAATGATGACTGTTTCTATACCTTTATCATGCAAGGCCAGAGCCGCCTGCTTCACACCCACATCGTCATTTACGGCAATGCCTGTCAGGTATTCTGCTTCGGTTTCATTCGGTGTAATGATATCTACCAGAGAAAGTAACTTATCTGATAATTTTTGGGCTGGGGCGGGATTCAAAATAACTTTGGTATGATGTTTATTCGCCGTTTTAGCCGCAAGTTGCACCGTTTCTAATGGTGTTTCCAACTGTAGCAATAGGGCACCTGCCTCTTTGACCACATGCTCATAACGGCAGAAATAATCAGGTGTCAGAGCACCATTTGCCCCAGCATTAATAGCAATAACATTTTCCCCTTGCTGGTTGACAAAAATCAGGGCCACTCCCGTAGTTTCCCCTTCGATACACTCAATTGATGAAGTATTAATATTGTCTTTCACTAACTGCTGGAGAACGCGTTCTCCAATATCATCCTGACCAACACAGGCAATAAATGTAATGTCAGCACCGCAACGACCAGCAGCCACAGCCTGATTAGCGCCCTTTCCTCCAAAAGCAACCTGATACTGTCTTCCTTTTACGGTTTCTCCCGGCTGAGGAAAAGATTCAATGTTCAATATGTGATCCACATTAATGCTACCCATCACAACAAGTTTCGCTATATTCATTACATTTATTCCTGTTCAACACGTCCTATTCAATATGTAGGATTAATTAGCGTTAACTTAGTTCCACGAACCGTTAAATCCTGTACATTAGCTAATACTACAGCCGTAATCCATATTGTGCCATGATGGGGCTCTTCTTCCTTAAATAAAAGGCGGTGTCACATGTCATCCCCTGCCAAAATCTGGGAAC
>NZ_FPBJ01000007.1 GCF_900116635.1 Xenorhabdus koppenhoeferi | reverse complement strand
AAGACTGACTCGCAAAACATTGTCTTTTTCAAAATCCATCGAAATGCATGACAGAATTATAGGATATTATCTGAACATTCATCACTATCAATAAATTAGAGTCACGACCGTATTCTGTATAAAAGTGCGACTAAATCGGACAATAAGATACTTTATAACTGTATCTTTATTGCCTGCAAGGCGATTCTTGGTTATTAATAATTCAATATTTAACGAGATGTATTATGACGAGTCAAGCAACAGAAGAGTTGAAAGAAATTTACCAAAAAATTAGTAAGAAAATGGTTAAATTAATACCTTATCTGACGATATTGTCCGGCATAATGGTATGGAGTTACTTAAATAATATTGGTAGACTAGATTTATTAATAGACTCTTTTTCAATTAATATAGGATTGATGCTTTTATTAATATCTGCGGTAATTCTCTCTACTGCTATAGTTATAACCCTCATCCTACCTAGCTCCATACTTATTTCTCACTATTCCATATTTCCTGATGTAATTAAAAATCCAATATCTATGCCTTGGATAGGCTGGGGGTGTTCAACTTTATTCTTAACATTAGCATTCCTTCCTCATGCTTCTTTTGTTAAAAAAATAATTCCACCTCCTTCTGTATTACAGACCATCGCTATAATAGCAACATTATCTTTTTTTATTTTTATATTAACTTCATTATTTAAGGGGGATTTTAAAAATAATAGTATTTTTGATAAGTTTAGAAAGGTAGGCCAAGTACTAGTAGCTACATTCACAATAGTATTCGCTACATTATCAATATCGCTTCCTGTTAGTTTGCTGTTAAAGAATAGTACAGGAGAGAAAACAATATCATTGCTAATAGCATTGGCTTTCATGATTGCATTTGCACTATCATCATTTCTTCCAGCAATGGTATATTTTAATGATATAAAAAACACTCCATCAAGTAGTGAAAACAGAAGTAAAATTCTATTAGCAAAGAAATTATCAATCGCTGTTATTTTAACCACAATAACCACATCCATTCTATTTCCTAATATAACCTCTACACTAGTGAATAGTTCTCTTTATTCTATTGGGATCATAGATAATAAAAGCCATTATTTTCTAATTAATGGCAACAAGTATCAGCCAAAAATGTTTCCCCAGAACTTATGGATGACATCGACCACAAACAAGATTGAGAAAGATTTTTTCATCTATGGAATAAGAATGTTTTCCGCTGGAAATAAAAAATTAATATGCCCAGAGAGTGTTGGTGAATTTAAAAGAAATATTGATGGAAGAAATTACGATTTAATTACTTCCTCTGGTGGTGAAGACAGTGCAAGAAAACTAAAAGACATGACTGATATTTGTGTTATTTTGAATAGTGATGATGCTAAACAATGGGATACTTTCTTTAAAATTAATAGCAAAAACTAAATGATTTTTTATTTAATCCTATAGCCAGAATAATAATTCTGGCTTTATTTTTTTCGTTACAAAAAATTTGATTGAAGAAAGAACTATTATTCTGAGTTTGGGATCTCCCTAACATCCTTTACTAGCACGGAGTTGACTGTCATATTTGCTTGAACTCAAAGTAGAAAGGTATCAGATCTCATCTGGACAGCATATAACGCAAAAAGTTAAGTTTTTATACTGATTCGCTTATTGAACCAGATAAACCAATCAGTTAAAGTAGCCCCGCCATTAGCAAAATCTAGTGGTCAGGGATTTGCACCCCTGTTAGAACGATCCACTGGTAGGAAGTTTCTGCCAGTGCGCCTGCTCGCACCTATTCAATGGCGGTTCAGGCAGGGGAGGCTTCGGCCTCGCCGGACGATCGTTCCCGGTAGTGCAAACCCTGTCTGAATCACCACCATCAATATTAATGAATGGAAGGGGTAGCAGGAATGATTGATATAAAAAAAGACTGGCATCAAGCCGATATTATTGCTGCATTGCGTAAGCGCGGTACAACCTTAGCGGCTGTTTCCCGTGAAGCGGGACTCAGTTCATCAACATTAGCGAATACACTTTCTCGTCCTTGGCCGAAAGGTGAATGGATTATCGCTAACTATCTCGAAATACATCCCTCTGAAATCTGGCCTAGCCGCTATTTTGATATGTATGGTAATTTTATTGAACGTAAAGTTCGTGAAAAACCAGAAAAATAATTATTTTAATGTCAAAAAAGACATCAGGGAAATAGTCACCTCATTTCATTGCTCACTGAATGTTATTGGCGTTGATGGGGTGGCACTGCCTATTATGTTATTGCGAAAAACTCAGGTGATAGCAGTTATGAAGAAATCTTCTTATTGGTGGGATATCAATTAGCTATCGTTTCAATCTCTCAATATCTTCCGACGAAATGCGTCGTGACTCTCTATAGTTCTGAACGTCAAGTGTATTGGTTTCTCTTTGATAAAGGTGTTCGTTGGCAGTGCTCTATTTCTACTTTGTTCATGTTTTCATCTTATCTATTGCTTATAGGTTTTTTCAGTGAACTATGTATAAACATTTGTATAAACAAAAACAAAAAAAAGCACTTCCCCAAACGAGAAAGTGCTTCTTTAACAACATGATATAAGACTAGGATCAGTTCATGCCGTATTTTTTCAATTTCTTACGCAGAGTACCACGGTTGATTCCCATCATCAGTGCTGCACGGGTTTGGTTACCACGGGTGTACTGCATAACCATGTCCAACAGTGGTTGTTCTACTTCAGCCAGTACCAGCTCATACAGGTCATTAACGTCTTGACCGTTCAGTTGTGCAAAATAGTTCTTCAGTGCTTGTTTAACTGAGTCACGAAGGGGTTTTTGAGTTACCTGATCTTGTGAATTTACAGTAGCAACGGTTAGTACATCAGAATTTACGCGTTGTTCGAACATAGTTCTGTCAGCTCTTTTCTTTATTTACGCAAAAATTTTCGAAGTATGCTTCCAACGCCTCCAGCTGTTCGCTGGCATCCTCAATGGCGTTGAATGAGCGCCGAAACTGGTCAGCAGGAGCATGTTCCTTGAGATACCAAGATACATGCTTGCGTGCAATACGAACTCCTTTGCCTTGACCGTAAAAGTCGTGCAGTTCTCGTATATGTTCGCCCATTAAATGCTGCACGTCGCCAAGGGGCATCGGTGGCAGCAATTTTCCTGTTTCCAGATAGTGCTGGATTTCCCGAAAGATCCAGGGTCTTCCCTGAGCAGCGCGGCCTATCATCAGGGCATCAGCCCCGGTGTATTCAAGCACTGCTCTGGCTTTTAGCGGGTCAGTAATGTCACCATTAGCAATAATTGGAATGGCAACAGTCTGCTTAACTGCCCGGATATTGTCATATTCGGCCTCACCATTAAACAGACAAGTTCGTGTCCTGCCATGTATCGTAAGAGCCTGAATACCACAACGTTCGGCCAATTGGGCAATTTCCACACAGTTACGTTCCTCTGGTGACCAACCTGTGCGAATTTTCAGCGTGACCGGAACATCTACCGTATTGACCACCGCAGAAAGGATTTTTTCAACCAATTCTGGATAACGTAGTAATGCAGAACCTGCCAGCTTTCGATTCACCTTTTTGGCTGGGCACCCCATATTGATATCGATGATCTGAGCGCCATTGTCGACGTTAATTTTCGCTGCCGCCGCCATTTCATCGGGATCACTTCCGGCAATTTGTACAGAACGAACGCCTGGTTCGTCGCTATGAACCATACGCAGCCGGGATTTATCCGTCTTCCAAACCTGAGGATTGGAAGAAAGCATTTCTGAGACTGTCATTCCTGCACCCATGTGATAGCAAAGAGATCGAAATGGGCGATCTGTTATGCCAGCCATAGGAGCTGCAATAAGACAGTTTTTCAACTGGTATTGTCCGATACGCATAGCGAAGAAAGAGTGGTCAACTGTGACTAAGGGCGCGTATATTACGCATTTTTCACGAGATATGAAAGGCCAAACTTTGAGCGAATCGATATTTATAACGGATTTTTTCCAGTTGACTTTCCTAAATCAGACTTATTATTGTTAAATAACAGGTACTTATATGTTACGGGTAAAATTTATTAATACTTACATTTCTAATCACAAAGAGAGCGGATTACCACCAATAGACCTCCTGGGTAATTATTTTAGTGGATAATCTCGCTTTTCAATAGGTATTAATTGATTATTTTTTAATCCCTGTGATACGACACCATTCTTCTTGTTCGGCTATCGGATCGATAACAAATTCATTGTTATAGGCTTGGGCAACTCCTTCAGCCTGACTGGCCAGAACACCAGACAAGCCTAAGAATCCACCAGATTTAGGCAGTGAGCCGATGATTGGTGCCAATTCACGCAGTGGACCCGCTAAGATGTTGGCAATCACGATGTCACATTCGAGATCTTTGGGCTGATCTTTAGACAGGTAGAGAGTTAGCTGGTCAGATACGCCGTTACGTTCAGCGTTAACCCGACTTGCTTGAATCGCTTGTGGGTCGATATCAATGCCGATAGCTTGCTTTGCCCCTAATTTCAGCGCCGCGATAGCCAAAATACCTGAGCCACAGCCAAAATCGATAACAGTTTTACCTTCCAGCTCAAGGCCATCAAGCCATTGCAGGCAAAGAGAAGTTGTCGGGTGAGTACCGGTTCCGAATGCCAGACCCGGATCAAGCATGACATTAACTGCATCTGGCTCTGGAACTTCGCGCCAGCTAGGACATATCCAAAGACGCTTGCCGAAAAGCATCGGGTGGAAGTTATCCATCCATTCGCGTTCCCAGTCCTTATCTTCCAGTTGTTCGATTTTGTGGGTAAAACCCTTACCCAGCAGTGGAACCTGTTCCAGTTGGCTTACAACCGCCTTCATGTCTGTTTCAGCATCGTACAGGCCGATGATATCTGTATCGCCCCATAAGCGGGTTTCTCCCGGCAGAGGCTCAAAAATCGGGGTATCGTGGCTATCCTGAAAAGTGACTGAAACGGCACCACTTTCTATCAGCTCATCGCCTAATGCTTCAGCTTGTTGTCCCGTAGTGTTTAATCTTAATTGTATCCAAGGCATAAAAATTCTCTTTTTGTGAAAATAAAGTCACAATGCGATTATTGAGGCACAGTGGTTTGTTGTATTTGTTTATTACCCACCCTATTCCCGATCCTGAATGCCAGTAAACTTAGCAACAGTGATGGTACGATGGGGTGGAAACCGAGAAGCTGGATATTGAACGTTGCCAGCAGCGTATAGCTCGCTGCACCTACCAACATTGAACTTATCGCTCCGTAAGCATTGGCTTTTTCCCAGTATAACCCCAGAACCAGAGGCCAGAGGAAAACGGCTTGCAGGCCGCCAAATGCCAGCAGATTTAGCCAAATGATCATCTCTGGTGGATGCCATGCAGCCAGCAGCAGTAATGTGCAGAGAAATAGGGTGGAATAACTGGAGATACGAGACAATTTTTTCTCTTGTTTGATCTGTTCTGGAAACAAATTTAAATAGAGATCTTTAACGATAGTGGCAGAAGATTGCAGCAATTGGGCATTAATGGTGGACATAATAGCTGCCATAGGGGCTGCAAGGAAAATCCCCGCAGCAACAGGAGGCAGTACGGTTATCATCAGGGTTGGGATCACTTGGTCGGGGATGGTCAGATCAGGAATGATTGCCCGCCCCAGCGCACCTGCAAGATGCATACCGAACATGAGGATTGCCATGACGATTGTACCAAGAACAATTCCACGATGAACCGCTTTGCTGTCTTTGTAGGAAATGCAGCGCACGGCAGTATGTGGCAGCCCAATCACGCCAAAGCAGACCAAGACCCAGAAGGATGCCATAAATGGCCCTGTCAGGATGTTATCGGCACCGTGAGGTGAAACCAGATTTGGGTCAATCGTGCGCAGAGTCGTGACCGCAGCGGATAATCCACCTGCTTTGTAGATAGTGCCTGCCAGCAATAGGACGGTTCCCAGTAGCATCACCAGCCCTTGTAAGGCATCATTGAGAACACTGGCTCTGAATCCGCCGAATGCGGTGTAAAGGGCAATTGAAATGCCGAAAATAAGCAATCCTGTGCCGTAAGGTATCCCCGCAGCCGTTTCGAGCAAGCGAGCCCCTCCGATGAATTGCACGGTCATGGCTCCGATGAAGGCAACTAACAGGCTCAAGCTGGCAATCCAGACCAAAAAACGGCTCTTGTAACGTGCATAAAGCATGTCATTGAGCGTCACCGCGTTGTAGCGGCGGGCGAGAATAGCAAATTTTTTCCCCAAGACGCTCAGGGAAAGCCAGATCGCAGGCAGCTGGATCAGCGACAATAAAACCCAGCCGATACCATATTTATACGCAGCGCCCGGTCCCCCGATAAATGAGCTGGCACTGATATAGGTTGCAGTCATTGTCATTGCCAGAACAAATCCACCCATTGAACGATTGCCGAGAAAGTATTCATTCAGGAAATCGCCCGTTTGACGGCGGCGATAAGCATAGATTGATAGCAGAAAAACCAACGCCAAATATCCCAGCAGAGGCAAAATTACTTCACTTTGCATCAGAATCCTCCAGCTGAATATCCTTGAATATAAATTTGATCATCAACCAGCAAAGGATGATAAATAAGGCTGGCAGCAACAGGCAAGCCAGTTCAAACCAGCGGGGTAATCCAGTTATGCCGATGGCATCACTGGGTAGATAGGCACTCAGCAGCCAACCAACAAGATAAGCTAACGTCAGGAATACTGCCCAACGCGCTTCTTTATGGGATTGAACAAATCGTCTGTCCATCCGTTCTCCGGGTAACTTACATGAAACAATATGGGGGAATTGTACGGCAATGAACAGATGGTTACCTAATCATAATCAGGATAATAAAAAATCCACCTGCATTGCGGGTGGATTGAGGTGGAATGCTATTCAGCTAGCCTGGAAAACATCAAATAAGAGCTAAAGAGACTTTACTTGTCCTGCAAGCCGAGTTTCTTCTCCAGATAGTGGATATTGGTTCCGCCTTTCTGGAAGTTTTCGTCATTCATGATTGACAGTTGCAGGTCGATGTTGGTCTTGATGCCATCGATGATCAATTCAGCCAGTGCGTTCTTCATACGCGCAATCGCCACTTCACGGGTTTCGCCGTAAGTAATCAGCTTGCCGATCATAGAGTCATAGTAAGGTGGCACGGTATATCCTGCATAGATATGGGATTCCCAGCGCACACCAAACCCACCCGGTGAGTGGAAATGGGTGATTTTGCCTGGACTTGGCAGGAAGGTTTTCGGATCTTCCGCGTTGATACGGCATTCGATCGCATGACCTTCGATTTCGATATCTTCCTGTTTGATGGACAGCGGCATACCTGAGGCAATGCGCAGCTGTTCTTTGATCAGGTCAATGCCAGTGATCATCTCAGTCACAGGATGCTCAACCTGAATACGGGTATTCATCTCAATAAAGTAGAATTCACCGTTTTCATACAGGAACTCAAATGTACCCGCTCCGCGATAGCCGATTTCGATACACGCATTGGAACAGCGTTCACCGATGCTGCGGCGCAGCTCTGGTGAAATGCCAGGTGCAGGTGCTTCTTCCACGACTTTCTGGTGACGACGCTGCATGGAGCAGTCACGTTCAGCCAGATAGAGTGCATTGCCCTGACCATCAGCCAATACCTGAATTTCAATGTGACGTGGATTCTCAAGGAATTTCTCCATGTATACCATATCGTTGTTGAAAGCTGCTTTGGCTTCTGCGCGGGTCATGGCGATGGATTGTTCCAGATCTTTGTCGCTGCGTACAACGCGCATACCACGACCGCCACCGCCGCCCGATGCCTTGATGATCACCGGATAACCGATACGGTTTGCAATCGTTTTGTTCTTCTCGGCATCATCACCCAATGGGCCGTCAGAGCCGGGAACACAAGGAACACCCGCTTTTTTCATCGCACTGATAGCGGAAACTTTATCCCCCATCAAACGGATGGTGTCCGCTTTCGGGCCGATGAAAACAAAACCGGAACGTTCGACCTGTTCAGCAAAGTCAGCGTTTTCAGACAGGAAACCATAACCCGGATGGATTGCCTGTGCGCAGGTAATTTCCGCTGCTGAGATAATGGCGGGAATGTTCAGGTAACTTTTTGCTGATGCCGCAGGGCCGATGCAGATTGTTTCGTCTGCCAGCAGGACGTGCTTCAGGTCACGATCTGCCGAAGAGTGTACAGCAACAGTTTTGATCCCAAGTTCCTTACAGGCTCTCAGGATACGCAGTGCAATTTCACCACGGTTAGCAATGACAATTTTTTCAAGCATGGGGACGCCTCATTATTCGATAATGACCAGTGGCTCGTCGAATTCAACAGGTTGGCCATCTTGAACCAGAATGGCTTTTACTACGCCGGTTTTATCAGCGTCGATCTGGTTCATCATTTTCATCGCTTCAACGATGCACAGGGTTTCACCCTGATTAACATGCTGGCCGACTTCAATGAAAGGTTTCGCATCAGGGCTTGGTGAACGATAGAAAGTACCGACCATTGGTGAACGAACTATATAACCGCTGATCTCTGCTGGGTCTTCTGCTGCGGCTATTCGAGTTGCTATGGCAGGTTGTACTGGCTGTTGAACAGGCGCAGAGATATATTGCTGAGTCACTGGCATCGCGGGAGCAACGGTTGTGCGGCTGATGCGCACTGATTCTTCACCTTCAGAAATTTCCAGTTCAGAAATACCAGATTCTTCGACCAGCTCAATCAGTTTTTTTATCTTACGAATATCCATGAGTGTGATTCCGTACTTTTATATAAATTAGTTGGATGTTGACAAGCGGTTAACCGCTGCCTGTAATGCGAAGCTATAACCCTCTGCCCCCAGCCCGCAGATTACACCTACTGCGATATCGGAAAGATATGAGTGGTGACGGAATGGTTCACGGGCATGCACATTAGAGAGGTGAATTTCAATAAATGGGATATTCACCGCCAGAAGTGCATCGCGTAGTGCCACGCTGGTATGCGTGTATGCTGCGGGGTTAATCAAAATAAAATCAGTATCTTCCCGTGCTGAATGAATTCTCTCAATCAGTTCAGATTCTGCATTGGATTGCAGATGGGATAATTCAACCCCTGATTGGTGAGCTTCTTTTGACAGTTTGTTAACAATATCATCAAGCGTTAACTTGCCGTAGGTCTCTGGCTCTCGTGTTCCCAACAGGTTCAGGTTGGGACCATTCAAGAGTAAAATGCGAAACTTGTCTGCCATTGTGCGGGTATCTCCGGCAATCTGTCAACAATCGACCAAGATAACTCGATGTTGACGGTTTGTCATCTCTTTCTGATAGCTAGATTTGTAAATTTGACGATGAAGTCCGACATTATAAACATATCGAGGCATTTAGCAGCTAAGTACTGGTCTTATCAGCGCATTTTCACGATGGTTCTGCCAGTAGACTGATTGTTTATCAACTTGTTAGCGTGCTCGAATACTTGTTCTAATGTGATTTCATTGGCAATTTGCTGATAAAAGGAAGCTGGAAGTAGTTTTTGCAACCGTTGCCAAATGGCAGGACGTTTTGAGGCGGCAACGGTGACCGATTCAACGCCCTGTAAACGAATATTGCGCAAAATAAAGGGCATCACGGTGGCAGAAAGCTGGCTGTCACTCGCCAGACCGCAGGCCGCGACCACCCCATTGTAGTTTACTTGTGCTAATAAAGTCGCTAATACCGTGCCACCAAGGGTATCAATGACACCCGCCCAACGTTGTTTCTCCAACGGACGAGATGATCGGTTGAAATCACTGGTGGGTAAAACTTCTTCTGCACCCAGTGAGAGAAGGTAATCATGACTATCAGGTTTGCTGCTAATTGCGACAACGGAATAACCCAATTGTGACAACAGGGTAATCGCTGTACTACCTACACCACCGCTGGCACCTGTGACGGCAATGTCTCCATTTTCAGGTGTCACTTCCCCTTGTTCCAGTGCCATAACACATAGCATAGCGGTAAAGCCTGCTGTGCCGATGATCATGGCTTGTCTGGGATTTAATCCTTGTGGTAATGGTGTCAGCCAGTCTCCAAGCACTTTCGCTTGTTCTGCCAGCCCGCCCCAGTGGGTTTCTCCTACCCCCCATCCAGTCAGCAAAACATGCTGGCCGACATGAAAACGGGGATCTTCTGAGTGATGAACGACACCGGAAAAATCTATTCCTGGAACCATCGGAAATTGACGGACGATTTTCCCTGTACCGGTAATGGCCCGGGCATCTTTGTAATTAAGCGTTGACCAATAAATATCAACGGTCACATCACCTGATGGCAACTGAGATGCATCAATATCTTGGATGGATGCTGACAATGTTTCTTGTTGGTCAAGTAATAAGGCTTTCATGTGCATTCTCCGGATGGATATCTATCTGACACCATTACCTGTTTGGTATCACCACAATATAGATAAAATCTGATGAGCTGAAACAGGCAGGCAACAATATTGTGATAGAGAGCGGTAAAACTGTGGTTACTTATTTTTGTTCAGGATGGCACCGTAAAAGATAATAATATACAGGATAACAATAAGGGGAGTGTTTTATACACTTCGTCTTTCAAACTGCCTCTTTGTTGGCTGCGCTCGCTCACCCCGGTCACATAGTTATCTATGCTCCCGGGGATTTGCTCTCTTGCCGTCGCGATGCAACTTGAAATCCAGTGTGTATAGATAATGGGTTCAGAATAATCCTTATTTTTTTCGATTGCCGCTGAAAGTGACGATATTTGGGTAAGGATTACCGTAATTATCACCAAATTTATCTATTACTTTTATACTTAAAACAGGCTTATGACTTTCATGGGAAAGAACGCATGGGAAAGAACACATGGGGAAGAACACATGGAGAAGAACAAAATTTTTGAGAGAATATGAATTTTGGTTGAACTTACTGAAATGGTGATAGGGCAATATAGAAGCCTGAAAAGTGGGGTAGCTGCATCTTGAAATCCATTGGGTATATAATGTTGTTTTTTTGATTCATTAGGTCATTTTGGGATGTTGTGATGAGATTATTGGTGAAATTAGCCTATTTTTATGCAGTTTTTTTCTGCTCCGTTAGAGAAAAGTAACGTAGAATATTGTATTTCTGATGTGAATAACGTAGCCACTTTTATTGAAGTAGTAAAAGTAGTTAACCATGCGCCTTGTCGCTGCTTCATGTGGTTGGTAGAGTAGACGGACAATCTCCGTCCCCAGCTTGCAGGATTATCCTTTCGTTATGTTAAAGAAATTTCGTGGCATGTTTTCCAACGATTTGTCCATTGACTTGGGTACTGCCAATACCCTTATTTATGTCAAAGGTCAGGGAATAGTATTGGATCAACCTTCTGTTGTGGCCATCCGGCAGGACAGAGCCGGTTCACCAAAAAACGTTGCAGCAGTTGGACTTGAAGCAAAGCAGATGCTGGGACGAACTCCGGGTAATATCGCAGCTATCCGTCCAATGAAAGATGGGGTGATTGCTGATTTTTATGTCACGGAAAAGATGTTGCAGCATTTTATTAAACAGGTTCACAACAATAGTTTTATGCGCCCAAGTCCGCGCGTACTGGTTTGTGTACCTGTAGGAGCGACTCAGGTTGAGCGCCGTGCCATTCGTGAATCTGCCCAAAGCGCAGGTGCCCGCGAGGTATTTTTGATTGAAGAGCCAATGGCAGCCGCCATCGGTGCAGGTCTGCCAGTTTCTGAGGCAACAGGCTCAATGGTAGTGGATATTGGTGGGGGTACCACTGAAGTTGCCGTTATTTCTCTCAATGGAGTAGTTTATTCTTCTTCTGTCCGTATCGGTGGCGACCGTTTTGATGAAGCTATCATCAACTACGTTCGACGTAACTATGGCTCCCTGATTGGGGAAGCAACAGCAGAACGTATCAAACACGAAATCGGTTCTGCTTACCCAACGGATGAAGTACATGAAATTGAAGTGCGCGGCCGGAATCTGGCAGAAGGTGTGCCTCGCAGCTTTACTCTGAATTCCAATGAAATTCTTGAAGCCCTGCAAGAACCATTGACTGGCATTGTCAGTGCGGTCATGGTGGCTCTGGAACAGTGTCCGCCAGAACTGGCTTCCGATATCTCTGAACGGGGTATGGTACTGACCGGTGGCGGGGCGTTGTTGCGTAATCTTGATAGATTGCTGATGGAAGAAACCGGTATTCCTGTCATTGTAGCTGAAGACCCACTTACCTGTGTTGCCCGTGGTGGTGGCAAGGCGCTGGAGATGATCGACATGCATGGTGGCGATCTGTTCAGCGAAGACTGAAAATAACTCTGCAAGCTGGGGGCTGGTGTGTTTTACTCATGCCTCCTTGCTGACTGTTCGGGAGTTTTACCTCGTATGAGACAATACAGCTCAACAATGCGCAATTTATGAAGCCGATTTTCAGCAGGGGACCTTCTCTGCAATTACGACTCTTTTTTGCTGTTATTATTGCCATTATTTTGGTTGTGGTAGACAGCCGCCTTGGTGTTTTCAATAAAGTCCGTAGCTATATGGATACGGCTGTGAGTCCTTTCTATTTTCTTGCTAATGGGCCGCGCCAATTTTTGGACGGTATCTCTGAATCGTTGACCAGCCACAATCACCTTGAGCTGGAGAATCGTACCCTGCGTAATGAATTGCGATTGCAGAGCAGTAAGTTGTTACTGTTGGATCAACTGAAGCATGAAAATGCCCGTCTGCGTGAATTACTGGGATCGCCACTGCGCCGTGATGAACATATGATGGTATCGCAGGTGCTTTCAGGGGGTATGGATCCTTACCGTGATCAAGTTGTCATCGATAAAGGTGCCAAAGATGGGGTATATGAAGGACAACCCGCCATCAGTGATCGGGGAGTTGTGGGGCAAGTTATTTCAGTGAGTCAGTTGAGCAGCCGGATATTACTGATTTGCGATCCAACTCATGCACTGCCTGTGCAGGTGCTGCGCAATGATATTCGTGTGATTGCCGGTGGCACGGGCTGTTCGGATGACCTTCAGTTAGAACCTTTGCCAAGTGATACGGACATTCGTGTCGGTGATGTTTTAGTGACGTCCGGTCTCGGGGGGCGTTTCCCGGAAGGTTATCCCGTAGCAGTAGTTTCTTCTGTCAAAATAGACAATCAGCGGGCTCATGCTGTTATCCATGCGCGCCCATTGGCTGAATTGCGACGCTTGCGTTATTTGCTGCTATTGTGGGGGGCTGATAATAGCCCATCTGAACCTATGGCACCTTCGGGAGTCTACCGTGCAGCCAATGAGCGTTTGATGCAGATGTTGCCACAAGTACTGCCTGAACCATCAGCAGAAAAGCCATCATCAAAACCGCCATCGACAGCTACAGGAAATCGCTAATGAGCCAGTACCATAGCAAAGGACGTTGGGTCATTT
Source organism: Xenorhabdus koppenhoeferi (assembly GCF_900116635.1). Classification (GTDB taxonomy): domain Bacteria; phylum Pseudomonadota; class Gammaproteobacteria; order Enterobacterales; family Enterobacteriaceae; genus Xenorhabdus; species Xenorhabdus koppenhoeferi. The sequence goes on along the minus strand of NZ_FPBJ01000007.1, from coordinate 94,193 downwards.
GGTTATCTTTCCTGATAGCAATAGTGCTACAAATTATGCCGTGGCCGGAACAGTTTTTTATGTTTCGGCCCACGTTATTAATGTTGTGCTTAGTTTACTGGTTGCTTGCGCTTCCCCATCGTGTCAGTGTCGGCACCGGATTTGTGTTGGGGCTTATCATTGACTTATTGCATGGAAGTATTCTGGGAGCACATGCTCTGGCGTTTAGCCTGATCAGTTTTTTGATGGCCTTCAAATTTCAGCTTATTCGGAATATGGCTCTTTGGCAGCAAGCCTTGGTTGTCATGGGGCTTTCAACCCTGATGAACATTTGTGTCTTTTTAGCCCATGCTTTATTACCGAAGACAACCTTCCATCCTGAAGTGTTCTGGAATGGTTTGGTCAATGGTATTCTCTGGCCCTGGCTATTCTTATTAATGCGGAAAATCCGCCGTCAGTTTTCAGTTCGCTAGAGGCGGTTTCTGTATTAAATGAACTGATATTAAGAGTCTGCTGCAAATCAAATAGTTTACTGGGATAGGCTCTAAGGATGACTCACAATGAAAACCATTTATTTAGCTTCTGGCTCACCAAGACGGCGTGAGTTGGTGGGATTGTTAGATTTTAATTTTGCGATCCTGACAGCTCAGGTCGAAGAAAAATGGCGTGAAGGAGAGTCTCCGCAGCAATATGTCACTCGGCTGGCCAGAGAAAAATCTCAGGCTGGGGTTACACTGGCACCACATGATTACCCTGTTTTGGGGGCTGATACCATTGTCGTATTAGATAACCGCATTTTGGAAAAACCTCGCGATCAACAACACTCCACAAAAATGCTCAGTGCTTTATCAGGCCAGAGCCACCAAGTCATAACCGCTGTTGCTTTATCAAACAGTCAATGCGTCCTCAGCGAAACAGTCATTACAGATGTGACATTCCGCCAGTTATCCCAACGGGAAATACAGGAATATATCGCAACTGGGGAGCCGATGGATAAAGCCGGAGCTTATGGCATTCAAGGTAAGGGCGGTTGTTTTGTCAGAAAAATAAATGGCAGTTACCATGCTGTTGTCGGCTTGCCATTGGTGGAAACGTATGAATTAATCACACGATTTTTAGCGTTAGCTGACGGGAAGAATGATTCATGACAGCAGAGTTATTAGTCAATGTAACACCGTCCGAAACGCGGGTTGCTTATATTGATGGCGGCGGTGTATTGCAAGAAATCCATATTGAACGGGAAGCCAGAAGGGGCATTGTCGGGAATATTTATAAAGGTCGCGTGAGTCGGGTTTTACCCGGAATGCAGGCGGCTTTTGTGGATATCGGACTGGAGAAGGCCGCTTTTTTACACGCTTCAGATATTATGCCTCATACTGAATGTATTGCAGGTGAAGAACGGAAAAATTTCCACGTCAGGGATATTTCCAAGTTGGTATACCAAGGACAGGATTTAATTGTTCAGGTAGTAAAAGATCCCCTTGGTACAAAAGGTGCCCGTTTGACAACGGATATCACTTTACCATCACGTTATCTGGTATTTATGCCGGGAACATCGCATGTGGGTGTTTCACAGCGAATCGAGAGTGAAGAAGAACGTGAACGTCTGAAAAGCGTTGTTACAGATTACTGTGATGAACATGGTGGGTTTATTATCCGTACTGCTGCCGAAGGTGTGGGAACAGAAGAAATTGCGCAGGATGCCGCATTTTTAAAGCGCTTGTGGAGTAAGGTCATTGAGCGCAAGAAACGCAATATTACCAAAAATAAAGTATACGGTGAACTGGCTCTGGCTCAGCGTATTTTGCGTGATTTTGTCGGTGCTTCCCTTGATCGTATTCGGGTTGATTCGCGCCAGACATTTATTCAATTGCAGGAGTTCATTGATGAATATATTCCTGAGATGAACGCCAAGCTGGAATATTTTCAGGGGGAGCAACCAATATTCGATCTCTATGGCGTGGAAAATGAAATTCAGCGGGCGCTAGAGCGTAAAGTGGAATTAAAGTCGGGTGGTTATCTGATTATTGATCAGACAGAAGCCATGACCACAATCGATATTAATACAGGGGCTTTTGTTGGACACCGTAATTTGGAAGAAACTATCTTTAGTACCAATATTGAAGCAACACAAGCTATCGCCCGACAATTAAGGCTGCGCAACTTGGGTGGTATCATTATCATTGATTTTATTGATATGGATAATGAAGAGCATCGTCGTCGTGTATTGGCTTCCTTGGATCTGGCATTAAGTAAAGATCGAGTGAAAACAACCATCAATGGCTTCTCTCAACTGGGGCTGGTGGAGATGACGCGCAAGCGTACAAGGGAGAGCCTCGAACATATCTTGTGTGATAGCTGCCCGACTTGTCAGGGACGCGGCACAGTGAAATCGGTTGAAACCGTATGTTATGAAATATTGCGTGAAATAGTGCGTGTTAATCGTGCAATTAATGCAGATCGTTTTCTGGTTTACGCTTCTCCTGCCGTTAGTGAAGTCCTGAAAGGAGATGAATCTCATGCATTGGCAGAAGTAGAAATTTTTGTGGGTAAACAGGTCAAAGTACAGACAGAGCAGCTTTACAGTCAGGAACAATTTGATGTGATTATGATGTAGTCATGAAATAGTTACGATGTAAATATAAGCTTGCAGACATCTGTTTGCATATTGATATAACGCTACAACGCTGACACTAAGGAGACATGTGTGAGGCGACTGCCGGGCATATTATTAGCGACAGCCGCAATAGTCATTATCATTGTGGCTTTGCTTGTCAGTGGGTTGCGTCTCTTCCTGCCACATATTAACGAATACCGTCAGCAATTATCTGAGAAAATTACTGCGGTGACAGAGATACCTGTCAATATAGGTTACATCAATGGTCACTGGGAGTCATTTGGCCCCAGTCTGGAAATTCGTGATATCAGCGCGAAAGCTGAAAGCGCCGATATCCATGCCAAAAAGATAGTACTTTCTCTCGATGTCTGGCGCTCTCTTTTGCAACGACGTTGGTATTTTCGTGGTCTGTCCTTTTACCAGCTTCAGGTTAACTATAACAAGGCTCTGTTTGGGCAAGATGGCAATAGTATGCTTTCAGAACCAGACAGCGTCTCTTCTTTGTTTCTTGAACAATTTAACCATTTTGATCTGAGCGATAGTCGATTCAGCTTTTTGACGCCATCCGGTGAAAAAGCTGATTTACTGTTGCCACAGTTTACGTGGCTGAATAAAGACAACCGCCATCGGGCACAAGGCAGTGTAAGCCTTTCTTCGATTAATGGTCAGGAAGGTGTTGTTCAGGTAAAGCTAGACCTGACAGATACTGATGGATTTCTCAAGAGTGGCAGGATTTATTTGCAGGCCGATGATATTGATATGCGGTTATGGCTAAGCCGTTGGTTGAAGGATAACATGGGGCTGGAAAATGCCCATTTCAGCCTGGCGAGCTGGATTAATTTGCAGGATGGGCGCATTGATAGCGCGCACCTGCAACTCAAACAAGGGAAGGCTGACTGGCATGTTGGGAATGAAAAACATCAGCTTGCAGTTAATGATTTACTCTTGAAAATGCGTCGTCAGGGGGAAGGCTGGTTATTCAATATTCCCAATTTATCAAACCTGAAAACCGATAACCAGCAATGGATTGAGGGGAATATCAAAGCGCTTTATCTTAATCAGTCCCGTCAATACCAGAGTAAAGATCACTGGCGCATTCGTGCCGAAAACATTCAGCTTGAACGTTTAAATGGCATATTGCCGACGCTCTCTTTTTTAACACCTGATGTTGTCAAAGAGTGGCAATACCGGCAGCCGAAAGGAATGCTCAATAATTTTGCCCTCGATATTACGCCAGAACTTCCCGAAGAGATGGGAATAAGTATGGAATGGCAGGATATAAGCTGGTTACGCTGGAAAGAATGGCCTTCCGTCAGCCACTTCAGCGGCATGCTAGATGGTAATAAGCGGCGGGGAAACCTCAAATTTAAATTGCAAAACAGTACCATTGATTATGGGAACATGTTTCAGGCTCCGCTCAATATCGTTGACAGCAAAGGGCGCATTGAATGGAAAAATGATCGTCATGGCATGGATTTATGGGGGAAGGGGCTGGATTTACAGGCCAAATCACTGTGGTTCAACGGGGATTTCCGCTATCAGCAACCGCAAGCCGCCCCGCCTGTGCTGGAAATGCTCGCGGGGATCCGACTTAATGATTTAGGTGAGGCATGGCGTTATTTTCCTAAACCACTGATGGGGGAATCGCTGACGGATTATCTGACAGAATCTTTGATTAAGGGAAAGGTCGATAAGGCGACTTTGATTTTTCATGGCAATCCCCATGATTTTCCATTTAAACAAAACAACGGCCAATTTCAGGTCTTTGTTCCCTTGCACAATGCAACCTTTCAGTATCAACCTGACTGGCCAGCCCTGCTGGATTTGGATATTGACCTGAATTTCCAGAATAACGGATTGTGGATGCAGGCCCAGAAAGCGAGATTAGGCCGGGTGGATGCCCACCAGGTTTCGGCGGCGATCCCTGATTATGGTCAGGATAAGCTGTTCATTGATGCTGAATTATCCGGCGATGGGAAAAACATCCACGATTATTTTAATCACAGTCCATTGGCGGGATCGATTGGCAGCGCATTGGATAGCTTGCAGCTTGAGGGAAAAGTGGATGGCAGACTCCATCTGGACATTCCCTTGGGACAGGGTGACGTTAATGCGAATGGTGAGGTGGTGCTGAAAGACACCCAACTGTTCATCAAGCCATTGGATAGCAAAATGGAACACCTCAGCGGTAAGTTCCGTTTTGACAATGGTAATTTAACCAGTGACTCACTGTCTGCCCATTGGTTTGAAAATCCGTTGTCCCTGCATTTTTCTACCAAAGATTTACCTAAACATTATCAGGTAGATGTGAACTTGGGTGCACATTGGGCGGCACAGACATTGCCGGGACTGCCTGCCGAGATCCGCAGTAAGCTATCTGGAACACTGAATTGGCTGGGTAAGGTAAATATTACAATACCTTCAAGTGATCTATCCTCAGAGGATAGGGTGAAATACCGTGTTGCAATAGATGCCGATTTGTCACATATCAACAGTAAATTACCGGTATTGGATACACCATCCCTGCGGAAATGGAATAACGTTAATATCCTTGCTACCGGCGATCTGGATCAACTCCAGATGAAAGGCTCAATCGGTGAACGATACGCGTTCAACACCCAATGGATGTTGGAGAAAAAACATACCCGCTTGCAACGGGGTATTCTGACAACGGATGGCGAAGGATACCCGGCGTTGCCGAAAAAATCGTTGTTGGCGTTAGAATTACCTGCAATTGATGGCGAAAAACTGTTGGCGTTAATTGAGCCTTTGAGCCGGCATTCATCGGCAGATAATGGTTTGCTGTGGACAAACGTATTTGAAATTTCTTTACCTTCACTGGATCTTGCTGGACAGCGCTGGAATCAGCTGGCATTCAATGTCGTCCGACAAGCGGATGGCATGAATGTCAGCGCGGGCGGTGAAGAAATCAACGGCAGTCTGTTTATTCAAAAAAATAAACCAATGCAGGCATCAATCAATTATCTTTATTACGATCCACGGTTTGTGACAGATCCAGCAGTTGATACCGACAAGTTAACGTTAAATAAAGCACCATCACCTCATTATGCTCTGGATAATTGGCCGTCACTGAATATCACATGCGCAGAATGCTGGATTGCTGGACTAAAACTCGGCAAAGTAACTGCGTCGATTAAGCCGGAAGGTGATTCCTTGATTCTGACCAATGGACAAGTGGAGAACAGTGCCGGAAAGCTGACCTTATCCGGTCGGTGGTATGAGAGTGACACCGGAAGCCATACCCAAGCCAAAGGGCAATTATCGGGAGAAAAATTCGATGACATGGCCGCTTATCTGGGGTTCATCGTTCCGATTATTGATGCACCTTTCAACTTTGATTTTAACATGAGGTGGCAAGATGTTCCGTGGCAGCCGGATCTCAAGACACTGAACGGGACGTTGACTGGAAATATGAAAAAAGGGGCTATCGCCAAACTGGGTGGTGGCAGGGCAGGGCAATTACTGAGACTTATCAGCTTTGACGCCTTGTTGCGTAAATTACAATTGGATTTCAGTGATACATTCGGTAATGATTTCAACTTTGATGCTATTCATGGCGACGCAACGATAAAAAATGGCGTTATGCATACCGATAATTTCCTCATTGATGGATTAGCAGCAGATATCAATGCCAAAGGATGGACAGACTTGGTTCATCGTCAGATCAATATGGATCTGGTGATTACACCAGAAATTTCTACAACGGTGGGAGTAGCGACAGCTTTTGCAGTCAATCCGGTGGCTGGTGCAGCAGTTTTTGCGGCAACAAAAGTGCTGGGGCCGCTATGGAATAAGGTATCGGTGATTCGCTATCGGTTAACGGGTAGCCTAGAACAGCCTAAAATTGATGAAGTCTTACGTCAGCTTAAGGAGAATAAAGGGTCATGAGAAACGTTAATGTTGCACTTTTACAATTATGTAGTGGAAGGAATGTTAAATATAATTTAGCGCAAATCGAACAACAGATTAAGCAACTGCCAGACACAGTAAAATTAGTTCTGACCCCGGAAAATGCGTTGCTGTTCGCCGATGCTGAAACCTATCGCCAATATGCAGAAGTGCAGGGAAATGGGCCATTGCAACAAGCGGTCAGTGAGATGGCACAGCGTTACGGCATTTGGTTGCTGATTGGTTCCATGCCAATGATCAGTCGGGAAGATCCCTCCCGTATCACGAGCAGTAGCCTGCTGTTTGATGATCAGGGTAAAATCCGTGCCCGCTATGATAAAATCCACATGTTCGATGTCAATATCAACGATGAACATGGTGCTTATAACGAATCCACCATTTACCAGCGTGGAGAACACATTACCGTTGTCGATACACCCGTTGGTCGTTTGGGCATGACTATCTGTTATGATTTGCGTTTTCCTGGGTTATTTCAGGCATTGCGTGAGCAGGGGGCTGAACTTATCTCTGTTCCGGCTGCTTTCACCCACCTGACGGGCAAGGCACATTGGGAACCACTACTGAGAGCACGTGCTATTGAGAATCAATGTATTATTCTGGCACCAGCACAGGTTGGCGTACACGGCACCCGCAGAACATGGGGCCACTCAATGGCAGTGAGTGGTTGGGGAGAAATTATCAGGAAAAACCCGCTGACCGTCAGCGCATTACAGCTTAATATCCGGCGGGATAGTCTGACTCACATGCGTGAACAGATAAAAGTAGTAAAACACAATCGATTCCGTCCACAACTGACTTCTTTGATAAAAAAGAATCTAAATTAAGGTAAAGAGTAATTACTATGAGTTTAACTTATGTCAGTGAACACTTACTGGCTGCTAATAATCTAAATCATCAAGACTTATTTTCTGTTTTGGGGCAATTGGCAGAACGTCGTCTGGACTATGCCGATCTCTATTTCCAATCTAGTTACCATGAAACATGGGTATTGGAAGACCGCATTATTAAAGATGGTTCTTATAATATTGATCAAGGTGTAGGTGTTCGCGCGATCAGTGGAGAAAAAACCGGTTTTGCTTATGCTGATCAAATTACACTGGACGCATTACAGCAAAGTGCGCAGGCAGCGCGAAGCATTGTGCGGGAAGCAGGTAATGTTGTTGTACATACGTTAGGTGCCGTCACATATAAAGCACTTTATACCGCTATTGACCCATTGCAGAGCATGAGTCGGGAAGAAAAAATTGCTTTATTGCATCGGGTTGATCAAATCGCCCGTGCGGAAGACTCCCGCGTACAAGAGGTCAATGCCAGTCTGAGCGGTGTTTATGAGCAGATGTTGGTAGCAGCAACAGATGGCACATTAGCCGCAGATATTCGTCCATTGGTACGTCTTTCCGTCAGCGTGTTGGTGGAAGAAGATGGCAAACGTGAACGTGGTGGCAGTGGTGGTGGTGCTCGTTATGGCTACGAGTATTTTCTGCAAACTGAAGACGGTCAGGTATTGGCAGATCAATTTGCCCGTGAAGCGGTTCGCATGGCACTGATTAATCTGTCAGCAGTTGCGGCACCGGCGGGTACGATGCCGGTCGTATTGGGCGCTGGCTGGCCGGGAGTTTTGCTGCATGAAGCGGTAGGGCATGGTCTGGAAGGTGATTTCAACCGCCGTGGTACATCAGTTTTCTCTGGTCAGATTGGTCAAAAGGTAGCTTCTGAATTTTGTACCGTGGTGGATGACGGAACCATTGAAGGTCGTCGCGGTTCATTGTCTATTGATGACGAAGGGGTTCCGGGGCAGTACAACGTTCTGATTGAGAATGGCATCCTGAAAGGCTATATGCAGGATAAACTCAATGCCCGCCTGATGGGTGTGGCTCCGACAGGCAACGGTCGCCGTGAATCCTATGCACACCTGCCAATGCCACGCATGACCAATACCTATATGCTGGCCGGGAATTCCACACCAGAAGAAATTATCGCCAGTGTTGATCGTGGGCTGTATGCTCCGAATTTCGGTGGTGGTCAGGTGGATATCACGTCCGGTAAGTTTGTTTTCTCAACCTCAGAAGCCTACTTAATCGAAAATGGTAAAATTACGAAACCTGTGAAAGGAGCAACACTGATTGGCTCCGGCATTGAAGCCATGCAGCAAATTTCGATGGTTGGCAATGACCTTGCCCTGGACAAAGGTGTCGGTGTATGTGGTAAAGAAGGTCAGAGTGTTCCGGTCGGTGTTGGTCAGCCAACCCTTAAGCTGGATAACCTGACCGTAGGCGGAACAGCCTGATTTAGGGAACGGAGTGGAGATGACTTAAAGTAAAAAAGCTATCCCATTAAATGTTACATTTCCGCATCATTTGTCTCAAGGTGTTAACTTAAACCAATTTAATGCAATGGTAATGGAGAAGGGGAATAGGCAGAGGGAAATACCGCCAATTCTTAACGAAATGGCGGTGGAGGGCTGATTAAGCTGATTCCGATAACTCTTTCAGATATTGAAAAATCTGACGGTAAGATTTTGGTGGCTTGTTAGCCGCTTTCTCTTTTTTAGCATTACGAACCAGTGTGCGAAGCTGTTGACGATCTGTATGCGGATACAGCGCAATAACTTCCTCAAAGGCATCATCATCTTCGAGCAATTTATCACGCAGCTCTTCCAGCTTGTGTAAGATAACGATTTGCTGGTTGTGACGATTTTTCAGTTTATCCAGCGCAATGGTGATGGGTTCAGGATCACGGGCACGCAATAATTTTCCGATTAACTGTAATTGGCGGCGGCGACCTTCACGTTTGATTTTCTGGGCCAGCTCAATGGCAGCCAGCAAATCTTCATCCAGTGGTATCCGTGCCAGTTGGTTTTTGCTGAGTTCAACCAGTTCCGTTCCCAATTTTTTCAGTATTTCAGCGTCTCGTTTGATTTCGCTTTTACTGACCCAGATTATCTCTTCTTCTTCCTCTTCAGCAGGATAATTGTCGAGCCAATCTTCAGGCTGCTTTGCCATAATTGTTTTCCTTCTAAAAAGGCCGGATAAGGTGTGTTTTGGAGCATGACCTATCGTCCGGTGGGTGTTAACATCCTAATATTGTGTATTGTAACTGGGAAAATTGCCTGATTACCACTCGGCATTCATGCCATGACGTGGGTGGAGGCATTTTTTCTGACGATTTTTATTTTTAATTCAATGGATTATGGTTAATTAATGATAGTCACCAATCAACAAATCGCAGAGCAGCGTCAGCAACTGGAAGATGCAGTTGCCCATGCTCTGGAATTAGCACAAGCCAGTTGTGATGCTGCGGAAGTCGCGGTTAATAAAACCACGGGAATTAGTGTCAGCACCCGTTTCAGTGAAGTCGAAAATGTTGAGTTTAACAGTGATGGCGCTCTGGGGATCACGGTTTATCATCAGCAACGTAAAGGTAGCGCTTCCTCTACGGACTTAAGCCCTGAGGCAATTGCCCGTACTGTTCAGGCTGCTATAGATATCGCTCGCTACACATCCCCTGATCCTTATGCCGGCCCTGCCGATAAGGAATTATTGGCATTTGATGCACCGGAATTGGATCTTTTCCATCCTGCTGATATGGATGCTGATACGGCCATTGAATTAGCAGCCCGTGCTGAACAAGCCTCATTACAGGCAGATGAACGCATTACTAATACCGAAGGCGGTAGTTTCAATAGTCATTATGGCATTCGGGTATTTGGTAACAGCCACGGTATGCTGCAAAGCTACTGTTCAAGTCGTCACTCTATGTCTAGCTGTGTGATTGCAGAGCAGAATGGCAATATGGAGCGTGATTATGCCTATACTGTAAGTCGCCATTTCGATGATCTGAAATCCCCTGAATGGGTTGGGCAGGAGTGTGCCCGTCGTACACTTTCCCGTCTGGGCGCGCGCAAGTTACCAACGATGAAAGCACCAATTATCTTTTCTGCGGAAGTGGCAACAGGTTTGTTTGGTCATTTGGTTGGAGCAATCAGCGGTAGCAGCATTTATCGTAAATCTTCTTTCTTGCTGGATAGTCTGGGCAAGCAGATTCTGCCTTCATGGCTAACAATTCAAGAACAGCCGCATTTGTTGCGCGGACTGGCTTCAACACCTTTTGATAGTGAAGGTGTGCGTACAACGCCATGTGACATCATTAAAGAGGGTGTTTTGCAAACTTGGTTGCTGACTTCTTATTCTGCCCGCAAGTTGGGAATGGTGAACACAGGCCATGCCGGTGGCATTCATAACTGGCACATAGCGGGTCAGGGAGTGGATTTTACTGGTCTGTTGCGTGAAATGGGAACGGGACTGATTGTCACTGAATTGATGGGACAGGGCGTCAGTGCGGTTACAGGTGATTACTCCCGTGGTGCCTCCGGTTTTTGGGTTGAAAACGGCGAAATTCAATACCCGGTCAGTGAGATTACCATCGCTGGTAACTTGAAGGATATGTGGGCAAATATGGTAACAATTGGTGATGATATCGAAACACGCAGCAATATTCAGTGTGGTTCGGTATTGCTGCCGGAAATGAGTATCGCCGGTCAATAGGGATACTCAATCAACAAAAGCCAGTTCGGTCTAACTGAGCTGGCTAGAAATTAACGGTGATATTCACCTGCCGCTTCCGGTTGGTAAAGTATCTCTAACACCTTTATTCGGGTTTTTTCACCGTTCGGTAATGCCCAGTTTATTTCATCATTTACCCGAAGCCCTAAAAGAGCAGCGCCCATAGGAGCCATGACTGACAGTTGTTTGATGCTGTCTTGCAGGGAAGCAGGGTAGACCAGCGTGCGAACACGTTCTTCATTGTTACTCAAATCAATAAAGCGAATTTCACTGTTCATTGTGACAACATCCGCCGGGATCTCTACCGGAGGAAGAATTTCTGCCCGATCCAGTTCTTCATTCAAGGCATCAGCAATGCTGGTATTGGCAAATGCGGGTTGTTCCAACAGAGAATCTAAACGTTCAGCATCCAGTTCATTAATGATAATTTTAGGTTTTTTCATACCACACTCCAAATTAGGCTCAACACAAAATAACACCCGCATCGCATGGAGGGGGTGTTATTTTCAAAAGTGATTAAAGTGATATTAGGCTGTTCTGTCATGAAAATAAAGAGATCATGATCACGAACTGTTTTGTGTTGTTAATGAAATAAGGTTCATTCATCCTAAAATCACCACTTTTCACTTCCGGCAGATCAGTCACATCGATCATCACGGTATTCATGGAAACACTACCAACAATAGGTGCGCGGTGTCCGTTGATACCTTGTGGATAGAGATTGTCAATTAACCAGTCTGAAAACGCCTCCTTGTCCGCTGACGAAACCTGGCGAATACCCAAAAAATCCAGAATTTCCCTGTCAATCGTATTCATGAAACTGAGTGACCGAGACTTCCAGCTGGTCAGCCAAATAATGCAATGGAGTCTCTGAAGCTCGTGCCTCAGGCACTTTAGTTCCCTTCTTAAACCAATCTCAAGTTAACTATGTGACCGGGGTGAGCGAGAGCAACCAACAAAGAGGCAGTTTGAAAGACGAAGTGCATATATGAATTTAAGAATATCTGGATTAGTACTACAGTCGTACCCGCTCTTCTCAACAGAGAATATACGCATAAAACAGCTTGAATTATTGATATTATTTGCGTTTTTCCAGTGTGCGGTGACGTGATTGCACATTTTTACCACGGGAACGGAAGTAATCTGCCAACTGTTCAGCAACATAGACAGAACGGTGTTTACCGCCCGTACAACCTATAGCTACAGTCAGGTAGCTACGGTTGTTGGTTTCCAGCATGGGCAACCAAAGTTCAAGGTAGCTGCGGGTCTGATAAATGAAGTTATGCACTTCGGTATGGCGATCTAAAAATGCAGCAACAGGGCGATCCAGACCTGTCATTGGGCGTAATTTCGGGTCCCAGTGTGGGTTTGGCAGGAAACGCACATCGAAAACATAGTCTGCATCAATAGGAATGCCATGCTTGAAACCAAAAGATTCAAATACCATAGTCAGTTCACGTTCACGTTTACCTAGTAAACGTGTCCTGAGCATTTCTGCCAATTCGTGAACGGACATTTCAGATGTGTCGATGATTAAGTCGGCGCGTGAACGCAGGGGCTCCAGCAGGTCGCTTTCTTGGTCAATTGCACTTTCCAGTGACAAGTTTTTGCTGGATAACGGGTGCAAACGGCGGGTGTCACTGTAACGGCGGATCAGTGTATTGCGATCTGCGTCAAGGAACAGAAGCTGTGGTGAAAAACTGTCAGGTAATTGTGTCAAAGCTTCTTCGAAAATTTCCGGTGACTCCGGCATGTTTCTGACATCAATGCTAACTGCAGCGGAAATGTCGCGTTCAGCCAGTGTGCTTGCCAGTTTTGGCAACAACACGACCGGCAGGTTATCTACGCAATAGAAACCCATATCTTCCAGCGCCCGCAGAGCAACGGACTTACCAGAACCTGAACGACCACTGACTATCATCAGCACCATGAGGTGACTCTCCTAAATGTTTATAATTGCATTAGTTATTTATTCAGTAATAATTTTATATAGCTCTTCGTCACTCTGGGCTGAGCGCAGGCGACGGCAAAGGTTTTTATCTGCAAGGCGCTTTGCTATTAATGATAGTGAGTGTAAATGGGTTTGACACTGGTCTGATGGCACCAATAAAGCGAACAGTAAATCAACAGGCTGATTATCAATGGTATCAAAGGTAATAGGGTGCTCCAGATGCAAAAACACGCCAACGGCATTGTGTGAGCATTCCTTGTCTAATTTGCCGTGTGGGATCGCAACCCCGTTACCGATGCCTGTTGTGCCCACTTTTTCGCGGGAAAGAATAGCCTCGAACACGGTATGTTCCGGTAATTCAAGCTGTTTTGATGCTAGCTCACTGATAATCTCTAAGGCTCGCTTCTTACTCGAACAAGGTACGTTATTGTGTGTACATTCGGATGAAAGCACTGAGCTTAGCGGTAAATCTGTTTCGTTGTTCATTTATTTATTCACTTAGAGCCTTGTGATACCAGATGCCTCAAGGCATCTGGTATTAATGCACTGCTTCCAGACAGAACAGTGTAATTTTATGATGGCCCCGTTGTCTGGAAGCTGTCAGCGTTGTCTTAATTTACTTTTGTGTTTGGTCAATTGACGAGCGAGTTTATCTGCCAATGAATCAATTGCCGCATACATGTCTTCATGCTCTGAGGTGGCATGCAACTCACCTCCGTTGATGTGCACCGTGGCTTCCGCGATTTTTTGCACTTTTTCCACTCGGAGGGTGACCTGAATGAGGTTAATCTTATTGAAATATTGATCCAGTTTGCCGCATTTAGTGTTCACAATGTTGCGCAGTGCATCTGTGATTTCAATATTGTGGCCTGTGATATTGAGTTGCATAGTGTTTTCCTTCTCAGTGTTGTTCAAACCAGTTTTTTGCGTTGGTTTGAAGGCGGGATGGATAACGACTCTCTATATTTTGCGACAGTTCGACGTGCCACCTGAATGCCTTGGTCGGCCAGCATGCTGGTCAATTTACTGTCACTCAGGGGTTTGGCCGGATTTTCTGCCGCGACCAGTTTTTTCACCAGGGCACGTATTGCGGTAGAAGAAGCTTCGCCTCCGCTATCGGTATTGACATGGCTGGAGAAAAAATATTTAAGCTCAAAAATACCTCGCGGACTATACAGATACTTCTGGGTCGTCACACGTGAAATAGTGGATTCATGCATATCAACCTGACAGGCAATATCGGCCAAGACCAGCGGTTTCATATGCTCCTCACCATATTCAAAAAAATCTTGCTGCCGTCCAACAATGCAGCGGGCGACTTTCAATAAAGTCTCATTACGGCTTTCGAGACTTTTGATAAGCCATTTAGCCTCTTGTAAGTTATTGCGAATGAAGAGGCTGTCACTTTCATTATGGGTTAACTGCCCCAATGCTGCATAGTGTTGGTTGATACGCAGGCGGGGGATGCTATCGGTATTCAGCCTGACTTGCCAGCTGTCATTTTCTTTTTGCGCCAATACATCTGGAATAACATACTCGGACTCACCGGTATTGACTACTAACCCCGGTTTCGGCTCCAGTGATTGAATAATATCAATTGCCTCTTTCAGAACATTTTCTTTTAATTTGCTCTGACGTAATAAATTACGGAAGTCTCGATTACCCAGTAGTTCAAGATACTTACTAACGACAAGTTTAGCTTCATTCAAGTAAGGTGTTTCGGGTGGCAGTATGGAAAGTTGGATAAACAGGCATTCACGTAAATCACGGGCGGCAACCCCAATCGGATCAAAATGTTGTATGAGCTTGAGAACGGCTTCGACTTCTTCCGGTGTCAGTTCATCATCGCCTATGCAGGCAAGGATCTCTTCGGTAGAAGCAGTCAGATAGCCGCTGTCATCAATCGCATCAATGATCGATGTGGCAATGGCAGCGTCCGTCTCAGTAAAGGGAGTTAATCCTGCCTGCCACATAAGGTAGTCCTGGAGTGTCTGGGTTGTCTCCCCTTGATAAACGGGAAAGTCATCATCACCGTGATCACTGTGGCTTCCTGAAAGCGTACCTGCGGTATAAATTTCATCCCAACTGGTGTCCAGTGGTAGCTCTTTGGGCATATCTTTCTGTTCAAGCGCTTCTCGGGTATCCATTACTTCCATTTCAGTTTCTGGAAGATCTCGATTCTCCACTTCCTGATGCAGCTCATCTTGTTCAAGCAGTGGATTAGTTTCCAGTGCCTGTTGGATTTCTTGCTGAAGCTCAAGTGTAGAAAGTTGCAACAAACGGATAGCTTGCTGGAGCTGGGGCGTCATCGTCAATTGTTGACTGAGCCTGAGTTGCAAACTTTGCTTCATAGCGTTACTACTTTCTCCTTAATCTAGCTTGAATGATCCCTTAAATTACGCCTGACAGAAAAATCAGAATCAAAGGCGGAAACCTTCACCCAGATAGACGCGTTTTACTTGCTCGTTACTCAGGATGTCATCAGGGCTGCCGTGGGCAATCAAGTGACCTTGACTGACGATATAAGCACGTTCACAGACATCCAGCGTTTCACGAACATTGTGGTCAGTAATCAGGACACCCAATCCGCAGTCTCGCAGGTGTTGAATGATCTTTTTGATATCCAATACGGATATCGGGTCAACGCCGGCGAAAGGCTCATCCAGCAAGATGAATTTGGGATTGGCGGCCAGCGCGCGGGCAATCTCCACGCGGCGGCGTTCACCACCAGAAAGTGATTGCCCAAGGCTATCACGCAGATGGGAGATATGAAACTCTTCCATCAACTCTTCTGCGCGCGTTTTTCGTTGTTCTTTGTTAAGGTCTTTGCGGATCTCAAGGACGGCCATCAAGTTGTCGAAGACGCTCAGGCGGCGGAAGATTGAAGCTTCTTGCGGTAAATACCCTATTCCACGTCGGGCGCGTTCATGTAGCGGCAATAAGCTGATGTCTTCTTCATCAATGGAGATAGAGCCTGCATCACGTGGAACAATGCCAACCACCATGTAGAAAGTGGTTGTCTTGCCTGCACCGTTGGGGCCAAGTAAGCCAACAATTTCTCCTGACCTTACTTTCAGGCTGACGTTCTCAACGACCTTCCGGCCCTTATATGCCTTTGCCAAATTTGCTGCGTTTAGTATTGCCATAAGTCGTTATTTACTCTTTTTGTGAACTTCAGCGCCTTGGGTACCCGGGCTTTTGTCTTGTAATTGGGCAGGCAACAGGACGGTTGTGACATGTTTACCTTTATCACTAAAGGCTTCCATTTGCTGTGTCGGCACGAGGTAGGTGATTTTGTCACCCTTAATATTACTGTCTAGCTGTTCAAGATAGGCATTACCTGTCAGTGCGATCAGCTCTTTATCCATTTCATATCTTATCTTTGCTGCATTCCCTTTGAGGGGCTTGCCATCATCCTGCAATTGGTAGAAAGTGGCAGGGTTACCGTAGGCTTCAATGACCGTTTTATTCGAATCCCCATCTGGACGAGTGACAACGACTTTATCAGCATGAATGTCAATTGAACCTTGCTTTACTATGACACTATCCGTAAATGTGGCAACGTTCCCCGTTAAATCCAGTGACTGTCTTGCAGAGTCGATGGTAATGGGTTGTTTCGTATCATCTTTCAAGGCCAGTACGGACAGGCTGACAGCAAAAAATGTACTGGCAATAACGGTATTACGGATTAGGTTGTTCATGTGGAATCTCATATCGAGTAGTCACCTTTTCAATCAGTTCAGCAGTTTTGTTTCGCAGATTGCCGCGCATTTTCATGCCAACAGATTTCAGACCAACCCCTGTAAGAGTGACTTGATCATCGGACGCTACATCTTGTGTTGTAAGATTAACGGTCGCATTATCTGTTGTGATTTTCTGCAATTGTGATGCATCGTTCAGGCTATTCACCAGGACATTTCCATACAGATAGAGCATCTTGTCATTAGTTAGTTTGGCTTTATCGGCACTGACTGTCCATGTGGTTTTCCGGGAGTCTGTGGGACTGTTGGAGTCATATGTTGTTAATACGGGCTTGGTAAACCAAGTCAGCTTTGTATCAGCGAAATTTTTGATATCATCGGCCACTAATTTGTAAACCAGTTTGCCCTCCGGATCATGGACAAAGGTAACCGCTTCCTGTGTTTGATAAGTGGGATAAACGTCATCTACGATGGATGATGAAGAATCGTCATTGACATTCGATAAATTCCAGCCAATTAGCGCAAGTGCGATAAGTCCGAGTATTGCGATCAACCAGGATTGAATTTTGCTCATTCTTTTTCAGTTTTAGTTTATATGGATAACCCTTTGGCACCTTCCAGCTTATTTTGAGCGAAGAGCACCAAATCACAAAGTTCCCTGACTGCACCACGACCGCCTGCAATCCGGGTCACATAATCTGCTTTTGGCAACAGCAGTGGATGGGCATCAGCAACCGCAACAGATAATCCAACTTGTGCCATGACAGGCCAGTCAATAAGGTCATCACCAATATAGGCAATTTGATCTGACTGTAACGCTAGTTTATCCAACAGCTCTTTATACGCCAAAATCTTATCGCTCTGACCTTGGTAAAGATGTGTAATACCCAGTGTTTCAGCTCGATTTTCTAGCAGTTTTGCCTTGCGGCCGGTAATAATGGCAACTTCAATACCAGAAGTGATTAAACAACGGATACCATAACCATCACGAACATTAAAGACTTTCAGTTCTTCTCCCTCATTGCCCATATAGATCAGCCCATCAGACATTACACCATCCACATCACAGATTAGAAGACGAATTTTACGGGCTTTTTCGATAATATCTTTGCTGACTGGGCCATAGCAGGTGTCCAGATAATCTCTTTGATTCATTAAGGAATTCTCTTAAGGTTTTATATCCTTCATCTTTCAAGTTGCTGCTTTAACTGGCTGTGTGGCAACTTGAAAGCGATTGGGTATACTATACTTGTTTGCATCAAGCTTGTTTTATGTGATTCGTTTATACAACCCCGGCCTGTAAAAGATCATGCATATGCAGTACACCAAGCAATTTGTCTCCTTCTGTGACCAGCAAAGATGTGATGTGGCGTGATTGCATCAGATTTAAAGCATCAACAGCCAGCGCATTGGGTTTGATGCGGATACCGCCAGTAGTCATGACATCAGCAATTTTTGCGTTGTTTAAATCGATACCCATATCGAAAACACGGCGCAAATCACCATCGGTAAAAATACCCTGAATTTGCATGTCATCATCGCAGATAACCGTCATCCCCAGTTTCTTTCGGGTAATTTCCACTAGAGCTTCGCGTAAAGTTGCATGACGGGAAACACGGGGAATATCATCACCGACAGTCATTAAGTCACTGACCAGCAACAAGAGTTTGCGTCCGAGCGTGCCACCGGGATGGGAGAGGGCGAAGTCTTCAGCAGTAAAACCACGGGCCTGCAAAAGCGCAATGGCCAAGGCATCTCCCATGACAAGTGTTGCTGTTGTACTGGTCGTCGGTGCCAGCCCCAATGGACAGGCTTCCTGAGAGGTCTTAATACATAAATGGATGTCTGCGGCTTTTCCCATACTACTGCTACGACTGTTAGTCATGCAGATAAGTGGAACTTTTTGTCTCTTAAGCACAGAAATCAAAGCCAGAATTTCATTTGACTCACCAGAATTTGAGATTGCCAGCACAATATCTTTTTGTGTCACCATGCCGAGATCGCCGTGGCTGGCTTCGCCGGGATGGACAAAGAATGAAGGAGTACCGGTACTGGCAAATGTTGCTGCGATCTTTCGCCCAATGTGACCGGATTTTCCCATCCCCATGACAATGACTTTTCCTTCACAACCAAACATTAATTCACAGGCCTGGCTGAAATCATCATTAATGTATTGTTCCAGACTGGTTAGTCCATCGAGTTCGATGTGTAATACTTTTTTACCTGCTTGTTGAAAATCGATTTTTGGCATTTCTACTCTCACTCTTTTCCCATTCAATCAGCAATGACTTAAGACAGTAATTCAGTACCGTAATAATTAGAAACAAAAAGTACGATAAAATAAGTGACAAAACAGCCCAATAATAAAATGCCATTTAATCGGTTCAACCGATGTTTTCTTCCCAGACAGAATACCGTGAATAGCACACTGGCTGCCATCATGACCCAAAAATCCCGGGAAAAAGCATCGGGTGAAATAACACTGGGAGAAAGTATGGCGGGAATACCTAACACGAGGGTAACATTGAATATATTTGAGCCAATGATGTTGCCCATCGCCATATCATTCTCACCTTTTATGGCGGCGGCAATGGTGGTGGCAAGCTCCGGCAGGCTGGTGCCCACGGCAAGGATTGTCAGGCCAATAATCAACTCACTGATGCCATAAATCCGCGCAATGACGATGGCATTGTCAATCACCATTCGGGTAGCGATGGGCAGGATAATTAACCCCAGCAGAACCCATAGAAGAGCAATGCCTTTGTTGCCTTCGACAGGTAATTCTGAATCTCGTTCTTGGGTATAGCTATCAACCCCGTCATATTGGGATAAGGCCATCATTTTAATCATCAGCGCGATGAAGAAAAAGGCAGAAAGTGACAGAAGGATGCCATCCATGCGGCTCAAATAACTGTTGGAGATTAGATATCCAGCAAAGGCAGTGATTAGCAGCATCAGGGGCAGTTCCCGCCGGAGGATATCCGATTTTACCGTGATTGGCCTGATGAACGCCGCTGCTCCTGTAATCAGCAGCAGGTTAGTAATATTGGAACCAATTGCATTGCCCACTGCCATGTCCGGCATCCCGTCTAAAATTGCTGTGACAGAAACCATCAGTTCTGGCAGTGATGTTCCGATCCCCATAATGACCAGACCAATAATAAAGGAGGGAATTTTCAGGGAACGGGAAAAAACCGCAGCACCATAAACTAATCTATCAGAACCATACACTAGTAAAATCAACCCGGTAATGAGCAATACAATAGTCAGAAACATGGTGTGTCCCTTAAATAAGATTTATTCCGAGCAAAATGCTAATGATGGTTGATTTTTAAACATAAAATATTTATTCAGCTAAACTTATACATTCTGACGGTCAAGAGATAAAAAGTAAAATTTGTCGCAACTTTGCTAACGCAAATTGGGCAATTTTTTTGTAGTATGCATGATTGACTATTTAAATACAGTAAATTAAGACAGTTCTATTAACGGTTAGGGGCTATCAATAATGAATCAACAAACAGCAAATCTTATTGAGATCTGTGGAATGCATTTTACCCGAGGTCAACGCCCGATTTTTGCTGATATTAATATGACCGTTCCGAAAGGAAAAGTGACTGCTATCATGGGACCTTCCGGCATAGGAAAAACAACCCTATTACGTCTGATTGGGGGACAAATTCGCCCTGAACGTGGTGAAATTTGGTTTGATGGTAATAATATTCCCGCATTGTCTCGCCCACGTCTTTATGCGGCGCGCAAGAAAATGAGCATGTTATTCCAGTCAGGGGCATTGTTTACTGATCTAAATGTTTTTGACAATGTCGCTTTTCCTCTTCGTGAACATACCCAACTGCCAGAAGAATTGATTCATACTACTGTGATGATGAAATTGGAAGCGGTGGGGCTACGTGGCGCGGCTCATTTGATGCCATCGGAACTGTCAGGCGGCATGGCCAGAAGAGCGGCATTGGCGAGGGCGATCGCGCTTGATCCAGACTTAATCATGTTTGATGAGCCATTCGTCGGTCAAGACCCAATCACAATGGGGGTTTTGGTGAAACTTATTGACGAGCTTAATCACGCGCTTGGGGTTACGTGTGTTGTGGTTTCGCACGATGTGCCTGAAGTGCTGAGTATTGCCGATTATGCTTATATCGTGGCTGAACAGAAAGTGATAGCAGAAGGCACTCCTGAACAGTTGAGAGCGAATCAGGAGCAACGGGTACGGCAATTTCTTGATGGTGTTGCTGATGGGCCAGTACCTTTCCGTTTCCCTTCCGGGGATTATAAAACTGAGTTATTAGGATAATGGAATGTTGATGTTAACACAGGCATTGGCAGCGTTGGGCAGACGTGCAATTGAAATTACAGCTTCATTTGGTCGTGCAGGCTTCATGCTGTTTGGCGCAATTTTTGGTAAACCGGAACCCGCCAGGCAATGGACACTCTTGCGTCAGCAACTTTATAGCGTAGGTGTTCAATCTCTGCTTATCATTGTGGTTTCAGGCTTATTTATCGGCATGGTTTTGGCTTTGCAGGGGTATCTGGTTCTGACTACATTCAGTGCTGAGGGCAGTCTCGGCATGATGGTGGCGTTATCACTGCTGCGTGAATTAGGACCTGTAGTGACAGCACTGCTGTTTGCGGGTAGGGCGGGTTCAGCTCTGACCGCAGAAATTGGTTTGATGAAAGCCACTGAACAGCTCTCCAGTTTGGAAATGATGGCGGTTGATCCGTTGCGTCGTGTCATTGCCCCTCGTTTTTGGGCTGGTTTTATTAGTATGCCTTTGCTGTCACTGATCTTTGTTGCCGTTGGGATCATAGGGGGTGCGATAGTCGGTGTAGACTGGAAAGGCATTGATAGCGGTTTTTTTTGGTCATCCATGCAATCGGCGGTGGAATGGGAAAAAGACCTGGTTAACTGTTTTCTTAAGAGTGTCGTTTTTGCCATCACGATAACGTGGATTGCGCTGTTTAATGGTTATGACGCTATCCCAACATCGGAAGGGATCAGCAGGGCAACAACGCGCACGGTAGTTCATGCGTCGTTGGCGGTATTGGGTTTGGATTTTGTGCTGACAGCACTGATGTTTGGGAACTAAGTCTATGCAAAGCAAGAAAAATGAAATTTGGATTGGTGCTTTTGTTTTGATTGCGCTGGCGTCAATCATTTTCTTATGTCTGAAAGTGGCGGATATCCGATCTTTCGGCAGTCAGACAACTTATCGCGTATATGCCGCATTTGGCAATATTGGGGGTCTGAAGATACGTTCGCCAGTGAAAGTTGGCGGAGTAGTGATTGGTCGTGTAGAAAAAATTTGGTTGGATCATAAAACTTATACGCCGCAGGTTGAATTGGATATTTTCACTCAATACGACAATATTCCAAATACAAGCTCTTTGTCTATCCGAACCTCAGGGTTACTGGGTGAACAATACGTCTCACTCAATGTCGGGTTTGATGATCAGGATTTGGGAACTTTCATGTTGAAAGATGGTGATCGTATTGAAGACACTAAACCTGCTATGGTACTTGAAGATTTGATTGGTCAGTTCTTGTATAAGAACGGTGGCGGGAATCAGGAAAAATCCGCTTCTACACCTGAACGAATACACTAACCAACAATTCACTGTTTAGGAGAAATAACATTTATGTTTAAGCGATTACTCATGGTTGCATTGCTGGTGGTTGCGCCACTGGTCAGCGCAGCGGATCAGACAAATCCCTACGCCTTGATGAAAGACGCGGCGGAAAAAACCTTTACCCATTTGAAGAATGAGCAATCCCGGATACAGTCAAATCCAGAAGTTTTGCGTCAGATTGTGCGTGAAGAGTTGTTGCCTTACGTACAGGTAAAGTATGCGGGGGCACTGGTTTTGGGACCTTACTACAAACAAGCGACCCCAGAACAGCGCGATGCTTATTTCAAGGCGTTTGAAACTTATTTGGAACAGGCATATGGTCAGGCTCTGGCGATGTATCATGGTCAAAATTATGAAATTGCCCCAGAACAGCCATTGGATGATAAAACTATCGTGGCTATTCGTGTCACTATTAGCGATCCTAATGGGCAACCGCCAGTTCGCCTGGATTTCCAATGGCGTAAAAACAGTAAAACAGGAAATTGGCAGGCTTACGATATGATTGCAGAGGGCGTGAGCATGATCACGACCAAGCAGAACGAATGGATGGATATCTTGCGTCAGAAAGGCATCAACGGTTTGACTGAACAACTGTCCATCAGTGCAAAAGCTCCGATCACTTTAGAAAAGAAAAAGTGATATGGAAAAAGGCACTTCTGATAGCAGCCTGGCCAGTGAAATGGTGAGTTGGGAAAAAGCGGGCAATACGTTATTTCTGAAAGGCACGCTGGATCGTAACAGTTTACTTCCTCTCTGGCAGAAAAGAGAGAGTGTACTGGAAGGAATCGATAATATTGACGTTTCCCTACTCAGCCATGTGGACTCCACGGGGCTGGCACTGTTTGTCCGTTTAAGAGGAGAGTATCAGCAAGATGGTAAGATACTGTCATTTTCAGGTGTAGGGGAACGCCTTAACACGTTGATCGCGTTATATGGCCTGCAAAGCCTTCTTGAGGAAAATCAGCCCAAGACGTAACTCAATGTTTGATAAACAGCGCCCCTTAAGTTGAAGTATAGCGTCCAACCTTTGGGGTGCAGATCTCATTATCGTATATTTTCGCTCAAAAACGAAACGAACAACCACAATAGCCATGACAGTTATCACAGAATCGGACTTTTTGAATGGTCATATACGCTTATTTAACTTATTAATAAAGCATCTTTATGAGTGTTATTGGTACTTGAAATTAGCATTCACGAAGGTAACCGCGCCATAATCACACACATATCCATATTTATATCCATCAATTACCAAAGATACTAATTTCACGCAAGCTGAGTTAGTATCTTTCCATATTTAGGATTGAAATCCGTCAGTGGCTTATCATTGTCCATTCATTTGGAAAATGAAGCAAAATTCGCAATCTCCCCCAGGTAGTGCGTTAAATCAGGGTTTTCACCTGCCCGGATAATCAGTTATTCACAATAGTTTTAATGAAGGCATTTCTCCCGTTGAATATGAAAGGCAGTGGGAAGAGGCTAAAAAAGTGTCCGGAAGTTACTGACCACAACATAAAGAGGCATACACAAGGATAAATATATGCAGGTTTCACATTTAAACTTTAACCACCTCTACTATTTTTGGCATGTTTGCAAGGAAGGTTCTGTTGTGGGTGCAGCAGAGGCGCTATATCTGACACCACAGACCATTACTGGGCAGATCAAGGCACTGGAAGAACGTCTGGATGGAAAATTATTCAAAAGACAGGGAAGAGGTTTAGTACCTTCTGAACTGGGACAATTGATTTTCCGTTATGCGGATAAAATGTTTACGCTCAGTCAGGAAATGCTTGATATCGTTACTTACAGCCGAGAATCAAATCTACTGTTTGATGTCGGTGTCGCTGATGCTCTGTCCAAGCGTTTAGTCAGCAAAGTGCTGGAAACCGCTGTTGTGGAACATGAGAAAATTCACTTACGCTGTTTTGAATCAACACATGAAATGCTGCTTGAACAACTCAGCCAGCATAAATTGGACATGATCCTGTCAGATTGTCCGGTGGATTCTTCTCAGCAAGAAGGGTTATTCTCAGTGAAGTTGGGCGAATGTAAAATCAGTTTTTACTGCCGTCAACCAATCCCAGAAAAACCGTTTCCAGAATGTTTGGAAGAGCGCCGTTTGCTGATCCCTGGTCGCCGCTCCATGCTGGGCAGAAAGCTACTGACATGGATACGCAATAAAAACCTTCAGGTTGAGGTCCTGGGTGAATTTGATGATGCCGCACTGATGAAAGCATTTGGTATGTACCATAACGCTATTTTCATTGCGCCTTCCTTCTATGCCAATGACATTTTTGCTGATAGTGATATCGTCGAAATAGGCCGGCTGGATACTGTACAGGAAGAGTATTACGTCATTTTTGCAGAGCGTATGATCCAACATCCGGCAGTTCAGCGAGTATGTAATAAAGATTTCTCGACTTTATTTAGCTCACCTCCCAAAAGTAGTCCTGAAAGATTACGTTAGAACCAGAATATTAAGACCTTAAATTAAAACCTGCAGATACAAAAAAACCGGCTTATAGCCGGTTTTTTTTAGCATAACCAAAACAAATAATTACATTGCTTTGATTTGCGCTGTCAGAGCAGACTTATGACGTGCTGCTTTATTTTTGTGGATCAGACCTTTGCAGGCGTGACGATCAACAATTGGTTGCATGTCATTGAATGCTTTCTGCGCAGTTTCTTTATCGCCAGTAGCGATAGCCGCGTATACTTTCTTGATAAAAGTACGCACCATAGAACGACGGCTTACGTTGTGCTGACGACGTTTCTCAGACTGTACAGCGCGTTTCTTAGCTGATTTGATATTAGCCAAGGGCCAACTCCCAAATATATTCTATTGAGGACAATTCAAAGGCCGAGGAATATGCCTGTTCAGCCTTCTTTTGTCAATGGATTTGTGCAAATAAGCGTCGTTGTACGGCGACGCTGGTTACGTTGTGATAGCGCAGGATTTTATCAGCTTACTGAGAGGGAATACAGACCTTCGCAAGAAAAAAACAGAATGAATCTCAGAGAAATGAGATAAATTAAATATTTTTCGGGCATCTGGCCTATTTTTATTGTATGAATCAGGTTATTAATTAAAACCCTTTGTGATCGTGGGTTAACCTTGAGCTTTGTACAAGGTATAATCCGGCAATTTCCACGGTATTGAGCCAGCTATGGAGCTAATTCGCGGTATACACAATATCCGGTCGCGTCACCATGGTTGCGTGCTGACGATTGGTAATTTTGATGGTGTCCATCGGGGGCATCAGGCTTTATTAAAACACTTGAAGCAAGAAGGGCAACGTCTCGGATTACCGACGATGGTCATGATTTTCGAACCGCAGCCTTTGGAAGTTTTTGCGGCAGATAAAGCACCAGCCCGCCTGACGAGACTGAGAGATAAAATAAAATATCTGGCCCAAAATGGCGTTGATTATCTGTTATGCGTAAAATTTGACAAGTATTTTGCATCCAACTCACCAGAAGCCTTTGTTTCAAAGTTGCTTGTTGAAAAACTGGGTGTTAAGTTTCTGGCAATAGGTGATGATTTCCGCTTTGGCAAGAATCGCTTCGGAGATTGCCATTATTTGCAGCAGGCAGGTAAACAATACAAGTTTGATGTCGCCAGCACAGATAGTTTTTGTGACAGCGGTCTTAGGATCAGCAGTACAGCCATTCGTCAGGCACTGCAAAGTAATGATCTGGCATTGGCTGAAACATTACTGGGACATCCTTACAGCATAAGTGGCAGAGTTGTTCATGGTAATAGATTGGGACGTACCATCGGGTTTCCCACAGCCAACCTGCCATTAAAACGTTTAGTGGCACCAGTTAAGGGCGTTTATGCTGTTGAAGTCCACGGATTGGGCGATACCCCTTTGCCGGGTGTTGCAAATATAGGTAATCGTCCTACAGTTGCCGGCCAAAGCCAGCAGCTTGAAGTGCATTTGATTGATACCCAAATGGATTTGTATGGGCATCATATCGATGTGGTATTACGCAAAAAATTGCGTGATGAACAGCGGTTTGCTTCGCTTGATGCGCTAAAACAGCAAATTGCAAATGATGTGGTTGCCGCAAGGGATTATCTCTTGCAGCGATCCGAGTCATATACCTGATACCCAATGAATTTCAAATTGCAGCCAACAAAATAAAGGCAGCAACATGAAAGACAAGGGATATAGCGGAAAATTGGAACTGAGAATCAATAATGAGTGACTATAAAGACACCCTGAATTTACCGGAAACAGGGTTCCCCATGCGCGGGGATTTAGCCAAGCGCGAACCAGATATGTTGAAACGTTGGTACAAAGAAGGTTTGTATCAGGCAATTAGAAAAGCAAAATCTGGTAAGAAAACGTTTATTTTGCATGACGGCCCTCCTTATGCAAATGGCAATATTCATATTGGTCACTCAGTTAATAAAATTCTCAAAGATATTGTTATTAAATCCAAAGGATTATCAGGCTTTGATTCGCCTTATATTCCAGGTTGGGACTGCCATGGTTTGCCAATTGAGCTCAAGGTTGAGCAAATCATCGGTAAGCCAGGGGAAAAATTTTCCGTCGCTGAATTCCGTGCTGAGTGCCGTAAATATGCCATGACTCAGGTTGAAGCACAGAAAACCGACTTCAAACGTCTGGGCGTTCTGGGCGACTGGGATAAACCTTACCTGACGATGGATTTCAAAACTGAAGCAGACATCATTCGTGCATTGGGTCGTATCATCAAAAATGGTCATTTGCTGAAAGGCGTAAAACCTGTTCATTGGTGTACTGATTGCGGCTCTTCCCTCGCTGAAGCCGAAGTGGAATACTACGATAAGACCTCCCCTTCCATTGATGTCAGTTTCCCTGCTGTTGATGCTGATGCCGTATACGCCAAATTTGGTGTAAAACCACAAGGTCTGCCAGTTTTTCTGGTTATCTGGACAACCACGCCGTGGACATTGCCGGCAAACCGTGCAATTTCATTAAATACAGAAATCACCTACCAATTAGTTAAAATTGATAACGAATGCCTGATTCTGGCGGCTGAACTGGTCGAACAGGTTATGCAACGGGCGGGTATTACTTCATGGGAAGTTGTCAGCGATTGTACAGGTGCTGATCTGGAACTGATGCGCTTTAAGCACCCATTTATGGACTACGATGTTCCTGCTATCCTCGGTGATCACGTTACACTGGAAGCAGGTACCGGTGCAGTGCATACCGCCGGTGGTCATGGCCCTGATGACTATTCCATCAGCCTGAAATATGGTCTTGAAATTGCTAATCCGGTTGGCCCGAATGGTTGCTATATTTCTGGTACATATCCGTCACTGGATGGCATGTTTGTTTTCAAAGCGAACGATATCATCGTTGAACTGCTGAAAGAAAAAGGCGCACTACTGAGCCTGAACAAAATTCAGCACAGCTACCCTTGCTGTTGGCGCCATAAAAAGCCGATCATCTTCCGTGCAACACCACAGTGGTTTATCAGCATGGATCAGAACGGTCTGCGTACCCAGTCAATGAAAGAAATCAAAGGGGTACAGTGGATTCCAGGCTGGGGTCAAGCACGTATTGAATCAATGGTCGAAAACCGTCCGGACTGGTGTATCTCTCGTCAGCGTGCATGGGGTGTACCGATGTCCCTGTTCGTTCATAAAGAGACACAAGAACCACATCCGCGCACTGTCGAATTGATCGGAGAGGTTGCCAAACGGGTTGAAGTGGATGGAATTCAGGCATGGTGGGATCTGGATTCAGCAGAACTGTTGGGTGATGAAGCCGCTGATTACATCAAGGCTCAAGATACACTGGATGTTTGGTTTGATTCAGGAAGTACCCACTCTTCCGTTGTTGATGCACGTTCAGAATTCAACGGTAATTCAGCTGATCTCTATCTGGAAGGTTCCGACCAGCACCGTGGCTGGTTCATGTCTTCTCTAATGTTGTCTACTGCTATCAAAGGCAAAGCACCTTATCGTCAAGTGCTGACTCATGGCTTCACCGTTGATGAGCAAGGACGCAAAATGTCCAAATCCATCGGTAATACCGTCAGCCCACAAGATGTAATGAACAAACTGGGTGCGGATATCCTGCGCTTATGGGTAGCATCTACTGATTATACTGGTGAGATCGCGGTTTCTGATGAAATCCTGAAACGTTCCGCTGATGCTTACCGCCGTATCCGCAACACTGCCCGCTTCCTGCTGGCAAACCTGAATGGCTTCAATCCTGAGCAACACAGGGTGAAAACAGAAGAGATGGTTATTCTGGATCGCTGGGCAGTAGGTCGTGCTCAAGCGGCACAGGCTGATATCCTCAAATACTATGGTGAATATGATTTCCACTCCGTGGTTCAGCGTTTGATGCAGTTCTGCTCCGTGGAAATGGGTTCATTCTATTTGGATATCATCAAAGATCGTCAGTACACCGCAAAAGGTGATAGTCTTGCCCGCCGTAGCTGCCAGACCGCATTATTCCATATTGCAGAAGCACTGGTTCGCTGGATGGCACCAATCCTCTCCTTTACTGCTGACGAAATCTGGAATGAATTGCCGGGCGAACGTGCTCAATATGTCTTTACCGAAGAGTGGTATGAAGGGCTGTTTGGCCTGGCTGACGGCGAAGATATGAACGATACTTTCTGGGCAGATCTGTTGGCAGTACGTGGTGAAGTCAACAAAGTTCTGGAACAGGCTCGTGCTGATAAACATATCCGCAGTTCACTGGAAGCGGCTATCACACTCTATGCAGATGAAGCGCTGGCAGAAAAACTCAACAAACTGTCCGACGAATTGCGTTTTGTACTACTGACTTCTCAAGCTGAAGTCGCTGCTTACACTACAGCCGGAGACACCGCCCAACAAAGCGATCTGGCTGGCCTAAAAGTAGCTTTCCGCAAAGCTGTCGGCGAGAAATGCCCACGCTGCTGGCACTATGCTACAAATGTGGGAGTGGTGGCGGAACATGCAGAACTTTGCGGCCGCTGTGTGACTAACGTTGCCGGTAACGGTGAAGAGCGTAAATTTGCCTGATGAATAAACCCATTTGCTCCACTGGACTCCGCTGGCTTTGGCTGGTTGTTGTGGTATTAATATTGGATTTAGGAAGCAAACACTTCGTGTTGCAGTATTTCACGTTGTATGAATCTATCCCATTGATACCTTATTTTAATCTGATGTATGCCCAGAATTTTGGTGCGGCTTTCAGCTTTCTGGCAGACAAAGGTGGCTGGCAACGCTGGTTCTTTGCTTTGGTGGCAATATCCATCACTGTTGTGCTTCTGGTGATGATGTATCGTTCCAGTGCCAAGCAAAAACTGAGCAATATCGCCTACGCCTTAGTGATTGGTGGGGCATTGGGGAATTTGTTTGATCGTCTGGTACATGGCTTTGTTATCGATTTCATCGATTTTTATGTCGGGGAATGGCACTGGCCTACTTTTAATATCGCCGATTCAGCAATCTGTATCGGGGCAGCTCTCATTATCATCGAGAGCTTTATCAGCCCAGATGACAAAAAATCAGTATCGAAAACTTAGTCATTGAAGAAAACATAGCTATTGAAGAAAAAACAGCCATTGAGGAAAATATAGTCATTGAAAATGATAATAAACCAGCCCCGGTTAACAAAATTGGGGCTGGTAATTTCATCTATACCCAATGGATTTCAAGATGCAGCGCGACGGCAAGGGAATGAGTCTCAGGAGCATAGCCTAACTATGTGACTGGGGTGAGTGAGCGCAGCCAACAAAGCTGCAACTTGAAAGACGACGGGTATATACCCAATGCCGGTATACTTGCAATCATTCACAATATAAGGTTTGAGTAACATGTCAATGCAGGTGCAAATGCACAGTGTGGTTTTATTACACTTCACATTAAAACTGGATGATGGCTCAACGGCAGACTCGACTTACAGTCAAGGCAAGCCAGCATTATTCCGTCTTGGTGATGGTAGCCTCTCTGCCCCTCTGGAACAGCAGCTTCTTGGTTTGAAAATCGGTGATAAACATCAATTCACGCTGGCAGGGGAAACCGTTTTTGGTAAACACAACCCTGACTTAGTGCAGTACTTCACTCCACGTGATTTTGCTGACTCCGGTATCCCGGAAGCAGGAACCATCATGTTATTTACAGCTATGAACGGCAGTGAAATGCCGGGATTTATCAAAGAAGTGGCTGAAGGTTCTATCACTGTTGATTTTAATCATCCACTGGCTGAACAAAATATCACTTTTGAAATTGAAGTGTTAAAAATTGACCCTCAGCGGGAGGAAACCCATGCAAATATTGCTGGCTAACCCTCGTGGTTTTTGTGCTGGTGTTGATCGTGCCATCAGCATTGTAGAACGGGCGCTGGAACTATACGGTGCTCCGATTTATGTTCGCCATGAAGTCGTACATAACCGTTATGTCGTCGATAATCTAAGAAAGCGTGGGGCTATCTTCATTGAAGAAATTTCAGAAGTGCCTGATGGTGCCATTCTGATTTTCTCTGCACATGGCGTTTCTCAGGCCATTCGCGCGGAAGCCCGCTCCCGTCATCTCACCATGCTGTTTGATGCAACCTGTCCGTTGGTAACTAAAGTTCATATGGAAGTTGCGAGGGCAAGCCGCAAAGGTAAAGAAGCGATTCTAATTGGACATGCAGGTCACCCGGAAGTGGAAGGCACTATGGGCCAATACAATAACTCTGAAGGTGGCATGTATCTGGTGGAATCCCCGGAAGATGTGTGGAAAATGCAAGTAAAAGATGAAAATAACCTCTGTTTTATGACACAAACCACACTTTCTGTCGACGACACTTCAGAAGTGATTGATGCACTCAATGCCCGTTTCCCGAATATTGTCGGCCCACGCAAAGATGACATCTGTTATGCCACAACCAACCGTCAGGAAGCAGTGCGTGATTTGGCTGATGGCGCTGACGTGGTTTTAGTCGTTGGTTCCAAAAATTCATCAAACTCAAATCGCTTGGCCGAACTTGCACAACGTGTGGGAAAACCTGCTTATTTGATTGATTCTGCGGGTGATATACAAGAAGAGTGGGTCAAAGGTGTGAATGCAGTCGGTGTCACAGCGGGCGCATCTGCGCCTGATATTTTGGTACAACAAGTGATTGATCGCCTGAAAATTCTTGGCGCAGAAACAGTTAACGAATTGAGTGGCCGTGAAGAAAATATTGTCTTCGAAGTACCAAAAGAATTGCGTGTTGAAGTGAAAGAAGTAAATTAACACTGGATTCGCTTGAGGGCAATAATTTCAGCATATGTAAACTCCAACTCGGCTTTTTCGAGTTGGAAATTTTCGGTTGATAGTTACAGTTGTCAGTAATGGATTCCAATATAATTTTCCGACAAAAAGCCGTTTCAAATAAAGTAATACCTAAAAGATGTTCATACGAATTGCCAGAGGCAGAAGAATAGGTAGGTAATAATAACTAATTTACCAATAACTTTTGAAATAACTCTGTCGATGAAATATCAAATAGGTCTATCATAATAATCTAATCTACTAATGATAGACCTAACGATTTATCCATTAGATAAAAATCCTTATTAATAATAAATTATTGTTGTTAATGAACTAACGTTAATTATTTCTTACATTACTATTTAATGATGTTTTATTTTAATTAAGTCTATATTTAAAATCACCAATCTCTACTGATTCAGCCTGATTTATCATTGTTAATACATAATCCAAACAATGATGAAAACCCCAAAATTCGGTGTAATCATAACGACCTTCTTTCGCTAATTTTTCAGCATCAGCTTCCCTTAGTGCCGCATAATTATACCAGTCTTTCACACTACTTACTCGATGATGCCAGTCATGGCATACGAGTGACCCTTGTACTACCAGCATTCTAATAGGCAGATGATAGAATAAGTGTGCGATAGACCAAATTACCCACTGAGGCCAATATTTTAAGGCAAAACTCTTGGGGCAAGGTGAACCACAGAAACGACCTAGAGAATTATTGATATGACTATCACGAATAGTTTCTTTTTCTTTACGTAATAACCAAACATGCTCTGTTATTAAATGTAATAATGATGCGATTTGGTAAACTATTACATAAGGAACAATGATCATGAGAAGAAAAGAAACGATACCTAAATACCAAATTAGATAACCTAATACCATGAGTTGAATGATTGTCATAATAAATCTATATTTTGGAACGCCTATTAAATTTGATTTAGTTCTACCGATAAAATATGACAAATGAAAATATGGGCTAAGTAAAGTTAAAAGTAAATTCAGATAAAGCCGGTTTTTAGACTTTCCAGGGATAAAGCCTAATTTATATATTGCAGCGAGATCTTTATCCTCTATTGTTGAAAAATCTTTGCCATGATGCTCATAGATATGAAATTTACGATATGAATCATAAGGTTGGGTAATCAATATTGTTGAAAAAATTTCGCATAGTATTTTATTACCTGTTTGAATTGATAGTAAATTGCCATGCACGCCTTGATGAATAATTGTGGCAACAACATACCTGGCACCTGAAGCAGAAAATAAAACACCTATGATATAGATAACAATGGTAAAAAACAGTGACATTTCGCTGGTAAGCGACCAGTGGATAAGTAATGTACCAACCACAATCCAGCTAATTGACCAGAAAATCATTTCAATAGAACTTGATTTCCATAATGGCCTCCTATCAGGAATATCTTTTCCCGTCAGCCAAGTCCATGCGCCTTGAAAAGGTAAGATTCTATAAGTATTTCGAATATCAGTAGACTCCTTATAAACTTCGTTTCCTGTTTTCATAATTCCCTCCTATCTATAAGATAACGGATAAAATATAAAACGCGATCAGACTAACAATAACGCAAACAACAATATTACGAATAAAAAAAGCAAATATAGTCGTCAGCAACGCTCCCCATAGATACGGATTATTGGGTAACTTTCTTAATTCTCCATGTTCCATTAATATAATAGGCCCACATATTGCAATAAGTAAGCACGGTGCGGAATATTTAAGTGACTCATTTAATATTCTTGGTAACTTTACCGGCATTTTAGGTTCTAAAAAAATATATCTATTTAAAAAAACAATACTGGCTAAAATAAAAATCAATGTCCAGCTCATATTGATTCTTTCGCCAATCTAGCAATAAATACAGAAAAGAACATGCCACTCACACCTGCTATAATAATTGCCCCCTCAACATGCAAGTAAGATAACAACATAGATAAAAATAAAGAAAAACAAACACCTAATATCACGCTAAGCTTTTTAATCATAGGTACAACAATAGTGATAAACGTGGCAACAATAGAAAAATCCAGATGATATTTTGCAAGATCAGGGATAGAGGAAGCCATGAGAATCCCCAACAAACTAAACAGATTCCAACACAAATAAAAACATAAACCAGCACCAATCATATAACCAGGCGTTAAAATCTGTTTATTTTTCTGGGCACTACTGAGGGCAAATAACTCGTCTGTTAGTAAAAAGCCGATTGGCAATCGATAACGAGCTTTTAACACCGCAACATATTCACGCAATGTCAAGCCATATAGAAAATGCTGAGCTGTAATAAAGAAGACAGAAATAATAATGGTAAATATACTCGCACCTGATGACAATAACCCCAGAGTCACTAACTGTGCCGCCCCTGCAAATAAAATAGCTGACATACTAATACTTTGACCTAAAGTCAGGCCAGATTGTACAGCAACAGAACCTGCCAATATCCCCCAAGGGATAACTGATAAGCAAAGCGGCAACATATTATACATGCCTGACCAAAACCCCCTCCAGGGAGAAGCTTTCGACTGAATATCAATATTCGGATCGGAGAATGATTTTTCCATAATGTAATCTACATCAATAAGTTGAAAGCTAGTCATTAGAAAATTAGCTTACAAATAGTTAAAGCCGGAATATTGAATAAAATTGCGGTTAAATAATTTGTTAATTCACTGATAAAATTATTTAGAGGGAAAACTTCTTAAAGAAGTTAATAAGATTTTTGCAAGGAACGTACAAACATACCGGGAGTAATACCCACTGCATTTTTAAAATGGCGGTTAAAATGACTTTGATCTGAGAAACCACAGCGGATGGCAACATTCAATATGGAATTCCCTTCAATCAATAACCTTCGCGCCATGCGTAAACGAGCTAAGATCAGGTAAACATGTGGGGTTACCCCGATGATTTTCTTGAATTGCCGTAAAAAATGCCATGGACTCAATTGTGTCATTTCCGCTAATTGATTGAGAGATATATCATTTTCTGCATAAGCATCAATATATTCCTTGATCACGAATATCTGTTTTTCTGCATCCGATAATTCCGGCCCAGTAATATATGTCTGACCATATCGCATGATTAACCAGGCAAGTGAAGAAAGCAGCATAGTTTCTTTGAGCAAAGTATTGCCATTCTGAACCAAGAGATTAAACGTCATAAGCAACTGCTCGGATAAACCGGGATCGTGTACAACAGCAGAAGGAAACCAAGGGATTGAACCACTTGCGTATTTAAAATCCCGTGACAATGAACACAGTAGTTCAGGTGATGGGTATATTGCCTGATATGACCATCCCGTTTGTACAGCAGAAGATCCTGTATGGATTTCATCTGCGTTGATCAGAATAATATCGCCTTTAGGTGCAATATGTTCTATTCCCGTACGGTGAAAACGCTGGGCTCCTTCTTCCATAACACCGATACAAAAAGCTTCATGCACATGGCGGGAAAACACTTGATTATGGTATTTTGCCCTGAGCATCTCCAATCCATTAAATTCTTTCAGATGAAAGAAATGGGTACTTTCTTTTACATTTTCCTGCTCAACCATCAATAATCACCTATAGCTTTCGTCTTTCAGATTACCGCTCAAAATCCATTGGGTATAATTATAAATTGAAACCTATTCTTATACTGAAAGGAAATTGATAAAACAGTTACCCATTTTTGTATAAAATTGCTACTCAAATTGAAGTAAACGTGTTTTATAATTTATTGTCAAACTCTGAAAATTAACGATACATATTATAATAATATTGCACTATCAAATCTGATATACCCGTCATCTTTCAAGTTGCTGCTTTGTTGGCTGCGTTCACTTACTCCAGTCACTTAGTTAGAACACTTAGTTAGAATACTTAGCTGTTTAGTCATTTTTATAATTTCCTGCCTGATCCCTGTTTTTCTAATTGTCTGACTATAAGGCTGGTGCAGCCATCTCCTGACAGTTAAGCTGTAAAGCAATTTTCTTGGCTACTTGAGTTAAAAACGATTTACAGAGAGGGCCTTATGGCTGATACAGATATTCGCATTGCTATTGTCGGCGCGAGTGGGCGCATGGGACGCAATCTTATTCAGGCTGTCCAGCAACTGGATGGCGTTACACTTGGTGCAGCATTGGAACGTCCCGGTTCTTCATTGGTGGGAACTGATGCCGGAGAACTGGCGGGTATCGGTAAAAACGGGATAATTATCAGTGATGATCTACACCATGTTATCGAACATTTTGACGTATTGATCGATTTTACCCGTCCAGAAGGTACATTAACTTATCTCGCTGTTTGCCGACAATACCGCAAATCAATGGTCATTGGTACGACAGGTTTTGATGAGGCCGGCAAACAGGCTATTGAAGACGCTTCCCGTGAAATTTCCATTGTTTTTGCCGCGAATTTTAGTGTCGGGGTCAATCTGGTACTAAAATTGCTGGAAAAAGCTGCCACCGTGATGGGAGAGTATACTGATATTGAAATCATTGAAGCCCACCATCGGCATAAAGTTGATGCACCATCAGGAACCGCTCTTGCAATGGGTGAGTCCATCGCCAATGCGTTGGGCCGTGATCTCAAAACCTGTGCAGTCTATGCCCGTGAAGGCCATACCGGGGAACGTGATCCGAAAAGCATCGGATTTGCTACCATACGAGCCGGAGATATTGTTGGAGAACATACAGCGATATTTGCAGATATTGGTGAGCGCATAGAGATTAGTCATAGGGCTTCCAGCCGCATGACCTTTGCTAATGGAGCTGTTAAGGCTTCAATATGGTTAATGGATAGAAAACATGGTCTTTATAATATGAAAGATGTTCTGAATCTTGATAATATTTAATAAATAAAATCTATAAGTCATTGTAAATACAATTAATAAAAACAATAAAGTTGTAATTAAATGGCTTATAAATGGTTTTTTTTAATAAACAAAAATTAATTCCTTTTTTTATAGGAACGGAGTGTCTTTTTATTGCCTTATTTTCGATAAGTAAGAAAAAAAGCACATTTTTTTTAATTTTAAAGTTTTCTTTCATATTAATCGATTATTTATACCTACTTTCCTTATTTTTTTCAGCTGCATTTACTTAATTTAGGGCTGAGCGCTGTAAAAAAGTCAATGAAAATGCCATTTTTTGTAGACAACTCCACCTCTCGTCATTAGAATGCGCGCAATTTGCCAAAATTTTAACAAAAATCACGATTAATATTGATTTTAAACATTAATAATGAATAAATATGCAATATGTTAGACTAATTATTCATTCTGGAGGGCGTTTTGATTAAGTCAGCTATATTGGTTATGGAAGATGGAACCCAATTTCACGGTCGCGCCATTGGTGCAGAAGGTGTGGCTGTTGGAGAAGTGGTCTTCAATACCTCAATGACCGGATATCAAGAAATACTTACCGACCCTTCCTATTCCCGCCAAATTGTTACTCTTACTTATCCCCATATTGGTAATGTCGGCATCAATGCCGCTGATGAAGAATCTCCTGCCATCCAAGCCCAAGGCCTCGTCATTCGTGATTTACCTTTAGTGGCCAGCAACTTCCGCAGTGAAGAAAACCTGTCTGATTATCTGAAACGCCACAATGTTGTTGCCATCGCTGATATCGATACACGCAAGCTGACCCGCCTGTTAAGAGAAAAAGGCACGCAGAATGGCTGTATCATCGCAGGTAATGAAGCAGGTGCCCAAGTTGAAGTTGCATTGGAAAAAGCAAAATCATTCCTGGGCTTGAAGGGCATGGATCTCGCGAAAGAAGTCACAACGGCGCAATCTTACCAGTGGGTACAGGGAAGCTGGACATTGACAGATGGGCTGCCGGAAACTCGCAAAGAACAAGAACTGCCTTACCATATTGTAGCCTATGATTTTGGTGTCAAACGTAACATCCTGCGTATGCTGGTAGATCGCGGCTGCCGCGTTACCGTTGTACCGGCAAAAACTTCCGCAGATGAAGTGCTGAAAATGGCACCAGACGGCATTTTCCTGTCCAACGGACCGGGTGATCCAGAACCCTGTGATTATGCTATTGAGGCAATCAAAACCTTCCTGAGCACCGAAATTCCTGTATTTGGTATCTGTCTGGGTCATCAATTGCTGGCACTGGCCAGTGGCGCAAAAACCGTGAAAATGAAATTTGGTCATCACGGTGGTAACCATCCGGTTAAAGATCTGGATCGCAATGTTGTGATGATCACCGCACAGAACCACGGTTTCGCGGTTGATGAAAGCTCACTGCCAGCCAACCTGCGTGTAACGCATAAATCACTGTTTGATGGCACATTGCAGGGTATTCATCGCACAGACAAACCCGCGTTCAGTTTTCAGGGGCATCCTGAAGCCAGCCCTGGCCCACATGAAACAGCTTCGTTGTTCGATCATTTTATTGAGTTAATCGAACAATATCGCCAGACCAATGCTCAGAACACTAAATAATCAGGAGAAGAAAAAAAATGGCAAAACGTACTGATATTACAAGTATCCTGATCTTAGGTGCCGGCCCAATTGTTATCGGTCAGGCTTGTGAATTTGACTATTCCGGTGCACAGGCCTGTAAGGCACTGCGAGAAGAAGGCTATCGCGTCATTCTGGTGAACTCGAACCCAGCAACTATCATGACCGACCCTGAAATGGCAGATGCAACTTACATTGAGCCAATTCACTGGGAAGTCGTGCGCAAAATCATTGAAAAAGAACGCCCGGATGCAATCCTGCCAACCATGGGGGGGCAAACTGCCCTGAATTGCGCATTGGAGCTGGAACGTCAGGGCGTGCTGACCGAATTCGGCGTGACCATGATTGGTGCCACTGCTGATGCGATTGATAAAGCAGAAGATCGCCAGCGTTTTGACAAAGCGATGAAAAAAATTGGTCTGGATACTGCCCGTTCTGGTATTGCACATACGATGGAAGAAGCATTGGCGGTGGCCGAAGACGTTGGCTTCCCTTGCATCATTCGCCCTTCTTTTACTATGGGCGGAACAGGCGGGGGTATTGCTTACAACCGTGAAGAATTTGAAGAAATCTGCGAACGCGGTTTAGATCTCTCCCCAACCAATGAACTGCTGATCGATGAATCTCTGATTGGCTGGAAAGAGTACGAAATGGAAGTGGTGCGGGATAAAAACGATAACTGCATTATCATCTGCTCCATTGAAAATCTCGACCCGATGGGTATTCATACCGGTGACTCCATCACTGTCGCACCTGCACAAACGCTGACTGATAAAGAATATCAGGTTATGCGTAATGCTTCTATGGCGGTATTGCGTGAAATCGGCGTTGAAACCGGTGGTTCAAACGTACAGTTTGCGGTGAACCCGAAAAATGGCCGCCTGATTGTCATTGAGATGAACCCACGTGTATCTCGCTCATCCGCGCTGGCTTCCAAAGCAACAGGTTTCCCAATTGCGAAAATTGCAGCAAAACTGGCGGTCGGCTATACCCTTGATGAATTGATGAATGACATCACAGGCGGACGTACCCCGGCGTCTTTTGAACCATCTATCGACTATGTTGTGACGAAAATTCCTCGCTTCAACTTCGAAAAATTCGCTGGCAGCAATAATCGTCTGACCACTCAGATGAAATCTGTCGGTGAAGTGATGGCAATTGGTCGTACTTTCCAGGAATCCTTGCAGAAAGCGCTGCGTGGTCTGGAAGTCGGAGCGACCGGATTCGATCCAAAAGTCAATTTGGATGACCCACAGTCACTGACCAAAATCCGCAGTGAACTGAAAAATGCAGGAGCTGAGCGTATTTGGTATGTTGCTGATGCTTTCCGTGCGGGAATGTCCGTTGACGGTATCTTCAATCTGACGAATATCGATCGCTGGCTCCTGGTGCAAATTGAAGAGTTGATTCGTCTGGAAGAACAAGTTGCAGAGCAAGGCGTAAACGGCCTGACTTTTGATTTCCTGCGCCACCTCAAGCGCAAAGGTTTTGCCGATGCACATTTGGCAAAACTCGTGGGAATTTCTGGTAAAGAAATCCGCAAGCTACGCCATGATTACAAGCTGTACCCTGTTTATAAGCGTGTTGATACCTGTGCCGCAGAATTCGCCACTGATACCGCTTACATGTATTCCACATACGAAGATGAATGTGAAGCGAACCCGAATAACGACAAGCCAAAAATCATGGTATTGGGCGGTGGCCCTAACCGTATCGGGCAAGGCATTGAATTCGATTACTGCTGTGTACATGCGTCATTGGCCCTGCGTCAAGATGGTTATGAAACCATTATGGTGAACTGTAATCCAGAAACTGTTTCAACCGATTATGATACTTCCGACCGTCTTTACTTTGAGCCTGTCACACTGGAAGACGTACTGGAAATCGTGCGTGTTGAACAACCAAAAGGCGTTATCGTTCAATATGGCGGGCAGACTCCGCTGAAACTGGCACGTGAGCTGGAAGCGGCGGGTGTACCTATTATCGGTACCAGCCCTGACGCGATTGATCGCGCAGAAGATCGTGAACGTTTCCAACAAGCTGTTAACCGTCTTGGCCTGAAACAGCCGGCTAACGCGACGGTCAGCACTATCGAACAAGCGGTTGAAAAAGGTAATGCAATTGGCTATCCGCTGGTTGTTCGCCCATCTTATGTATTGGGTGGACGCGCGATGGAAATCGTATATGACGAATCTGACTTGCGCCGTTACTTCCAGACTGCGGTAAGTGTATCCAACGATGCACCGGTTCTGCTGGATCGCTTCCTTGATGATGCCGTTGAAGTAGACGTTGATGCTATCTGTGACGGTGAACGCGTTCTGATCGGCGGCATCATGGAACATATCGAGCAAGCGGGTGTCCACTCCGGTGATTCTGCCTGCTCTCTGCCAGCTTATACTTTAAGTACAGAAATTCAGGATGTTATGCGTCAGCAAGTTGAAAAGCTGGCCTTTGAACTGCGTGTCCGTGGTTTAATGAACGTCCAATTTGCGGTGAAAGATAACGAAGTCTACCTGATTGAAGTGAATCCACGTGCGGCACGTACTGTACCATTCGTATCCAAAGCAACGGGGCTGCCGCTGGCAAAAGTGGCTGCACGCGTGATGGCAGGTCAATCTCTGCTTCAACAAGGTGCAACTAAGGAAATCATTCCACCTTATTACTCCGTGAAAGAAGTCGTATTGCCATTCAATAAATTCCCGGGAGTTGACCCAATTCTGGGACCAGAAATGCGTTCTACAGGTGAAGTGATGGGGGTTGGCCGTACCTTTGCCGAAGCTTTCTCAAAAGCAATGCTGGGCAGTAACTCTACCATGAGCAAACAAGGCCGTGTATTGCTGTCTGTTCGTGAGGAAGATAAAGGACGTATTGTCGATTTAGCGGCTAAGTTACTTAAACAAGGCTTTGAGCTTGATGCGACTCACGGTACAGCAATTGTATTAGGTGAAGCGGGCATCAACCCACGTTTGGTGAATAAAGTTCACGAAGGGCGTCCACATATTCAGGACAGAATCAAAAACGGTGAATATGACTATATCGTCAATACCACCGCCGGTCGTCAGGCGATTGAAGATTCAAAACTGCTGCGTCGCAGTGCACTGCAATATAAAGTGCACTATGACACAACGCTGAATGGGGGGTTTGCAACAACTATGGCACTGAGTGCAGATCCTACTGAGCGGGTTATTTCTGTACAGGAAATGCATGCCAAGATTGTGAAATAAATTGAACAGATAAAATACCCTCATTTAGGACGGGACAAGAAGACAATAAAAGCCCTGCTTATATTGCCAAACAGGGCTTTTAATCTCAGTCTGACCTGACGAATTAAATCTTCACACTGAAACTCTTATGTTGAGCAATACTCAAATTAAGCAGCGTTAATACCATACTGTGCACAAACAGAAGCCAGACCACCTGCGTAGCCTTGACCTACTGCACGGAATTTCCATTCCGCATTGTGGCGATACAGTTCACCGAACAGCATAGCGGTTTCGGTAGAAGCATCTTCAGTCAGATCATAGCGAGCCACTTCAACCTGCGTATCATCGTTGACCAGACGGATGAAAGCACCGGAAACCTGACCGAAGCTCTGGCGACGAGCTTGTGCATCATGGATTGTGACCACGAATACCACTTTATCTACATCGGCAGGTATTTGATCCAGTTTGATTTTCAGTGATTCATCATCGCCATCTCCTTCACCGGTACGGTTGTCGCCAGTGTGCATGGTGGAGCCATCAGAGGATTTCAGGTTGTTGTAGAAAATGAAATCGGCATCACTGCGCACTTTGCCGTTTGCCGTCAGCAGGAAAGCAGATGCGTCGAGGTCGAAGTCTTGTCCGTCAGTCGAACGGGCATCCCAGCCGAGACCGATCAGAACGTTTTTCATGCTTGGCGCTTCTTTGCTCAGAGAAACGTTACCGCCTTTAGAAAGAGATACACCCATTGTTATTTCCTCTATTAGTCTGTTAATTAATTGTTGAGATTTATACCCGTCATCTTTCAAGTTGCAGCTTTGTCGGCGGCATCTTGCAATCCATTGGTATAGCTCACCAGATTTAGCTTGCGTTTTCTTTTTGCGGGAACAACATGCTGGCAAGAATACCCGCCACCAGTACCCCAATCACGACAAGCAGGCTGGTTGTCGCCGAAATCGAGTAGCCGTGGTGGAATATGTGCTCAGAAGCGTTCAGACCCAGTTTGATGGCGATAAAGAACAGCAGGACAATGACTGCTTTTTCCAAGTGCACCAGATATTTTTTCAACGCTTCAAGTACGAAATAAAGTGTACGCAGACCCAAGATAGCAAACATCATGGCGCTGTATACAATCAACGGTTCCCGACTGACAGCAATCACCGCAGGGACAGAATCAAAAGCAAACATCACGTCAGACAGTTCAACCACTGCCAGACACAGCATCAGTGGCGTAGCGTAAAGCGCCGCCTTACCTGCACGACCCACTTTCACATCGGCGTTTTCCTGTTTTGCCAGCTCTGTGTCCACTTCTTTTTGGTTCAGTATAAAAGCATGACCACGCAGTTTCGGCCAGATTGGGAAGAAACGCTTCACCAGACGATAAGCCAGATGCTGTGAATAATCTTCGATTTCATCGTCGTCGTCACCGCTTTTCAGCATCATAACCGCAGTCCAGCCAACGATAACCGCAAACACTACCTCAACCCACGGCCCGAGTGATAACAGGCTTGTCCCGATGGCAACAAAAATTCCACGGAAAACGATAGCACCGATAATCCCCCAGTACAGGACACGGTGGCGATAGCGATCCGGAACAGAGAACCAGGAGAAAATAGCCATGATGACAAACAGGTTATCGACGGAAAGTACTTTTTCCAGCGCATAGCCCGTGACAAACAGGCTGGCGGTTTCCGTCCCGTGATGAATATACAGAAAGCCTGCGAAAACAAAAGCAATCGCGATCCAGAAAATAGACCAAAGTGCGGCACTACGCAGCGAAATCGGCTTATCATCACGATGCATAAAGAGATCGATAAAGAGTGCACCAACCGACAGAATAATAAATACAGCAACGGTTTCCATCGGAAAACCAATATGCGTGGATACCATGAAATAAGCCTCTTAAATTATCTGCGATTACAGTCCGAAATCAGCCGGTGCAAAGCCAAGGGCTAAGCAAATTTCACGGGCAGCATGCTTTTCGTCGTTATCAAAGTCACCATCACTCTTGGCGACTGCGATACCTACGCGCAAAGCAAGTTGTGCCGCTTCCGGTTGTTGCTTCAGTGCCATGATAAATTTCATGGCTTCACCTTTGCCAATGTCAGCATCAAATTCGTAGCTGCTGACCAGCTTGTTAAAGAACTCGATAATTTCAGCGGTATCGAATACTTTCAATTCAGGGGAGCTTTTGATGAACCCGATCATTTTCTGTTTTTCTTCTGAGCTGATGCCGTTGCTTGCCATTGCAACATGTGCGCATACCGCGACAGTGCCTTCCATGAACTTTTTGTTCTTGAAACGGCCAACTTGGTTGGTCAGCTCTTCACGTCCTGCATTTAACGCGGATTTGATTTTGTTTAAAAAGGACATAAGTCCCTCCGTTTGAGTAAAATAACCGTTATTTACTTCCCGATGTCCAGCGAAAACCCCATCCAAATATGGCAACGGGGGCATTTCCCCCGGGTGTCAGATTCATTAACGCACCACCGTCTCAACAATCTGCGGATACATTGCGTCAATGGTACGACTGCGGCAAGGAACGCCATGTGCAGTGAAATCCCACTGACCGTCATTGCGGCGCAGGGAAGAGATAATAA
Source organism: Xenorhabdus koppenhoeferi (assembly GCF_900116635.1). Classification (GTDB taxonomy): domain Bacteria; phylum Pseudomonadota; class Gammaproteobacteria; order Enterobacterales; family Enterobacteriaceae; genus Xenorhabdus; species Xenorhabdus koppenhoeferi. The sequence goes on along the minus strand of NZ_FPBJ01000007.1, from coordinate 50,282 downwards.
CGCCGGTATGGGCACCTTGTTCATGCAACTGATAGCGAGCCAGCTCTTTACCGCTTTGGTCAACAACACGGCAGAAGGCATTTTCAACATCATTGAAAGTCTGGCCGCGGAAACTGTTAACGGTAAAAACAAGATATTCAACATTGGCGGGTAATTTGATCAGGTTGACACGGATAATTTCGTCATCCCCATCGCCTTCACCTGTCAGATTGTCGCCAGTGTGTTGTACAGAACCACATTTAGATTTCAGTTGACCGAACCAGACTGTATCGATGGCATTACCTGATTTATCGAGCAGAATGCAGCTCGCATCCAGATCAATTTCATCATTGCCGCCGCCGAATAAACTCGCCAGAAAGCCTTTCTTTTTAGTTACAGGATCCCAGCCCAGACCAAAATCTACTTTAGCCAGTGAAGCGCTCTGCTTAGAGAGCGAAACTGACTGATTTTTGCTTAACGAAACCATTAATAACACCTCTATTATGTTTGTCGGTGGATCACGGTAATTTCACATATTAAAAAATCATAATATGACAAATAGATAGCCTGAAATTTGTCATATTATAATTCCCATAAACAGTGTATGTCGTCGTTAACTGCATGATAGGAAACAATCTGGTTTCATTTTTTATGATTTCTTTTCCATGCAAAAAAGTCAAACAAATTTTGCACTAAAAAATCATAATATGATTGACACTGCTTTATTATCAACTCTAGACTGCGGCGCATATTTCATCGAAGCTGGAATTTTTAAAAAGGCATCACATGGCCGCATTGAATAGCACTTACGTTGATCAAAAACAGGTTTATCAGAAAAAATTGAACAGCGGGACGCTGACGGTAAGTGCATCCCGTGGATATATCTCTCTGGAGACGCTGTTTGATATTGCCGAACGCCGTAATCCCAAAAGAGCATTTTTGTTTGTCAGTAAAATATTGGGGCGGCATATTCCTGTCAGCCCATCAGTTATGCGCTCGGTTTATCGGCAATTATCCGAGCGGTTTCCCGCTAATCTTCCCGGTCCCGTCTTGTATATTGGTATGGCAGAAACGGCGGTTGGTCTGGCTGCTGGCGTATTTCATGAAACGCACGATAAGGTTGAGGCTCCTGTATTTCTGACTTCGACACGTCATCCGGTTGATGGGGATTTATTGTGTGAATTTAAGGAAAACCACAGCCACGCAACAGATCATCTGATTTACTGGCCAACAGAAAGCCGGTTGCGCCAGCGAGTAATGAATGCCCGTACTTTGGTTTTAATTGATGATGAAGCAACAACCGGCAATACGTTTATCAACTTGCTGGAAGCGTTGTGTAACGCGGGACTTGGGCATATTGAACGCATTGTTATGGTAACCTTGACTGACTGGAGTGGTGAGTCGGTGATGAAACGCAGCCCACTGCCAGTCTCTGCGGTTTCCCTGATCGAGGGAAATTGGCAATGGGATGCGGATATTTCTGCCCCTGTTCCTGTTATGCCTCAAGTCAATGTCACAGCACGGGGAAAAGTCAGCATTATTGGCCAACAGAGTTGGGGACGCCTGGGATTGGATGAAATCCAATGTGATATCGGTGCTGACATTCACACTACAGCGGACGAGAAAGTACTTGTATTGGGTTCCAGTGAATTTGTCTGGCAGCCGTTCCTGCTTGCAGAACGCCTTGAGAAAGAAGGCGCGTCGGTGATATTTGGCTCAACAACCCGCTCTCCGATCTCTTGTGGCCATGCCATTCAATCAGTAATGGCGTTTACCGATAACTACGGACTCGGTATTCCGAATTTTCTCTACAATGTTGCTCATCAACAATTTGACCGTATACTGCTCTGCCTCGAAACCCCGAAAACAGCCGTTGATCCGGCTTTGTTGGCTCAACTTGCTCGTATTTCTCCGGTTATAGAGATAGTCTCCTATGATTAAGCCCGTCTTTTTAACTGATCTGGATGACACGTTATTTCAATCCCGCAGAAAATTGAAAAATGTATTGGATGAATCTTATTTGGAGCTGTAAATAATGAATAGCTTTCCTCTTTTTTCGGGGAGTTATGCCTCTGATGATGTTCAATTTCTGTTAAAACCTGTTCAAATTGAGATGACATCTATTGATGTTAAGGAACAGTTGATCCAGTCTGGTGTCCGCCATTATTCAGATATGCTGAGTCAGGAACCGGCACCGACGTCTTATCATCTTCAGTTGTTTGAGAAAGCGCTTGGGCAAGGCGCAACCAGATTGGCAACGGAAGTTGTTATGCTTGCTAAGGCGCTGATGTCACGTTTTGGTGACCAGCCGATTGTGTTGGTAAGTTTAGTCAGGGCTGGCGTACCGTTGGGGGTTATGCTGCATCAGACTCTCAGGAGGATGGGCAAGCGTTCTTATCATTATGGGGTCAGTATTATCCGGGATCGAGGTATTGATAATGCTGCGCTGTCATACATTGAGCAGCAACATGGTACCGATGGGCTGGTGTTTGTTGATGGTTGGACAGGCAAAGGGGCGATTACCACAGAGCTATCGCGATCTTTGGCGGGAAGGGCAGGATATTCGGGAATTCCTCGCCTGGTGGTATTGGCTGATCCTTGTGGCTGTTCATGGTTGACTGCCAGCGATGATGATTGGTTGATCCCTTTTGGCATTATGGGAGCGCCGGTATCGGGTTTGATATCACGCTCTGTCTGGAGTGACAAAGGGTTGCATGGCTGCATGAAATGTGAGCATCTGATTGCGTATGAGTGTAGCCGCGTGCTGGTGGATACAGTTGCTGATTGCCGTGATCGGTTGGATCTGAATGTTATACCTCCAGCCGTTTTTTGGCGGCCGCAGGAAAAACATTCTTTATTGCAATTGAGTAAAACAGTGATTGCCAATCTGGCTGAAAAATACCAAATTGACAGTATTAATCGCATCAAACCCGGTATTGCCGAGGCAACTCGTGCTGTCTTACGACGTGTACCGGAACATATCCTTGTGCGTTCAAAAGATGATCCTGATGTTGCCCTTTTAGTGCATCTGGCGCGCCAAAAAAATGTTGTTATTACCGAAGTCGGTGATCTGATTGGTCAATATCGTGCAGTGACTATTATTAAGAAGGTAGCATGATGATGTCTGTTCCTTCCCCACACCAGCTTGGTGCAACTCTGTATATGCCGGCTACTCGTCAAAATATTGCAGAAATTATACTACAGAATAAAATTGTCGACCTGCGTTCTCTGGTTATTTGTCTGGAAGATGCGGTCAGTGAGCAGGATATTCCTGCCGCTATCGAAAATCTCAGTGGTGTTCTCCAGTTACTGGCAGAAGCCGGTAGATCGCATTTCGGTACTGAGCGTAATCATCCCCTGATTTTTATCCGGCCACGCAACGAGATGATGGCAAGACAGTTGATCGCCACTATGAATCTCAGTGCCATTAATGGACTGGTTTTACCCAAATTTACTTACGCTTCGTTAGCCGGTTGGTGGGAAATTATTCGCGCAACTCATCTTTGTATCATGCCCACGCTGGAGACAGAAGAGGCCTTTGATGTTCAAAAAATGAATCAGCTTGCTGATGCCCTCAAAGCGCACCCTTGCAAGATGCGAATTATTGCCCTTCGTATCGGCGGTAATGATCTGATGAATATGATGTCCCTGCGGCGTTCGCGGGATTTCACTCTCTATGACGGGCCGATGGGATATATTATTAAGATGCTGGTGGCTGTTTTTGCTGCACGGGGATTCGCTCTGACGGCACCGGTTTGCGAGCATATTGATGACCTGAAACTACTTGAGAAAGAGCTGGTATTGGATATTGCCCACGGTTTGGTGGGGAAAACTGCCATCCACCCAAATCAGATTGAGTGTATCCACCGATCGCTTATGGTCAGCGCCCACGATTACACCGATGCGCTTAATATTCTCAATTCAAAGCAGGCGGTTTTCAAATCTCAGGGAGTCATGTGTGAACCAGCTACTCATCAACGTTGGGCGATAAATATCCTTGAACGGGCGGAGCACTATGGAATAGTTCCATAAGCAGTATAGTTCCAGAGGCTGAATAGACGCTGAAACCTACGAGGAGCACTGTAAGGCTTTTTAATCTGTTTTGATATTGATTTAACTGTTATAAAGGCTATGCTGAAAGCCATCCTTGTAGTTAACAGTAGGAGTTAACAGCAGGAAATTTTGGTTTTGTTATCCCTCGATTGGTAATTAAAAATGTTGCTCAGTCCCAAACAATTTAGAAATTTCAAGTTAACCTTATTACTTTCACATGGCAAACCAGTTAGCAAGGCTAAAATCATCCAGGAACTCAATTGTTCGGAACCAACATTGATCCGTGCCCTCCGGGAATTGAGGGATCTTTATTGTGCTGATGTTCAGTTTAGTAAAATAGGCAATACTTATCAGCTAGTTGATAAAGGGATGCTGACTAAAAAAGATGTCAAAAGGATCGAAGAATTACTCGTTCAGCATCTCAGTTTAAAAGCCGAAGAAGCAATCAGCCATGTCTTCCTTGATAAAGAGAAGAAAAAGCCTGTTTCTCTCTCCCTGAGAATGTCAGTGATCAGAAAAATTGATGGCTTGTCTAATCGGCTTGAGACAACCAGAAGTGAAGTGGTTGAAATGGTCGTGGACAGATTTATTGAGAATCTGTTGAAAGAAACTATTAACAGTAATTTACCTAAACGGAAAAACCCATAATGCCAGCCAGTTGAATTTAACTGGCATCAAAAACACGCAGCAGGTGAATGGAGGAAATAATTTCCTGGTCTTGGTATGTTTTGAGGAAGTAAAGAAGATATCTAATGGCTTAACGCGCTGGTGGAGAACTACTTTCATGAAATCCAATGAGCCAGCCATTGCTACAATCTGGATTGACAATGCAAGAACAAAAATTGCGATGAGAATCACATTTTCACACTCCATGAAACCGGTTACATGAATAACACATTTTCCTCACATTTTATTTGAATTGAGTCCGTTATTCTGTCTGTCATAAATCTAAAATCACATAGATAACCATATGACTAGAACATATAAAACCAACAAAACAGTGAATTGAAAAATAACGGAAATATTATATTAAATAACTATTTAAGGCTATATATGAGTCAAATCACTCCTCAGTTGACAAATATGTGGGATAAAAGTCATGAAGCATGGTTTGTAAAAGACAAGAAACTCCGTTTTATATATGCAAATAAGGCATTTATTAGATTAAATGCTTTACCCGAAGGCTTTGATGTTACAGGTTATTCTGAACGAGAATTACCAACACCATTTAATCACCCGATTCATCTCTTTGAAGAACATGACCGTAAAGTCTTAAAATCTATGAAACGAATATCATCTATTGGAGCTTATTTTCAACAAAAAAATCAACAACCCGAACCCTATTTTTGTGAAAAATATCCTTTGATGAATGAAAGCAATCAATGTATTGGAATTATTTGCCACACAAAAGAAATAAGTTATTTTTCAGTACATCATTATATTAAAAACGACATTGCTGTATCCATTCAAATTAGCCCACCTAATCATCTACTGACAGAGAAAGAGTGGCAGATCATTTTTTTATTTTGCCGAGGTCTTGACAATAAATATATTGCTAATGAGCTGAAAATTTCATGTCGTACCCTGGAAGGGTATTTTAAAACCATCTATGAAAAATTATCAATAAATTCAATCATTGAACTAAAAGCACTTTGCGAAAGAAATAATTATGATCTCTATATTCCACCAAAATACTTTAAATCTATAGATCATACTTTGCTATATGAAAGATGATACCTATGTATCTCATGAATTTAGAAATGCAGTGCAACGTCAAGGGAACGAATCCAGCCTTACATTCAATTATTATAACGTTAATAAATTATTTTATATCGAATATAAAAATAGAATCAATGCCGGTAACCCATTTGAATAAAATACCAAAAATCTATTCATGATAATATGAATGAATTAGGTTATTATTCCGCGTTACACTTACATTACGTAACTGTCAAAGGAAGAAACATGGCCACAATGAAAGACGTTGCACATCAAGCTGGGGTATCCGTAGCTACTGTCAGTCGGGTCATTAATAATACAGCTTATGTCGAACCTGGTACTCGTGAGCGTGTAGAAAAAGCCATGCGTGAGTTCAATTATCACCGTAATTCTGCTGCACTTGCACTGGCAAAAAGATCCGGAAATATGTTGGGCTTACTGACGGGTAATTTGGCAGATCCTTTTTTTTCCCTTTTAGCGCGCGGGGTTGAAAAAATCGCTCGGAGAAACGAAGCCAAGCTTATGGTTTGTAATGGTGGTCATCAAGCCGAACTCGAGAAATCTGCCTTGGATTTTTTAATCAATCAAGGATGTGAAGCCATCGTCGCCCATATCAGCAGAATGAGCGATACAGATATATTGCGTTATGCTGCGCATACCCCGGGATTAGTGATCATTAATCGGTATTTCCCATCCATCGCTAATCGGTGCGTCTGGTTAGATAATGTCAGAGCATCCCAAATTGCGACCAACTATCTTCTCCAAAATGGTCATCGAAAAATTGCTTATGTAACGACAGATTTACCAATCGATGATAGAAGGCTCCGTCTGGAGGGATATTATACTGCAATGGTGAATACGGGGATCACAGTCCCTAGTGATTGGATTATTAGTGTTCCATTTAATGAAAAAGGTGGAGAACGGGCAGCAGAAAAACTTTTGGACAGCGGCATCAACTTTACTGCGGCGGTAACATTCAATGATGTTATGGCAGCCGGAATGATGCGATTTCTGCATCAACGGAAAATCAAATTACCGGAACAACTATCAATCGTTGGATTTGATGATATTGTCACAGCCCGATATCTCTATCCTTCCTTAACGACCATATGCAATCCAGTAGAACAAATGGCTCAACGAGCAGCGAATCTAGCATTACAGCTCAGTGCCCAAAAAGAACTGCCCCCACAAATGAATATGTTCTCTGCTGAACTCATCATCAGAGATTCCGTTTTTTTAATAAAATAACTTTGTTTTAATAAACTATCTGAAACTGGAATTTTCATATGGATAACAAGAAAAAACTTAATCTGGGACTCTCTATACTACCCATTGCAGCAATGCTCTTTCTGCTAATTATTGGCTATGGTCAATTAGGTCTGCGCATCGAAGTCTTATTACTCGCATCAGCAGTCATCGCAGCAGCTTTAGCATATTGGCAAGGCTATCACTGGGATGACATTATCAATGCCATTGTGGCAAAGCTAGCTAAAGCGATGCCGGTGATCATGATATTGATTTGCGTCGGGGGCCTAATTGGTACCTGGATGTTCAGTGGAACCATACCTTACATGGTTTACTGGGGATTAAAGCTAATCAGCCCTCAATACATACTTATTGCCGCTTTCTTTATCACCAGCGTTATTTCTGTTTGCACGGGGACATCATGGGGAGCGGCCGGAACTGTCGGCGTTGCTCTAATGGGAGTAGCTGCTGGCCTTGATGTATCTTTAGCGGCAGCAGCGGGAGCGGTTGTTTCAGGCGCGTATTTCGGAGACAAAATTTCACCATTATCCGATTCAACTAATTTCGCAGCCATTGTCGCTGACACAGATCTTTACAGCCATATACAGCATTTAATGTATACCACGATCCCGGGCTTTATTTTAGCTGCCATTGTTTATTTTATTGCCGGTCATACAGGCTTGGCAGGTAATGTAGCGACACCTGAAAAAATCACAGAAATTATACAATCACTTGAAAGCCTATATCACTTCAATGCATTGTTGATTTTGCCACCAATACTGGTTTTATGGGGGGCCGTAACAAAACGCCCGGTGATACCTGTCATGCTGGCTGCCTGCACATTGGCTATTGCAATCGGTGTAGCTCTTCAGGGGTTTACGATTAAACAAGGCTTTAATGCGTTAATTGATGGTTTCAATCTGTCAATGTTTTCTGACCAAGGTTACAGCACCACTGGTGTCGTTAGCGATGTTCCCCGCCTGCTCAATCGTGGCGGTATGTTCTCAATGATGGGTACTATATTACTTGTATTTTGCGCATTCGCTTTTGCCGGCACATTAACACTCACTGGTGCCTTGACCGTTATTATTAACCGACTTCTGCAAGCCGTTCATACTACGGGGCAACTCATCGCTGCAACCCTAGGCACAACCATTCTGGTAACTGGTGCAACCTGTGATGGAAAACTGGCTCTCCTCATTCCAGCAGAACTATTCAAAGGGGCTTACCACCGAATGGGGCTGGACAACAAAAATCTATCACGAACTATAGAAGATGGCTGTACTGTCATTGAACCTTTGCTTCCCTGGACTTCTGCCGGCATTTATATGGCGACAACATTGGGTGTTAATACCCTCGACTTATTACCTTGGGCAATCCAGTGCTATGCCGCTGTCTTTTTTGCCCTAATTTATGGCTTTACTGGTTTCGGTATTGCAAAAACCACACCGCAACACTTGCTGAATAAAAAGGAAATACAACGTGAAATCGCCTGATTTCAATCAAATAATCGATCGCCACAACACAGGCTCTGTTAAGTGGGATTTTTTAGATCAGTACCTGCAATTAAATCAAACTGACCTTCTACCAATGTGGGTGTCTGATTTCGATTTCCAATGCCCCAAAGAAGTCCTCCAGGCCTTATCCTCTCGAATTGATCACGGTATCTTTGGTTATAGCGAACGCGATGAACTTTACTACCAATCAGCAATAGACTGGTTTTCAAGACGCCATAAACTGACCTTGCATAAGGAATGGTTCACATCAATAGAAGGTATTATCCCTGGATTGTCTTTACTGATACAGATGCTGAGTAAACCGAGAGAAGGCATTATTGTTCAGGGGCCATACTATGGTTCGTTTGCCAAAATTATTACGATGAATGATCGGGTGCTGATTGAGAATCCGCTTATTGAAGATACTGAAGGATACAAAATTGACCACAGCCATCTAGAACAGATATTGGATCAATATAAACCACCTTTGCTATTGCTATGTAATCCACACAATCCTACGGGCAGATGTTGGGATCATGATGAATTACTCCAGTTATTGATACTCTGTAGAAAATACGGTACGACGATAATTTCTGATGAGATTTGGGCTGATTTACTGTTGCCCGGACAAAAATTTACGTCAATATTGCATCTTGGAAGTAAATGGCATAATCATGTGATCGCCGCCACCTCAGCAAGTAAGACATTCGGGCTTGCATCACTGCGTATATCTAACTTCCTTATTCCAAACCCTTCTCTGCGGGAAGCTTTTACCGATCGCTTGAATGCTCATGGATTAGATGTATTTAATTCATTATCTATGACTGCAGCGATAGCAGCTTATCAATATGGGGATACATGGCTTGATCAACTGCAAGATTATCTGGCTGAGAATCGTGAGTGGTTCGAAAAAGCCTTGGCATCTTCCGTTCCCTGGTGCCGGATAACTAAAGCGGAAGGTACATATTTGATCTGGTTGGACTGTCGGGATTTAGGTTTAGATGACAATGCCTTGCAACAAGCGTTAATACACAAAGCTAAAATAGCAGTTTCAATGGGATGCAGTTTTGGTGATAAAGGAAAAGGATTTATTCGAATCAACTTAGGTTGCCCCCGACAATACCTTGAAAAAGCTATTGCCGGATTAGCTCAATTAACACAATAAGATTAATATCATAAAACAAAAATATCCAAGAAACTCATCTTGATTTAATTCCATGCTCATACCTGAAACTTTTTCGTAAAAAGTTTCAGGTAATAAGTGTCTTCCTGTTTATTCTTGTACGAAACACCTTTAATAAGTAAGATTTCTCTCCTTTATATGATTATTCAAAATGTTATACCCGCTGTCTTTCAAATTGTAGCTTTGCTGGCTTAACTTACTCTAGTCACATAGTCCGTTATGTTCCCAGGGATTAAGAGAGGTTTCTGCCTCTCACCCATGCCGCCGCGTTGCATTTTGAGATTCATTAGGTATTTATATTATCTTAAAATTATTTTTATATTATTTCAGGTTTTTCCCTGGAGCTGGCGTTAGTGTAAAACACTAAAAATATCTAACTAAAAACTTAACTGCCGTTCACAAAAGCAAAACATTACCCCAATAAAAAATGTCATTCCTATTCACTCTAAATTCATACACTAATTCAAACGGTAAAAATAGAATAACAAACATCCACATAAATTCTTTTGCGCCCGACAAGATACTTATAAATTTTAGCTATTTTTAGACATGTTGGAAGCGTATTAAATACTTAATTACCAATTTTTATATTGTGAAAAATAAAAAACATCAGTCATTACATTACAATAAGTAAGGGTTTAGTGTTACAGATTTGTTAGATTCAGATTGAAATACGAAGAATATGTATGTTATTTAGTTATTTAACGTATGAATATCTTTATAGTACAACTTTTTAAAATTTTATTTTACCCAAACCAATATCTAGATATGATTTGTAAATATTTTTTTAAGTAATTGTATAAACTTGGTTTTTAACCAATAAACACATAGTCTTTGACTGGATAATTGTTGTGCCATATCATACGGTCAATTTCTTACAATAATAATCAAAAAATAATAATTATTATTATTTAACAATTAAATAGTTGATATGGATAATATGAAAAGACAAAATAATATCACACCGCAATTAATCCGTATGTGGGAAAAAAGCCTTGATCCTTGGGGTGCCAAAGATCGCCAATCAAGATTCATCTATGCTAACCCTGCCTTTTATCAACTCCTTGACTTATCAGAGAATTTTGATATTAGAGGACTGAGTATAAGTGAATTTCCCTCACCTATGTCAGAATATAAAGAAACCTTTTATCATCAGGATCAAAAAGTTATTCAGACAATGCAACGTGTCACCTCAATGGAAACTCATCCTTTTGGAAAACAAAAAGTTAAACAAACATATCTTTGTGATAAAAATCCACTTTGTGATGATAACGGCGATTGTATTGGCATTTCGTTTCATATGTACAAAGCTCAAAATTTCTCCACCAATTATTATTATGACAAAACTATTCCGGTAACTCTGGAATTCACACCTCCCAGCGATATATTAACAAACATTGAGTGGGAAATTATATTTTTGACTTTATGCTTATTGGATGAAGAAAATATCAGTAGAGAATTAATGATAAAAACAGAAGATGTAATTAATCATATACAATCAATCTACCAAAAATTCAATCTTCCAGGGCATATTGAGTTGCGCGACTTCTGCAAAGAACAAAAATTCGATCGCTATATTCCTGAAAAATTTGTTACTGTTGGCAGCAGAGAATTAAACTAACTATATTATTAGCACATAATTATTAGTACATCATTATTATGTACATAACAAAGAGATCATGATATGAGTAATAAACCCATCATTTCACCTCAAATAATTAACACACTGGCAATCAGTAACGACCCTTGGGGAATAAAGGATAAGAACTCATGTTTTATTTATGGTAATAAAGCATTGAGTACGATCAAAGGCTTCTCTGATTCATTTGATTTTGAAGGACTTCATGATGATGAGCTTCCTTGGGATGGAGCTGAATTTGCACAAGCATATATTAATCATGACCAAAAGGTTATGAAAGAAGATAAATCATATGTTTCACTCGAAACACATATTTGGGGAGAGACAAAAAAATTATCATCTTACTTCTGTGAAAAATCACCGATTTATCATGAAAATGGTGATTGTATAGGGATTATATACCACTTGTGGAAAGCTCAGGACTATTCATTAACTCGCCTATATCATGGAAAGCTTCCTGCATCTATTATGTTTCAACCACCAACCCATTTATTTACCCAGCGAGAATGGGATGTCATTTTTCTCTCTTTACATAAATATACCAGTAAACAAATTGGTAGAATATTAAACCTCTCTTATCGTACAGTCGAAAATTACACGGCACAAATATATAAAAAATCGGGTGTGAGTTCTTCCCAACAATTGGAAGAATATTGCCGCCTTAATAATTTCGATCTCTATGTACCAGAAAGATTTTTGCAACCTGAAAGCCGTATTCTTGTTTAAATCTCAAATTTCCATAACCTCCACAATTTCCATAACCTCCACAATAGAAACAGGGGACAGTTCCCTCTGTTTCTATTAGGCACCCGCCACATCTGGACACAAGAGTCTATACACTTCGTCTTTCAAACTGCCTCTTTGTTGGCTGCGCTCGCTCACCCCGGTCACATAGTTATCTATGTTCCCGGGGATTTGCTCTCTTGCCGTCGCGATGCAACTTGAAATCCATTGTGTATACACACTAAATATAATCCGCATCTGATTGATCCCAACTACAGGCAAAAGTACTTACCTGCATTGGTGTTTTCCCATTATCAATGAAAATTTTAAAAATATGCTTTTAGCATTTCTGAAATGAAACCTCATGTGTGATCGAAAATTGAAAAATGGCAAGTAATTAAGTGATCTTCATTCCATTTTTAGAATTTAACACCAATTTCACCTGTCTGATTTTTGATCATAACCTATTTGTTGTTAAACAATATAAGAACAATCAGTCAACAACATGCACAATTTAAACTAACAATAATTAAATAAAATATTTCTAAGAGGAAATAATATATGCAGCACACTATCAACTTCTGGCCCCTAATCGGGATCGCCGTCATTATCATTGGTTTTATCATCAGGTTTAATCCTGTGCTGGTTGTCACTATTGCAGGCCTTATCACTGGGTTAGCCGCCAATATGTCGATAATCGATATTCTGGAGAAACTGGGTTCCGGGTTTATTAATACATTAAATTTATCACTGACCATCCTTTTTCCACTGGTCATCATTGGTCTGCTGGAAAGGCATGGATTAAAAGAGCAAGCCCAGAAATCCATAGCTCATATTAAAACTGTCACTACCGGGCGGTTACTGATTATCTATCTGTTTATACGCGAAACGTCTGCCGCTCTGGGGTTAACCAGTTTAGGCGGGCACCCGCAAATGGTTCGCCCTTTGCTGGCTCCTATGGCAGAAGGCGCTGCTGAAAACCAGTATGGTGAATTACCCGATTCAGTCCGTCATCGTATTCGGGCCATGTCAGCTGCAACAGATAATATTGGTTTGTTTTTTGGTGAAGATATTTTTGTCGCTTTTGGCGCGATTATCTTTATGCACAATTTCATGCTGGAATCAGGTGGAATTCAAACCGAGCCTCTGCATATCGCCCTCTGGGGAATTCCCACTGCAATTTGTGCTTTCCTGATCCACTCTGTTCGGTTATATCGCCTTGATTACCACCTTGCCAATGAACTGAATTCTTTGAAGCACACCAGATTAAACAGCAAGGGGGAGAAATAATGTTTCAATTACAATACCTCTATGTGCTGGCAGGACTTCTCTTATTAGCTGTTGCTATCATGTCATGGAGCGATAAAGCTAACCCCCGCCGCATAACAACAGGTCTATTCTGGGCGCTGTACGGTTTAATCTTTCTTGCGGGGAAATGGAGCGGACACTTTGTGTCTTTCTGGATTAATGATGAAAATTACGCCCAAAAAATCGCTTATATCGGTGTTGGTGTGTTGGTGATCATTATGGCTCTACTGGCCGGGTTCGATGGTGTTCGTCTGGGAAATTATCATCAACGCACACCAGAACAGCGGCAAAAAAGTGCACAACGTTTTGGTAGTCGGTTATTTCTGCCAGCATTGCTAATCCCAATTGTCACAATGTTTGGCGTACTGGCGTTTAACCATATTCCCGGTTTACAACACGCTGTTTTTGGAACAGGGAATCACTCTACTCTGGTGACTCTCTTTTCCATTACACTTGGCTGTTTGATTGGATTAATCATTGCGCTACGCATGAGCCATGATGCCATTACACAGCCAATACAAGAGACCCGACGCCTGCTGGATTCAATTGGTTGTGTCTTTATTCTTCCACAAATTCTGGCAACGCTCGGATTGCTGTTTACCGTTGCCGGTGTAGGTACTGTGGTTTCCCATCTGACCGAAAATTATTTAGCTGTCGATAATCGATTTATCGCTGTGGTCACTTATGTTTTTGGCATGGCGCTGCTAACGATGATAATGGGTAATGCGTTTGCCGCTTTTCCTATCATTACCGCCGGTATTGGTATTCCTATTTTGATACTGCAACATGGTGGCAATCCGGCGGTTATGGCTGCCATCGGTATGTTTTCAGGCTATTGTGGTACGTTAATGACTCCAATGGCTGCTAATTTCAATATTGTTCCCGCTGCGCTGTTGGAACTGCCCGATCGCAATGCAGTTATCAAAGCACAAATCCCCACAGGCTGTACTTTACTGATTACTAATGTGTTCTTACTCTATTTTCTTATGTTCTTATAAAACAACAAAAAGGAACTCCCATGAAAATGATTCTAATCACAGGTTTTGAACCTTTTGGTGGTGAGACGATAAACCCATCGTGGGAAGCCACTAAACCATTACAAGGATGCCAGATTGCCGATGCATATGTTGAAGTCTGCCAGTTACCCTGTGTTTTCAATAACTCTCTGGAACACCTCTATGCCGCAATTGAGAGAGTTAAACCGGTAGTGGTCATTTCAACCGGAGAAGCAGGGGGTAAGCCAGATATCACGGTAGAACAGGTCGCAATCAATATTAACGATGCCCGTATTCCTGATAATGCTGGTAATCAACCCATTGATACACCGGTTATTGTCGATGGCCCTGCGGCTTATTTTTCTACCCTGCCCATTAAAACCGTGGTCAATGAATTAAGACTTGCCGGAATTCCCGCAACAATTTCCCAAACTGCCGGCACCTTTGTTTGCAATCATATCATGTACGGTTTACAACATTATCTGAACCAATATTACCCCTCTGTGCGTGGCGGATTTATTCACCTTCCTTATTTGCCAGAACAGGCAGTAAAACATTCAAATAAGCCGAGTATGGGTGTAGAAATGATGACAACAGCCTTGAAAATAGCTATTAAATCAACATTGAAAAACGAAAAGGATATTGAGGTTATAGGTGGGACAACAAACTGAGAAGATAGCCACTGAATACCAGTGGCTAATTGGCTTAGAGAAGAAACCGTTTTTAGAAAGGTAACAGTTGGTAGAAATTCAGCAACCAGATAACCGCAACTGCAAAAATCGCCGCGATAATGTCATCCAGCATAATGCCAATCCCGCCTTTTACATAGCGGTCAAACCAACGAATCGGCCACGGTTTCCACATATCGAAAATGCGGAATACCACAAAACCAACTAAAACCCACTGCCAGTTGAGCACAGGGATCGCCATCAGAGTAATCCACATACCAATGAATTCATCCCAAACCACACAGCCCGGATCTTCCACGTTCATTGCATCAGCGGCTTTCTGACAAATCACACATCCAATGACCGTTCCCAGCAAGATAACCAACCATATTCCGCCTGTCGGCAACTGCATCAGCAGTAACCAGAAAGGGATCGCCGCCACTGAGCCTATCGTGCCCGGAATTATTGGTGATAAGCCGCTCCCGAACCCCGTAGCCAACAAATGCCACGGATTGCTCATTTTTAAGTGACGTTTTGCATCATCCATGTGTTCCCGCCGTATGATCATTTTCTGTTTGTTGTGCTGCCGAAAAAGGAGCGACTGGTTTCTTATTGGTTTTAAAATGGTCGAAACCTTTCAGATCCAGCTGAATTTCTTCATTGTTGTTAAAATAGCGGATACCTTCTGATTCTGGTCTGATTTGCCCGATACAACAGAAACTGGCTCCAGAATGAGCCAACGCCATATTTAATGCACCACGGTTAAGCTCAGGCACAGTAAAGCACAATTCATAGTCTTCCCCACCACTCAACGCCCATTTCAACGCCTGTTCAGCAGCGACATATTGCTGCATTGCTTCAGAATAAGGCAACACATCCAGGTTAATACGCGCACCACATTGGCTGGCAGACAAGATATGGTTGAGATCAGAAATCAAGCCATCGGACAGATCAATCGCCGAAGAAGCCAGAGTACGAAGTGCCTGTCCTTGTAGAACCCGTGGCTGCGGACGTAGATGACGCTTAACCAACCAGTTGTGGACTGCCATATCTTCCACAGTCAGACGATCTTGCAACAGAGCAAGGCCTGCGGCACTGTCACCCAATGTTCCGGTTACATAAATCCAGTCACCGTTCTTTGCACCAGTGCGGCGCAACGCGCGGCCAGCCGGAACTAAACCATGTACGGTTAACGTCAAACTCATGGGACCTTTTGTGGTATCCCCACCAATCAATTGCATACCGTAATAATTCAGTTGCTCAAACAGACTGTCACTGAACCGCTTTAACCAATCTTCAGTGATGTCGGGTAATGTTAATGCCAGCGATGCCCAAGCAGGATCTGCTCCAACAGCAGCCAGATCGCTTATATTGACAGCCAATGCCTTATAGGCCAAATCTTCCGGTGAGATCTCAGGAAGGAAATGAACCCCAGCAACCAAAGTATCGGTTGTTACCGCTAGTTCTTGTTTATCTGCAACGGTCATCAGCGCACAATCATCACCAATCCCTAGAGTTACATCACGTCGGCGGATGATATGGCGATTGAAATAACGTGCAATGAGGTCAAATTCACCACATGCCATAATAGAATTCCAGAAAGTGACTGACGATGAGCGCATGAGGCCGGATTACCGCCCTCATGCGTAAAATCATCAAGTTATAATGGGGAACTCCTGGCAAGCAATCACTTTTTCTTGCGTGCTGCTGGACCAGCTTTATCCAATACCCCATTCACGAATTTATGACTATCTTCAGCGCCAAACGTTTTTGCCAGTTCGATACCTTCATTGATAGCCACTTTGTAGGGAACATCATCACGAAAGCTTAGTTCAAACATCGCAACGCGCAAGATGGCTTTTTCCACCTGCCCCAACTCTCCAAGCTGACGAGAAAGATAAGGTGCCATCAAGGCATCCAATTTTGCAGCATTGACCGCTACCCCGGATAACAATTCACGAAAATAGGTGATATCAACACCAGTTACGTCCTGCTCTGACAGAAAATCCAATTCAATATCAGCAATACTATTATTGGATAATTGCCATGAATAAATTGCCTGAACAGCACACTCACGAGCACGACGACGAGCAGCAGGTTTCACAAGATTCCCCTTAATTAAAACTAAAAATTCAGCCTTTAATAGCTTTGATTACATTAATCATTTCCAATGCGGTCAAGGCAGCTTCCGCCCCTTTATTACCCGCTTTGGTACCTGCGCGTTCGATTGCCTGTTCAATATTTTCAGTCGTCAGAACACCAAACGTGACAGGGATATCACTGGACATTGCTACGCTGGATAAACCAGAGCTGCATTCACCAGCAACATATTCGAAGTGAGCTGTACCGCCGCGGATAACAGTCCCCAAAGCGATAACCGCATCATATCTATTGGTTTCAGCCAGTGCCTTAGCCGTCAACGGCAATTCATAAGCACCTGGAACCCATACTACGGTGATATTATCTGAAGAAACCTGACCGATGCGTTCTAGTGCATCCACGGCTCCTTCCAGCAGGCTGTCATTAATGAAGTTGTTAAAGCGGGCAATTGCAATTGCAATGCGGGCTTCAGGGGTTGCAACAACACCTTTGATTACGTTCATAGCCTTCCTTATATTTTGATTCATATCCGCAGGGGCGCGGATCTTATCACATTATTTTTCTCTGCGTATTGGTTTATGTCCAGACTTAAATCAGAATCTAGACCGGGCGTAAGCGAAGACGCACATCAGACCCAATCTGCTTTACATCAGACAAAACGAATTCAGGGGCATCCGAGAGTCTTTGCAATTCTGGGATATCGAACAATCCACGGGCACTATTGCCCAGTATCTTAGGTGCAATATAAAGGATTAATTCGTCGACCAGCCCCAGAGACAATAGAGCACCGGCCAAAGCAGGGCCACATTCCGCCCAAACTGAATTTATCTGACGCTTGCCCAGCTGCATCATCAGCAGAACCAAATCAACACCATTACCATGTACCGGCAATAAAATCTGTTCGACATTATCAGGCCATTGCTGTTCGTTTTTGTTAGTACGTGCTAACCAACATTGCCCTGTTTGCTGGACAACTTGATGCTGCGGTGTGACACGATTTTGGCTATCAGTGATGATACGGATGGGTTGACGAACCTGCTCTTGGGGATAAACCGATTGTGTTTCAGCATCCAGTTCATTCCAACGAACAGTCAGTGAAGGATCATCAGCCAATACTGTTGCGCTCGAACTCAAAATTGCGCTGCACTGTGCCCGCAATTTCTGCACATCTTCACGCGCCTGTGGTGAAGTAATCCATTTACTTTCCCCAGATGATAACGCAGTGCGGCCGTCCAATGATGCCCCCAGCTTCAATTGCAGATAAGGGAACCCCGTACGCATACGTTTGAGAAACCCCTTATTTAAGGATTCTGCCTGATTCATCATCAGACCATGCTCAACCGCAATGCCTGCCTGTTGCAATTTATATAAACCGCGCCCGGCAACTTGTGGATTGGGATCTTGCATCGCGACCACAACACGGCTTAGACCGGCGGCAATCAAGGCATCAGCACAGGGAGGAGTCTTACCGTGATGGCTGCATGGTTCAAGTGTGACGTAAGCGGTGGCACTTTTGGCTTTTTCACCCGCCATATGCAGGGCATGTACTTCTGCATGAGGCTCACCCGCACGTAAATGAAAACCTTCCCCTACTATCTGATCATCCTTAACGATGACACAACCTACATTCGGGTTAGGGGATGTTGTAAAACGTCCCTGATACGCCAGCTCCAGCGCACGGGACATATAAATTTCATCGAGTGTCATAATTTTTAGGTAGCTATATTGTTTGAAAACTCATATTTTCAATCTTGTAGTTTGGCAATCTCTTCGCCAAATTCTCGGATATCCTCAAAACTACGGTAAACAGATGCAAAACGAATATAGGCTACTTTATCCAGTTTTTTCAGGGCATCCATGACAAAATTTCCAATCATTTTGGATGGGATTTCACGCTCTCCCGTTGCCCGCACCTGAGATTTAATATGGCTAATTGCTGTTTCTACATCATCAGAACTGACAGGGCGCTTCTCCAGTGCCTTTTGCATACCACGCCGCAATTTTTCTTCGTCAAAAGGCTCCCGAATATCATCACTCTTAATGACGCGTGGCATCACCAGTTCTGCTATTTCAAACGTAGTGAAGCGTTCATGGCACTCCAGGCACTGACGGCGACGGCGCACTTGTGAGCCATCCCCAACCAGACGGGAATCAATAACTTTAGTATCAACGGCTGCGCAAAATGGGCAATGCATATCGTTTCCTGACAGTTAACCGAAGGGAGAGTGACAGTGTACCTTGAAGTGATAATGAAAAACACCCTGTCAGTAAGTACTCACAGGGCGTTTAGACACTATCAAAAAAACGCGATCAGGCTAAGTCATTAAGGAAGTATGGAAGGCTGATCAGCCCCTTCTTTCTCAACTTTCTGCTGAATCATATGTTCACGTTTCATACCCAGTTTCAAAGCCAGTGCAGAGGCAACATAGATGGAAGAAACTGTACCGATGGAAACACCGATTAACATTGCCAGTGAGAAGCCTTTCAGCATTTCCCCACCGAAAATGTACAGCATCAGCACAACCAGCAATGTCGTGGCAGAAGTCATGATCGTACGACTCAGAGTCTGGGTCAGTGAAACATTCATGATCTCATAAGAGGTACCACGGCGTATCTTGCGGAAGTTTTCACGAATACGATCCGATACAACGATACTGTCGTTCAATGAATAACCGATAACGGACATCAATGATGCAACGATAGTCAGATCAATTTCGATATGAAACAACGACAGAATACCCAGAGTGATAATTACGTCATGTGCAAGCGCAATCACTGCTCCCAGTGCCAAACGCCACTCAAAGCGGAAACCGACATAAATCAGGATACAGATCAGTGCAACCAATAGCGCCATTGCTCCGGTTTGCGCCAGTTCGCTTCCTACACTCGGACCGACGAACTCTACGCGTTTAACCGTAGCATCGTTATCAATATTCTGATTAATAACGGAAATAATCTTATTACCCAGTTCCTGTCCTGCATTACCTGCTACCGGAGGCATACGCACCATCACATCACGACTGCTGCCAAAATTTTGCAAAAGCGCATCAGAAAAACCATTCTGTGTCAGGCTATCGCGCATTTTGTCCAGATCCGCAGGTTTGCTCAGATTAATCTCAATGACCGTCCCACCGGTAAAATCAAGACCCCAGTTAAACCCACGAACCCCCATCGTAACGATGGAAGCAACCAATAACAGGAACGAAATCCCAAAGGCAACGTTGTCCCAGCGCATAAAGTCAATGACTCTACGCCCATAGTTTAATTGTTCAACAGTATAATCCTGTGCCACAACGTGCTCCTTAAATTGACAACTTATTGATACGCTTGCCACCGTACAGCAAGTTCACGATTGCTCGCGTTCCCACAATCGCAGTGAACATCGAAGTCGCCACACCAATACTCGTGGTGATCGCGAAGCCCTTGATAGAGCCAGTGCCTACTGCATACAGGATGATCGCAGTAATCAGCGTAGTCAGGTTTGCGTCGATGATACTGGAGAACGCGCCTTTGTAACCTTCATGAATTGCCTGCTGAACCGTGCGTCCATTACGCAACTCTTCTTTGATGCGTTCGTTGATTAACACATTCGCATCCACGGCTACGGCTAGTGTCAGAACGATACCGGCAATTCCCGGCATAGTCAGTGTTGCACCCGGCAACAGAGACATAATACCGACGATGAGGACTAAGTTTGCCAGCAATGCACTGCTCGCAATCAGACCAAATTTGCGATAGTAAATCACCATAAACAGAATGGAAGCAACCAAGCCCCACAAGCACGCTTCAAGGCCTTGCTCGATATTTTGCAAGCCCAGCGTTGGCCCTATAGTACGTTCTTCCACAATCTGGATTGGCGCAATCAACGCGCCAGCACGCAGCAACAGTGATAACTGGCGGGCTTCGGCCGGGTTACCAAGACCCGTAATGCGGAAACTGTTACCTAAACGCGACTGAATGGTAGCGATATTAATAACTTCTTCTTTCTTAACCAAAAGCGAACGACCATTGGCATCTTTTTTGCCGCTGTCCTTATATTCCACAAACAGCGTTGCCATTGGCTTTTGCAGGTTATCTTTGGTGAAATTAGACATCGCAGTACCACCCGCGCTATCCAGAGAAATATTCACCTGTGGATAACCGTTCTCATCCGTACTGGAAGTGGAATCAGTAATATGATCCCCTGTCAGGATAACACGCTTATACAATACGGCTGGGTTACCATCACGGGTATATTGCAGTTCTGAATCAGCGGGAATACGACCAGCCAGTGCTGCATTTTGGTCAATATTGGTATTGACCAGACGGAATTCCAAGGTTGCCGTTGCGCCGAGGATCTCTTTAGCGCGGGCGGTATCCTGAATACCGGGTAATTCAACAACAATACGATCTGCGCCTTGACGTTGAACCAGTGGCTCAGCAACCCCAAGTTGGTTAACACGGTTACGCAGGATGGTAATATTCTGCTGAACAGCATAAGAACGCGCTTCACGCAGCCGCTCATCACTCATCACGGCTTTCAGCGTATTATTGGCGCCGGCAGAGAAGACTAAGTTACGGTGACGAGATTCAAGATAGTTTTCCGCTTTAGAACGGGCATCGCTATCACGGAAACGAACTTCAACGCCATAATTATCAATCTTGCGGATAGTAGAATAAGTGATGCCCTGATCACGCAACTCAATGCGTAGACTATCAATATTCTGTTCCTGTAACTTGCTCAGTGCAGTTTCCATATCCACTTCCATCAAGAAGTGAACACCGCCACGCAAGTCAAGCCCCAGTTTCATCGGCTCAGCACCAACTTTACTTAACCAGACAGGCGTTGCGGGAGCAAGGTTTAATGCCACAACATACTGTTCACCCAACGCTGAGACCAGTGCTTCACGGGCACGGAGCTGAACATCAGAACTATTGAAACGAGCAAGGATTGCTCCATTTTCTAACGCAATGGACTTGCTCTTGATTTGATCTTTTTCTAAAACATTACGGACTTGGTCCAGCGTTTTTTCACTGGCGGCGATGCCTCGCGCGCCAGTGATTTGTACAGCCGGATCCTCACCATAAAGGTTGGGAAGTGCATAAAGCAAACCGATGAGGATCGCAGCGATCAGCATCAGATACTTCCACAAAGGATAACGGTTCAACACGGCAGTTCCCTTCGGGAAAATCGGAAATTAAATAGCTTTCATTGTACCTTTCGGCAAAATGGCAGCAACGAAGTCACGTTTGACAGTTATTTCTGTGGTGTCATTCAGGGCAATCACAACATAGCCAGTTTCAGACACTTTAGAGACACGACCAACCAAACCACCAGAAGTCAGTACTTCATCCCCTTTGGAGATGGAATCCATCAGTTTTTTATGTTCTTTAGTGCGTTTTTGTTGTGGACGCAGGATCATGAAATAGAAAATCAGACCGAAAACAACCAGCATGATAATCAGAGAATATGGGCTACCCTGAGCTTGCGCTGGCGCACCAGCAGCTGCCGCAGCTTCAGAAATAAAAAAACTCATCAAATTTCCCTCATTGTTATCGAAGACAGTGCTATTAAAGACATTGTTATCGAAGATATGTTGTCAAAAATATTGTTGTTGAAAATATTGTTGTCGAAAATATGACTATCGAAAAATCGATAGTTTCTTGATCAAAAACCAGCCCAATATGCTACACATATTGAGGCTGATTAGTCACGTCAAATTATATATTTAACGGCGGAACGGGTTTACCGATCTGCTGATAAAACTCTTCAACAAACTGTTCCAGTTTGCCTTCTTCAATGGCTTTGCGAATTCCTGCCATCAGACGCTGATAATACCTTAAATTATGTATTGTATTCAGCCTTGCACCAAGAATTTCGTTACAACGATCAAGATGATGGAGATATGCGCGGCTATAATTCCGACAAGTATAACAGTCACAATGTTCATCCAGCGAAGAAGTATCTTCTTTATGTTTGGCATTGCGGATTTTGATAACCCCTTCTGTCACAAACAGATGACCATTGCGGGCATTACGTGTTGGCATCACACAGTCAAACATATCAATGCCACGACGAACACCTTCAACTAAATCTTCCGGTTTGCCGACACCCATCAGATAGCGAGGCTTATCCTGTGGGATCTGCGGGCATACATGTTCCAGAATACGGTGCATGTCTTCTTTTGGCTCACCTACGGCCAGGCCACCCACAGCGTAGCCGTCAAAACCAATTTCCACCAGCCCTTTTACGGAAACGTCACGTAAATCTTCATAAACACTACCCTGAATGATACCAAACAGCGCATTTTTATTATTCAGCTCATCAAAACGCTGGCGACTGCGTGCGGCCCAACGCAATGACATTTCCATAGAACGCTTCGCATAATCCCAATCGGCAGGGTATGGCGTACATTCATCAAAAATCATGACAATATCGGAACCCAAATCATATTGGATTTCCATCGATTTTTCTGGACTGAGGAAAACAGGCGTCCCATTGATTGGGTTACGGAAATGAACGCCTTCTTCCTTGATTTTACGCATCGCACCGAGGCTGAAAACCTGAAAACCGCCGGAGTCTGTCAGGATAGGCCCCTGCCACTGCATAAAATCATGCAGGTCACCATGCAATTTCATGATTTCCTGCCCCGGACGCAACCAAAGATGGAAAGTATTTCCTAACAGGATCTGCGCTCCCGTTTCTTTTACTTCTTCCGGTGTCATCCCTTTTACCGTACCGTAAGTGCCCACTGGCATAAATGCAGGGGTTTCCACCACACCACGCTCAAAAACCAGACGACCGCGACGGGCATTTCCATCCGTCTTTTGTAACTCAAATTTCACTTAACCTCCAGACATCAGAAAAACAGTCCGATGTATTACAAAAATCCGCACATTCTAATAGCTAATAACGCCACTGTATACGCCAGCCTCGCAGTACTTGGTATGCTATATTTTGCTATTCCTTGTGCCATTTTGCCTTTTTTGTGTCACAGTTTTGACACAGTCACTCCGAAGTGATTTCTCTATCTATAATAGAGCTTCATACTAAAACAAGATGAAACGTGATAGAAATGGTTTGGTGATCTGATAGCAGCATTGACAGGATATCAAGAATCTAATCCACACCCACCCCACCAGTGATGCAGTGGTTAGATGGCTATGTTGACAGAAAACGGGGATCTAATCCCCGTCTGTAATTCCCTGCCTCACATTCCACACCGAATCTGCCGGCATCTGGACACGGACATCCAAACGACAGCCCTCGGGAATGTCACAGGGTTCGCCGTCCGCATAGTAGACCTTCTCGCCGTCCACGATTTCTTTTATCCGATTGTTCTGAAAACGCTCAGGTAAATGATTGTGCTGACGGTGAAAGGTTTCAATCGTGATGCTGCCATCTGGTTGTACCTTGTCATCAAGGTAGATTAACTCCAGTCCGTTATTATTTTTCGGGGTGGAAATGCCACCATGCACACCCCACGCTTTGTCGGCGTTATAGCCGAGGACATTAGCAACCTGATAGTGACCGATGCCGGGTTTGGTGACTGTTGCCCCTTCGGATTCGTCATTGGTGGTAAAGGTGCCATCGGGATGGATTTCGATGAGGGGGGAGGCGGTTTTGATAAACCCATTGCTGTCCCGCCAGCAGTTAACCCCGAGTGACAGAATAACACCGCTTCCCTTAAGCAATTGCTGAACAGATCTGTTTGAGCTGTCAGGATTTCTATCTACAAAATTTAGCAGGACATCATCACCAGAATCAGGCGTGCCCTCTATGCTCCAGAAGGTTTTGCTGGGGCGGGTGACACTGATTCCGCCCCACGGAATATTAGAATGTATGCCGATACCCTCCGAACTGACTGTCAGTACTCTCTTGGCGTTAATATCAATTGCATATCCCTGTGTATCCACCCCGCCACCCCGCACAATTCCCGTCTGGATATCATTGTTATGCCACTGATAACGGGTGAATGCTGCCATGCTATTTGCTGGTATATCGGTTGCAGAGACTAACATTACGGCATTTTTTTCAGCCGGCAGCGTTCCCACCTGCTTAAACCTGAAATCAGCATTATAATCCCCGCTACTGGCCGACATCTTCCCCTCTTCCCCCGCCTGTAATGCCCGTATCGATTGTAACGACACCGATTGTCCGTTTGGCAGCGTCACATTCACCGTGCCACTTTGTGACATCCACTTGTCCATGTTCTGAAGGAAATCGACGATATAGCTGCTGTTGGCCACCATATGCCGAACACCGTCCGAGATGGAATCAGGCACGGTTACCTGTATCTGGTAGGTAACGTTGTTCAGGGTGACGCTGGCATTATCCGCCAGCACCAATTCAGTATCGGAGTTCACCGCCTGAATCATATGCAACAGGTTACCGTTGCCGGACTGGATTAAAATCAATTGTGCCGGGGCAACGCCGTTAATGTTGGATTTAAATTTGGTGCCCGTGCCGCGGACAATCGCCGAGCCGGACACGGTGGAGATGGTGCCCTGTGAGTAGTACATGATTTAGTATTCTCGTATTTTAACTAATTAAGAGATAGAAATGATAAATTAAAACCCGCTGACGTCAGCGACTAGAATAAATGAGTTTCCCTCTGTATATCCTTCTATGGATGGCAAATCTTCACCCCACGAAAACATTTCTTTTATTCTCAGATGGTTATTTGTGCAATTGAAAAATGATTCGTAATATTCATAATATTCGAATTCGTTTCGTTGTCTGCTGCATATTGTTGATACGTTTACTGCTATATCTGTATTAAATTGACGAGAATAGTCATAAATAATATTGCTTCCAACTTCGCTATGGATGATTTTTAGGTGCTCGTTGCCAGAATCAAATATAACGTTCCTATTCATTCCTCTGACACGCAAACCGATTTTTGAGTCCGATTTAACCACGGCGGATGAATTGAAAAAGTATAGTGTAACGTATCCTGAGCTATCTCCGGGGGGCTGGTAAATGGTGCCTTTAAATCGATTAGCAACAATATTTACGTCCCCCTCTGTTTTCATAAATATTAAATCACCGTCAACGTATGGCGTTTTTATCCGGGTGCTAACACCCCGCGTAATAGCCAGAGTGTTATCCTCAAAACCCCCTCGCAAAAACAACCTGTCCCTAGCGCGTAATACATAGCTGCAATTCACCCCGTCAATCTGGTAAATATAATCATCGCCGGTAACACGTAGTCCGAACATCATCTAACTCCGTAAAAAACATTGGTTCCCCCCAACGCAGCCTGATCACCGCAACTGATATCGTAGTGTATGGCGTCATTGTTATACCAGACGTTAAAAATTACACGACCGTAAATAACAACATCGCTATCAACAAAAATAAAAACCTCGCCATATTTTGACGGCCCATCCAGCGGGATGCTACCAGAACGGCGCTCTCCTCCACCCACATCAGGCAATGTAACCATTCCCAAAATTCTGCCAATTCGGGATGACGTATCTATCTTTATTCGCCCTGTTTTTGGCTCTCTGATTCTCAATCCGTAATTTCTCACAACAATTCACCTAATTCGATTATCGGGGTGTTGGTTTTATCAAATAAATAAAACCCTCTATTTGATATCATTATTCTGTATTCGTTGCTTACACCGTTAATCTCAATAGCACCGGTTTGGGCGTCAAATCTAAAACCCTGCTGATTGGGAATGTAGTTCGTGGATTTAATATCAATACCCACCAATAACTGTTGAATATTGGCCATATCAACAAACAGGCTGTTGATAAACATCTGCCCGTTTTTCACCGTCATAAACGGCGTGGGCTTTCCGTTAACGGGATTAAAAAAGGCAAAGTTGTTAGCCGAAAATCCAATGTAAGACTCTAATTTTCCGCCTTTAATCTCACCGCTGATGACCATGCCGCCGGCCGTGTATTTCTGCCCATTGTATTTCAGGATGATGTTCGTACTGTGCATGGCATAACCACTGCCGGACTGGTCAAATTCCGCCTGCATCTTGCTGTTGATCATGGCCTGCTGGTCACCCAGCTGCGCCTGAACCTGTTCCATTTTTTTCGCCTGCGCCTTTTGCGCAGTGGAGATGGCCTGTTTGTTGGTGATCACATCTGCCGCCATATTGCCGAGGTTTGTGCGTATTTCGGTAAATTGCTGGCCGTACGTCCGGTCTTTTCCCGCTATCGTTGTCTCAACCGATTTGATGCGCGAGGTGTTTTCTCCAATTTCGGCATTCACCTCGGTCATCCGCTGCGCCGCCGCCTCTTTATCCGTGACCCTGACTGACCATAACTCCTGAATTTGTGCCTTATTTTCCCCGTCACGCACCAGCAATTCTTTGGATAACTTTTGCTGTTCATTGCTCAGCATCAATACGGATTCAGCGTTCCAGTCAATGTCGGCGGCCAGCCGCTTCCCGGCCTCGGTGGTCATAAACTGGTTACCGGCGGCATCAGTAATCCAGCGGGTATCACTGGACGATTCACCCCGAATAAAGGCCGTCCACGGCGATGGATTGCCGGATTTATCCACCAGCCGCGCCCGGAAGTAGAACGCCACCCCGGCGGCTAATCCCTGCATGGTGTGCGTGCGCTGGGGATAGGGGATATCAGCCAGTAACATCAGTCCCTCGCCGTCATTCGTCTGGCTGTACTGGATTTCGGTTTTCAGGGTGTCACTGGTATGGGCAGCAAAGCCCCAGTCGAGCTGGATGCCGAAGATAATCGGCGTGGTTCTGAATGCCAGCGGGGCAGGCGGGTTACCCTCTTTCCCTCTCAGGTGGGTTTCAGTGGCATTCGCCCAGAGGCTGGAAATTTCAGCCGCATTAATCGCCCTGACCCGCGCCTGATAGCGTCCGGCGTAGATATTCGGCACTTCAAAACTTTGTGTCGAGGTTCTCGGTGCTGATATCCAGTTGCCGTTATCCCGCCGCCATTCTGCCTCATAAGCAATGGCATTTTCCACCGCCTCCCATGTCACGCGCAGGGTGGTCACAGCCATGCCCTGATGGACACTGGAATCACTGCTGATGGTAATATTTTTCGGGGGCGACTGGATGCCGGGCGGAATAACGGAAATGGGACGTTCGTCGATTCGGGCACCCGTGTCAATGCGGTCGTATTTGTCGGGGTCGTGGTATACTGCTGTTATTGTGTAGGTGTTATTTCCATTATCTGAAACGTTAATAACACGATAAAGCTGTATCGCCAAATCATCCGCGTCGATTGTCCAGACAGCATTTTTTTCTATTCTCTGAGAATACGCCGTTGTAACAATAATGGTTTTTTCATTGACTAATTGCACTGTTCTTGCTTCTGATTTCCCATCAGGCAGGTTGATAATCAGCCTGTCGCCAGCTTTAACATCTGCAACGCGATCCAGTGTAACCTTGCGCCCATCAGCAATCGAAATGCGCCCACCAATATCCCGTCCAGCAAGGGTTGCATCCGCAATACCGATAATATGTCCCGGATTTGGAACTGCACCTTCAAGTCCAGTAGCAAAAGTAATCGTCCGGTCTTGTGAATTCGTCAACAGTGCCCAACGTCCACGACGATTGGCTTCTGTCTGGCGAGTACAACCAATAGCGGAAATATCAGTTTTACGCACATTATAGCGACGCTGTAATTTGAGATCAGACACCGCCTCAATCGCATCATTGCTGTGATTGCTGGTATCAGAATAGGACACCAGTGCTTGGGTATAACGATTTTGATGACTGCCGCCGGCATATTCAGGTATGCCCCCCGCAATACTGGCATTCGTGAAAACACGAAAAACATCTGACGGCATATCAGCAACAACTTTTACTGTGTTATCAGCCCAATAGGTCATTCCCCTAAAAATTCCCGCGATATCCCGCAAGACCTGATAAGCAGACTCCTGAGACTGAATATACACATCACATAAAAACCGTGGCTCTTTACCTTCGCCGCCCCGACCATCAGGTACCAATTGGTCACAATATTGAGCAACGCGGTATAAGCCCCATTTATCAACTTGTGCGGGATTGATCCGGTCACCGCAACCATAGCGATTATTCAGTACCAAATCATAAAACACCCACGCCGGATTGTTAGTTGCCGCCATTTTAAATGTGCCATTCCATACATCGGTATAAGTCCGGTTGATCGGATCGTAATTTGTTGGCACTTTGATAACCAGCCCCCCTTTTGGGCGGATACTGATTTTAGGGATACGGTTATTAAATTGACGGGCATTGAAGGTAATGAATAACAATGCGGTATTCGGGTAACGCAATTTCGCGTCAATCACATCCGCAACAGCAGAAATATTGACTTTATCAACAATATTTAAATTGTTTTGGTTTTTGGTTAACCGGCGAACCCGTAATTGCCATCCAGTATCTGCTTTTGGTAAATCAATTCGGTGTGTACGATGGTACTCATTCGTTGTTTTGCCATCAAACGCAGATGCCAATACTTCTTTGTATCCAGCACCGTCAGTCGATAAATCGATGGCATAGTCAACGCAATACCCTGTCTTATCCCCGTTATCATGCATTTGCATAAATCGCGGCAGAGAGAATCTCACTCGCTCAGCAGATAATTGCGTGTTACTGATAGCTCTGATATAGGGCTGATCATCCCTCAGTTCCCGATCTATGTTAATTTCATTATCCACGGACGGAATGCCTTTGATGTATTCCTGAACTTCACTACCCGGACGAAACTCCCATGTCACCCCTTCAAAATTTTTTGTTCCGTCGTTATTACCAATCGGCGTTCCGTCCAGAAAGATGCGCGTGTCATCTAATCCACCCGCAATCTCGCCCTCAGAAATAGCCAGTAATATTTTTGCCGTGGATTCAGATAACAAACTATCTGGTAATTCTGTGGGAGTATGCCCGCCACCGCCACCTCTCTTGCTGCCCTGAATAAGATTGCCCATATTTCACCCATAATAAAAGCCGCAGGTGCGGCGAGATTGAACACAATAAAACTATTGCTGGTCTTCGGTATAAATCCCCGCAGAGATAATAGCCCCACCCACTTCTTTGCGGTCTAGCGTATAGAGAAGCGGCACCGGATTACCTTGCGCTGTGGTATTGACCGCACCGCCGAAAGCATAAGAGGGTTTATTGTCGGCATCCTGACGCATGGATAAACTACGCGGTTGTGGCGACAACATTTGAACCACGCCACCAAGAGCCATAGCCGCCCCACCCAATGCCAGCGCTCCCCCCATACCCCCCCCGCCCCAAGCGCAGCCCACCCCGCAGGACCTAGCATCATAGCTGAACCAATCATCGCTACACCTAGGATAGTCTGAAAGAATCCGCCCCGCTTACTGCCTTTGATAATCGGTGCAATGCGGATTTCCTCACCTGTATTAATATGTAACTCATCCTCTCCGATATTTTGCGTCCCTTTAAATACAGCAAACTCCATCCCTTTTAGATGAGCCTCAGCAAGGAACTGTTCAAAACCATCATGAAGCACAGAAAGTGCTTTTATCGCTTCTTTTGGCGAATCTATTGCTAATTGATGTTTACGTCCAAATTGAACACCCAGCACACCATAAAGTCGCACTGTTTTAAGCTCATTCATAGCAACGCCTTTTTCCTGACAATCATTACTGTTCTGTCGCGCCAATAATCGCTATAAGGGACAATCTGACTCAATTGACCATAAAGATGGTGAAGCAGCATCCCATTGACCAATACGCCCGCATGATTCGGTACATCAGCCTGAACCTGCATGATCACCACATCACCTTCTCTTGGTTCGCCTTCAATCTCAACAAATCCCTCTTTTTGCCAGTTATCCATATACCGGTTTTCACCCTCTTCCCACCAGTGGCAATCAACGCTGTAGTTATTCAGTTGGATGCCATGCTTCTGGCCGTAATAATCCATGATTAAAGACCAGCAATCAGCGTGACCCAGCATAAACGGACGGCCTATCAAATCACGTTCCCCTCTGGGCTGTATGGTTCTGATATCTCCCTCAGGCCATGAAGCGATAATCCACGGCAAGCCCGTAACATCACACTGTAATCGATCTATCTCACTGGGTTGAGTTGTCACACCCTCACCACAATGGCTATGCACAATAGCGATGAGCACTCCCCAATCTTCGGCATTGGCATAATCTTCTGGTGATAATTCAAAGCGCTCAGTGGGGTTTTGGGCGAGATTTTTGCAAGGGAAGTATTTCATTATTCGGCTCTTCTGGCAGATTACACCACAAGCCTCTTGGGGATATTCAGCCTTAACATGCTCAAATATCACCTCAGTTAATTTTTTCGTTATCATCGTATCAATCCGGCAGCCGGAAACCCTCCGAAGTCTAATGGTTCATTCTCACCAAAACGTCCCTTGCAGTCGCGGATAAGCCCGCCACATACATCTTGAGAAGGATCATCAACTGGGTTGCCTTTCTCATCGAAGTATTTATTACCAGAGTATGAGCAGCCATTGCCCGTGCGATACCAGCCGCGCATACACCAGTAACACACATTATGGATTTGTCGCACAGGCAACATAACACCCTGTAAATCAAACGGGCTGGATAACTCAAACTCCACCGTTCCACCCGCAATTTCTCGCGATTTGCGATCAACATAAAAAACCTGTTTAAAGCACTCCTCAGGATTTGCCGTTGGGTTACCCTCAGGGAAATTTTTCCCATCCAGATAGTGCGAAAACGTTTCAAAAATTGTCACCCTGGCCTGAACCATGTCATCAAATTTCAGGCAGAGCGATGATATCAGGCCGTTGATATTAGCGACTTTCAATGTTGGCCGCGCTGGACTGCCATCACTGTTCTTCGACATGCCCTCTATTTCATAAGACCATGCGCCATACTCATTGCCTTGCCACCAAATTGGCTTGGGTTTTAACTCACCGCCTGCGGCTTCAATTTCGTCTGGGGTGTGCGGAAGGTTATAAGCATGGAA
Source organism: Xenorhabdus koppenhoeferi (assembly GCF_900116635.1). GTDB lineage: Bacteria > Pseudomonadota > Gammaproteobacteria > Enterobacterales > Enterobacteriaceae > Xenorhabdus > Xenorhabdus koppenhoeferi. The sequence continues at coordinate 18,281 of NZ_FPBJ01000007.1, read as the reverse complement.
GCGAAGAACCGGACCACCAAAAGTGCTACCATCTACTTCAATAAGCTGTATTTTTTCCCCGGCTTCCAGTTTTTGTACATCAGAAGTTATACTCATGCGCTAAATACCTGTTCAAAAGTTGCTGATATTTTCATAACACCACCCGCCATAGGGAGCATGGTTATTGAGTCCGCCTTGACACGATATAGCCCTTTCTCACCAAATGGCGGTGTCCAGATAAATGATTTCAAAGTGTGCCTTCTGATAAACTGAAAAATGGGCATTACCTCTTCTTTTAAGCCCATATAAGCGTACGGCCAAGACTGGGTTTCTGGATTAATCCCATCAGCAGAAACTTGTTTATAGCCATCACCAAACACAACTTCTTTAATCCGATGCGTAAACTCACCGCTGGGCGAATCCTGAATTTGTGTTCGCCATTTAAATTCTTCAATAGTCATATAAGTACCTATAAAATAAAATTCGTTAATCCGGGGTTTATTTAATTCAATAAGTTGAGTGAATTAGATATCACCCTTATCACGAAAGCATATTTTTACGACCACAAAGCTTTTGTGTTACTTTATTCTCACCAAGTAATGAATTAGGATCTTTTTTATGTACAAAGAACAATTAAAAGCACATTATTTCGCAAAAGAATTATTAAAAAAAGACTGCATTGTCCTTGATACAGAAACCACCGGATTAAACAATGATGATGAGATAGTTGAAATTAGTATCATCAATAAGCATGGTGAAATATTGCTTAATGAAACAATAAAGCCAATAAAAAAAATCCCACAGGATGCAAGCAATATTCATGGCATCAGGGACATGGATATGATTCAATCCTTCAAGTGGAACGATATTTATCAACAATACAGAAAATTAACAAAAGGTAAAATTGTAATTATTTATAATAAACAGTATGACTCTCGCATTATTAGGCAAACATGCAAAAAATATAATCTTCCAACCCCTAGAATCCAAGCAGAATGCGCTATGTTGCTATATTCACAATACAGAGGAATAATCAACAAGCGTACCAGTGATTTTAAATGGCATAAATTAAAAGATGCAATAATTTATCATGGTATATTTTTATCTGGACAGCCACATCGGGCTTTATATGATGCCACATCCACTCTAGAGTTAATGAATTTTATGGCAGATAACCCACCCAATAATTCAAAATACATTTCATCTGATAATTTAAAAAATGAACAAACAAAGAATAACCTGACTAACAAACGTACTGAAAACCTTAAAGTAAATCATACTATTTTCTGGAAACCTATTATTATATTCTTTATTTTTATCATTTTATTGATATTTATTTTTAAATAGCCCAACAAAAAAGCCCCGTGATGGGGCTTTATGATTACATTGAAGCTAGATTTTTTGATAAGAGATAGAAGAACATAACCACGAATGCAATAACTGCAATTATAATTGTCTGCTTCTTATTTTTCATTTTTTATCCATAATGTTTTGAGTAAAAACTTTTATATATTAGAGCATTATAAGAAAGCAATCCAACAAAAAGCCCCTTGGTGGGGCTTGATTGTTAGAGTGAGCTTTTCTTGGCGTTCTCAATCTCTTCCTTACATTCTTTATGATTGTCAAAAGTATATTGTAGGAAGAGATATCCTTTTGAATCACTATCAGCCCTAGTTGCTAAGACAATAAAATTGAGGTTATTTTTTTGTAAAGCCTCATTTTGAGATTTCCACTCTGCTGACAGAAATCTTTCTTCTTTATATAATCCCATCATCCAATCTTGTGGTTTGTTCCATATCGAACCAGACAGTAAGAAATCAGTTTCTTCACCCTTTCCATATATTGAATCAAGAGAGGCTTTAAGATCTTCAAATTTGGATTTTAATGATAGCCCATAGCTATCTGTCTTGATATCTTTACCAATAGCGCGTATTTGGCAAAGTCCAACTGTTGGGGAAACCAAAAGTCCATATGATCCAAATTCATTATTATTTTTGGGTAAATTATCTATTAAATAAAGATTCACATTACCTTTGGCTGGGGTAAGTGTGCTGCCTGTCATATCCTCAATATTTTTCTTAGTCAGCCCTGCTTGTAGCCCAAAAGGGCCATCTGCTGGCGGTAGTAATTTTTGTTTAGGATCGTTTTTATTGACTGAAATGTCAGTTGAGGTAGATAAATTATCTTGATTAGAGCTAGATGTTTTTACAGTAACCAATCCATATTTAGCTGACAGATATTTTTGCTGTAACATAGCCAAAGTTTGTTCTTGAGTAGCAACTGCTGATAATTTCATTGCTTGCACTAAGCCACCGCTATATTGAGCTGCGTCGTTCTTCGCTACCTCTATGTCAGATTTTAGATTATCGATCTCTATTTTTATGGCATTAGCCGCTTCGGGGTCTGGTTTTACTCCATTCACTACGACTTCAATTTTGGCACCAGACTCTATTGCATTAATTCTTTGTTGTAACAATGCCTTATTGGTTTCTAAAACTTCAAGACGTGATCCAATCAATAATTTGATAAGACCACCAACATATTGCTCGTTTTGTGATTTAGCGGTTGAAATATCTTTTTCAGTTTGTGTTAACTCAACTTTCAGTTTGTCAACTTGTTGCCTCTCCTCAGGAGATAACTCCTTAGGTCCACATCCAGCCATTAAAACAACACCAATCAAAGCTAAAATTATTTTTTTCATTACAATCCCCATTATTAAATTTTGCCCATAATATCAATCAATGGGTGCAAAAAAACATAATAAATCATACTGGAATGGTGTTTGTGTGATAACTGTTCAATTGAAGCCCAATAGGGGCTATTATTTCCCATAACTGCTTGATAATTCATTATCCCAGTACTTTATTTTCCTGATAAATGTTTCATGAATTTCACTAGGCAGAGTGTGTTTTATTGTAGAAATTTCATCTTCAAAATCTCTATAGATGCTAGTTGAACTCCGCCCGCCTCGCCTGTAGGTGGCTATTCTTAGATTAAATTGCTTCTATTTCTTTGTTGTTTCAGACATGTTTTTATCATACTGATTTTGAATGTAATTAAACATCTTTATAGCTTCAGAACATTCATCGTTTTTTTTATTTTTCAACTTACAACTATAATAAGTCAGCGTATTGATGCTTGAAATAGCACTTAAATTTTCAATTTGCCATTTGCAAAAGTCAGGGTCTTCATGCCCTGAGCAAGTGGTGTTTACCATTTCTATAAAAAATTCTTTCTCAGTTTCTTTTGCTTGCCCAAGTATCGGGATGAGAAACGCTAACCATATAAATTTTTTCATCTATACCTCCAGTAATTTTTAACTTATGTAATGGTAGCCTATTCGTTAAACTCAATACCATGAAGCCAATGTATGTATCTTTCGTGAAATTGCTTCCTTATTGCTTTTGGTAACCCTTTATTAAGGCTCTCTATTTCCGATTGATAATGAAGCTCTATCTCTTGAGTGTCCTTGTCTATGTTTGCTTTTATCAACGTTTCTGATAGCTCTTTAACCCTATCATCTATTAACTCTATCCCATCCTTCCTTCTTTTATAAAAAAACTCAGGAGGGACACTAGATGGCTTAAATTTCTTAAGGGTTATTTCTTTTGTTTTTTCCTGAACATCACTGCCGCAATGTTTGCATTTGATAGCTTCAACGTTGATCTGTTCTGCACAAAATGGACACTTTATTTGATTGCTTTTGCTATCCCCATTAAGAGATCTCTTTCCTCCGAAGATAACCAACAACAAACTACACAAAACAATAAAGCAACTAATCAACAAGAGATTTTCTCTTTGAGCCATCAACCCGATATTATTAACCCTTCCACCATATCCAGTTGCTACACTCACATCCATATTAAATGATGCAAAAACAGCTAGAACACCAACAACCAGAAGGAAGATCCCAAAATTTTTCATCCCACGCCTCTATATACTTAACACATAATTGATTATTCCGTTAACTAATCAATACATTCAAAACATCTACAATTTCCAGTTGCAAGCCTCAGATATTTCTTTTGCAACCTCATTTATGTGGTTTATTTTAAACTCAGCGATTACTTGGGTTTTACCATATGGCTTATACCCAATAACTATATTTTGTTTGCCGTATATTTTTTTTATAAACTTCACTGGAATTGGAGAAAAAGCAGTATCATTGCTTCCACCCATGACCCAATTTTCAGTTATTGCATTTTGTTTATCTATTCTAAATGTCACCTTAGTATAGTCACCGCCTCCCAAATATTCATCTGTCGCAAGATAAGCCTCTGTTGTATCGTTTACACACCGCAATACTAATGCCCCATCCCCACCTTCTGGTGACAAAACGGCAAAATAATCCACCTTATCTGTTAGCTTATTGACTTCTTTTGTAATAAACCATTTGCCAAGATCTTGGTGTTCGCTTGCAATAGAAGATAGAGGTAGCAAACAAACCGCAATCAACCCAACAACTAACCTTTTCATGCTTCACCCTCATTTTAATTAGATACATGAATCTTAATCAAAGTATGGCGTAAAATGAAGCAAAATGGACAGTTACAAGTCGTAATGTGATCTACAATAAGCATATATTCTCATTTGATTTATGGTTACATCTCAGCCCAAAGCCACCATGCTATTTTGATAATTTCTACCGCCCTTTGATAGTACGATACAATGCAGATGCAGGGTTGTTCAACATTCGATTAACGCCCCCTTCAACCATTTGCTGAAACTCACGCCTGACTGCTGCATCATTACCACTAGATGATTGCTGCTGTTGCGGTGAACTAATATAGAGATCACCCATACTGAAAGATACTCCACCAGCATTAGCGGCTGGCTGCATACCGTACATACGTTGAACCGGTTGAGTGATAGAAACAGGCTGAGAGCCGCCAACATAACCACCGGAAGCATAGCCTGTCTTCGCGCTATCCATTAAGCGGTATAGGTTAGCGATACCTAAACGCTGAGTGGCCTCTTTGGTGAACACGAACTCACCACCGTGAACAACGCCTTTAGGTTCATATTTGCCACCATTACCAGTATAGCCACCACCAGCAAATCCAAGAAAACCTCCAACTGCTGTGCCACCAAGAGCCGTTTTCATGGCTTGCAACATAGCCATTTGCACTAGCATCTTAGTAATCATCTCAAGCACTGATTTAGTAAATCCGGCAAAGTCAGCCTTACCAGTAAGTAAAAAATCAGACAGGCTATTACTCATCCCTTCAAAGGCAAACTGGCTGATTTGGGCTACATTTCCGTAAACATCAGTTGCCTTATCCTGAAACTCAGAAAATCCTTTTTGTATTCCAGCCTCCCAATTTCCTCGCATGGAGTCCTCTTTTGCGTAATAATCCTCTAAATCCTTTTTATCTTGGGGTGTTTTCTTCCCACTTAACGCTAACTCCCGCTGTTGCAATCGACTAGATAGCCCCGCGTTCTTAACTAAAGCCTCACCTCTTGCTCTGATTTCATCAGTACGTTGGCGCTGTTTGTCTATTTCATCATTTAATTTCTTTTGAATAGCAACCTTGTCACCATAGATTGCCAATTCTCGTTGTGACGCTAAAACACTTTCCTTTCGCAAAAGCAAAGATTGTTCATCTTTTGTTAGCTGCCTGGTTTTACTTGCTTCTTCAAGTATGGCTATCTTAGCTTCCATATCCCAAAGTTTTTTACGCTCGGCACTAATAACATCACTGACCGTTTTATGCTCTTTAAGGACTACTAACTGAGCTTGCAGGGATAACAAGGCTTGATTTGCTGCTTCATCGGCACGAGTGCCGGCATCAACTTTAAACTTAGGTTCTTTGGGTGGTTTTTTACCAGTGCCAGGCATTTTACGGTCACGGTACTTATAGTTGATCATTTTCTTTGCTTCTTCGTACTGCTCCTTGGTTAGCGCATATTTTTCAGCCTCTAGTTTCGCTAGCTTTTCATTTTTGTGGGTTTCCCAGCTTGCATAATTATTATGCCATTTTTGGCGAATCCTAAACTTTTCAATCTCTATCTGCTCGGCGTTCTTTTTAGACTGTTCCCGTGCATTTTTGATATCAATTTGAAACTTTTTTTCTTTAAGAGTTTCTAGCTCATTCTTAATGTCATCAACAGAAATTCCCGTTCTGTAATAAAAAATACCTTTTGAGGCAGGGTTAGTCTGGAATTCAATCAGCTCTTCTTCCCATTCTCTGATGGTATCATCCAGAGTACTTTTTCTGCCGATATTAAGCATTTCGTCCCAAGCGCCTTTAGCTGCATTTTGGATACCTACCCATGCAGATTCAAGAAAGCCGAGATTATCAGTTATATCGTTTACCCCATCGTTAATAGACTGAGCATAGGCATCAATAGCGATTCTGGCCGCAGCGGTAGTATTGCCCTGTAATTCTAGTGTGCGGATTTGCTCCAATTGTGCAGCGGTGAGGTGATGATTGGCTTTTTCCAGTTCCAGTGACATTTGTAACGGTTCATCCTGTAACCGTTTGAACTGGTTTATTGTCGTCTCAACGGCCTGACCGGTAATGTAATTCATCTGTGCAGCCGCATTCGCAATACGGGATATTTCATTGTCCCTAAACAACCCTGTGCCAACCACGCTAGCGATAGATGTTGCCATTTCAGAACGGGTGATTCCACTACCTGCCATTACCCGCGCCATCTCATTCAGCTGGCTAGCTGTTTTATTGGCGTAATTCCCCGTTAAAATGAGTTGCTTATTGAATTGGGTGAATTCCTTTTCTGCTTCGTAAGCAACCTTAGTGATACCGCTCACCACTGTGATTACTATGCCAATTCCACCGCCGCGCAATAACCCGCCCATGCCTAATATGCTTGCGATATTTTTAAAACTACTAATAATGGCCTTATTTTTCCCACTTAAGCCGTTAGTGGCCTTACCCGTTTCCTTTAATTTATTGATATAAATCTCTGCCGCAGAGCTAACACCTAATTGTGCTGCTCTATGTCTCAGTAGCTCATTACGGCTGAGATTTTGGGTGGCTAGCTGATCTTTTAATCGGGCAAGAAACATCTGACCGGCTGCCGATTGTTTCGCATCAGCATCGGCCATCTGTTTCTTTTTACCGATAATGTCAGACAGAATATTGCGGTAAGACTCAAGGTCTAGCTTCTCGGACTGTCTGGCTTTTCTGGCCTCAGCCTGAATCTTGGTTAACTGCTCTGTCGCAGTCGCATTGCGTTTAATAGCATCGATCTGTTTAAAGAATGCTTCTGCGACTTTATCTTGTTCCGCTGCGAGGACTTTTGAAGCGGAAGCTGTTTGCCGTTCCTTCGCTGCCAGCTCTGCAATACTTCGGTGTACCCTGTCAATTTCTTTCGCCATCGCAGCAGAAGCAGAGGCATTCTTTTCTGACTCGCTGGATAACTTACTGGTGGAGTTACTAGCCTTTTCAGCGGCATCTTTGAATGAGTTTAATTTCTGCTCACCCCTCTCAAGGTCAGAGGTGTTAACCTTTAATGAGATAGTTGCTACATCAGTCATTCTTGTTTCCTTCGGGTATAAAAAAACCTCCCGAAGGAGGTCGTTAAGTATTTGATGCGGATAATACGCGGGGATTTACTCCATACTTATTCTGGAAGTCATTTCCCATTTTTTCACATGCGGATGCGATGAATTTCTAATCATATAAATTACAAACCAAAATATGGCTTATTAATATCTAGTGAATCTAACTGCTCTAAAAATTTCTTGATGTTATTTTGAACTGAACGGTTCACAGATTCTCTAGCTCTTGTCACCCCAAGAAATGCATAACTAAATGGAACGATGCCATCTGCCGTAATTTCGCTGCTATACAAAATCTCACCATTCGCTCTGTCAATTAATTGATACTTTGCAATTGATAATGTTCTCATTTCAGCCCCAAACGCAGGAGCATTGAGCGCTAGCACCTTTACAGATAAATTAACCTTTTTAGATGTGTCATCTTTGAAAATTGTATTTCTCGCTAAAGCATCATCAAGTGCCGACTTCCAAAAAGCAGGAACGGCCTCCATTCCCGCCTCAATATCTCCTTTTTTTTCGCTTGGTGATGCAAGGGAAACGGATACTGATTTTAACTCTGCGTCAATTTTATGACTTGATGGCTGGATATCCTGCACAACAAAATTGAGTGGCGGCACTGATTGACAGCCAGATAATGCAATAACTCCCAGTACAACTAATAGTAGTTTTTTCATGATTAACCATTCCATTAATAAGTTAAATATATATTAACATTGGAGGAATGTAATTAAACGTAAATTAGTCACACTTTTATTTTATTAGATCACCTATTTATTTGATTAACCGTGAACTTTCCAATTGCATTACCATCTCATTTCTTATGCATAACTTCGAGCGACTTCATTTCCATCACTCGAATATCGTTAAATACGGTCGCCCGGTCTTTGATGTTGAGATAATCCATGACCTGATTTAATGGCGTGTAATCCAGACCCGTAGCGCCATTCATGCCAACACGCCATTGTGTCCGCATTGCGCTGAACGCAAGGTACGACTCCCACACATCAGGCCACACCTCAACATCATATTCCTCGGGAACGAATCCGAATGCCCGTTCAAAATCAGCGGCATCTCTTGCACTCATTCCCCCATACATGGATTCAGCGACCGCGATCAGTTTTTTTCGCGATGACCCAACAATTCGTTGTAATACGTGGTTGTGATTGCAGTTGTGGCGGACGGGTAGTTATCCAGCAACAATTTGAGATTGTCCGCGTTATAGGGTTCTTCTATTGCCCAATCAGCAATAATCTGCTCAAAAAATTCCTGAGCGGACATTTCCCGCATTTTATCCAGTTCACTGATCGGCTTGTGATGGAAAGTGAAGGTGACAACTTCCGGTTTTTCTTGACCAGCAACGGGTATTTGCACATTTGCCTTGAACTTGGGGTTAGGAACGAGTGTAAATGTAGCCATCTAAAAAATCCTCAAAAAGCCCCAAAAGGGGCGATTGCGTTATTGGGTTATTCTGCGTTGGTGTAAATCTGCATTTCAGATTTGAGAGAGAAACGTGCGGTGACGTTTTCCAACTCGTTCATGGCAGTATTGGGGACACGCTGGAACGACACGGAAGCCGTGTAATAGCGATCTTCTGCCGCGCGTTTGTTGAAAAAGCGGATGGCAGTAATCTGTTTACTGTCATCCAGCAACATAAGCAGCTTACGAATAGGCAGTTTGGCATCATGAGCAAAGGTATAGACCTGAACCACACCGTTTTTATAGGTGTCGATGGTTTCTGCCTGCTCATCTTCCAGGAACTGAACTTCTTGCGTTTGCTGCTCGCCGCCCTCAGTTGAAAGTGTCATCACCTGCGGCATGACTTCCCATGTCAGTACTTTTTTCAATGAACCCGCCCCACCACCAACAGGAAAGGTATTTTTATCTGAGGTGTTCAGCCCCTCAAGCGTGATGCTTTTATCAGTGGCCGTTTTGACACGGTAAGCACCTGAGGCCTTTTTCCAGCCAGAACTGACATGAACGATGTCACCTTTAGTAATGCCAGCAACCGACTCAACCGTCAGCACCACCTCTTCTGCGTTAGATGCCGCGGAGAATTTCACTTCATCCCCGTATTTGCTGGCAAGATAAACACGGGAACCATTGGGAATGTTATAGGCCATCATAACCTCTTTATATATGCGTAAAAAAAGCCGCGATTGCGGCTGTATTATCGAATTGCGTTACATTGATAGGATGTTCGTATGGGAATGGTGTAATTTGCACCATCCTGTATGGCAGGAAAGATATTCGGCTCATCGTTGAGATATAAATTGTCGGTTAATGACAAGCCGTTCTGTAGGGATTCAGTTACTCGGTCAGCAATACCCGTCAAAGTTGAGTCACCCGATCCAGATTTGCCCACAATATTTACCTGAATCACACCACGGAAGACGGGCATATCTAACGACAATCCGATGTTTTGCGTTGCTGCGGGCATAATATGCAGTTGAAGATAAGGATCGTTGATATCATCAAACGGCATATTGGGCCACGCGACATTAAGACTTTCCTGTTTGGCTATTCCGGCTATTAGTACCCGAATAGCGCCATTTATCATTGACTGGTTCATGATTTTGTCTCTATAGCCGCATCACTAAAGAATTTCTGAAACTCCTGTGCGGTTACCGCAATCATACCATTGGGGGCTTGTGTTGAATGCCCCATTTCAAGGGGGTAGGCATAAGGCACTACGTTTGAGAAATAGACCGCTTTCACCCCAACCTTAAACTGTCCAATCATCAAATCACCCACGGCCTTGGTCATATTACCGCTTTTATCAATGCGTCCGGTTTCTTCTGTAGGGATCTCATCAAATGTCACCTGCCAGTTACCACGGAACCGACCACCTGTGTACCCCGGTGGGGATTTGATTTCCATAGAGTCGCGTGAACGGACACGTTTTTTTAACTGGCACTTTTTGGGTTGCTGCTCGTTCCAGTCATGAACTGCTTGATTGTATTCTCTCGCCGTTTGGTTAGTTTTCCATAGTTCAGGATTACCCACAGGAGACATGATAATCAGTCGTGACAATATTTTAATAAATACCCCTCTTGATGCCGCTTCAATATTGCCTTTGGATTTATTCACAAATGCATCAATGGAGGTCATAAACGGATCTGCCATATCACGCCCTCAACTGAGATTGATAGCACAGAACGACATCAGCGGGCTTGACGGGATTAGGTTCAATGACCCTCAGCCAGACTTCATCCACCAGCACCAAATCCCCCTTAGCTATCTGCGCATTTGGAGAAAAAACCATCTTGATATCCGTAGATAACACCAAAGAGCCATCAATTTCATTAGGGTTATATCTGGTCTTTACACCGACAGTATTAAACCGGTTCTCCAGTTCGTGATGTTCCCTGCCCTCGTCATCAACCCAATGTCGCCCCGACCGTTTTACCTGAAATTGAGCGCCATACTTTTTCAGTAGCCGTTCAGCCGTTTTCTGCATTCTGGGATAGAAAGTTGCCATATCAACCCCTGAATACTTTAAATGTCATCCCACTACCGGATAGAAATTCACGCAGCATAGCGTTAAACCAAGGGAGATTCGGTGAGCCTGAATTAGTCCCTTCCGCATACGTTACCGACACAGCACCACTAACCGCCTCAGATAACACTTCACCACCAATCGTAGGGGTTAAATCGTACTCCAACGAATCAACAGCCAGCCGGCATTGGGCATTAATTAACTGCGTAGGGATCACATCATCCGGCACTTGTCCGCCATCGACATAAATTCCCTTGCGCGGAAATGCCAACGGTTGATTTTTGTTAGCCTTACTCCCTTTCCATCGCTTCGTAGAGAGATAGTCCATCGCCTGAAACAAGAGATGCGGCAGAACACTATCATCAGGCAGTGAATAACCTCGTTGCATGGCAAATTGTTTTAAGTCATCCACATTGGCGTAACTATTGAACGCTGGCGAGTTTTTATCTGAATCAATCATGCTCACCTCGAAAGTAAAGGGGCATAAAGCCCCTATTGATTACTCGCCGCTCTTTGTTCCTTTGCTGCCAGAGACAGCCTTACCGCTCAACACTGCGGCAAACGGTACGTTTTTTCGGTCAAATTTCCGCACCCAATTACCCGCTTGGGCAATGTCCGTTGTTGATGGCGTTTTGTTTGGGTCTTCTTCTCCCAACCAGCTAAATCCCGCTGGTTGCAGGATAAAAGTCTTGCGTTCCCACAACACTTCAGCTCCCCCACCGTTACCACCTGATGCTTTGCGATCCAGCTCAACTGGCGTGTGAGGGTTCCCGCTACCATACCCAAATGCTCCACCACCAAAGAAGACAGTGAGATAACGCCCATCTTCATATTTCAGGCTGTCATCCATGAAAAGCGGTTTGCCCAAATAGGTTTGCAGGATAATACGACCTTCTGAGTCACGGATGGTTTCAATCAGGTTCTTAGTCGCCATCTGTTTCATAACCACAGAGTGGACACCAATAGCGCTGAATGTGTCAGCTGCGTCACCAGCGGTAAATGCAGCGTCAATCAGATTATTAGCCGAGATTTCATCTCCACCTTGAATCACCATGTCGCTATCATTTTTCGCAATGTTGCTGCCAATAACCCCGCGCGCCGTACCGATCAGGTAGCGCTGCCACTGACGAGTCCAGTAAGTGCCAAAGCGGTTACGGATATGAGCCATCGGTTCACTGTTTGCTAATTCTGCCGCCAAATCAGCAACTCCATAGCCCTTATTCAGGAACAATACGCGAGATTTCAGGCTGGATTGAGAGGCTTTCCCTACCTTACCAATTTGGTCAGGATCATCTGAGGTCGCATTAGGTGCTTCGTTCGCGTCTAAGTCATTCCAGTAGTTAATCGTTGCCGTACCCTGACTATCAGATGCTATGGTGTCTAGCTGAGGCAGGCGAATGATAATGCCTGACTCAAATACGGCGGTCTTTTCTGGGCTATTCTGTGGTGCGATTGCTTGATAATAATCACCACGAAAAATATCGGATAAACGGGTTGTTGCCATTATATCTTTTCCTTACATTACTGAGTTTTTTGGAGGCGTTTAAATTCCTCGGGATCTTCATCAAATAAACGGATGCGCTCTGCTTCCGTATAATCGTGCCAAGTTTTACCGCCGCTTCTGGTGACCATGGAGCGTGACTGACCGTCTCCGGCGGTTCCTGTCGCCTTGCTACCGATAACAACCGGCGCAAACAGCTTGTTGCTACGGAATTCTTTTTCCAAATCGTCGATGGTTAATGCTGACGGCTTACCTTCTGCATCTATGACGCGCGTCTTGCCTTCTTCAACGATTAGCCGTGATTTGATATGAGGCATGAGCAACTGTGCGCTATCGCCAGCTAATTTGGTTGCCAGAGACTGAGCGACGTTATCCACCAGCAGCGTGCGCAGATTGCTGTCTTTATCTTCGAGTTGGGTTAGCAGCTCTTTTTCACGGGCAGTGAGCTTTTCAGACCAGCTTTTTTCCAGCGATTCAATATCCCCGTTTTTACGAGCTTGTTCTTCGGCGGCTTTTTTTGCTGCTTCTTCCGCTTGACGGCGCTTCTCTTGTTCTGACTTCTTCTCAGAAAGCAATTCATCCACTTTCTTTTGCAGACCGGAAACATCAGGGATTTCTGGCATCCCTTCAATCTGCAACTGATACTTGCCGTTGTTTTCTTTGTACATGGCTTTCTGTTCATCAGTCAGTGCGTCAAATTCTTCTTTCGTTAATGCAAATTTAAACATCGTAAACCTCGGGTTTTGATGGTGCAGTCACCGACTGCGGACAATAAAAAAGGCCGCCTCAGCGACCTTGTGAATTGTATGAGCCGATTATTCATAACCAGCCTCTCTGAATACTTGTTCGTCAATCTGCTTGAGTTTATCCAGTGAAATAAACTCACCTTTATCTGTGTAGAATTGCGAAGGGTGCATGCCACCTTCTTTCATCAGCCGGAAACGCGTTTCGCCAAACACTTGCTTCTGTCTCCACTCTGATTGTCTCTGTATCCATTCAATGAATGTTGTATTCTCTGGCACCTGACCATCCATAGATGCCCGTGTGCCTTCACCCATTTCATCCGCATCAATACCGAGTTCTTGCCACGATCTCACCACCAGCGTTTCCATTGAGCGACAATTAAAATGAATTTTACCGGGGCCTTGCAGGTAAGGGACTTTGTGGCCAATAGGTTTGCCGCTCAGAGTGTACTTAAGCCCATCACGGATAATGCAGTCATTGGACGTTTTGTTATCCAGCGTTGACACCCAGCGCTTACAATCAAGGATATCTTTATTGGCTTCTGCGAATTGATCTCTCGCTACTGCTTGTAAATGACTGACTGCTGTTTTAGCGATAGTGGTCGCATTAGCCCGACTCATTTGCAAAGCGCCGTCTTTATGCCCTTGATTGGCATGACCTCTAATCTTTCGACCAATCTCAACCGCACTGTCACCGTTCAGGTAACCATTGCGAACCGTATTACTAATACGAGCCATACGGTCTTTTTCCAGACCGTCAGCCCATTCGGCTAATAATTTCCCTTGAAACGGACGCGCCATCACCGATGAATACAACATTTCTTCTGTAACACCCACCAGCGGGTATTGTCTTAGAATGACATCAGGCAATAGGGAGTCAAATAGCGACGGATAGTAGCCAATCTCATAGCGGGCATGCTCTAACATTTCACGGGACAACACAGAAAATGCACTTTCAACCGCATTTTTGTTTATCATTTTGGCGCTATAAAGCAATGACTCTAAACGCCTCGCTGTGAAACTGTCAGTATCAATGCTGGCATCATCCAGCGCGACAATTAAGGAGGCTGTGAGTTCAGCATCAAATGCATTCAGCGCCTTCACCATTTTACGGGCAACTCCTGCGCCATACCGGCCGGAAAATAAGGCGTGAGCAATCAACTCATCCATTATTATTTCATTGATGGATTTCATTTATCACTCCAGCATTTCAGGTTCTTTGTTTCTTAACTGATCTTCAATGTCCTCTGGTCGCTCATCTTGAGGAACAATATTGATGCTTTGCAAATACCGAATGAAATCGACTTTACGCATCTCACCCGATTGGACAGCGGATAACAGAACCGAAATAGACGCAGAATCAAGTTGTGCAATGTCATAGAGTTTGTTCAGCTCTATTGTGGCCTCACCCGAACCCGCAAACTGGATGCAGAACTGGAGTGCGCGGTTAAATGCCTGCTCCACGTTTCCGGCACATAGCGACAAAATAGAATTATCTGTCTGCGCCTCGTTCTGTGCCTGCGTAGCCGTCCGTGCTGATGTGCCGCGCTCCACCAGCTTAGCCCCCAACATTGCCATTTGTTTTTCACGGCGTTCAGCGACAGTTATCTGTATATTCCGTTCTTCCGGTTGAGCGAACTTCATATCGGCATTCTGGGGAAGTAACACCCCGTTACGAGATCCCACCGTAAAACCATCAGAGAAATATTTATCTGCCCATGTTTCAGTCAGCCCCGTTAAGGCGACCATTGGTTGTCCCACTGTGTGCGCTGATTCCGCGATATCAGCTTCGGCCTGATAATGCTTAATATTCACATAGGCAATATCCGCCAGTGGCGGTGCATCAGGTGTATGATCATTGTTCATCGAACCTATCCATGACCACGGCAGCTCAGGTAATGGCTGTCCTACAGCATCTTTCAGTTCAACCCAATCGCCAGCTATTAAATTGCTGTCCTGATACCAATGTCGTGAATATGCCCTGCCATCAATGAGCCGCAACTCAATCCAGCGATCAATCAGTTGCAAATCAAAATCATCTGAGTCTCTCGGCTCTTTGTAATGCATCACAACCAGCGAAGTTTTCCCCTTTGTCACCCGCCAGTTAATAATTTCCTTTGCTGTAAACAACCGGATATAGGGACGACCTTTTTCAGCCTCTGACTGAATACCTGAGCCTGAAAAATCACTTAACAGACCTGCTCGCCCACGCTGCAATACCTGAGACAACGAATCGCGTATCATTTGCGTCAGGGGCTGCCCTTCACCATCAATATCAGTTTCCAGATATTCAACACCGCCTGAGATATTGATTTTGACGGGTTTATTAAATGCAATCCCCAGTAACCCACTCAACGTACGCCCCGTCGCGTTAATAAACGAGGCACGGAGAAGATATCGCTTGTAACGTTCATTATGTGGATCATCCCTGTTTTTTTTATCTGCCGGATGTGGCAAATATTTTTCTTTCCGGCTCTTAACCACCCGCTCGCCATCAACACAATCACCGATCATGTTCCATTCTGGCAAAAATTCGGTGTATGCCGGATGTCTGTAATCAACGTTTGTATTCATGTCAGTTCCAGTTGAAATTGAGTTCTTTTGCGAAGCGCAGAGGTTTATGCAAGATACGATATCGTGTTGCATCCCAATCATGATCTTCCTGCTCAGTGTCAACATCATCAGGATTTTTGCTATCGCGCACTAATACAGGAATACGACTAATCCAGCCCCGGCAATAATCAAACACATAGAAAGCGGGTTTTTCCGGCAGGCCTGATTCTGACTGTTTACCCTCAATGACGGCCTCCAGCATATCCGCAAAGATTGATGCACCATTGATACGGGAGCCGGGCTTTTTGTTAGCCTCCAGCCATGTCACACCCTGCTTTTGCATTTTCTGTGCAATTGAGTCTTCGTTATCGCCTGTGTTAAAAATGGAACTGTCAGCGGGGCCAGTAATCACTTTTTTGCAGATACCGGGCATAATATTTAACTGACCCTGTGTCTTGCCGCCCTGTTTAATCTCGTCAGGTTCTGCAACATCCTCGCCAGTGAGTCTGCTGTCAATCCACCTCACCCCTTTTGCTACATTGGTAGAGGACATATTCAGCCCTTTATTCAACTCATCAGGCGGACAGCCGTACCATTCACCAATGAGAATCAACGTTCCCGCGGGCGGACAGAATTTGCGGCCATCTGATAATGTGGCTTCTGTGCCGTCTGACTCAGCCCACCACAGATTAGCGAACGGTTTTGATTCACCCCAGTCATGAGAGCGGTCAACTGTCCAGCTATCCGGTATTTTGAATGGTTTAATAACGTGATGATTCGCATTCCAAAGATGGTCGAAGCGACCACCGCTGGTAACATCCCACGAACCCTCAACCCATGCCTTTCTTCTGTTCGGGTCCTTAATGTTCATTAATGTGGCAATGTATTGCGGGTCAAGATAAGGGTTCTCTTTGAACGAGCCATGAATAGCAACACGGGTCAGGGTGATGTCTTCTTCTCGTTCTGTCTGAGGGTTAAATACCGCCTGAGTCTCACGGATAACCGTTCCGCGCGGTGCGGGTTCAATAAACCGTTTCTTAACCCATGTATGACCAATGCCGAAGGGGTTAGTTGTACTAAATGTTTCTAACGGGATGGACCTTAACAACGTACCATCTTCACGCGGGTAATCCTCCGGCCTGAATGACGAACGCCGACAAGAGAACATGACTTCATAAAAATCAGGCGACTTCTGTTTGGTTAATTCGTTAAATCCAATGAACGGGAACTCCTGCCCGTGATAATCCCAATAATCATCCGCTTCCTTGCCGAACCGAAATAACAACTCTTCACCCGTCGGCCACACCCAGCGTAATTCAGATGCTGATGCCAGAAAGCGAGCGCCATCTTTAAACAGGCGATACATGCGCTTTGACTGGGTAATGATATCCGCAAGGTTTTTATATTCAGTATCGAATATCACCCCACGCCAGAATGAACCGTAACCAACCCCGACATTGCGTCGAAATCGGGCTAGTTGTGCTGCTGTTTTGCCGGGTCCTCGTGTCCCTTCATACAGAATTTCATTGCAGGGGCAACTTAATGATAACGATTGTGAGCCAGTAAGCGGCTTCCAAACCACATTGTAATTCATCCACCTAATACCTCACCTTGCTGCTTCTGTGCTGTTTTTTCCCAGTCATCAACATTGTCACAAGTAGGAACTGGCATGATGTTATGTGTAGCCACCACCTTTTGATCAATTTGTTCTTTAAACGCCTGAACGCTGATGTGCTTGCCTAACAGCTCTAGATTTTTCACTTTATCCGGCCACTTGATTTTCTTGAGTAACGCGGCGGCATCTTGTGATCCCGTCTCAACCACTTCCAGACCGGATAGCGTGGTACGCCAGACTTTAGGCCAGTCTTTTACGGGTTTCAGTTCGCCACCATCAGCGAGAATGTCGAGCACGTCCATCTGGTCAATTTCAACCAACCGTTTCAATACATACGCGGCATTGATACCTACCTCTTCATTGCGATCGGCTTTAAGTTCAGCAATGCGTGATTGGATGTCAGGTTTTGACAGGTTTTCAGACGCAGTGCGGTTAGCAGTCCTTTCGCTGTACCCCGCACGAATGGCCGCTTGTGTGGCGTTCAAATCAACGAGGTACTCGCGACAAAACATCTCTTGTTTGTCGGTGAGTGCCATTTTATTTCCTTATTTCGAAAACAGTCCGCCGCATCGACTTTCGCGATTAACGAACTGATGTATCTCTTCGCGGACTATCTGGCGGATGTGGTCAGCCTGAGCTTGGTTTATCTTCGCTGTGTCAATGAATGCCTCTTTCACATGAATACCCGCTGCGACTCGGTAAACCTTCTCTGCTTTTTCTATGATGGCCTCGGCGTTCTTCTCTACTGCTAGTGTCATACCTGCGTCATAGACTTTCTTGGATTCGCCTAATAAGTGCAATTTCTAAGAAAGGCGGTCAGTTGCTATAGTAGGCATCTTTCTCGCCAAAGGAAAATGCGCTATGGCCTA